>LNET01000080.1 GCA_001464055.1 Burkholderiales bacterium Ga0077543
GAAGAACTGGCCGTCGTGCACGCGGCTGGGTACGAGATAGTCGCGCGCGCCTTCGGGCGTGCTCTTGGTCAGCATCGGGGTTTCGATGTCGATGAAACCCTGCTCGTCGAGGAACTTGCGCACCTCGATGGCCACGCGGTAGCGCAGCATCAGGTTCTTCTGCATCTGCGGGCGGCGCAGGTCCAGCACGCGGTGCGTCAGGCGCACGGTCTCGCTGAGGTTGTCGTCGTCCAGCGGGAAGGCCGGCGTGACGCTGGGGTTCAGCACTTCCAGTTCCAGGCACAGCACTTCGATCTTGCCGCTGGTGAGGCTGGCGTTCTCGGTGCCGGCCGGGCGGGTTCAGGCAGAACTCGTTGCGCACGCTCTCGGCGGTGGCGAACATCGCGGCGCGGTCGGGGTCGCAGACGATCTGGACCACGCCTTCGCGGTCACGCAGGTCGATGAAGATGACGCCGCCATGGTCGCGGCGGCGGCCCGCCCAGCCCATCAGGGTGACGGTCTGGTCCAGGTACTTTTCGGTGACAAGGCCACAGTAGGTGGTTCTCATGGGAATCGCTCCGGAATGGATTCAAGGAAAAACAGGGGTGCTGATGGGGCGCTGACGGGGGCGGGCTGCGCGGTGCAACCCGTCAGGACTGGCCGGCTGCCGGGCCGGGCCAGCCCCGTCAATTTCGCGCCGCGGCGGCCAGCGCCGGCTGGGACGCGGTGGCCGGGCCGACCACGCCCATCGAGATCACGTACTTCAGCGCCTCGTCCACGCTCATCTTCAGCCGCAGCACGTCGCTGCGCGGCATCATCAGGAAGAAGCCCGAAGTCGGATTCGGCGTGGTGGGCACGTAAACGCTGACGAAGTCGCCGGCCAGGTGCTCGGCCACTTCGCCGCCCGGGCGGCCGGTGACGAAAGCAATGGTCCACGAGCCCTGGCGCGGGTACTGCACCAGCACGGCCTCGCGGAAAGCGTTGCCGTTGGTCGAGAACAGGGTGTCGCTGACCTGCTTGACCGAGTTGTAGATGCTCTTGACGATGGGGATGCGGCTGATCACGCGGTCTGACTGGCGCAGCCAGAACTGGCCGAAGATGTTGGCCGCGAAGATGCCGGTCAGCAGCAGCACCAGGGCCAGCACAGCCACCCCCAGGAACGGAATGTTCTTCAGCCGCTCCAGATTGGTGGCGGCCTCGACAGGCAACACCGCCTGCGATGCCGACAGCACGCTGGCGAACACCCCGTTGAGCGCGTCGTAAAGCCAGGTCAGCACGCCGATGGTGATGGCCAGAGGCAGCCACACCAGCAGACCGGCGACGAGGTATTTCTTCACGCGCGGCAGCCTGGCGGTGTCAGCGGCCGCTGCCCGAAGGCGCGGGTGGTGGCGTGGATGCCGGGGCCGGGGCCGGGGCAGCAGCGGGCGCAGCCGCCGCCGCTGCGGCAGGCTTGTCGCTGCTGGCCGGGGCGGCAGCGGGGGCCGGGGCCGGGGCCGCGTCGGCCGCCGGCGCCGGGGCGGTTTCGCCGTCCTTGCCGTCCTTCTTGGCGGGCGCGGCTTTGTTGCCGTCGCGGAAGTCGGTCACGTACCAGCCCGAACCCTTCAGCTGGAATCCGGCGGCAGTGACCTGCTTTTCATAGGTGGCGGCACCGCAGGCCGGGCAGACCGTGAGCAGTGGATCGGACATCTTCTGCAGCACGTCCTGCGCATGGCCGCAGGTGGCACAACGGTATGCGTAGATGGGCATGGAGGAGAGGAAATTCGATGGAAAACCCGCGATTGTAGGCGGGCCATCGCTTTTCAGCCCAGCCGATGGACGATGAACCGCGTGACCAGCAAACCCAGCACGAAGCCCGCCGCCAGCCAGAGCATGGTGCGCAGCAGCCGGTTGGTGCGCCTTTGTTCGGCCAGCAGGGCCAGCAGTGCCGGCGATTCCTGCGGCCGCGACTGCTGCTGCAGCGCGCCGTGCAGCAGCCGCGGCAGTTCGGGCAGCAGCTGGGCGTAGCGCGGCGCTTCGGTCTTCATCCGGTTGAGCAGCGCGCGCCAGCCGATCTGTTCGTTCATCCAGCGTTCCAGGAAGGGCTTGGCCGTGGTCCACAGGTCGAGCTCGGGGTCGAGCTGCCGGCCCAGGCCTTCGATGTTGAGCAGGGTTTTCTGCAGCAGCACCAGCTGCGGCTGGATCTCGACATTGAAGCGGCGGCTGGTCTGGAACAGCCGCATCAGCACCTGGCCCAGCGAGATGTCCTTCAGGGGCCGGTCGAATTGCGGTTCACACACGGCACGGATCGCACTTTCCAGCGCGTCCACGCGCGTGCCTGCGGGCACCCAGCCGCTTTCGATGTGCAGTTCGGCGACGCGCTTGTAGTCGCGCTGGAAGAAGGCCAGGAAGTTGTAGGCCAGGTATTCCTTGTCGCGATCGGTGAGCGTGCCGACGATGCCGAAATCCAGGGCGATGTAGCGGCCGAAGGTGGCCGGGTCCAGGCTGACCTGGATGTTGCCGGGGTGCATGTCGGCATGGAAGAAGCCGTCGCGGAAGACCTGGGTGAAGAAGATGGTGACGCCGTCGCGGGCCAGCTTGTGGATGTCGACGCCCGCTTCGCGGATGCGGTCGATCTGGCTGATGGGCACGCCCTTCATGCGTTCCATCACCATCACGCCCTGGGTGCACAGCTCCCACACCATCTCCGGCATCAGCACCAGGTTCAGACCGTCCATGTTGCGCCGCAGCTGCGCGGCGTTGCCGGCCTCGCGCACCAGGTCCAGTTCGTCGTGCAGGTAGCCGTCGAATTCGGCCACCACCTCGCGCGGCTTCAGCCGCTTGCCGTCGGCGCTGAGCCGTTCCACCCAGCGCGCCAGCGTGTGCAGCAGGCTCAGGTCCTGGTCGATGACCTTCAGCATGCCCGGCCGCACCACCTTCACCGCCACCTCGCGGCCGCCGTGCAGCACGCCGAAATGCACCTGGGCGATGGAGGCGCTGGCCACGGGCTCGGCGTCGAAGCTGGCGAAGATGGCCTCAATGGGCTTGCCGAAGGCCTTCTCGATGAGTGCGCGGCTCTGCGCGGCCGGGAAGGGCGGCACGCGGTCCTGCAGCCTGGCCAGTTCGTCGGCCACGTCCAGGGGAATCAGGTCGCGCCGCGTCGACAGCACCTGGCCGAACTTGACGAAGATCGGCCCCAGCCTTTCCAGGCCCTGCCGCAGGCGTTCACCACGGGGGGCGTCGAGCTTGCGGCCGACGGTGACGACGCGCACCAGCAGGCGCACCCAGCGCTGCGGAAACGCCGACAGCGCCACCTCGTCCAGGCCCAGCCGCAGGACGGTGACGACGATGAAGACCAGGCGGCCGAAGTGCTTCACTCGCCCCCCCGCGCGCGCCCGGAACTCACGGCCGACCCCGCGCGTGCCGCGCGCAGTTCATTCCGGCGCGCGGGGACGCAGGCGCTCGCCCAGGCCCTGGGCACCGCGCACGGCGGCACGCAGGGCGCCCCCCAGCGCCTGGCCCACGCGGTGCAGCTGCTGCGCCACGGCGGGGCCGAACAGGCGCTCCAGGTCGGCCGCCACGTCCCAGCGCAGGTTCTGCGAGAGCCAGTTGATGTCGCCTGCCAGCTGCGCGTCGCCATCGATCTGCAGCGAAGGGGGCTCGCCCGCCAGCAGCCGGGCCATCAGCGCCGCCGGGTTGGCCGCATCCAGGCGCACCTGCAGGTCGGCACCGGGTTCGGGCTGCATGCCCTGCCATTCCAGCAGCCCGGCCGGCGTGACGCGCCAGACCAGGGCCGGAGGCGCCGGCAGCAGCGAAGGCCAGGCGGTGAAGCGCAGCTCGATGCGGCGACCAGCGTGCGGGCGCAGCCGCTCGGTGGCCGCCACCTCGCCGCCCAGCACGTGGTTGATGACGAGCGTGAGGCGCTCGACGACCGACGGCGCCAGCATCGAATGGAGTGTGTGCAACATTGCGCGATTGTAGGCAGCACCCCCCGCGAAGGTGTGCCAGCGCGGCCTGATGAAGCCCAGGCGCTTTCAGCGAGAATCCCGACGAGCTTTGCTCGAGGTTGGGTTTCCTGTTGGGCCCAGACCGGCACGCTTCTTTCTTTTTCGAAGCGACCACCCTGGCCGTCATCGCCTCCCGGCGGTGCCTGAACGCGACCCATGTTCCAAGACCGAGCCTACAAGAGAACTTTCTACAGCGCACCGCAGTCGGTGACTTCGCTCGTGGCCGCGTTTCTGGAGCCGACGATCACGGTCGCGACGTTCCTGGGGGTTTCCTGGCTCTTCGACGAGCCCATCGTCAGGTCCGACCTGACCCTGTGCCTGCTGATCTTTGCCCTGACCTTCCCTGGCCGCAACCGTTTCTGGGACCGCCCGCTGAACGCCGCGGTCGACATCACCACCAGCTGGCTCAGCTTGGTGTTCATCTTGCTGCTGTGCGGCTATGCCACACGCAGCCTGGGCTTGTTCAAGGTCGAAATCCTCATGTGGTGGGCGCTGGCCACGCCGCTGCTGCAGTTTGCCGCGGTGTTCGTGGGCAACACGCTGCTGCGGCGTGTTGCCAGCATGCCCGAGAACCGGCGCGCAGCCGTGGTCGTGGGCGCAGGCGCGCTGGGCGTGAAGGTCTCGCGGGCGTTCGAAGCCCAGGGCGACATCGGCGTGCGTTTCCTGGGCTATTTCGACGACCGCACCGACGACCGTGTCGACGTCGACGCCGCCGGCTCCCGGCTGGGCAATCTACGGCAGGTGGCCAGCTACGTGCGCGAACACGGCGTCAACGAGGTCTACATCACCTTGCCGCTGGGCAGCCAGCCGCGCATCGTCGAGCTGATGGAACAGGTGCAGGGCACCACCGCCAGCGTCTTCTTCGTGCCCGACGTGTTCGGCATCAGCATCATCCAGGGCCGGCTGCAGGACATGAACGGCATCCCCGTCGTCGGCCTGTGCGAAACACCCTTCACCGGCACCAACCGGCTCGTCAAGCGCGCATCCGACCTCATCCTGGCCCTGTTCATCACCGTGCTGATTTCGCCGCTGCTGCTGGCCATCTTCATCGGCGTGCGCGTCACTTCGCCCGGGCCGGCCATCTTCAAGCAGCGCCGCAACGGCCTGGACGGCAAGGAAGTGATCGTCTACAAGTTCCGCTCGATGCGCACCCAGGACGACGGCGCCGTCGTCAAGCAGGCCACCAAGGACGACCCCCGCATCACCCCGTTCGGCGCCTTCCTGCGCCGCACCAGCCTGGACGAACTGCCGCAGTTCATCAACGTGTTGCAGGGCCGCATGAGCATCGTGGGACCGCGCCCGCACGCGGTGGCCCACAACGAGCAGTACCGCCAGCTGATCAAGGCCTACATGGTGCGCCACAAGGTCAAGCCCGGCATCACCGGCTGGGCCCAGATCCACGGCCACCGCGGCGAGACCGACACCATCGAAAAGATGCAGGCACGCGTCGAATACGATCTGGAGTACCTGCGCAACTGGTCGCTGGGCCTGGACCTGCAGATCATCGCCCGCACCATCAAGCTGGTGTTCTTCGACCGGCACGCCTACTGAGCGGCAGCCAACCACCTACCTACAGGGACCGTGCATGCGACCCGTTCAACACCCCCGTCAGATCCGCGGCCTGGCCACGCTCGTGGGCCTTTCCTTCCTGTGCGCCAGCGGCGCGCAGGCGCAGAGCAGCCCGTACTACATCGGGGTGGCGCAGACCGTCACGCATGAATCGAACCTGCTGCGCCTGCGCGACAACCAGGTGGCGCCCCCGGGTCGCAGCGAGACCGACATCATCTCCAGCACCGCCCTGGTGGCCGGTGTCGACCAGAGCTTCGGCCGCCAACGCCTGTCGGGCAGCGCGTCGTTGCGCTCGAACCGCTACGCCGACAACAAGGACTTCAACAGTGCGGGCTTTGGCCTGAACCTGGGCCTGAGCTGGGAGACGATCGCCAACCTGTCGGGCCAGGTCAACTTCGGCGCCGACCGCACCCAGCGTGCCGACCTGCGCGACCGCTTCGGCCAGTTCATCGACGGCGGCAATGCCGAAGACTCGCAACGCTTCGGGGCCACGGTGCGGCTGGGCCTGGCCGGGCCGCTGTCGCTGGAAGCCGGCGTCAACTGGAACAATCTCAGCTACGAATCCGCCAGCGCCTCGTACGCCGAGTACTCGCAGCGCGGTGGTTCGCTGGGCCTGCGTTATCGCCTGGGTGGCGCCACCAGCGTGGCGCTGTCGCTGCGCAGCGGCCGCGTCGACTACCCGAACCTGCTGATCAGCCAGGCCAACCCGCGCGACACGCGCCAGAGCGACAACATCGACCTGAACGTGATCTGGGTGCCTTCGGGCGCAAGCCGGCTGGACGCCACCCTGAGCCAGGGCCGCACCCGCTACGACCAGATCGCCGAACGCGACTTCGAGGGCGCCAGCGGCGCCCTGGCCTGGACCTGGAACCCGGGCGGCCGCCTGCGTGGCAACCTGCGCCTGGCGCGCGACACGGGCCAGAATTCCGACCTGGCCACCACCGCCTTCAGCCAGTCCACCGACACCCTGCGCCTGGCCGCCGACTACGACGTCACCGGCAAGATCGTCGCCAGTGCATCGGCCCAGCATTACCGGCGGAACCTGGACGGCGCCGACCAGTTCACCGGCAGCGTTCGCGGCACCGACAACGGCCAAGTCTTCACCCTGGGCCTGCGCTGGGTGCCCTTGCGCAGCCTGACGGTGGGCTGCCAGGCCAGCCACGAAAAGCGTGGCAGGAACAGCAACCCGGCGCTGAACGAAGCCTACTCGGCCAACATCGCCAGTTGCTACGCGCAGTTCACGTTGCAGTAAGCGCGGCACCGCGGCCCATGACCACTGTCTTGCTGACCGGCAGCACCGGCTACATCGCTTCGCACACCTGGCTGGCCTTGCTGGCCGCCGGCTTCGAGGTGGTGGGCATCGACGACTTTTCCAACAGTTCGCCCGAAGTGCTGAACCGCCTGCAAGCCCTGAGCGGCCGCACGCCGGTGTTCGAGCAGGTGAACGTGTGCGACGAAGCCGCACTGGCCGGTGTGTTCCAGCGCCACCGCATCGACGCCACCGTGCATTTCGCGGCCTTCAAGGCGGTGGGCGAATCCACCACCATGCCGCTGGCCTACTACGGCAACAACCTGGGCGGGCTGCTGACCACCTGCCGCGTGATGCAGCGCCACGGCAGCCGCCGCTTCGTCTTCAGTTCCAGCGCCACCGTCTACGGCGACCCGGAAACCCTGCCGCTGCGCGAAGATGCGCGGCTGTCGGCCACCAATCCCTACGGCCAGACCAAGCTGATGGGCGAGCAGATCCTGCGCGACCTGGGCGCTTCCGACCCCGCCTGGCAGACCGCCATCCTGCGCTACTTCAACCCGGTCGGCGCGCACGAAAGCGGCCTGATCGGCGAAGACCCGCGCGGCACGCCGAACAACCTGATGCCCTACGTGGCCCAGGTGGCCGTGGGCCGCCGGCCCGAGCTGACGGTGTTCGGCAACGACTACCCCACGCCCGACGGCACCGGCGTGCGCGACTACATCCACGTCGTCGACCTGGCCGAAGGCCATGTCGCGGCCCTGCAGCGCCTGTTCAGCCACCCCGGTTCGCTGACCGTGAACCTGGGCACAGGCCGTGGCCACAGCGTGCTGGACGTGGTGGCCGCCTACGCCAAGGCCAGCGGCCGTGAAGTGCCCTGCCGCGTGGCAGCGCGGCGCCCGGGCGACGTGGCCGCCTGCTACGCCGACCCGGCGCTGGCGCGCAGCCTGCTGGGCTGGCAGGCGCGCCACGACCTGGCCCGCATGTGCGCCGACAGCTGGCGCTGGCAATCCACCCATCCCAAGGGATTCAATCCATGAGCCTTGCCGTACAACCCGTGATCATGGCCGGTGGTTCCGGCACCCGGCTGTGGCCGCTGTCGCGCGCTGCCTACCCCAAGCAGTTCCTGGTGCTGTCGGGCAACACCAGCCTGTTCCAGCAGGCGGTGGCGCGGCTGCAGGGGCTGGCCGCACCCGGCCAGGCGTTGAAGGCGCCGCTGATCGTCGGCAACGAGGAACACCGCTTCCTGGTGCTGGACCAGCTGCGTGAAACCGGTGTCGACCCCGCCGCCGTGCTGCTGGAACCCGTGGGCCGCAATACCGCGCCGGCGATGATGCTGGCGGCCATGCAGGCGGCCGAAGGCGGCGCCGACCCGGTGCTGGTGGTCACGGCCGCCGACCAGACCATCCAGGACGAAGCCGCATTCATCAAGGCCTTGCAGGCTGCGGTGCTGCAGGCCGCCGAAGGCGCCATCGTGATTGCCGGCATCACGCCCACCCAGCCTGAAACCGGCTACGGCTACATCCGCGCCGAAGGCGCAGGCGCCGAACAGCTGGTGGCGCAGTTCGTCGAAAAGCCCGACCTGGCCACCGCGCAGAAGTACCTGGCCGCCGGCAACTACTACTGGAACGCCAGCATCTTCGTGCTGAAGGCCTCGGTGTGGATCGCGGCACTGGAACGCTTCCGCCCGGACATCGCCGCCGCCTGCCGGCTGGCCTGGGCCGCACGTTCGGCCGACGCCAAGTTCGTGCGTCCGGGCAAGGCCGAATTCGCGGCCGTGCCTTCGGAATCGATCGACTACGCCGTGATGGAGAAATGCCCCGGCGCGCTGGACATCCGCATGCAGCCGCTGGACGCCGGCTGGAACGACCTGGGCGCCTGGGAAGCCGTGTGGCAGGTGGCGCCGAAAGACGCGAACGGCAATGCCAGCGTCGGCGACGTCATGGTCAAGGACAGCCACAACACCCTGGTGCACGCCACCAGCCGGCTGGTCAGCGCCGTGGGCCTGAACGACGTGGTGGTGGTGGAAACACCCGACGCCGTGCTGGTGGCCAGCCGCGAACACAGCCAGGACGTGAAGAAGATCGTCGCCCAGCTGGGCGTGGAACAGCGCGGCGAACAGGCCCTGCACCGCAAGGTGCACCGCCCCTGGGGCTGGTACGACAGCGTCGACAGCGGCCCGCGCCACCAGGTCAAGCGCATCCTGGTCAAGCCGGGTGGATCACTCAGCCTGCAGATGCACCACCACCGCGCCGAGCACTGGATCGTCGTCAGCGGCACGGCCGAAGTGACGGTCGACGACAAGGTGGTGCTGCTGGCCGAGAACCAGAGCATCTACATCCCCCTGGGCGCCACCCACCGGCTGCGCAACCCGGGCAAGCTGCCGCTGGAAATCATCGAGGTGCAGTCGGGCAGCTACCTGGGCGAAGACGACATCGTGCGCTTCGAAGACACATATGGGCGGGTAGCCAAGTGACCATTCTTGTGACCGGCGGAGCCGGCTTCATCGGCAGCAACTTCGTGCTGGACTGGCTGGCCTCACCGCAGACCCGCGACGAGCCTGTCGTCAACCTGGATCTGCTCACTTACGCCGGCAACCTGCAGAACCTGGCTTCGCTGCAGGGCGATGCACGGCATGTGTTCGTGCAGGGCGACATCGGCGACCGCGCCCTGGTCGACACGCTGCTGGCCACGCACAAGCCGCGCGCGGTGCTGCACTTCGCGGCCGAAAGCCATGTCGACCGCAGCATCCACGGCCCGGGCGCCTTCATCAAGACCAACGTCGAAGGCACCTTCACGCTGCTGGAAGCCACCCGTGCCCACTGGCAGGCGCTGCCCGCAGACGAACGCCTGGCCTTCCGCTTCCACCATGTCAGCACCGACGAGGTCTACGGCAGCCTGGGGCCCGACGCCCCGGCCTTCACCGAGACCCACCCCTACGAACCCAACAGCCCCTACAGCGCCAGCAAGGCCGCCAGCGACCACCTGGTTCGCGCCTGGCACCACACCTACGGGCTGCCGGTGGTCACCACCAACTGCAGCAACAACTACGGGCCCTGGCACTTCCCCGAAAAGCTGATCCCGCTGATGATCGTCAATGCCCTGGCCGGCAAGCCGCTGCCGGTGTACGGCGACGGCCGGCAGGTGCGCGACTGGCTGTATGTCACCGACCACTGCAGCGCCATCCGCGCCGTGCTGGCTGGCGGCAGGCTGGGCGAAACCTACAACATCGGTGGCTGGAACGAGAAGGCCAACATCGAGATCGTGCACACCGTGTGCGCGCTGCTGGACGAACTGCGGCCCAGTCCCGCGGGCCCGTACGCAAGGCTCATCACCCACGTGAAAGACCGCCCGGGCCACGACCGCCGCTACGCCATCGACGCCCGCAAGATCGAACGTGAACTGGGCTGGCGCCCGGCCGAGACCTTCGACAGCGGCATCCGCAAGACCGTGCAGTGGTACCTGGACCATGGCGACTGGGTGGCCAACATCCAGAGCGGCGGCTACCGCGACTGGCTGGCAACGAACTACAGCGAACGATGAACATCCTTCTTCTGGGCTGCGGCGGCCAGGTGGGCTGGGAGCTGCAGCGGGCGCTGGCCCCGCTGGGCTGGGTTACCGCCTGCGACTTCGACACGCCGGGCGAGCTGAAGGCCGACTTCTCGCAGCCCGACAGCCTGCGCGCCCTGATGGCCCGCGTGCAGCCGCGCCTGGTCGTGAATGCCGCGGCCCACACCGCCGTCGACAAGGCCGAAAGCGAACCCGACCTGGCCCGCGCCATCAACGCCACCGCCCCTGGCGTGCTGGCCGAAGAGGCCGCGCGCAGCGGTGCCCTGCTGGTGCACTACAGCACCGACTACGTGTTCGACGGCAGCGGCGACCAGCCCCGGGCCGAAGACGCAGCCACCGGCCCCTTGAGCGTCTACGGCCGCACCAAGCTGGAAGGCGAAGACCTGATCCGCGGCAGCGGCTGCAGCCACCTCATCTTCCGCACCAGCTGGGTGTATGCGGCACGCGGCGGCAACTTCGCCAAGACCATGCTGCGGCTGGCGGCCGAGCGCGATGCGCTGAACGTCATCGACGACCAGATCGGCGCGCCCACCGGTGCCGAACTGCTGGCCGACGTGAGCGCCCATGCAGCGCTGCGCACGCTGGCCCAGCCGGCGCTGGCCGGCACCTACCACTGCGCGGCCGGCGGCCAGACCAGCTGGCATGGCTATGCGCGCTTCGTCATCGAACACGCGCGTGCGGCCGGCGTGGCGCTGAAGGTGGCGCCCGGCGCGGTGAAGCCCATTCCCACCAGCGCCTACCCCACGCCGGCGCAGCGGCCCTTGAATTCGAGACTGGCCACGAACAAGTTGCAGCAGAGCTTCGGCCTGAGCCTGCCCGACTGGCAAGCCGGCGTGCGCCGCATGCTGACCGAACACCTGGGCCGCTGAAGCACGAGGAACCCGAGACATGCAACGCAAAGGCATCATCCTGGCCGGTGGCTCCGGCACCCGGCTGCACCCGGCCACGCTGGCCATCAGCAAGCAGCTGCTGCCGGTGTACGACAAGCCGATGGTTTACTACCCGCTGTCGACGCTGATGCTGGGCGGCATGCGCGACGTGCTGGTCATCAGCACGCCGCAGGACACCCCGCGCTTCCAGGCCCTGCTGGGCGACGGCAGCGCCTGGGGCATGAACCTGAGCTACTGCGTGCAGCCCAGCCCCGACGGCCTGGCGCAGGCCTTCATCCTGGGCCGGCAATTCGTGGGCGGCGCACCCAGCGCGCTGGTGCTGGGCGACAACATCTACTACGGCCACGACCTGGCCGCGCTGCTGCAGCGCGCCAACGCCCGCACCCTGGGTGCTTCGGTCTTCGCGTACCACGTGCACGACCCCGAACGTTATGGCGTGGTCGAATTCGACGACCAGCAGCGTGCCCTGAGCATCGAGGAAAAGCCCAAGCAGCCGCGCAGCAACTACGCCGTCACCGGGCTGTACTTCTACGACCAGCAGGTGTGCGACATCGCGGCCAGCATCAAGCCCAGCGCCCGCGGCGAACTCGAGATCACGGAAGTCAACGCACAGTACCTGCGCCAGGGCGAACTCGACGTCGAGATCATGGGCCGCGGCTACGCCTGGCTGGACACCGGCACCCACGACAGCCTGATGGAAGCCGGCCAGTTCATCGCCACGCTGGAAAAGCGCCAGGGCCTGAAGGTGGCCTGCCCTGAAGAGATTGCCTACCGCCGCGGGTGGATCGACGCCGCGCAGCTGGAACGCCTGGCGCAACCGCTGCTGAAGAACGGCTACGGCCAGTACCTGAAGCAGGTGCTGAACGAGAAGATCTACTGATGCGCATCGAAGCCACCGCCCTGCCCGGCGTCGTCACCATCGAGCCCGCGCTGTTCGGCGACGACCGCGGCTGGTTCATGGAAAGCTTCCACCTGGGCAAGTTCGAAGCCGGCCTGGCCAGGCTGGGCCTGCCGGCGCCGCGGCCCTTCGTGCAGGACAACCATTCCGTCAGCAAGGCCGGCACCTTGCGCGGCCTGCACTACCAGCTGCCGCCCAGCCCGCAAGGAAAGCTGGTGCGCGTGACGCAGGGCGCGGCTTTCGACGTGGCGGTGGACATCCGCCCCGGTTCACCGCACTTCGGGCGCTGGGTGGGCGTGGAGCTTTCGGCCGCCAACCGCCGGCAGCTGTGGGTTCCAGAAGGTTTCGCGCACGGCTTCCTGGCACTGGAAGACGACACGCACTTCCTCTACAAGACGACCGACGTCTACGCCAAGGACTGCGAGCGCAGCATCCGCTGGGACGACCCGGCCATCGGCATCCACTGGCCCCTGCCCGGCGGATTGGCTTCGCCGCTGCTGGCACCCAAGGACGCCACGGCACCGCTGCTGGCCCAGGCGGATTTGCCGAACGTCTGATGGCGGGCGGGACTGACCGAAGGTCGGCTGGCGGCTCGGAGCGGTCGTTGGTTTGCGGTGCGCTCCGTGCCTGCATGGTCCCCTTGCAAAGGCGGGCCGGGGCTGGCTGTGGCGCTTAGCTGAGGCGGTCTCCGCTGGCGCTCCGACTGCCCTGCGGTGCTCGG
>LNET01000081.1 GCA_001464055.1 Burkholderiales bacterium Ga0077543
GCACCTGATCGGCCGCAGGCGGGGGACATGAACGGAGGGGGCCACCCGGCTCGCCCAGCCCACGGGACCCAGTCAGAGTGCAACGTCCGCTACGAGCCGAAGGCTGTCGCTCGCAACGACCAAAACCCGAGCAGCGAAAAGCAAAAAACGCAGCCGAGGCTGCGTTTTTCAGGTGGAGCCCGAAGGCCCCTGCAGACGCTTTAGACGCCGCGGATGTTCGAAGCTTGCGGGCCCTTCTGGCCTTGCTTGACTTCGAATTGAACCTTCTGGTTCTCGGCCAGGCTGCGGAAGCCGCCGGTCGACTGGATTTCGCTGAAGTGAGCGAAGAGGTCTTTGCCACCACCGTCGGGGGTGATGAAGCCGAAGCCCTTGCCGTCGTCAAACCACTTGACGACGCCGGTCTGGGTTGCTGTTGCGTTCATGTTGGAATCCTTTCACGGTTGCTGCGCAGCACATGCTGTCGCAGTGCAGAAGCGGGCCAAGAAAATCACCGATCAAGGGTTCCATCGCAACCGCCCCCAATGGGGTCGGCAAGGCTGGGTGCCGTCAAACCAAGTACTGTCTTGCTCAAATCTACCCGTGTAATGTAGCAGCAATCGGCGCTCAGGCGGTGCCAGCCCGCTTCAGGCCACGGCCAATGCCGTGGTATTCCACACCCAGGCTGCGCAGCAGGACCGGGTCGTAGATGTTGCGGCCGTCGAAGATGAGCGGCTGCTTCAGCGTGGCCTTGATGTGGTCGAAGTCGGGGTTGCGGAATTCCTTCCACTCCGTCACCACCAGCAGCGCGTCGGCGCCGGTCAGGGCTTCGGCCTGGCTCTTGGCAAAAGAAAGGCGCGGCAGGTGCTTCATCACCCGTGCGGCTTCTTCCATGGCCACGGGGTCGTAGGCGCGCAGCGTGGCACCGCGGCGGCACAGTTCTTCGGCAACGACGCGGCTGGGCGCGTCGCGCATGTCGTCGGTGTTGGGCTTGAAGGCCAGGCCCCACAGCGCAAAGCAGCGGCCAGACAGGTCTTCGCCGAAGCGCTGCACCACCTTGCCCACCAGCACGTGTTTCTGGCGTTCGTTGGCGGCCTCCACGGCCTGCAGCACGCCCAGTTCCAGGCCGTTGTCGCGGCCGGTGTGGATGAGCGCCTTCACGTCCTTCGGAAAACAGCTGCCGCCATAGCCTGTGCCGGGGTACAGGAAGTGGGTGCCGATGCGCGGGTCGCTGCCGATGCCGCGGCGCACCTGTTCGATGTCGGCACCCACCTTGTCGGCCAGCAGCGCCAGTTCGTTCATGAAACTGATGCGCGTGGCCAGCATCGCATTGGCCGCGTATTTGGTGAATTCGGCGCTTTTCACGTCCATCAGTTGCAGGCGGTCGTGGTTGCGCATGAAGGGGGTGTACAGCGCACGCATCAGCAGCACGGCGCGTTCGTCGTCGGCGCCCACGATGATGCGGTCTGGGCGCATGCAGTCTTCCACCGCCGCGCCCTCCTTCAGGAATTCGGGGTTCGAGACGACCGCGAATTCCATGTCGAGCCCGCGCGCCTTCAGCGCGGCGGTGACGGCTTCGCGCACCCGGTCGGCCGTGCCCACGGGCACCGTGCTCTTGTCGACGATGACCTTGTAGTCGGTCATGTGGCGGCCGATGTTGGTGGCCGCGGCCACCACGTACTGCAGGTCGGCCGAGCCGTCTTCGTCGGGCGGGGTGCCCACGCCTATGAACTGCAGCGTGCCGTGCGCCACCGCAGTGGCCACGTCGGTGGTGAACTGCAGCCGCCCGGCAGCCACGTTGCGCTGGACGATTTCCTTCAGCCCGGGTTCGTGGATGGGGATGCCGCCGTCGTTCAGCAGGCGGATCTTGCGTTCGTCGACGTCGAGACAGACGACGTGATTGCCCATTTCCGACAGGCAGGCGCCGGTGACGAGCCCGACATAGCCGGTGCCGATGACAGTGACTTTCATGGAGTAGCGCCTGAATGAGGGGTACGACAGGGTAAGCGTGAATTGTGGCGGCGGCACCACCCGGCTGAGGGCCCCGCGAGTGATATCTTCCGCGGTGCACAAGCAAACGCCAGCCCGCGCGCTGGCAGCAACATGACCAAGACCGCACTCATCACCGGCGTCACGGGCCAGGACGGCGCCTACCTGGCCGAACTGCTGCTGGCCAAGGGCTACACCGTGCACGGCATCAAGCGCCGCGCCAGCAGCTTCAACACCGACCGCATCGACCACCTGTACCAGGACCCGCATGTCGACCACCAGCGCTTCACGCTGCACTACGGCGACCTGACCGACAGCACCAACCTGATCCGCATCGTGCAGCAGGTGCAGCCCGACGAGGTCTACAACCTGGGCGCGATGAGCCACGTGGCCGTGAGCTTCGAGCAGCCCGAATACACGGCCGACGCCGACGGCATCGGCACGCTGCGGCTGCTGGAAGCCATCCGCATCCTGGGCCTGACGAAGAAGACGCGCTTCTACCAGGCCAGCACCAGCGAGCTGTATGGCCTGGTGCAGGAAGTGCCGCAGAAGGAAACCACGCCCTTCTACCCGCGCAGCCCCTATGCGGTGGCCAAGATGTACGCCTACTGGATCGTGGTGAACTACCGCGAGGCCTACGGCATGTATGCCTGCAACGGCATCCTGTTCAACCACGAAAGCCCGCTGCGCGGCGAGACCCTCGTCACGCGCAAGATCACACGCGCGGTGGCGCGCATCGCGCTGGGCCTGCAGGACTGCCTGTACCTGGGCAACCTGAGCGCGCTGCGCGACTGGGGCCACGCCCGCGACTACGTGAAGATGCAGTGGATGATGCTGCAGCAAGACCACGCCGAAGACTTCGTCATCGCCACCGGCGTGCAGTACAGCGTGCGCCAGTTCGTGGAACGCGCGGCGGCAGAACTGGGCATCACCATCGCCTTCACGGGCGAAGGCGAAGCCGAAATCGGCACCGTGGCCAAGGTGGTGCCGGTGAACGGCGAACTGAAGGCCAAGTGCAAGGTGGGCGAAGTGGTGGTGAAGGTGGACCCGCGCTACTTCCGCCCCACCGAGGTGGAAACGCTGCTGGGCGACCCGAGCAAGGCCAAGGCCAAGCTGGGCTGGGAGCCCACCACGCCTTTCAGCGAACTGGTGCGCGAGATGGTGGAAGCCGACTACACCGCCGCCAAGCGCGACAGCCTGGTGAAGCTGGCCGGCTTCCAGGCCTACGACTACCACGAGTGAGCACGTGAAGACCGACGCCCGCATCTACGTGGCCGGCCACCGCGGCCTGGTGGGCAGCGCCATCGTGCGCCGGCTGCAGCAGGCCGGCCACACGAACCTGTTGCTGCGCACCCATGCCGAGCTGGACCTGACCGACGAACGCGCCACCCGCGCCTTCTTCGAAGCCGAAAAGCCCGAATACGTGTTCCTGGCGGCGGCCAAGGTGGGCGGCATCGTCGCGAACAACACGTTCCCGGCCGAATTCATCCGCGACAACCTGGCCATCCAGACCAACGTCATCCACGCGGCCTGGCTGAACGGCGTGACGCGCCTGCTGTTCCTGGGCAGCAGCTGCATCTACCCCAAGCTGGCGCCGCAGCCCATGCGCGAACGCGACCTGCTGACCGGTGCGCTGGAGCCCACCAACCGGCCCTATGCGCTGGCGAAGATTGCCGGCGTGGAGATGTGCTGGAGCTACAACCGGCAGTACGGCACGAAGTACCTGGCGGCCATGCCCACCAACCTGTACGGGCCGGGCGACAACTACCACCCGACCAACAGCCACGTCATCCCGGCGCTGCTGCGCAAGTTTCACGAAGCGAAGCTGGCGGGCGCGCCGCAGGTCACCGTCTGGGGCACCGGCACGCCGCGCCGCGAATTCCTGTTCAGCGACGACATGGCCGATGCCTGCGTGTTCCTGATGAACCTGCCCGACGACGGCTACCAGGCCCTGCTGGGCAGCGACGAAAGTGTGAGTGGACGCTTCGAGCCGCCGCTGGTGAACATCGGCGTGGGCGAGGACGTGACCATTGCGGAGCTGGCGGGGCTGGTGGCCAAGGTGGTGGGGTATGAGGGCGGCATCGTCTACGACACGAGCAAGCCGGATGGGACGCCGCGGAAGTTGATGGATGTGGGGCGGCTGGCCGGTGTAGGCTGGTCTGCACAGACGCAACTGTGGAAAGGTTTGCGGCTGGCTTACGCGGAGTTCGCAAAGTTGGCGACGTAGGGGCCTGGGGCTGACGAATATGACAAGTAGCTTCTGCCCTGGAAAGGACCAGCTGCCATGACACAGTTATTTCCTTGCCGGCTTTGCGGCACGCTGACGCTGGCACAGAGTTGGGGGGGTGGCGAATGTCCAGCTTGCGAGTCGGTGTCCATGCCGCTGCTGCCTCGGATGGAGGAATTGGCTGAGTTCTATGCCCGCTACAACGACACCTATTCGGGTGGCGGGGTGTCCGAGGGACGAAATTTACAGCGGTATGCACAACGCTACCTGCGGCTAGTGCGCCACTACTGCAATACTGGCAGCCTGATCGACGTGGGCAGCTCCAACAACCCTTTTCCAAATATTGCCGCGGGCCATGGTTTTCACACCACCATGCTTGACTTCGAGAAGCCACGCTGCCTAGCCGACGGTATCGATTACGTGAAGGGCAGCCTGAACGACCAATTGCCAGCGGCACTGATAGTGAAGCAGTTTGATGTGGTCACTTGCTGGGCAGTAATGGAGCACGTGCCCGACACCCAGGCCGCAGCTGCGCGGCTGGCTGCCCTGGTCAAGCGCGGTGGCTACCTCTTCATGTCCACTCCGGAGGCAGGTACGGCGCTTACGCGCTATTCAGCGGGCCGTTCGCCCTGGTTCTATCCGCCCGAGCATCTGACTTTGATCTCGCCCCAAGCCTTCAAGAGGGTGTTCCAGCCGTTAGGGTTCGAGTCCGTAACTTGGGGTCGGCTAGAGCTTTCGTCTCTTCGATTCGCGGCGAGATACGGCGTGGGCTTGGCCGAGGCCTGCGCGGGCGCCTTGTTGAAGAGGATGGCGCCTGCCGCTTGGCTGAGACTACGTATCGAGCGCAAGCAGAGGTTTCAGGGCGTCGCATACTTCGTCTTCCGCAAACTCACTTGATGACTTGTGTTCTCTGGCAGAAACACGCTTCGGAATCATCTCGATTTTCTGAAGTAGGGTCGCCGATAACGACCCACTGAAACGATGCGGCATCGGTGCTGCGGCGTTTGATGGACAGGCAATACACTGTCTCTGCTCGCCGAAGGCAGTGATTAAATTGCGACAAATAGCGCACCTTACTGGCCGGGTGTTTTTCTGTCGACTTGCCTGAGCCAATTCCTTTATAGGCGAATGAAGGCTGTATTCATGGTAAGCGTGGCCTCAAGGCCCAATTGCGCAGCCTTGAAGTGCTGAGGACGATCAGGTGACGCACACACGCTTGGATGTGTGCGCGTAACCGATAGATGCACACATGGATATGCGAGTCACGAAGCGGCCAGACACGCGTCGCCGGCATTCCGATGTCATGAAGCGCGCACTCGTCGAGCGCATCCTGGTGCCTGGCGCGTCGGTGTCGGCCATCGCACATGAAGCCGGTATCAATGCCAACCTCCTGTTCAACTGGCGACGACTGCATCTGCGGTCTCAATTGCCGGACGGTGGCGACGCAGCGGCGCCAGTGCTGCTGCCCGTCACCGTGACGCAGTCGCCGGTGGGCGCCGCCATGGTGGATCGCTTGCCTGCGGCGGCGCCGCTGCGCGCCGTACCTCCGGGCAGCATCGAGCTCGAGATCAACGGGGCTCGTGTACGCCTGCGCGGCGCGGTCGACGAACCCAGCCTGCGCACCGTGCTGCGCGCCTTGGCCAACGTCTCATGATCGGTCTTCCCTCGGGCACCCAGGTGTGGATCGTGGCCGGCCGCACCGACATGCGCAAAGGCTTCGACGGCCTGGCCGCGCTGGTGCAGACGGCGCTGGCCGAGAACCCGTTCAAGGGCCACGTCTTCGTGTTCCGCGGCCGGCGTGGCGACATCCTCAAAGTGCTGTGGTTCGACGGCCAAGGCCTGATGCTGCTGGCCAAGCGGCTGGAGCGCGGACGCTTCGTCTGGCCACAGGCCACCTCGGGCGGCGTGTCCTTGACGCCAGCCCAGCTGTCGATGCTGCTGGAGGGCATTGACTGGCGTATGCCTGTGAGAACGCAGCCTCCGGAACTGGCCGCATAACGTTGTAATTGCAATGCATTCGGGGCAGCACCGATGGTCATTGGCGTGCTCATCTCGCACACTTCATTCCTGTGTCGACGCCCACCCATCCGACCCCCACGATCGACTCGCTGCTGCGCGTCATCGAGGCCCGGGACTCCGAGGTGGCGCTGCTCAAGTTGATGGTCGACAAGCTGAAGCTGCAACTGCTGCGGCGCGTGCGCGCCGAGTTCGGCACCTCCAGCGAACAGCTCGCGGCACAGATCAACCTGATCGACAGCGCTGCGGTGCCAGCAGCTCCCGCAGCCGTCGCACCCCAAGCTGCGCCGGCCAACGCGCCCGACATCGACCGCAGTCTGCCGGCTCACCTGCCACGCGACGCCCAGGTCCATCGGCCCGAAGCCACGTCCGCCCACCATGACACCGCCGGCCAGCCTTGTGGCTGTACCTCCTGCGGGGGCCGGCTGCGCCAGATCGGCCAGGACGTCGCCGAGCAACTCGAATACGTGCCGGCGCACTTCAAGGTGATCCGCCATGTGCGGCCCAAGCTGGCGTGCACGCGCTGCCAGACGATCTTCCAGGCCGCAGCACCTACCCGCCCCATTGCGCGCGGTGTCGCCGGGCCCGGCCTGATCGCCCACGTGATGGTCTCCAAATACTGCGACCACATTCCCCTGTACCGCCAGAGCGGCATCTACGCCCGCGACGGCGTGGAGATCGACCGCTCCACCATGGCCGGCTGGGTCGACCAGGGCGACCAACTGCTCGACCCGCTGGTGGCCGCACTCGGTCGCTACACGCTGGCTGCAGCCAAGCTGCATGCCGACGACACGCCGGTGCCGGTGCTCAGCCCGGGCTTGGGGAAGACCAAGACCGGCCGGCTGTGGGTTTACGTGCGCGACGACCGGCCTGCCGGATCGAAGGATGCACCAGCGGCCTGGTACCAATACTCGCCTGATCGCAAGGGTGAACATCCGCAAAGGCATCTCAAGGCGTTCAAGGGCGTCCTGCAGGCGGATGCTTATGCCGGCTGGACCCGGCTGTACGACGCGGGCCATGTGACGGAAGCGGCGTGCTGGGCGCACGCCCGACGACCCTGGTGGGATCTGTACCTGAGCACGGGCAAGGCCGAGGACAGCCTGGCGGCGCAGGCGCTGCGACGCATTGCCGCGCTGTATGCGGTGGAGAAGGACATCCGCGGCCAGCCGCCCGACATCCGGCGGGCGCAGCGACAGGCTCGGGCGGGCCCGCTGCTGGCGGACATGCACGCGTGGCTGAGCAGCCTGGTCGGACGTGTGTCGGCCAAGTCCGAGCTTGCCCAGGCGATCGGCTACACCCTGGTGCGCTGGCAGGCGCTGACTCGTTACTGCGACGACGGCCGCATCGAGATCGACAACAACGCGGCCGAGCGGGCCCTGCGTGGCGTGGCACTGGGGCGAGGCAATTACCTGTTCATGGGGTCGGACGCGGGCGGGCAGCGCGCCGCAGCGATCTACAGTCTGGTGGAGACGGCCAAGCTCAACGGCCTGGACCCGGAAGGCTACCTTCGCGAAGTGCTGGGCCGCATCGCAGACCATCCCATCAACCGCATCGACGAATTGCTGCCGTGGAACATCACGAGGGAACGCCAGGCGCAGCGACAGACCGGGCAGCCACACACGGTGGGTGCCAAGGCCGCCTAACCTCGCACCATGGGGCGGTGACCCACACCCGCCCGAGGATCCAGGCGTGAACGCGCAAGCCATCGACCCGCGGATGATCGAAGCCCTGGAGGGCGCCAGCAGCCTGCAGCTGTACCAGCTCATGGCGATCATCGAAGGCATGCTCACGGATCCCCGTCGGGGCTTGGCGGCACGCGCGGAACTGCATCTTGGCCAGGCCGTTCGCTTCGTCGACTTCCGCGACGGCCAGATGCGAAGCGGCAAGATCATCGCCTTCAAAGACACCCAGGCCACCGTACTGGAGCGGGGAACGAAACGAACCTGGAAGATTCCTTGCGTGTCGATGCAGGGCTACACCGAGGCCGAGCGGCAGGACAACGAAGCGCCGTACGTGCCACCACCGGAGCCAGTCGCTGCAACGACCAAGGCACGCGAGTTCCAGCCAGGCGACACCGTGACGTTCACAGACCGCGAAGGCAGAAGCATCACCGGCGTGGTCGTGCGGATCAACCAGCAGACAGCCAGCATCGGCACTGGGGATGGCGGCAAGTGGCGCGTGCCGTTCCACATGCTGCGCCACGTGCTCGACATCTGAGCCACGCCGAGTTCAAAACGTCAATGGGGGCCTTGGGGCCACGCTTACTATTCATGCGCAAGCCGCGCGCCAGCCATGCCTTGTGCAAGCTAGCAGATCAATTGCCCCAACATAGCGACTGGCCCCCGCCGGTGGGCAGTGCAGCCCATGCTCCATCTTCTGCATACGGCGGAAGGGCTTCAAGAACCAACGATTCGTCGATCTTGGCTGCGGCTACAAGTCGCAGCAATTGTCAGACAGTCTGTTACGCATGCGAACCTCACTCCCCTGGCGGGGGGCCGATATCACCATGACCTCTCTATAAATTCCTCGGTTGCTGCCGCGGGTAAGTCTCATGGAATCGATCCTCAGAAAGCCTTGGCGGTGCTTGCAACATGGATGGTCACCCATGCCTGCGCTTCTCACTTGCACCCTGCTGGTGTCACTGTCTGCCTGTGGTGGCAGCAGCGATCCAATCATCCAAGCCAGCGACAGCAGCGGGACAGTCACTGTCGCCACGCAGACCGACGAGACCACTGCTCAGGCTCTGAACGCATCCAAGACGCGGATCCTTACCCCAGATAGCGCGCCCGGCTACTACATCGATTCGGTGCGAGGCAACGACGCCAACAACGGCGCCGCCAGCAGCCCCTGGCGCACCTTGGCTCGGGCTTCTACCGTTCAGCTAGCCACCGGCCAGGGCCTGTACCTGCGATGCGGTCAGGTGTGGCGCGAATCATTGAGCGTGGGTGGGCGCCGACTGGCCAAAGGCGTTGTGATTGCTGGGTACGGGCCGGAGTGCTCGACCCAAAAGGCCCGTCTTAGCGGTGCCGATGACTTGTCTGGGGGTTGGGCCCAGTCGGGTGACGTTTGGTCGAAGAGCCTGCCAGCCGGGACCCCAAAGATCACGCAACTCTTCATCAACGGCAAAAGGCTGCGCACGGCGCAGTGGCCCAACACATCAGGTGATTCTCGCAAGATGGCGCTGCTGGCCGCTGCCGACACCGCGCTAGCTTATTCAAACAGGGCCCTGAAGCTGACACCGGCCGATGCCCAGGCCCTGGCCGGGCGAGATCTGGCTGGTGCGACCATCCAGATCCGCACCCAACCCTGGATGATCGAAACGCACCAAGTGGCATCGGCCAGCGCACAACACCTGCTCCTGAAAGCAGTAACGCGCTGGGATCTGCGCAGCGGGCAGGGCTTCGTGTTGCAAGACAAGCGGTGGATGCTGGACGAGGCAGGAGAGTTCTTCCATGACACTGCCGCTCAGACGCTGCACTTCGTGGCACAAGCCGACTTCGCGAAGCTGGACGTGAACAGTGCTCGGGTCGAAGGCAGCGTACGGGACGAAGTGCTAGTGGTCAGCGAGAGTTTGGACCTGGAAATGCGCGACATCGAAGTGCATGGCGCAAGGGACACCGGGCTACGGTTGACCAATTCGCCGGGTGCCCGCCTTCAGCGCGTAGATGCGCATGCCAATGCCGTCGCAGGCGCGCGCCTGCAGCAGTGGACACCACTAACCGAAGGGGCGGGTATCAGCCGAGTGGAAGAGGGCAGCTTCATCGACAACGGGCAATACGGCATAGAAGCAACCCATGTGCGCGGCGCTCTCATCTCACGTAACCGGGTGCTCGATACAGGCGTCGGACTGCATCACCAGATCAATGTGATTGCGGCCATTTCCGCTGGGCCTGCAGGCCACATCGAGAGCAACATAATTGAAGGCGCAGGATATGCTGGGATCATGTTCTCGAGCCACGATGGCAGCAAGGTAGCGGATAACCGCATCGCCGGTTACTGCACCCGATTGACAGACTGCGGCGCGATCTACACGTGGACCGGCCGCGAAGGAATGCAGCCGGGTCAGGCATCGCAGGTGACAGGAAACACCATCACCGGTGGAAGTTCAAACCTCGAGGGCATGGCGCTCGGCGCCAGCGATTTCGTAGCTGGCATCTACATTGACGACTTCTCTAACGGTGCCTTGATTGCAGACAACCTGCTCACCAACACCCCGGTCGGCATCTTTCTGCACAACGCTTCGCGAACGACCGTCCGGAACAATCGTATCTGGCTGCCTTCACGCGTAGCGTTGTGGGCCAGCATGGGTCATCACGACGCTGACTGGATGACGAGCAACGTATTCGAAGATAACGAGATTGCTCCTGTGGTACAGGCACGCCCGGGCCGAAACCGTCTGCCTGACCTGCAAATCGCACAAGCCTTGTGGTTTTGGCACGCGCGCGCAGGCGCGGATGCCCTAGCCCCAGGCCGAAATCACTTCCGCAGGAACAGGGTCCTGGAGTTACACGGCCCAGTAGCGGATTTCGCCTGGGTGCGCGGCGCGGGCGAAGACCGAATGTACGCGACCGCTGAATGGCTAGCCCAACAGGGCAGCGGATGGGAAATGAAGCGCCCGGCGAGCTTCGTGCCCGTGCGGCCGGTGACCGGACCAGAGCTGGTAGCCAATAGCACCTTCACCGGCGGCCTGACGCAGTGGCGCACTTGGCAGGCGCCCAGCAGCTTCACCTTCTTGGCGGTACCTGAATCGAACCCCACAGCCTGCGTTTCTAGTTGCCTAAACTTCGCGGCTGGGCACCGGGGCGATCTGCTCGCAAGCTCGGTCCTGTCGCTAAAGACCGGCACGCCCTACGTGTACCGGTGGACAGCCATCATGCCTCCGAGCGGCGTGGCCACTGTTGGCGCGTCCTACATTAGCCGCGAAGGCGGCCCCTGGGACGGCATGCAAGACGCGCAAGGCTTCGTCGGCTATACACCACGCAGTGGCGAGCCCGGCGCGAGGTTGGCTTACGAGTCTTTCTTTGTGGCCAAGGAAAACGCCCTGGCCCGCGTGAACGTGCAACTTGAGACCCTTGGCAAGCTGTTCAGGTTCGAGACCGTGTCTGTAAAGGAAGTGACAGGCTATGAAATGGCCAAAACGGAGGACTGGGCACGTGTAGTGTCGAGCTCCGAAGGCGCCATTACCAGCATCGATTGCCAGGCGCTGGGCTGGCCAACTGGCTGCAGTGCCGTGGACGGCAACGGCAGCCCGGTGAGCCTGCCGTTCGTGCTGCTGCCAGGTAAGACTGTGTTGCTACTTAGATCCGATTCACCCTTCCGACGCTGAGCCCGCAGGGCGCGCGCTCGCGCAGGTCAATGACTAGCGCGCGGAAGGAAGCTTTCGAGTAGGGCCTCGTACTCCGAAAGTACCGTACTCCAGGTAAAGGAACTCGCAAAGCGCTCTCTGGCGGATTGCCGCAAAGCGGCCAAGCGATTCGGGTCGGAAAGCAGTGCCGTGAGAGCGGTGTCGAACTCGACCTCACCCTGAAAGTAGATCCCGGCATCGCCCGCTACCCAACGGTTGTAGACGTTGTCGTGGGCGAGCACGGCGTTGCCGGCCCCGAGCGCTTCCACGAGGGAAGGGTTCGTGCCGCCGACCTGGTGCCCGTGGACATAGGCTAGGCTGTGAAAGCGCAAAGCCTGGACAAGTGGCTGGTCGTAGATCGGACCCAAGAACTTCACTTCCGGCCCAGCGGCTGCACGCACGGCCTGATGGTACTTTTGGCCGGATTCGTATTTGCCCAAGATGGCTAGTTGCAGCCCGCGCGGGCACCTGGAAAAACCACGCACCACCTCGAGCAGCGAATTCTCGGGCTCGGCACGCGCGATTACGCTTAGGAACCGGCCAGGCTCCAGGCCAAGCGGCCGCAGCAGGTCGGTAGGCGCTTCAGTAACCTGGCAGGCACCGTAGGCGATGACTGTCGTCTTGCGCGCCACCCCACGTGACCTGAGGTGGCGTGCGATCTCGGGATGGTCAGCCACGAGGTGGTTGCCCAACCAGCACCCGGTCCAGTCATTCAACCAAAACCAAGCCTTTGCCAGAGCGCCCCACTTGGCACGCCGCCACTCGACGCCGTCCATGTTGATGAGGTTGGGCACACCCCGGACTCGCAGCAAGGCGCAGAACACGGCCGTGTTGTAGCCAAGGGTGAGGCAGAGGTCGTGGTGGCCTGCCGCATGCCGGGTGGCATACCAGTCGAACAAAATGCTCGCGGAGGCGCCATCGGATGTCACAGGGATGCGTACGCGGTACACACCCTGCCACTGATCTTCCACCACGGGCCCCGAGCCGGTTTCCTGGCAGTAGACGGTGACGCGCCACCCGCGCTTCACTAAATGCAATGCCAATTGTTCGGCAAATGTTTCAAAGCCACCGTGCGCAGCAGGTACGCCGCGAGTGCCGAGTATCCGCAGGTGCTTGATCATCTCAGAAAAATACGGCCTTGAAGCCGGCCCGGAACGGCCACGCCGGTAGTGGAAGGCAGCAAACAAAAGGCATACGGTGACGTCATCTCAGGCCAGTGCCAGTTCACCATAAAGACTGGAAAACTGCCGCACAAACTGCTCACGGCTAAAGAGCATGTCGATACGTACCCGCGCAGCCTGCCCCATGCGCCGTGCGGCTGCCGGGTCAGCCGCAAGGCGGGCTATTGCCACGCTCATCTCTTCCGCAGAGCAGGGGCTGCATAGTAGGCCGGTGATGCCGTCCTCGACCATCTCGCAGACACCCCCATGCCGAAACGCGACTACCGGCCGCCCCGCCGCCATGGCTTCCAGCACCACGGTGGGGAACGGATCGGGTTCGGTCGAGGGCAGCACGAACATATCCAGATCAGCAAGCACCGGCCCAATCTCCGGCCGGAAGTCGAGCACGCGCACCTTATCCTGCAGGCCTGCAGCCTGAATGCGCGCAAGCAGTTCTTCACGTCGTGCGACGTCACCGTCGAACACGCCGCCCACCATCAGGAAACGCAGGCCAGGGTGCGTAGCGGCCAGCCGCACGGCGCAGTCGACCAGCTTGTCCTGACCCTTCCACCAGTTGATGCGGCCGATCATGCCGACCACCGTCGCCGATTCGTCCCAGCCTAGTTCAGATTTCAGCGTACCGGGCAGGCCCGCCGTGGCGCGCCGTTCATCGATGCCGTTGTATATCAGCACGGCCTTCGGCCGCAGGGCGGGATTCAGTTGGCACATATGCTCAAGCGTCGCGCGCGAAACGAAGACGGCCTTGTCGCTGAAGCGCCCGACACAGCGAGACACCAGTCGCGCAAACCACAGCGGTCGCGTGGTGATCTCATGCACGTGCCAGACATGGGGCTTGTGGCTCAACCGGGCGGCGATCACACCCGCGAACACCGCAGTGGTGTTGCTATGCACCACATCGATAGCCTGCTGCGAGATGAGCCCACGTAAGTGCCGCACCGCCCCGTAGATGCGCACTGCGCGGTTAGTCAAGCCCGCCACACTGAAGTACTTGCGGCGCAGCACACCTAGGTTGCACGTTTGCACGGGGACGCCCAAGACTTTGATCTCTTCATGCAACGGCCCGGGATTGGGTAGCACCACATGTAGCCCATGCCCGGCATCGCGCAAGCCGGCAAGCAGTTCAAGCAGGATACGGTCGGCCCCGTAGAGCTCCGCGCTCGAATGCACGAAAAGGATATTGGGCCTTCGCTTCAGCGCCCCGCCAGCAACCGCGGTCATCGCGTGCGTTCAGTCCCGGACTTCGAAACAGCGAGCGCAAGCCCTAAGGCGAGGCCGAGATTACCGAAGATAACTACGAGATAAGGCCCCTTCAGCAAGAGTGGGTTGAGTGAAAAGGTGATGAAGGCGCCGACATGGAACATCGATATGCCGGTGAAATAGGCGTTCACCAGGCGGTCGCCCTTGGTAGCAATGGCGGCGCAAATGTACGTCTTCAGCAACAGGAAGTTTGCCAGCAGGAACAGGCCCAGTCCCAGGACGCCGCCGTGCTTCAGGTGGTCCAGCACATCGCTATGGGTAGGGATGTTATACAGGCGGTTCGCCTCCCGGTATCCTTCACCGGAGCCGTCCAAGTAACTAGAACCCCAGATAGGCGAATTAAGAAACTGCAGCCAGGCCTGGGTGTACTGGTTGAGGCGTACCTCAGGATTGCCGCTGGGCAGGAAGGCGCGGAATTCGAAATACGCCAAGGCAAGCGCGCCGGAGACAGCGATAGCGGCTGTGATGGCCAGCACGATATAGAAAGCACGCCAGCTGCGTTCCAGCCGTTTCCAGCCGGTGTAAACAGCGATGTAGAGGAAGCCTGCCGCCGCGATGATGAAGCCAGTCAACTTGTAGTTCGCTATCACGGCGATCAATACCAGCACGATCGCCAGAATCTTCAGAATGATGCCAGGCCGCAAGAACCACATCGTCAGAAAAGGCGCAACGACTAGATATTCCAGTTCATGCAGGTTCTCAGACTCGGGCAAGCGCGCCAGTTCGCCAATCAGGGCGGCAAACGCGACCACAAGCCACAGGGTGATGATGGCCTTGATCCAGGACCTAAAAGCCTCGGGGCGAGCTGGCACCATGGCAAAAAAGGGTACTAGAAGCGCGTAGATGCCGAAGGTGAGAAAGGTGTCGTCGACTTCCTCGACGTACTTAGCCCAGAGCGAACCAGCCGTAACCCAGCTTGCCAGCAACAGAAGGGGCCAAAGCACGAGGAGGATGCCGCCCATATTCACACGCCGTGCATACAGGCCTACCCCCACCAGTTGCAACGCCAGGGCTGGCATCAGCATCATGAGCGGAACGTGGCGCAGGAACGTGATTTGCAACGGGATACCGAACAGCGGATTCGAGATGCTGAAGAAGTACGCCCAGCCTATGCCCAGCAGGAACATCCACTCGGTGAAGCGCAGGCCCGTCCCTTTGGCGCGCCCCACCAGTCCAGAGGGGCCGTCAATCCCCTCCCCGTACATCATTGTTCTTGCCATGTACTGTGCCTCACAAATGCCGAATGGCGTTTCAGCTGGGATCTAAGAATCGGGTCTTCTCGACGCGCCCTCGCGGCCGCGCTAGCGTATAGCGGCCACCCAGGCCGACTGCCTGGAACTCCGCATATCTCGGCGCCTCGTCGATGGCAAAGCGGTAGCTCAGCGGCTTGGCCACGTAGGCCCCACGCAGTAGGCGCTCCACGCGCCGGCAAAGCAAGGGCAGGCTACGCATCGCGCGGACCCGAAAGCCCCCATAGGCTAGGCGGATCTCCTCCGCTTCGCGCTCCATGCCGGCGTGGGTGCTCATGTTGCAGCCATCGATGCCGAAGATCGACAGCAGCTCGGGCAGGTGGCGTACCTCTACCGATTGCGCCAACAACCGCAATAGCAGTTCCTTGTCGGCTGCGTAGCGGTAGCGCGTGTCCAGCCTAAGGGCCCCGCTATCCCATAGCCGACGCCGGAAGAACATCGTACAGGACTGGGCGTTCAGAAAAGAGTTGGCCACGTAAAAGCGCCGCAAGGGGATTTCGCGCCTCAGCGCCACGGCATGCCCTTGTTCGTCCACCACAAGGTAGTCGGCAAACAGCACGTCGACCGCTGGGTGGGATTCGAAAAATTCCTGCACCCTGGCCAGGGTCCCGGGCAAGTACTGCTCGTCTGAGTTCAGCCATGAAAGGATCTGCCCTTGCGAGCGCGACCAAGCCCGGTTGATGGCGTCGTACATTCCCGAATCCGCCTCGGTGCAAGGCCGCAGAGCAGCGTCCGCGGCGCCCTGCGTGGCCAGCCAAGCGCTTGTGCCATCGCTGGAGCAGGCGTCTTGCACCAGATGCTCATAGGCCTGAAAGTTCTGCCCCCGCAAAGAGCCGATACAACGCTTCAAGTACGGCAGGGCGTTGCGCGTGGGCGTAGCTACTGAAAACACGGGCGCCCCGAGCGCACGGCCAAGCGCCGGGAACGCCTGGGCGGACGGCCCGACGATATTGGACGTGAGGGTCGCTTCAGGCACGGGCAACTACTTTTCCGGGAGTTGCTGGCAGGCTGCGCAGTACTTCAACAGCCGCATCGGGGTGGCCGAACTCCAGCAGAAGCTTCGACAGAGCGCGGGGCGCATAGGCTTGGGGCTTGTGCAGGCCGAAAGGTCGCTTCTGCGGGTCAAGCAACCAGTCACCGGCTTCGGTTTCGACGCAGAAGCGCCGCGCCGTGGCGACGTCGGCCGCGAGAAAGCCGGAGGCCGGGTCACAGGCCCGGCAGGAAAAATATAGGTCCTCGTACAACCGCCAGAGCTTCAGGCGCAAGGCGTCCTGTTGCAGCAGGCGCTGAAAGGCAGGGATGCTGCGCAGGCTCAGTCCTCCATTGCCCACCCGCGGTTTCACGGAGGGGATCAGCCAGGGCAGCGCCCGCATGAGGTGGCCCGAACCCGGGAAGTAGTAGCGGGGCAGCACAGTGTCCGGCAAGGGTGCGCCAATGTAGTGGGTGCCCGCCGAAAGAAAGTCACGAAGATTGTTACGCAAAACCAAAGCATCAGTCTGGCAGATTAGCGCGAAGTCGTGAGCGTTGAATCGTTCGTAGAAGCCGCTGGAAAGCATAAGCCGGTTGTAGCCATCGATACCCCGGAAAAATGCGGCTGGGAATCGCTCGACCCTAAAGTGTGGCGCCATTTGCTCATAAGCGCTTGCATCCAACGTTTCCGGCATCACCCAGGCACCATCGAAGCCCGCCAGCATCTTCATGTTTTGCGTCACAAATGCCGTCTCTATCGCATCGAGTTGCGGCCGGTACACGGTAACCAGGATGATCACCTTCATGCGGCCCACGCCCGCGGCGCCCGGCCCCGCTGCGGCCCGCCCGAGTGCAACCAGTCTGCGCACAGCACCTTCATCAAGGACCCCCTGTCGGCAGAGGAGCAGGCCGCAGCCGCGCTGCACGCCACAGGCGCATCCATGGCCAGAGGGCCTTGACCTGCATCCATGCCGCCGGCCGGAGCGCAGGGAAGGCGAAAGACGCCAGACACCCAGCGGCGAAAAAGGACGAGGCCGTAGCAGCAGCCGCACCCATGGCACCGTATCGCGGCACGAGCAGCAGATTGCCAGCAACCGTGAGCACAAGGCCGACGAGCGTGACCCAGGGCGCCAACCGCTGAAGGCCGCAAGCCGCCATCCACTTGTAGCGCGCATGGGCCATGGCGATACCTACGCAGGCCCAGGCGTGAACCAGAAAGACATCGACCGTTGGACGGTAAGGTTCACCGAAGAAAGCCGGCACGAACCAGTGTACGGTGGCTATCGCCACCAGCGTGGCGACGATGGCGACGGCTACGGTGAAATCGAAAAAGGCTTGAGGCGCCGGGGCATTTCCGGAAGGATCGTTATTCTGGTACTTGACGAGTTGCGGATAGAGCACATCGCCTACGATAATGGGAACGAGGTAAAGCACCTCCACCAGCTTAATGCTTAGGCCATATATGCCTGTCTCCTCCTTGGAAACTTGGTACCCAAGGAGGATGAGATCTATTTTCATATAGACCGCGGTGATGGTTGCACTTAAAAAAAAGGGCATGCAATCACGCAGCAGTGCCGTGCTGTCCCGCCAACGCCAACTCAGGCAGGCCGATACATCCCATCGGGGCGAGCGGCGGAAGGCCCAGTAAAGAAAGATGCTGGTCAGCACGGCTTCCAGCACCACGGTCCATGCCAGGGCCACCACGCCCCAACCCATTAGTAGACAGGCTGCCTTGGCACCGCAGGATAGAAGCGTGGCCATAAGTCGCGCCAGTGCCGGCAGAACCGCATCGTTGTGTAATTTGAACCAAGCATCCAAAAGAATGGGCGCTGATAACGGAATCGACATACTGATGATGGCGATCAGAAGAATCGACTCACGGTCCGCGGACTTGGTAACCAGAAGGGCTAAACAAATAGCCAGCAAGGCCGCCAGCATGCCCACGGCGACTCGCAGTGCCATAGCACTCCCCAGATCCTTGCCTGGTTGCGTCGAAGCGGCAAGGCGCGTGGTAAGCGGAGTCTCCAGCCCGAGCATCGCAGAGACCCAGAACACCCCCACCATGGCCGAAGCGTGGTTCAGCAGCCCAAACTCAGCTGGCCCCAGGGCTTTGGCTATCCAGAACGAGATGCCTGCAACTAGACCCAGCCGAAGCACGTTTTCAGCAAGAAGGATCCCTGTGCTGAAGACATGACGGCGGGAAACAAGTCCTGAACCCACAGGATTGGCGATCATCCCGGCAGCCATGCTTTGCGCGTCCGAGCGCACATCCTGCTACCGCGAGTCGGCGCCCACACTGGGCACAGCCGGATCTTGCCGAGCTGCACCTTCTGTAGTTTCAATTGGAGGACCATGCCAGCGTCTTCTCGATCTGCGAGTACACACCCCACACGCAGGCTGACCATGTCTGCACTGACGCGTGCTCCACTGCTGCCTGCTTCATTCGCAGGTGCAGCTTCGGATCATCCATGAGACTTTCTATCGCATCCGCGAAGCGTGCGTCGAGTTCAGTTCGCTGCAGACCCGCTGTCTCGATCACGATCCCGCATTCCGGGTTCACGTAGTACTTGGGCCCGCCCAAGTCCAGGCAGAGAACGGGCAGGCCACGTGATAACGCTTCAAGCACAACGTTACCGCTGCTGTCATGCAGACTGGGAAAGAAGAAAACGTCGGCATCACTATAGAGATCCATGAGCGCTGCGCGCTCTAGGCTCCCGAGGAATCTCACTTGAGCCGCGATTCCCAGCGCGCGAACCTGCTCCTCCAAAGTCGAGCGCAAAGAGCCATCACCGGCTAGCCAGAGTTCCACTGACCGACCTCGGTCGCAGAGTATCTTCATCGTTCCCAGCAATAGCATCACGCCCTTCAGGCCAATCAGGCGTCCCGCGTAGAGAAGCCTGAACGGCTGGGCAGGAGTGCGTGATTCAGTTGCGAGATCCAGATCAGTCCCTGATGCCAGGAGGCGCGCACGAACGGATTCCGGTACCTCAGGGGCACCGATCTCAGCCGCGACATGAGCTTTCTCCCGATGCGCAGGGCCGATAGCCCGCCGCGTTTCCTCGGTCTTGCAGAAGATGAGCGTTGCTCTCCGGAGACCTGCCTGCGTGAAAGGGTCCAGCCGGCTAAGTCGCAAGGAAAAAGCGCGGGTCGCTTCTCGCCATCGTTCCCTCGTCGGCAAACCCTCATACAGGCGCTGGGGCGCAACATCACCGCCACCAAGTGGCCCCAATACCAACGGCACGACTGCGCCGCCCAGAAAGACTGGAAATCGGTAGGTGCCCCACGTGAGGTGGTGAATGAGGTCGATTGGAGTTTCACGGCATAGTGCTGCAACTACTGCGCGCGCGCGCCACTGCCACAAAGTGTAGTAAGCGCGTGAGTTCAGTTGTGTATGCGGATGAAGACCCAGCTTGAACGGCGTGAAGTAATGGAATGCTAGCTCGCGCCTCGGATCGCTCAGCAGGTCACTCACAAAGGGCTGCTCGATCTGCTCCCGAAAAAAACCGTGCGTTAGGACGATGACGCGAAACCGGAGAGACAGTTCGAGCGCCCAGCGCCAACCCACACCGGGCTCAGAACCCCACACGGGGGAACACGCAAAAATTGACAGCAGCACGGTCCGCCGCCGTGTAGGCGGAAGGCGCGCATTCGCGCCCGTTGTTCCACTCTCCTGTCCGTCAACCCCCTGCCCGTTTTTGTCGGTAGCTAGAGGGTTGCCGAATTGGTCGGCCTGCATAATGGAAAATGGCCGTAGTGGCTCGGCCATGGGCAAGGACGGAGAAATGAGCAAGCAGGCTCAAACCAGCAGGCCTACAGTGCCGGACGCACACCGAAATAGCGACCCCGAACTTCTGATGGCACTGCCGCATACATTTGCTCGAGGAAAACCTGCTGCAGCTGGAACGCCGCCGACTCATCCGCCGAAATACTCGAGACCCTGACCAGCATTCCGTCTGGAATCTCGCCCTTCAAGCCGTAACGAATCTGCTGAATCTTTCGGCCCAGTCCGGGCAGCGTCGCAGCCTCATCCAGCGTCACCCAGTAAGTTATCGGTTCGTTGCGCTGGCCTAGTTGGGCAAGAATGCGTGCCACTGGCACGCGAGTCTGGCCGATAGTGAGGGTTTCAGTTGCAGTCTGGCGTACCCGAAACCCTTGTGCCGAATAGCAGAACTCAGGCCGATGTACAGCCGTGGCTTCATTGCTCTGGTCGCTGCCATAGGCAATCGACAGCATTACTCGCTCACCCTTACGATTAATATAGGTGCGCGCAAGCGTCTGCGAATACAGACTGTCCAGCATCGCCTGTAAACCGGGGTCGGGCACGACAGGACGCACGTTGGGGTCTACGCGCCAGTCACCGAATGCTTCTGGAATCTGCTTGTCGAGCAGGATAGGCGGTTTGATTTCCGCCAAGCGCAAGGTTGGGCGGAGAAGTTCCCCGGCGGCGAAGGACAGTACCATACCGACCACAAGCGCCACCACCCGCAACCAAGGCAGACTGACCGGCACCTGCTTTTGGGCGATCATCGTTTCCGTCGTCATTTCGAGCCCCTACCTTTGTGATCTTGACCCAGGAGGCGGCCGAGCATGCTGTCAGTCGCAAGCATCATCACTAGTCCGACGCCAAACAGCACCATGCCGGCAAAAGTGTGTACAAAGCCCTGACCCGCTTCGTCCCCAAAATAGTAGGTGACCAAGATCAGGATTAGCACTCGCACGATGTTTGCAATAAATGCTATCGGAAGCACGAGTATTGCGAGCAACACATTACGCAATTTGCTCGTATAACCCATCAGGTTGGCGTACAGAAGGCCAAGCGCTTCCAATGTAAAAATGGAATTCAGGCCAGCGCAGGCGTCGGCTACCAGCAACTGGTACTGCCCCACCGTCAGAATCACGCCACTGCGGCCTACTGGGTAGCCCGCCCAATGCATTATCGATTCGGCAACATAGGAAACTGCAGTTTTCAACGGAATAGTCAACGTCTGCACCAGCACACCAGGCAAAGGCACAAGAAAAATCAAGAAGAAGAATGGGAAGGCCCATACCCGCAGTGCTTGAGTACCGCGCAGTAGCAACACCATAGCTATGGCGGCTGCCCAGATTCCCACCACTTCGCCCTGGATGATCTGCTGGCTGCGACCCAGCGCGTACATAACCATGCCGGCTAGGAATAACGCGCCGCCGACAAAATTTGCCGGCTGGTAAGGCGCATCAATAACGCGCTGGCGGCTCCGCCACATGAGCCATAGGCTCACCGCACCGATGATCGGTCCGTGGCCCTGCTCGTCCGTCTGCCAGATCTGACTGGCAAGATCCATGACCGTCGGCACCATCAGCAGAAGGAAGCCCGCGAGCAGCGCACCCATCGCAATGCGGGCATTCAGGTCGGGACCGGCGCCCACGGGGCGCGGCATCACACTGGACATGTTTGGGCAGCCTTGTCGTGTTAGCGCGGGGCAGTTTCAGAACTCGTTGAAAACAACGCCGGCCAGTTTGACCGGCGCGCCCGACAACGAGGCTACGAGTTCGCGTAACGAATCAGCACGCGACGCGTCTTTGCGAGCAATCACGACCGCAGCGCCACAGCGTGCAGCAATCACCGCACAGTCAGCGCCGTACAAAGCAGCCGGCGTGTCGACCACAACATGATCGAATTTGCTCACGAGTTCTCTGATCAGCAGGCCAAACGCAGGACGCTCCACCAGTTCCAGTGGGTTCGGCGGCGTAGTGCCCACGGGCAAAACAAACAGGCTGGGAATACCTGCCACCTGCTGGATGACCTGCTTGTCGGCGCGGCCCGATAGGATGCCCGACAAGCCCGCTGCGTTCTTAATATTGAAGATTTCGTGCACCCGCGGACCGCGCATGTCAGCGTCGACCAGCAGCGTGCGACCACCCAACTGGGCCAGAGTCACGGCCAAGTTGGTGGCGCAGTAAGTCTTGCCATCGCCCGGCTCCGGGCTGATCACGGCGATGGCTGGGTGCACCGTGCCTTCAGTGAACACCCTCATCATCAACTGGCTGCGCAGTGCCCGGAAGCTTTCGGCGCGCGGCGAGAAAGGCTCATTCAGCGCTACCAAATCGCGATTCAGCTTGCGCTGGTCTTCCTCTGGGGCATAGGGGTAGTGGAACTGCTGCGCCAGCGCGTACAGCACGTCGTCCTTGGTGGCCAGGCCCAGCGCGACGGCGGCTTCGCCGAAGCGTACGCCCGTATCGCGCTGGTGCTGAAGGACCTTTTCTACTTGCTCCGCTGTCAGGTTACGCAGTTCGGCAATGATGTCGCCGATGCTGCGGTCAATAACCGGGTCGTCCCCTGAAGCGCCAGTAGCGTTGGACGACAGCGGAGGAGCCGCAGCGGGAGTGGGCCTGCCGGCAGGCGCAGGGTCAACGATTTCGATTGCGGAATCTCGGAACTTGGCCATCACGCCGCCTTTGCAGGTGCAGGCAGGGGCGCCATCAAGCGCTGCTGCATGAGGGAAGGACGCTTGCCCAAGCTGAGCTTGGAACCCGGGCGCGGCATAGAGCCGATGACCGGCAGCCCAAGGGTATCGACGACATCGTCCAAATTACGGATGCGGCGGTCTTTTAGTTCAAGCGCCATAGCCAGACCGATGGCCAGCAAGCCGCCGCCAAAAAACGCGAGGATTGTGTTCAGCACAAGACGCGGCGCCGAAGGCTTCAAGGGCGGCGCTGCCTGTGTCAGCAGGTTGACGTTGCTCTGCGTCGTCTGGCTTTCCAGGCTGGTCTGGGTGAAGCGCTGCAGCACGGCGTCGTAGGCGCGCTGGGCGTTATCAACGTCCCGCAAAAGCACCAGGCCTTCGTCGCGCACGGCCCTCATGCGCAGCACCTTGGCGCGTTGCGCGTCCAGCGAAGCCCGGATCTCCGCCTCGCGCTGGCGGTTGATGGTGTTGGACACCGTCACGCTGCCCATGGCGCGCCGGGTTTCGGCCTCCAGCCGCACGCGGAGTTCCTGCGAACTCGCACGCGCTTCCAGCACTTGGGGATGGTTCTCGCCCAGGCGTGTCGACAGTTCCTGCAACCTGGCTTCCGCTCGGTTCAGGTCGGCCTTCAGAGATCCCACGATGGGGCTGTTCAGCACTTCCTGCATGCGGTCGCCCTGCCCGCCCTGGGCCTGGGCCTGGCGGCTGCTGGACTCGGCCGAGATGGCCTGCAACACGGTCAGCTGCGAAGAAAGCTCGTTCAGGCGCGCGTTCTCGATGTCCAGCCGCTCGTCGGTGGCCATGATGCCGTTTTCCTTCTGGAAGGTGCTGACTCGGGTCTGCGCCGCTTCCAGCGCCTCGCGCGCTTCCTTGGAACGGTTGTCGAAGAAGGTGGAGTACTGGCGCGCAGGATCCACGCGCAATTCCAGCGCCGTGTCGATGTAGGCCTGCACGAAGGCATTGGCCAGCCCGGCCGCGAAGCGCGGATCGGCTGCGGTGTAGCTGATGGAAATGACGCTGCTTTCGCGCGAAGGCTCCACCTTCATGTTGCGCTGGAACACCGTGCCCAGCCAGGCCTCGATGCTGCCCTGGCCTTGGGTTTCTTCCTGCCACTGCTGACGGATCTGGGGGTTTTCGTTCAGCTTCAGGTTGCGCACCACACGTTGAGCGACGCGGTCACTTTTGATGATGTCTACCTGCGTGGCCATCAGTGCCGGCGGCGCCATGCCGCCGTACAGCGCTGCACTCAGCGGGTCGGGCCTGAAATCCAGCACCACACTGGCCGAGGCTTCGTACTGCTTGGGCAGCAGCAGGTTCACCACCAGCGTCACACCCAACACCGACCCCAGCACCAGCAGCACCAGCCACCAGCGCGCTTTCAATATCGATAGAAACTGACCAAAAGTCATCTCAGCGCTCCGTCAGAACAGGCTTTCGCGGACGAACACGACGTCGCCTTCGCGAACCAGGTCGGTCATCTGCGGGGTGATCACTTCGACCTTGCCACCCGCGCCCTTGCGGTGCACGACGATGCCCTTGGCGGTGCCGCGCAGTGTCAGGCCACCGCCGGTGGCCAGGGCCTGCAGCAAGGTCATGTCGCGTTCCAGGCGCATGGGGCCCGGGCGCTGCACCTCGCCGTAGATGTAGACGATGGGCTGGCGGTCGACCCACAGGGTGTCGCCGTTCAGGATGAACAGGTCTTGCGAAGCACCGCCCGGAGTGAACAGCGTGGGCAGGTCGACTTCCTGGCGGAAGGGCTTGCCGTCGCGGGTGCCCGTTACCACCACCAGGTCGGCACCACCGTTGGCGGTGCCGCCGGCCATGGCCAGCAGGTCGGTCAGGCGCATGTCGGCCACTTCCAGCGGGAAGCGCCCGGGGCGGTTCACCTGGCCCAGCACGCTGGCCTGGTTGCCGCGCACCTGCAGCACCACCAGGGTGACTTGCGGGCTCTTGACGAAGTTGCCGTTGCGCAGGCCGTCGGCGATCAGGCGTTCGGCACCGGTGACGCTTTGCCCGCCCAGGCGGACGCTGCCCAGCAGAGGATAGGAAACCAGCCCGGCTTCGGTGATGCGGGTTTCCAGGGTCAGGTCGGGGTTCTGGAACACGGAAATGCGGACGACGTCGCCCGAGCCCAGACGGTATTCGTTTGCCACAGGCGCAGACGGCGCCGCAGCGGCCTGGGGCTGCTGGGCCCAGGCCGGCAGGGTGGCCGCCAGCCACAACGGCGCCAGCAAGGCCAGGCAACGCATCAAATAACGGTTCATCACTTCAGTCCCATGCCCTTGCTGATGTCGGCGCTGCTCAGCCCCGTGCTGGCCGCAGGTGCGGCCGGTGTTGCGGCGGCGGCCGGGGCCACCCCCGCAGATGCTGCAGGCGCGCCCGGTACGGCGGCCGCGGTGGAACCAGCAGGTGCCGTGCCAGCCGGCGCCGAAGCCGCAGCTTCAGCGAACTTGCCCACGTATTCGATCTTCGCCGCTGCACGCAGGGCCTTGATGTCGTCTTCGACCAGCTTGCGCTTGCGTTCGTTCAGGATGAACTGTTCGATGGCCGGCCGGGCTTGTTCTTCGGTGACAGGCTGGCTGCGCGAACCGGCCAGCACGATGACTTGCACGCCCGTGGGCGCGGGCACCAGCGCCGCCTGCCCGTCTTTCATCTTCGCGAAAGACTCCAGGCTGCTCAACGGCAGTTGCTCGGCGGCGCGCACGGCCTGGTTGCCGGTGAAACGGAATTCCTTGGCCCGCAGGTAGCCGATGAACTCGTCGATGTTCTTCGCCGCGGCCAATGCGTCGCGCAGTTCGGCCTGCTGCTCGGGCTTGGCCTCGATGGCGATTTCCTGGATGCTGTAGACGCGGCGCTCGCTGAAGAGGGCCGGCTTCTCTTCGTAGTACTTGCGGATTTCGTCGGGCGTGGGCCGGGGGGCGTTTTCGCCCACTTTTTCCAGGTAGGCCCGGGCGACGATCTCGCGGCGCGCGGCTTCCACCGCCTGAACCACGCGCGGGTCGCGGTCGATCTTCTGCTCTTCCGCCCTTTGCAGGGCCACTTCCTGGTCGATCAGGCGTTCCAGAATCTGGCGGCTGGCAGCGTCTGTCTGTTCGGGCTTCAGGCCGCGCTGCTGCTGCAGCACGAAGTTGATCTGGTGGACGGTGATCTCGTCCTTGTTGACCTTCACCGCGGTCTGGCTGGCCGGCTTGTCTTCCTTCTTGTCACCGCAGCCGGCAAGCAGCAGCGCAGCGGCCAGGGCCGTCAGGGGAATCCAGCGCCGGGCGCGGGTGTCGAACTTCGTCTGGTTCATCTGCAAGGTCCTTGCAACTTCGGGTTTTTGCCGGAAAGGCCAGATTGCCACCGTGACCGCCCTGGCCCAGGGCTGCGAGGCTCTGGCGAGCCCGCGGTTCCTCGTGGGCTTGGAATTTGAGTGTAACCGTAGCCCTTCAGGCGGATGGGCGCGGCACCGCCCTCAGGTGTGGGATCCAGGCCGGCACAAACTCACGCTGCCGACATCCCCGTAAGACAAGCCTACAGCCTGTCTGTGACAGCCGATCTGTGACTGCCCAGGCAGGCAGCAGCCGGCTAGGACAGCGACTGCACGCGCGCCAGCTGCCAGCCCTTGCCGCCGGACTTCATCTTGGCCAGAAGCCACAGTTCGCGGAAAGGCGCTGCGCCAGCATCCAGCTGTTCGCGGATGAGGCCGCTGAATTCGACGCTGGCCACGAAGGCTTCCTGCAGGTCTTCCAGGCTGAGCAGGCGCGCTTCCAGGCTCAGCACCTCGGTGACGTTGGGGGCGGGGCCGCGTTCGGCCAGCTGCAGGCGCAATTCATCCAGCAGCTGCGGGGTGGCCAGGCTGCCCAGGGCGCTGATGTCGGCACGGTCCCATGCGGCCTGCAGTTGCACGAAGCTCAGGCGGGCCACGCGCAGCAGTTCCTCGACTTCATGCTTGCGGCGCCACTTGAGCCTGGACGCCCCGATGCTCTGGCCGTGCTTGCCGCGGATGCCGCGGATGCCTGAAAGCCCGTGGGACAGCCGCTGCCCCACCTGGTGACGCAGGCGATTCAGCATTTCACCCCCACGTGCAGGGCCACGATGCCCGCGGCCAGGTTGTGCACGTCGACGTGGCCGAAGCCGGCGTCTTTCATCATGGCCTTCAGCGTGGCCTGGTCGGGGTGCATGCGGATGCTCTCGGCCAGGTAGCGGTAGCTTTCGGCGTCGCCGGCAATCAGCTTGCCCAGCATGGGCATGAGCTTGAAGGAATACACGTCGTAGGCCTTGCGCAGCGGTTCGGCCGGGCGCGAGAACTCCAGCACCAGCAGGCGGCCACCCGGCCGCAGCACGCGCGCCATTTCCTTCAGGGCGGCTTCCTTGTGGGTCATGTTGCGCAGGCCGAAGGCCACGCTGGCCAGGTCGAAGCTGGCGTCGGCGAAAGGCAGGTGCTCGGCGTCGCAGGCGGCCGTGGGCAGGACCCGGCCTTCGTCGAGCAGGCGGTCGCGGCCGGTGCGCAGCATGGCTTCGTTGATGTCGGTCAGCACCACGCGGCCGCTGTCGCCCACCTGGCTGGCAAAGGCACGGGCCAAATCGCCGGTGCCGCCGGCGATGTCCAGCACGCGGTCACCCGGCTGCACGTTGGCCACGGACACGGTGTAGGACTTCCAGACACGGTGCAGGCCACCCGACAGGACGTCGTTCATCAGGTCGTAGCTGGGGGCCACGGAGTCGAAGACGCCCCGCACGCGGCTGGCCTTCTCCGCGTCGTCGACCGTCTGGTAACCGAAGTGCGTCTGCGCCATGGCGGGGCCCGGGAAAACTCAGTGGGAATGGCTGCCGCAGGCGCTGCCTGCAGCAACGGGCATGGCGTCGTCGCGGCTGGCACCGGCCGCGGCCAGGCGTGATTCATAGCGCTGCCACAGCTCGGCCTGGTCGGCGCCCAGGTGGTACAGGTAGGGCCAGGAAAAGATGCCCGTGTCGTGGCCGTCGGAAAAACGCGGCTGCACGGCGTAGTGGCCCACGGCCTGGATGTCGGTGATGCCGACCATGCGCTTGCCGGTCTGCAGCACTTCCTGCCCGGGCCCGTGGCCTTGCACTTCGGCCGAAGGCGAGTAGACACGCATCAGTTCGAACGGGATTCGAAAGCTGGCACCGTCGTCGAAGGCAATTTCCAGAACGCGTGAGGCTTGGTGAACGGTCAGTGCCGTGGGTGCGGCGACTTGGATCTTGGGGTTGGCCATGGTGCTGTCGCTTCCACTCCGTCCTGTGGTTGAAACCCAGTGTAGCGCCGGGTTCGTGCCTTGCTGAAGAAGGCAGCCGCGCCCTTGGGGCCTTTGGGGCGAACTTCGTCGCCGTGCGGCTACACCAGAACCCGTTCGATGCCCCCGGCGTTGGCGCGCGCCACGTAATCTTCCAGCCATGTCGGGCCCAGCATCTGGCGGGCCATTTCGACGACGATGTAGTCGGCTTCGAGCAGGCCGCTGTTCATGTCGCCTTCGTAGCGCTTCAGCCCCTGCAGGCAGCTGGGGCAGCTGGTCAGGATCTTCACGTTGGCCTGGGCGGCAGCGCTCAGGCCGGGCTGGGCGGCCATCAGCGCGCGCAGCGCGGTCTCGCCCTTTTGCAGCTCTTCTTCCTTGCGGAAACGCACCTGCGTGCTGATGTCGGGCCGGGTCACGCCCAGCGTGCCGCTTTCGCCGCAGCAGCGCTCGTTCTTCAGCACCATGTCACCGACCAGGGCCTTCACGGTCTTCATCGGGTCCTGCAGCTTCATCGGGCTGTGGCAGGGGTCGTGGTACAGGTAGCCGGCCTGGTTGTCCTGCAAGGTGATGCCCTTTTCCAGCAGGAATTCGTGGATGTCGACGATGCGGCAGCCCGGAAAGATGTCCTCGAACTGGTAGCCCTGCAACTGGTCGTAACAGGTGCCACAACTCACCACCACGGTCTTGATGTCCAGGTAGTTCAGGGTGTTGGCCACGCGGTGGAACAGCACCCGGTTGTCGGTGATGATCTTGTCGGCCTTGTCCTTCTGGCCGCTGCCGCGTTGCGGGTAGCCGCAGCACAGGTAGCCCG
>LNET01000082.1 GCA_001464055.1 Burkholderiales bacterium Ga0077543
TCTTCCAAGCATTCTCGCGGCGACCCTCTCCGCAGTGTCGTGTGCGTCGCCGGTGTCTCTGGCTCGCCTCAGGGGGGTGGAGACTCATTTCTAATCAGGTCAGCAGATGACGGCGCAGGCCGGCCTGAAATACGAAGTCTCGCTGTCCACGCGCAATGCAGCCAGCCTGCGCGGGCACTTCCTGAACACCGCCAATTCCAACTGGGACCTGCGCGGCAACATCGACGACGCGAAGTGGAACAAGGTCGTCTTGCAGGACCAGAGCGACGAGGCGCTGGCACCGCGCATCGTGAACGACATTCCGCTGGGTTCGAACTTTCCGGCGGCACTGGCCTATGTCGACCGCGTCGAGGATTGGATTCACCAGGGCAATGGCTATTCCTTCACCGAGCGGGCCATGTTCACCGACATCTTCGGCAGCGTCGCCGCCTGCCAGGCCGCTGGCGGCGGGACGTTCTGCAACAGCACCACCAACCGAACGATTCCAGCCAACCCGAATGCCAACGCCTCGGCCCAGGTCTATCTGCAGCAGACCTGGGCCCGACCTAACCTGATCAACCCGCCAGGCACTTCGACGCCCGACCCGCGCACCGGCAACGCGATCTATTCCACCACCCCGGCGCCGAGCTACTTTTCGTCACTGGAGGAAATGACCACCGAGCTGACCGCGGCGATGAACAACGTGGCGAGCTTTGCCGGCGCCGACGGCAGTGGCGGCATCGAGGGCGTCATTCCCGTGGGCCAGGCCTTTCTCCGCGCCGTGCAAAACGGCGTGGCCACGCGCGACATGTACGGGCCCACCGCGGGCAGCGACGGTCTCATCGACCTGTGGTTCAACGACGGCACCCATGCCAGCGTGCACGGTTCTTACCTGAGCGCCCTGATGCTCTTTGGCAGCCTGACCGGCCTGGACCCGGCCAGCCTGGGTGTTGCGAACTTCGAAGCCGAGTACGGCGCCTTGGGCATCACCGCGGCAGACGCACGGCTCCTGCAGCTTGTGGCCAGCGAGGAGTGGGCCGCCAGCGTGGTGCCCGAGCCCGGCACCTGGGCCATGATGTTGCTGGGCCTGATGGCCTGCGCTGCAGCCTGCCGCCGCAAATCGGCCTGATCGGCGCTCCTCGCCGCGCCATTGCGGCATCGAGATGCTCGACGACGGGCTGCCCGTCGAGCAGCCTGTGCGCGGCCCCGACGCCGGCCACCGGCCACCGGCAACCAGTTCCGGTCGAGCAGGCCCAACTGCACCAGCAGACCGGCCTGGTCCCGGCCGATCTGCGCATGGTGGTGTGTCTGGCGGCTTGCTGTTGACGCAGCGCTCGCGCTGGCAGCGCCTGAAGCCGGGCCAGCAGCGCGATGGCGCCGTCAATCCGCTTCTGCCCGCAGATGCCAGGGGAATCAAGGCAGCGGCATTGCTTGACATGTAAAGCACTGCGGGCATACTGACGTGCATCCCATCCCCGGCAGGCACGGCTGAATGAAGATCATCTGCATCGGTGGCGGCGCTGCCGGCCTGTACTTCGCCTTGCTGATGAAGCGCCACAACGCGCTCCACGACATCACCGTGGTCGAGCGCAACAAGCCCTACGACACCTTCGGCTGGGGCGTGGTGTTCTCGGATGCCACGATGGACAACATGCGCCGCTGCGATCCGCAGTCTGCCGCCGAAGTGCAGCAGGCCTTCAACCACTGGGACGACATCGAACTGCACTTCAAGGGCCGCAGCATCCGCAGCGGCGGCCATGGCTTCGTGGGCATCGGGCGCAAGAAGTTGCTGAACATCCTGCAGGCGCGCTGCGAGGAAGTCGGCGTCAAGCTGGTGTTCGAGACCGAAGCAGATTCAGACGCCGACTACCCCGATGCCGACCTCGTCATCGCGAGCGACGGCATCAACTCCAGGGTGCGCACGCGCCATGCGGCCACCTTCAAGCCCGACATCGTGACGCGACCCAACCGCTTCATCTGGCTGGGCACGAAGAAGATCTACGACGCCTTCACCTTCCTGTTCGAGAAAACCGAACACGGCTGGTTCCAGGCCCATGTCTACAAGTTCGATGACACCACGAGCACCTTCATCGTCGAATGCCCCGAACACGTGTGGCTGGAGCACGGCCTGGACCAGGCCGACCCCGACCAATCCATCGCCTTCTGCGAGAAACTCTTCGCGGCCAACCTGAAGGGCGAAAAGCTGCTGACCAACGCCCGCCACCTGCGCGGTTCGGCCTGGCTGAACTTCCAGCGCGTCACCTGCCAGCAATGGTGGCTGCACAACGGCCGCAGCCACGTGCTGCTGATGGGCGACGCCGTGCACACGGCGCATTTCGCCATCGGCTCGGGCACCAAGCTGGCCCTGGAAGACGCCATCGAACTGGTGGACCAGTTCAAGGCCCTGGGCGACGGCACAGAGCAGTTGCCGCAGGTGCTGGCACGGCACCAGGCGGTGCGCGAGATCGACGTCATCAGGCTGCAGAACGCCGCCTGGAACGCGATGGAATGGTTCGAGGTCTGCGGCCAGCGCTATTGCGACCAGTTGCCGCCGGAACAGTTCATGTACAGCATGCTCACGCGCAGCCAGCGCATCAGCCACGAGAACCTGCGCCTGCGTGACAAAACCTGGCTCGAGGGCTACGAGCGCTGGTTTGCGCAGCAGGCCGGCGTCCAGCGCAGCCCGAAGGCACCAGCCGTGCCCCCGATGTTCACGCCCTACACGCTGCGTTCGGTGACGCTGAAGAACCGTGTCGTCGTATCGCCGATGGCGCAGTACATGGCAACCGATGGACTGGCCGGCAGCTATCACCTGGTGCACCTTGGCGCCCGCGCAATGGGCGGCGCCGGCATGGTGTTTGCCGAGATGACCTGCACCAGCCCCGACGCCCGCATCACCCCCGGCTGCCCCGGCCTGTGGAACGACGAACAGATGGCGCACTGGAAGCACATCGTCGACTGGGTGCACGCCCACAGCGACGCCAAGATCGCGGTGCAGATCGGCCACGCCGGTGCCAAGGGTTCTACCCGCCGTGCCTGGGACGGTATCGACCAGCCGCTGACCGAGGGCGACACCGAAGCCAACTGGCCGCTGATGTCGGCTTCGCCCCAGCAATACCTGGAAGGCGTGAGCCAGACCTCGAAAGCCATGACGCGCGCCGACATGCTGCGCGTGAAGGCCGACTTCGTGGCCGCCACGCAGCGCGCCGCAGCCGCCGGCTTCGACTGGCTGGAACTTCACTGCGCACACGGCTACCTGCTGTCGAGCTTCATCTCCCCGCTGACCAACCAGCGCACCGACGATTACGGCGGCCCGCTGGCCAACCGTCTGCGCTACCCGCTGGAGGTGTTCGAGGCCGTGCGCCAAGCCTGGCCCCAGCACCTGCCGATGTCGGTGCGCATCTCGGCGCACGACTGGGTGGAAGGCGGCATCACGCCGGCCGATGCGGTGGACATTGCCCGCGCATTCAAGGCCGCTGGCGCCGACCTGATCGACTGCTCATCGGGCCAGGTCAGCAAGCGCGAGAAGGTCACTTTCGGCCGCATGTTCCAGACACCCTTCGCCGACCGCATCCGGCAGGAGGCCGGCATTGCCACCATCGCGGTGGGCGCCATCAGCGAGGCCGACCACGTGAACAGCATCATCGCCGCCGGCCGTGCCGACCTGTGTGCCGTGGCCCGGCCGCATCTGGCCAACCCGGCGTGGACGCTGAGCGAAGCTGCGAAGATCGGCTACACCGAAGTGGCCTGGCCGCGGCCCTACCAGTCGGCCAAGGCGCAGATGCAGGCCAATTTCGCACGTGAGAAGGCGCAGGTGGCGCAAGCGCAACCCGAAAAACAATGAACGCAGCAGCGATCAACGCGCAGTCGATCTCGGTCAGTGGCGGCGAGGTGATGTAGATGGCCGCTGCACACCACCCCAAGCCGAAGCCCAAGCCCACTCTCGGATCCGGAACCGGGATGAAGCCCAAGCCCAAGGCGCGATCCAAGCCCGCGGCGCCCTTGTCAGACAGCCACATCGGCCTGGAGGCGCGCGCCATCTCCGCCGACCACCTGGACGTGCGCATCTGGCTGCGGCTGCTGGCCTGCAGCGAGCAGATCGAGCAGGAAATTCGCGCCCGCCTGCGCCTGCATTTCGGCACCACGCTGCCGCGCTTCGACTACCTGGCGCAGCTGGAACGACACCCCAGCGGGCTGCGCATGAGTGCGCTGTCGAGCTACATGATGGTGACCGGTGGGAACGTCACCGGCCTGACCGACCAGCTGGTGGCCGACGGCTGGGTTGAACGCACGGCCGACGCCGACGACGGCCGCGCCTGGCGCGTGCGTCTCACGCCCAAGGGCCATGCCGAGTTTGCCACCATGGCAGCGCAGCACGAAACCTGGCTGGCCGAGCTGTTCAGTGGCTTTGCCGTGGCCGACAAGCAGCAGTTGTACGAGCAACTGGGCCGGCTGCGCGCGCACCTGGCCCAGGGCGCCAGCACGGCAGCAGCCACTTCGCTGGCAGCCAGCCCCAAGTACGGCCGCGCAGCCCGGCCGCCCAGCGCCACGCACCCCGCGCCCCAGCCAACACGGCCTGCCCCGCGCAAGAACCGGAGCCCCTCATGAGCCCAACAGACACGCCTTCGCCGGCCGTCATCGATCCCGCCCTTCTGGCCGGCAACCGCTGCACGCTGGCGGGCTACCAGGCCCGCCACGTGCGCTGGCAGGTTCTGGCGCAGGTGGGCGTCATCACCCTCGACCGCCCCGAGCGCAAGAACCCGCTGACCTTCGATTCCTACGCCGAACTGCGCGATCTGTTCCGCACGCTGGTTCAGGCCACCGACGTGAAGGCCGTCGTCATCCAGGGTGCAGGCGACAACTTCTGCTCGGGTGGCGACGTGCACGAGATCATCGGCCCGTTGGTGCAGCTGAAGGCACCGGAGCTGCTGATGTTCACGCGCATGACGGGCGACCTGGTCAAGGCCATGCGCGCCTGCCCGCAGCCCATCGTGGCGGCGGTGGACGGTGTGTGTGCAGGAGCCGGCGCCATCGTCGCCATGGCGAGCGACCTGCGCCTGGGCACGGCGCGCTCGAAGACCGCTTTCCTGTTCAACCGCGTGGGCCTGGCCGGCTGCGACATGGGCGCCTGCGCCATGCTGCCCCGGCTCATCGGCCAGGGCCGCGCCAGCGAGCTGCTCTACACCGGCCGTTCGCTGGGTGGCGAAGAGGCTGAACGCTGGGGCTATTTCAACCGCCTCGTGGCCCCCGAAGCACTGGCCGCACAGGCCCTGGCCCTGGCCACCGAACTGGCCGCCGGCCCCAGCTTCGCCAATGGCATCACCAAGACCATGCTGCACCAGGAGTGGAACATGGGCATCGACCAGGCCATCGAGGCCGAAGCGCAGGCCCAGGCGCTGTGCATGCTGACCGAAGACTTCCACCGTGCGTACCACGCCTTCGTGGCCCGGCAGCGGCCGGTCTTCCAGGGCAACTGACGCGGCCGCCCATCCCGGCTGAGCAACCAGGGACCCCACCATGGCCGACACCCGCTTTCTCGACTGGCCCTTCTTCGAGCCCCGGCACCGCACGCTGGCGCAGCAGCTCGACGCCTGGGCTGGCAATCACCTGGCGCAGCAGCATGGCTCCGACGTCGACGCCGAATGCCGCAGGCTGGTGCGCATGCTGGGCGAAGCCGGCTGGCTGCGCCATGCCGTGGCCGGCCGCGCCCACGGCGGCCTGGCCGACACCATTGACACCCGCGCCATCTGCCTGCTGCGCGAAACGCTGGCGCGGCATTCCGGGCTGGCCGACTTCGCTTTTGCCATGCAGGGCCTGGGCAGCGGTGCCATCAGCCTGGAAGGCACACCTGAACAGCGCGCGCACTACCTGCCGCGCGTGGCGGCCGGGCAGGCGATAGCGGCCTTTGCATTGTCAGAACCGCAGGCCGGATCTGACGTGGCGGCGATGGCCTGCACGGCGCGCATCGACGGCGACCACGCCGTCATCGACGGTGAAAAAACCTGGATCAGCAATGGCGGCATTGCCGACTTCTATGTCGTCTTCGTGCGCAGCGACGAAGCACCCGGCGCGCGCGGCATCAGCGCCTTCATCGTCGACGCCGACACGCCGGGCCTGCACATCGCCGAGCGCATCCATGTCATCGCCCCGCACCCCCTGGCCCGTCTGCGCTTCAGCCAATGTCGCGTGCCGCTGTCGCAGCGCGTGGGCGGCGCGGGCCAGGGTTTCAAGATCGCCATGCGCACGCTGGACGTGTTCCGAACTTCCGTGGCAGCCGCCGCCCTGGGCTTCGCGCGCCGCGCGCTGGCCGAAGGCCTGCAGCGCGCGCTGCAACGCCAGATGTTCAAGGGCGCACTGGCCGACCTGCAGCTGACCCAGGCCAAGCTGGCGCAGATGGCCACCACCGTGGACAGCGCGGCCCTGCTGACCTACCGCGCCGCCTGGCAGCGCGACCAGGGCCGGAACGTGACGCGCGAAGCCGCGATGGCCAAGATGGTGGCCACCGAAGGCGCGCAGCAGGTCATCGACGCAGCGGTGCAGCTTTTCGGCGGCATGGGCGTGGTCAGCGACATGCCGGTGGAACGGCTCTACCGCGAAATTCGGGCGCTGCGCATCTACGAAGGTGCCACCGAGGTGCAGCAACTCATCATCGCGCGTGAACTGCTGGACGAGGCGCGAACGGCCGCGGCCACAGCCAACGTCACTGCCGCCAAGGAGTGAGCCATGCCCAGCGCCCATGTCGACACCTTCGCCCACGACCACCTGCCGCCGGCGGATGAACAGCCCGAGTTCCTGTTCGAACTGCCCGAACTGCAGTTCCCGGCACAGCTGAACTGCGCCACCGAACTGCTGGACCGCCAGGTGGCAAGCGGCTTCGGGCCCCGCGTGTGCATCCAGGCCGAAGGCCTGCAATGGAGCTATGCCGACTTGCTGGACCGCGCCAACCGCGTGGCCGAAGTGCTGGTGGCTGACCTGGGGCTGCGGCCCGGCAACCGTGTGCTGCTGCGCGCTCCCAACAACCCGATGCTGGCGGCGTGCTGGTTCGGCGTCATCAAGGCCGGCGGCATCGCCGTGGCCACCATGCCGATGCTGCGCGCCAAGGAACTGCGTTTCGTCATCGACAAGGCCCGCGTCACCCACGCGCTGTGCGACGCCGCACTGGAAGCCGAACTGCGCGCGGCAGCGGCCGACTGCCCGGTGCTACGGCACACCCGGCTGTTCAACACGGCCAGCAGCGACGGCCTGGAAGCCGCCATGGCACGCCAGCCCGGCCGCTTCCGCAACATCGACACCGCCGCCGAAGACACCTGCATCCTGGCCTTCACCTCGGGCACCACGGGCGTGCCCAAGGCCACGATGCACTTCCACCGCGACGTGATGGCCATCTGCGCCTGCTGGCCGCCGCACGTGCTGCGCCCGCGGGCCGACGACATCTTCATCGGCAGCCCGCCACTGGCCTTCACCTTCGGCCTGGGCGGGCTGCTGCTGTTTCCGATGAGCGTGGGTGCCTCCACCGTGTTGCTGGAAAGAGCCGGCCCGCAATCCCTGCTGGAGGCCATTCAGCGCCATGGCGCCACCGTGATGTTCACCGCGCCCACCTCTTACCGCGCCATGGCCACGCAAGCCAAGGCCGAGGGCCGAGCGCTGCCGACGAGCACGCTGCGCCTGTGCGTCTCGGCCGGTGAGGCCTTGCCGGCTTCCACGCGCGCGCTGTGGCGCCAGGCCACGGGCATCGAGTTGATCGACGGCATCGGCGCCACCGAATTGCTGCACATCTTCATCTCGGCCGATGCCGCTCAGGCCCGAGCCGGCGCCACCGGCAAGCCCGTGCCCGGCTATCGCGCCTGCGTCATGGACGACGACATGCGCCCGCTGCCGCCGGGCCGGGTGGGCCATCTGGCGGTCAAGGGGCCCACCGGCTGCCGCTACCTGGACGACGCGCGCCAGGCGCGCTATGTGCGCGAAGGCTGGAACCTGACCGGCGACGCCTACCTGATGGACGACGAGGGCTACTTCCATTACCAGGCGCGCACCGACGACATGATCGTCTCGGCGGGCTACAACATCGCGTCGCCCGAGGTCGAGGAAGCGCTGCTGCTGCACCCCTCGGTGTCCGAGTGCGGCGTCATCGGCGTGGCCGACGAAGAGCGCGGCCAGATCGTCAAGGCCTTCGTGGTGCTGCGCAGCGGTTGCGCGGCGGGGCCCGAACTGGCCCTGGCGCTGCAGGACTTCGTCAAGCACAGCGTGGCGCCCTACAAGTACCCGCGCGCAGTGGAGTTCGTCGAATCGCTGCCGCGCACCGAAACCGGCAAGCTGCAGCGCTTCAAGCTGCACCAGCAATAGGCAGCAGAACGCCATGACCCCCCGCTTCGAGCGCAACCTGCGCATCCGCTTTTCGCATTGCGACCCGGCCGGCATAGTTTTCTATCCGCAGTACTTCGTGCTCTTCGTGGGCCTGGTCGAAGACTGGGTGACCGAAGGGCTGGGCATTTCCTATGCCCGGCTGTTGAGCGAACGGCGCGTGGGTTTGCCCACGGTCAACATGCAATGCGACTTCAAGGCCATCTGCCGCATGGGCGACGAGGTCAGCCTGGGTCTGCAGCTGCAGCATGTCGGCCGCAGCTCCCTGCGTGTGCGGCTGGACTGCCGGCGCGGCGAACAGGTGTGTGTCACGGCCGTCAACACCCTGGTCAGCACCGACCTGAACACCCATCGCAGCATTCCCCTTCCCGACGACCTGCGTACGGCGCTGCCCAGCCCGGAAACACCGTGAATGAATGGAGACCACAACGTGAACGCCCTGCTCCCCCCCGGCTGGCCCCGACCGCGCGGTTATGCCAACGGCGTTGCCGCCCGTGGCCGCACCATCTTCGTGGCCGGCATGATCGGCTGGGACGCACAGGGTCAGTTCCACAGCGACGACTTCGCCGCCCAGGCCCACCAGGCGCTGGGCAACATCGTCGCCGTGCTGAAGGCCGGCGGCGCCGAACCGCGCCACATAACCCGCATGACCTGGTACGTGCTGGACAAGCACGAATACCTGGCCGCGCTGCCCGGCATCGGGCGCGCCTTTCGCGAGCTGGTGGGCCACTACGACATTGCGATGACGGCGGTGCAGGTCAGCGCCTTGATCGAAGACCGCGCGCGTCTCGAGATCGAGGTCACTGCCGTGGTCCCCGACTGAGCCCGTCGTACCCGAAAGCCCACCACGAACAAGCCCAGAACCCGCTTCGAGTGGGACGACTGCGCCAAGGCCCTTCCTGTCCGCCGTCGTCTGCATCCAAGGCCCTGAGAAAGCACCCCCCGGCACCGGACCGGCAACCGGACTCCGGTGCCGGGATCCCGAAGCGGCCGGCGCAGCGTCAGGGTGTCGGCAGCCCGAACCGATACACGGAACCCGAATCGCTGCCTCGATCGGCATCGCGCGCCGCTCCCGCGATGACAGCCGAGCCGGACAGCGCCACCGAGCGCCCGAGGATGTCGAGTGGCGCTGCGTCCGACGCCACCATCTTGCCGAGCTGAGCGCCAGTGGTGACGTCGAAGACGTAGACCGAGCCCGCGCCGCCGTTGTCGCCCCAGGCACCGACGGCCAGGGTGTTGCCGACGAGATCCACCGAGACGCCGAACTGCGCGTTGATCACTCCGTCGCTGGCAACGATCTTGCGCACGAAGGCGCCTGTGGCGGCATCGAACAGGTACACCGAGCCCGACGCAGAACCGCGGTCGTCGTCGGAAGGTGCCCCGACCGCGATCAGCCCGCCGTTGGTGGCGACCGCGAACCCGAAGAAGTCCCTGGCGCTGGCGTCGCTTGCAGACAACTTGAACCGCAGAGTCCCGTTCGAGGCATTGAACACATACGCGGCTCCGGCCTCCGCTGCCGGGACGCTGTCGAACGGGGCGCCTGCGACGACGGTGCCGCCTTCCACCGCCACTGCATGACCGACATTGTCTTTGGGCATGGCGCCGGGCGGGGTCACCCGGGTGATCAAGCGCCTGGTGTTGGCGTCGTAGAGATAGATCGCGCCAACGCCCCCGATCCTGCTGCTGGCACTCGTGAACGTTCCTGGGGCGCCCACCACGATGCGGTCCGCCGAGGCATCGACGGCACTGCCGAAGGCGGCTCCATCGGGAGGATTGCGCCTGTTGCCGGTGGGGACGAGTTTCGCGAGTTGCGAGCCGGTCTCCGCGTTGAAGACAAACACCTCACCGGCAAATGACCCGACGTCATCTGCACCGGGTGAGCCGACAGCGATGAGGTTGCCACTGGCCGCCACCGAACGCCCGTAGGCGTCGTCACGGCGACGCTCACTGGCCAGTGTCGGCAGCAGTTCCCGCACCAACGCTCCGGAACTGTCGAACACATAGGCCGCGCCGCGAGTGTTGGTGATCCTGTGGAGAAAGCTCTCCTGCGGGGCACCCACCACCACACGAGACCCGCTGGAGGAGACAGACCAACCGAACAGATCGCCGGCCATGCCGTTGGGCGCCCCGAACTTCTGTTCCTCTGCAATGCCTGCAGCTGATCCGAAGACGGCGGCGGCACTTCCGGTCAAGGCGGCGTCCAGGGTGAATGCGCCTGCACTCAGGACCCGAGCCTGGCCATCCACCCCGCTCTCAGCCTGGGCGCTGACGGTCCCTTCGACGGTGTCGATCTCTCCGCCGCCACACCCCGCCAGTACGGGCAACAGTGCCACTGTCAGCGCGGTGAGTGCCAGGCCCGCCGTCCGTTGCATGAACAATGAATGCATATCGTCTACTCCTTTTGGAAGGGCACCGTGCCCAGACTCATTGTTCGGAGCACAGATCACGGAGTCCTCACGGATTCATCACCGACGCGGGAGATGCCATAGCCGATGGAGCGGGCGCTGGCCTGGTCGCTGCAGCGGCATGACGAACGGCAGATGAGATACCCCGCCTGCCAGGAGCAGCGGGGCGCGGTACCAGGCCAGGGGAGTTCGCTGTGACGCGACAGATCGGCCCTGCGGCGGTCTTTGTCGAAGGGCGCTCCCACGGCGTGCGGGTTCCGGGATGGTCACGGCCGAACGGTCAGCTGCTGCAAGGTCGCTTCGACTTGTCCGCCGGCTCGACAAGTCCTTCTCGCGACGGCTACTTTCTTGCCAAGCGCTCGGCCAGAAAGTCCAATCGATCCTGGCCCCAGAAGCGCTCGCCATCGACGATGAAGGTGGGTGCACCGAAGACGCCGGCGGCGATGGCTCTGTGCGTATCGGCCTGGAATGCCTCGGCGACAGCGGGTTGCAGAGCGTCCTCCAGCAGACTTGCGCCATCGAGGCCCGCGGCGTCGGCGATCTGTCGTAGCGTCGACCAGTCTGAGATGTCACGGTCCTCGTGCCAGATGGCGCGCAGCAAGGCGTGCGACAGGTCCAGGGCACCGAGGCCTTGACGGCGCGCTGCAATGAGCAGGTGGCTGGCCGGGGTGCGGTCCACGGGGTAGTAGCGAGGTTCCAGCGTGATGGGCACCCCCAACCGGCGTGACCAGCGCGCCAGTTCCAGCTGACGGTACGTGCGTCGGGCTTCGGGCCGTTCGGTGAAGGGCCGGCCACCGCTGGCAGCGAACACGGCGCCAAGGTCGATCGGCAGCACGTCGACCTGCGCGCCCGACTGCGCGACCAGCTGAGCAAACCGCGCGCTGCCCAGCCATGTCCAGGGGCTGGCGACGCTGAACCAATAGGCGACACGCATGCTCAGGCCGCCACAGCCGCCGGCGATTCGCTCACCGCACCTTTTACTTCTTCGCCATGCAGCGGCATGCCCAGCGCGCGGAGTCGGCGCTGCACCTCCGCAACAGCCACCTGGCGGACCGTGGTGCCGGTTTCAACGGCCACGGCCGCTGCAATGCCAGCCGCCTGCCCCGTGGCCATGCAAGCCGGCATGTTGCGCGAGCGAGCGTGCGCTGCATGGTCGGCCGAGATGCAGCGACCCGCGACGAGGAGCTGTTCCACCCCCAGCGGAAGCAGGCTGCGGTAAGGAATCTCGTAGGGTCGCCGACCCTGGAAATCGACATCGGCACCTTTTGGGTCGTGGATGTCGACTGCCGAGACATCTGCCGCGATGCTGTCGTCGAAGTGCGTTCCTTCCAACGAGTCCACGCCGGTCAGCGTGTATTCACCAACGATGTGGCGCGTCTCGCGGACGCCAAGCACAGGCGCCACCTGCTCGATGCGGGCTTGCTCGAAGCCCGGCACACGTTCACGCAGATAGCGGGCCACGCCTTCGATCTGGCGGTAACACTCGAGCACCGCCTGGGTGAACTCCACTGGCGAGAACACATTCACACCCATCACCCGCGTCGCGTTGACGTACATGCGCCCGTCGGCGGTTTTCAGGGTGATGTTCTCGCGCTGCAACTGGATGCCGGTATCTGCCTGGAATTGGCGCAGCGACCTGTTGAAGCCCGTGAGCCACAGGCCGTAGGCCAAACCTTCTTCGGTTTCGGGAATGGCGCGAGCGGGCACGTCGTCAGAGGTGCGAGCCCATTGCGCCAGACGCACCAGGTCGACACGGTCCATCGTGAAGTACATCGACACGGGTTGCATGGTCGGCGAGTCGTCACCGGAGCCCATCACGAAGGGTGCGTTGGCGCGAGCGGCAATGTCGGCGTCGGCCGAGCAGTCGATCACGACCTTCGCTGCGATGTACTGACGGCCGCTCTTGCTTTCGACGAACACACCCTTGACTGTCTGCCCGTCCATCACAGGCCCCGACACCGTGGTTTCAAACAGGATCTGCACCCCGGCCTGGGCGCACAGGCGCGTCAGCAGCATCTTCATGATCTCGGGGTCGCAGGGCGACGCAATCTTCACGCTGCCGGTTTTCACCACCGCCATGTAGTCGTCGCCGGCGCCACCCAAGGTGCGCGCCAGATTCCAGATCTCCAGCGGCAACCCGCCGATCAGAGCACCGGAAGGCTTGGTGTTCAGCCCCAGCGTCATGTTGCCGCCCAGCGAGCCAAACCGTTCGATCATCACCACGCTGCGGCCTTGTCGGGCGGCCGAGATGGCGGCCAACGGGCCGGTTGTTCCGCCACCGACAACCACCACGTCGGCATCAAGAAGAAGCGGAATCTGGCGTGCGGGCTCGGTAATGTAGGCCGGGCTGGTCATGTCTGATTCACTCCACTCGGATCTGGGCACGGGCCGCGACAGGGGCCCACTTCTTGACCTCAGCGCCAATGAATCGGCTGAATTCGTCGGGGGTGGTGCCTTGGACGATGGCGCCCATGTTGGCCATGCGCGCGTTCATCTCGGGCGACTTGAGAATGGCGTTGACTTCCTTGTTCAGCCGCTCGACGATGGCCGGCGGGGTACCGGCTGGCGCGAGCAGGCCGAACCAGGCCGTCGCTTCGAAATTGGGGTAACCCGCTTCGGCCATGGTGGGCACGTCGGGCAACGTGGGGGCCCGCGTCTTCGTGGTGACGGCCAATGGCTTGAGCTTGCCTGACCTGATGTGCGGCGTGACAGGCACGATGTTGTCGAACATGATGTCGACCGTACCTGCCATGAGATCAATGTGCGCCGGAGCGCTGCCCTTGTAGGGAACGTGGAGCACATCGATGTTGGCCAGGGCCTTCAGCAGCTCACCGCTCAACTGGTGCGAGGTGCCGATGCCGGACGAAGCGAAGGTCAGCTTGCCGGGGGCTTTGCGTGCGGCCTCCACCAGGCTGGCCACACTGTCGATCGGCAGCGATGGGCGTGCCACCAGCACCAGCGGCGTGATGGTCATCAGCGTCACAGGCGCAAAATCCTTCTCGGGATCGAAGGGCAACTTGGGGTACACGGCCTTGCTGATCGGCAAGGCAGCCGTGGCCATGGTGAGGGTGTAGCCATCAGCGGGCGCCTTGGCACCCGCATCGGATCCAATGTTGCCGCCAGCACCTGGCTTGTTGTCGACGACAACCGGCTGGCCCAACACCTTGCCCAACTGTTCGCCCACCATGCGTGCGATCGAGTCGGAGGCTTGCCCGGCCGGAAAGGGAACGATGAGCTTGATGGGGCGGTTGGGATAGTCCTGCGCGTAGGCGGGAGCGCACGCCAAGGCGATGGCGCTTGCGGCGAGAGCCAGCCACGGGGCTGCGAAAGATCGGTTCATTCTTGTCTCCAGGGGTTGAGCGGTCTTTGCCGCGGGTTCTTTTCGAGCAGGGGAATCGGGGCCTGGCGCACAGTGCACCAGAGACGGATGCAGTTCGTCAGGCCATGCGCTGCGTCGCGAAGTCTTCGGGTTGATGGGCGCGCAATGTGGCCTGGTAGGAGTGGCGTACGTGGTTGGTTGCCGCTGCGTGCGCAGCAGCCTCATCGCGCTCCGCAATGGCCGTGCAAATGGCGCGGTGGTCACGGACGGCGGTTTCACGCCAGCTGGGGCCGGCATAGATCACTGACCGGCGCGACAAATCGATCTGGTCGTGCAAGGTGGCCAGCAAAGCCGCCAGCCGGGCGTTCCGGGCGGCGTCGATGATGGTGGCGTGGAACGACGCTCCGATCTGATTCCAGGCCTCGAGGTCGGGCTCGTCCTCGTAACGCGCGCACAGCGCGTCGAGTTGGGTGATCTCCTCAGGCCGTGCACGCAGCGATGCAAAGCGTGTCGCTGCGGCTTCGAGAACCTCACGCAATTCGAAAAACTGTCGCAGGTCGTCGAGCGACCGGCGCGGCACCGCAAACCCTCGGCCGGGCAGTTCTTCAAGGTAGCCGTCGCGTGCCAGCGATTGCAAGGCTTCCCGCACGGGGGTGCGGCTCATGCCGAGCTGTTCGGCCAGGTGAATTTCGAACAGGGGTTCGGCGGGCTGCACTTCGCCAGCCAGGATGCGCTGTCGCAGCAGCTGGTAGGCGCGCACCGACAGGGCAATGGGCTTGGGCACTTGATGGATACTTCGTGTATACGCAACGTATGCATGGTTGCGCGATGGACTGATCCTGTCAAGAGCCAGTAAAACCCTTACCGACTTCGCCGCTGGCTTCTCGCCGGCGTACCGGGCGCAACGTCCTGCCTGCGCCTGCCACACAAACGCCACTGTCGACGCCATGACCCATCTGCTCGTGCAACTCAGCGACCTCCACATCCGTGCCCCGGGTGAGCGGGCCTACGGGCGAGTGGACACCGCCGGGCACCTGCAGACGGCCGTGCAAGCGGTGCTGCGCCTGCCGCAGACACCCTTGGCGGTGCTGGTCACCGGCGATCTGGTCGACGATGGCAGCGCGGCCGCCTACGCCCACCTGCGCTCCTTGCTGTCGCCGCTGCGTTGCCCGCTGTATCTGCTGCCCGGCAACCACGACGAGCGCGAGTCCTTGCGCCAGGCCTTCCCGGACCACCCCCATCTGCAACGCCCCGGACCCGCAGGTTCCGTGCAGTACGAGGTTGCACTGCCCGGCGTGCGTCTGCTCGTCGTGGACACGGTGGTCGCGCAGGCATCCCACGGCGCCCTGTGCGAACAGCGCCTGGACTGGCTGGACCAGGCGCTGGCGGCCGAGCCGGCGACGCCGACCCTGATTGCCATGCATCACCCGCCCTTTGATACTTACCTTGGATACATGGACCGCATCGGCTTGCGCGAAGGCGCAGCAGGCTTGCTGGCCTTGGTGGCACGACATCCCCAGGTGCAGCGCATCGTTTGCGGTCACCTGCATCGCAGCATGCAGCGCTTGTGGGCCGGCACTCTGGTACTCACCGCGCCGTCAACCGCACATCAGGCCTGGCTCAGTTTTGGCCAGGAAGGTGGCAACGGCTGGGGCAGGGAGCCACCTGGCTTCCTGGTGCACGCTTGGCAACGCGGAGATGACCTGGTGAGCCACCTCGCGTTTTGCGAGCCTGCCGAGGGGCCATACCGGTTCCGAGGCTGATGGCTCTCCCACTTCACACCGAACTTGCGCGCTGCTGCGGCTGCATGCAATGTTGAGCACGGGACGGCCTGGGACCGCTGCTGCAAGAACGGATGGACAGTCGAGCACGCCCTGCCTGGGCGTCGAGCCTTCACACGGGAAAAGAAAAAGGGCCTGCGGTATCTCGCAAGCCCTTGATTCCATTCTCTAATTCTCGTGGGCGGTGCAGGGCTTGAACCTGCGACCCCTGCCGTGTGAAGGCGACCGCTGCAGCGAACGGGCCTGAAAGGCACCACAAAGACGCAGCAAACAGGGGCTATGAGATTGGGCGTTAGGTCCAGCCCCTGGCCCCTGACGACGGCTCACGGCGCGAACATGGCCTGCAAGGTGCGCAGCGCTGCAGCCAAGGTCCCGGGCCGGAGCGCACCCATTCGCTTGACCAGGCGCGCACGGTCGAGCGTTCGAATCTGGTCCAGCAAGATCAAGCCTTGTTTGCCTTGAAAGGTGAGCGCGATGCGGAAGCGCGCTGGCCGCGATCCCGTCGTCATCGGTGCCACGATGACGGTACGCAAGTGCGCATTCATTTCGTCCGGCGAAACCACGACGCAAGGCCGGGTCTTCTGAACCTCGCTGCCCACCGTGGGGTCGAGCTGCGCCAACCAAATCTCGCCTGCCTTCATCACCAGACCAGTTCGTCGTCGCCGTCGTTGGCGAACTCCGGCCAGACGAGAACCTCATCGCCCTGCTCCGCAAGCCTGCGCGCGTCGTCGGCCCAGCCCTCTCGCGGATTGCGGAGCACTGGCCGAATCTCGATCACGCCGTCGCGCACTTGAAGATCGGCCGTACCTTCCAGTCCTACCTGGGCCAGTATCGGCTTCGGAATCAGTACACCTTGAGAGTTGCCCATCTTGCGGATGGCCACTTCCATCATCGCGCTCCTGGATCCCAATGGAAGCACAATGGTAGCACGACGGAAATCCGACGGAACGCTGTCGATGAGCCGCAGTCGCCCCCACCGAGGCCTACTTCCGTCCACGCCCTGATCGATGCTTTGGCCGATGCACTTCAGAGGGTCACAGTCACGAGCGGCGTCGCGGGCTAGTCAGCTGAGTTTCAAGAGGTTGCTCATGGCCCGGATGTGGCTCATGGGCGGCTGGCGGCTGAGTGCTGAGTGCGGCCGATGCCACTTGGGGCGATGGACGAAGGGCTGCAAGGCGGCCTCTCACTGTGCTGAGCTGAGGCACGGCTGGGCGCAGTCCCGCTCGCACAGGCTGGTCTGGACGAAGCGTTCGGCTTTGCCGCTTGTCTTCGGGGTGTAAGGGCGCGTTCGGACGTGCCTGATGCGCAGTTCGAGGCCAGCATGTGCGAAGACCTTGGAGCGGCACCCGTGACTGCGCCGCAAGCTTACGGCCGCAGGTACAACATCAGCGCTGATGGTTCCTTGCATGCAGGGGCATCGCAGCGACCCATTGCGTTGCATCCATCCTGCTTGCAGGTTGGTATCAAGGCAAGCCTTCGGGAGCCCTGGGAGGGCTCAAAACGCCCTGGGTTTTTCAAACTTCTTTTCATACCGCCAAAGAAAAAAGGGCCGGCGATCTCTCGCAAGCCCTTGATTTCATTCGATTTTCTTGGTGGGCGGTGCAGGGTTTGAACCTGCGACCCCTGCCGTGTGAAGGCAGTGCTCTACCGCTGAGCTAACCGCCCGGAATCTCTGGCGGTGCAGCATCAGTTTCGCGAAGCCACACCCGCACCGGTGATCCGGTAAGCCTCGGATTATGCCATGGCCGAGGGCCGCCAGACCGCCTTGCCGCCGCAGGCCTTGTCCAGATCGGTCAGCGCGGCTTCGTGGGCCCGCAGTTCGTCCGGGGCAGCGGCCAGCACTGGCAAGCGGAACGCCGCAAGGTCAACTTGCGGCAGGTCGGTGCGCATACCCGATTCGTCGTGATGCTCCACCACCAGCGCGTCCTGCCCGCGCGTCAGGCGGATGTACACCTCGGCCAGCAGCCCGGCGTCCAGCAGCGCGCCGTGCAGGTCGCGGCCCGAGTTGTCCACTTCCAGCCGCTTGCACAGCGCATCGAGAGAATTGCTCTTGCCAGGGAACATCTCGCGCGCCATCAGCAGGCTGTCGGTGACGCGGGCGGCATGCCGGCGCAGCGGCGGCAGGCCCAGGCGGGCCAGTTCGGCGTCGATGAAGCCCAGGTCGAAGGCGGCGTTGTGGATGACGATCTCGGCGTCCTTCACGAAGGCCAGCAGGTCTTGCGCGATGTCGGCGAACAGCGGCTTGTCGGCCAGGAATTCGTCGGTGATGCCGTGCACGCGCAGCGCATCGGGGTGGCTGCTGCGCTGCGGGTTCACGTAGTGGTGGAAGCGGCTGCCGGGGCCTTCGGTGTAGCGCCGGTCCACCATCTCGATGCAGCCGATCTCGATGATGCGGTCGCCCTGGCTCGCGTCCAGGCCGGTGGTTTCGGTGTCCAGGAAGATCTGTCTCATGGGGGTGTCGCCAGTTTCATCTGATTGCGCTGCCCGCACCACCACCAGGCGCCGGCGCCGATGACGATCATCGGAATGCACAGCCACTGGCCCATGCTCATGTTCAGCGCCAGCAGGCCCAGGAAGCTGTCGGGTTCACGGAAGTATTCGGCCACGAAGCGCAGCACGCCATAGCCGAACAGGAAGGCGAAGGCCACCTGCCCCGTCGGCCGCTGCTTGCGGCTGTACAGCCACAGCAGCACGAACAGCAGCAGGCCTTCCAGCAGGAACTGGTACAGCGGTGAAGGGTGGCGCGCGATCATGCTGCCGCTTTGGGGGAAGGCCATGGCCCAGGGCAGGCCGGGGTCGGCCGCGCGTCCCCACAACTCGCCGTTGATGAAGTTGCCGATGCGGCCCGCCGCCAGCCCGGTGGGCACGCAGGGGGCCACCAGGTCCGTCACTTCCAGGAAGCTGCGGCCGCGGCTGCGGGCGTACAGCGCCATGGCCACGATGACCCCCATCAGCCCGCCATGGAAGGACATGCCACCCCGCCACACCATCAGGATCTCCAGCGGGTTGGCCAGGTAGTCGCCCGGCTTGTAGAACAGCGCATAACCCACGCGGCCGCCGATGACGACGCCCAGCACGCCATAGAACAGCAGGTCCTCGATGTCGCGCCGCTGCCAGCCGGCGGCAGCGAAGTGCGGCTGGCGCACCTGGCGCGCGCCCAGGAACAGGAACAGGCCGAAGGCAGCCAGGTAGGTCAGGCCGTACCAGTTGATGTTGATCGGCCCCAGGGACAAGGCGATGGGGTCGAACTCGGGATGCACCAGCATCGGAAAGGCTCCACTCGGAAACCGTGCATTGTCCATGCCGGCCAGGCCGGGCCCGATAAACTCGGGGGCTGACCCTAAGGACCCCGCCGCCATGAGCTTCAACCGCCGCTCCAAGAACATCACCGAAGGCGTCGCCCGCGCGCCCAACCGCTCCATGTACTACGGCATGGGCTATACCGAAGGCGACTTCGGCAAGCCGATGATCGGCGTGGCCAACGGCCACAGCACCATCACCCCCTGCAACAGCGGCTTGCAGAAGCTGGCCGACGCCGCCGTGGCCGGCCTGAAGGCGGCAGGCGCCAACCCGCAGGTGTTCGGCACCCCCACCATCAGCGACGGCATGGCCATGGGCACCGAAGGCATGAAGTACAGCCTGGTCAGCCGCGAGGTCATTGCCGACTGCGTGGAAACCTGCGTGGGCGGCCAGTGGATGGACGGCGTGCTCGTCATCGGCGGCTGCGACAAGAACATGCCCGGCGGCATGATGGGCATGCTGCGCGCCAACGTGCCTGCCATCTATGTCTATGGCGGCACCATCCTGCCCGGGCGCTACAAGGGCGAAGACCTGAACATCGTCAGCGTCTTCGAAGCCGTCGGCCAGTTCAGTGCCGGCAAGATGAGCGAGGAAGACTTCTGCCAGATCGAACGCCGCGCCATTCCCGGCAGCGGCAGCTGCGGCGGCATGTACACCGCCAACACCATGTCCTCGTCGTTCGAGGCCCTGGGCATGAGCCTGCCCTATGCGTCGACCATGGCCAACGTCGAAGACCCCATCCTGGCGCACACCGCCGAAGCCGCGCGCGTGCTGGTGGAAGCCGTGAAGGCCGACCTGAAGCCGCGCGACATCGTCACGAAGAAGTCGATCGAGA
>LNET01000083.1 GCA_001464055.1 Burkholderiales bacterium Ga0077543
GCGGCCGCTTCCTGGCCATCGACCTGCACCGGGCCGGAGGCATTCCGGCGGTGATGAAGGTGTTGCTGGAAGCCGGGCTGCTGCATGGCGACTGCATCACCATCACCGGCAAGACCGTGGCCGAGACCCTGGCCGCCCTGCCCCCGCTGCGCACCGATCAGGAAGTCATCCGCCCGGTCAGAAACCCGGTTTACACCGACGGCCACCTGGCCATCCTGAAGGGCAACCTCAGCCCCGAAGGTTGCGTGGCCAAAATCACCGGCCTGAAGAACCCGGTGATGACGGGCCCGGCGCGCGTGTTCGACGACGAGCAAAGCGCGCTGGCCGCCATCATGGCCGGGAAAATCGTCGCTGGCGACGTGATGGTGCTGCGCTATCTGGGCCCCAAGGGCGGCCCGGGCATGCCTGAAATGCTGGCGCCCACCGGCGCGCTCATCGGCCAGGGCCTGGGCGAAAGCGTAGGCCTCATCACCGACGGCCGCTTCAGCGGTGGCACCTGGGGCATGGTGGTGGGCCATGTCGCGCCCGAAGCCTTTGCCGGCGGCCTGATTGCACTGGTCCAGGAAGGCGACACCATCGTCATCGACGCGCACCAACGCCTGCTGCAGCTGAACGTCGACGACGCCGAAATCGCGCGCCGGCGCGCGCTGTGGAAGCAACCTGCACCACGCTACACGCGCGGTGTGCTGGCGAAGTTCTCGCGAAATGCCACCAGTGCCAGCCGCGGGGCCGTGCTCGACGCCGACTGAGGCCGCTGGCCGCCAACTGCCGCGGCTACAGCCGTGGCTCCGAGGGTCCGGCCGAACCCTTGGTGCCGGAACCGGCCATGGTCTTGGCGCGGCGCAAGGCGTCTTCCCGCGACTTGTCGACCACGCCCTTGCGGCGGGTGTCCAGCCCCAGCTGGGCCATGGCCCTTTCGCGGCGCTGGGCTTTGCGTTCGTCCATCTTGCGCATGGCCCGGCCCTGGGTGATGCCGGTGGCGTCGGAAATGGCCCACCAGACCGCGGCGCCGGCGAAAGGCGACAGCACCCACCACCAACTCCAGCCTGCGGTGGGCCCGAAATCGGCCACCTTTGCCAGCAGCAGCAGCACGCCGATGATCACCAGGGGCATTTCCGTACTCCATTTCGGTGCACGTGGGCACCCGCCATTTCAATGTAGCGCAGCCCAGGGGTTGCGCAGCACGCTTTGCGCCCCCAACATCCCTCCATGCGTGGTTTTCGCACTTTCTTTCTTCTGTCTGCTTTCGCCTGGGCGGCCATCGGCCCTGCAGCTGCGGGCGAACGCGTCATCGACCTGTCCAGCGGTTCGGGTTCGTTCGTGGGTGACGGCCCGCTGCTCAAGCAAGGCGACGATTTCATCACCTTCACCAACCTCAGCCCGGGAACCTATTCCTACCGCTTCACCTTGTCTGGCGAGGGCATCGAAGGCCTGGCGGCCAGCGTCAATGGCCAGAACGCCGGGACCTTTACCGTCGGCGAGCGCAGTTTTGCGGGCCTGGAAGGCCGCGACAATGGCTCGTTCACCGTGCAGATCACGGGACGCCCCGCAGACAACGCCAGCTACCAGGGCATGCTGACCGTGACGCCTGAGCCCAGGCCCGAACCCGCCGGTCCGGCACTGCTGATGGCTGGGCTGGCAGCTCTGGCAGGCGGGGCGGCCTGGCTGCGCTTCAGGGCCCCGGCAGCCCGGCCCGGGGGCAAGCCCCAGGCCTGAAGCCGCTTCGCTCAGTTGGCTTGCGTCAACTGGTCCAGGATGGCCGGGTTCTCCAGTGTGCTGGTGTCCTGGGTGATGGCCTCGCCCTTGGCAATGCTGCGCAGCAAGCGGCGCATGATCTTGCCGCTGCGCGTCTTGGGCAGGTTGTCGCCGAAGCGGATGTCCTTGGGCTTGGCGATCGGACCGATCTCCTTGGCCACCCAGTTGCGCAGTTGGGTCGCGATTTTCTTCGCCTCTTCACCGGTGGGGCGGCTGCCTTTCAGCACCACGAAGGCACAGATGGCCTCGCCCGTGGTGTCGTCGGGGCGTCCCACCACGGCGGCCTCGGCCACCAGCTCGGTGCAGCTCACCAGGGCGCTTTCGATTTCCATCGTGCCCATGCGGTGCCCGCTGACGTTCAGCACGTCGTCGATGCGACCGGTGATCGTGAAGTTGCCGGTGTCCTTGTCGCGAATGGCACCGTCGCCGGCGAGGTAGTAGCCCTTCAGTTCCGGCGGGAAATAGCTCTTGATGAAGCGTTCCGGATCGCCGTAGATCGTGCGGATCATGCTCGGCCAGGGCTTCTTGATGACGAGGATGCCGCCACTTCCGTTGGGCACGTCGGCGCCGGTTTCGTCGACCACGGCCGCATCGATGCCCGGGAAGGGCAGCGTGCACGAACCCGGCACCATGGGCGTGGCGCCCGGCAGCGGGGTGATGACGTGGCCGCCCGTCTCTGTCTGCCAGAAGGTGTCGACGATGGGGCAGCGGCCGCCGCCGATGTTCTGGTAGTACCACTCCCAGGCGGCAGGGTTGATGGGCTCACCCACGCTGCCCAGGATACGCAGGCTGCTCAGGTCGCTGTGCCTGGGGTGCACGGCGTCGTTGCCTTCGGCCATCTTGATCAGGCTGCGGATGGCGGTCGGCGCGGTGTAGAAGATGGTGACCTTGTGCTTCTCGATCATCTTCCAGAAGCGCGCGGCGTCGGGAAAGGTGGGAATGCCTTCGAACACGATCTCGGTGCCGCCCAGGGCCAGCGGGCCGTAGGTGATGTAGCTGTGGCCGGTGACCCAGCCGATGTCGGCAGTGCACCAGAACACGTCGTCGGGCTTCAGGTCGAAGGTCCATGCCGTCGTCAGCGCAGCATGCAGCAGGTAGCCGCCGGTGCTGTGCTGAACACCCTTGGGCTTGCCAGTGCTGCCGCTGGTGTACAGCAGGAACAGCGGGTGCTCGGCACCCACCCATTCGGGTTCGCAGGCGGTGGGCTGGCCCGCCATCTCCTCGTGCAGCCAGTGGTCGCGGCCCTCGGTCCAGCCAGTCTTGCCGCCGGTACGCTTGTAGACGATGACGTTCTTGACGGTGTCGCAGCCGCCCTGGGCCAGCGCTTCGTCGACGATGGCCTTCAGCGGCAGCGCCTTGCCACCGCGCGCCTGTTCGTCGGCGGTGATGACCATGCAGGCGCCGGTGTCCATGATGCGGTCGCGCAGCGCCTGGGCCGAGAAGCCGCCGAATACCACTGAATGTGGCGCACCGATGCGGGCGCAGGCCTGCATGGCCACCACGCCTTCGATGCTCATGCTCATGTAGATGACGACGCGGTCGCCCTTCTTCACACCACGAGCTTTCAGGGCGTTCGCGAACTGGCCCACCTTGGCCAGCAATTCGCTGTACGTGGCCTTCGTCACCGTGCCGTCGTCGGCCTCGAAGATGACGGCCACCTTGTCGCCCAACCCGCGCTCGACGTTGCGGTCCAGGCAGTTGTAGGAGACGTTCAGCGTGCCGTCCTCGAACCACTTGAAGAACGGCGCGTTGCTGCTGTCCAGCACTTTCGTGAATGGCGTCTTCCAGCTGACGAACTCGCGCGCCAGGCGGGCCCAGTAGCCTTCGTAGTCGGCGTTGGCTTCGTCCACCAGGGCCTGGTAGGCCGCCATGCCGGAAACACGCGCCTGGGCCACCAGGGCCGCGGGGGGTTGGTGGGTCTTGAATTCGGTGGGTTGGTCGCTGGACATCGGGCGGTCTCCTGATTTGCAGATTCTTGAGAATTTCTCGTGCCTGAAGCTACGTTCGGGCTCTGACTGACGCCTTACTCGACGGACTGTGATGCATGCCCAGCCTAGAATCCAGCCTGCTGCGGGTTAACCCGAAATCGCCTTCGCAGGCCGGGGCTGCGAGCGCCCTGGGGGTCCCTACCCGGCACATGGCAACGTGCCATGGGCGCGGCTCAGCGGTCCCCGCCGGCCCAGCGGCCGCCACAGTGCAGCCAACGCCCCCCATAAAAGAAGATACCCGGAGAGTCCTGAGATGAACTTCCTCTTGTTTGCAGCCGGCCTGGTCGGTCTGGTCGTGGGCGCCAACCTGCTGGTTCGCGGCGCTTCGAAGCTGGCGCTTTCTTTCGGCATTTCGCCGCTGGTCGTGGGTCTGACGATCGTCGCCTTCGGCACCAGTGCACCGGAAGTCGCTGTCTCCGTGGGCGCCGTGCTGGACGGCAAGACCGACCTGGCCGTCGGCAACGTGGTGGGCAGCAACATTTTCAACGTGCTGTTCATCCTGGGCCTGAGCGCGCTCATCACCCCGCTGGTGGTGAACATGCAGTTGATCCGGCAGGAAGTGCCCATCATGCTGGGTGTGTCCTTGCTGCTGGTAGCACTGGGCCTGGACGGCCGCATCAGCTTCACCGACGCGGCGCTGCTGGTGATCCTGATGGTCACGTACACCGTGTTCCTGATCGTGCAGTCCCGTCGGGAGAGCAAGGCCAGCCAGGAAGCCCTGAGCGACGAGGTGGGTCCGGTGGTCGCAGGCGCCTGGGACAGCAAGTTGCCAGCCCAGTTGCTGCTGATTGCAGCCGGGCTGGCCGCGCTGGTGGTGGGTTCGGACTGGCTCGTCACCGCCGCCGTGGCCTTTGCCAAGCAACTGGGTGTCAGCGACCTCATCATCGGCCTGACCATCGTGGCCGCCGGCACGTCCATGCCTGAGGTGGCAACGTCCATCACGGCGGCCATCAAGGGCGAACGCGACATCGCGGTCGGCAACGTCGTGGGCAGCAACACCTTCAATATTCTGGGCTGCCTCGGCATCTCGGGTCTGGTGTCGGGCAACACCGGGCTGGTACTTCCGCCGTCGCTTCTGACATTCGACATCTGGGTCATGCTGGCCGTTGCCCTGGCCTGCCTGCCGGTCTTCCTGAGCGGCCGCGAGATCGCACGCTGGGAAGGTGGAGTGTTCCTGGGCTACTACGTGGCCTACGTCGCCTACCTGATCCTGGCCGCCCAGGAACACAGTGCCCTGCCCTACTACAGCAACGCGATGCTGAGCTTCGTGGTGCCTCTGACCGTGGTGACGCTTGTGGCTTCGATACTGCGCCCGACGCACAAGCCGGACTCGCCGGCCTGAAGAAAGATCGCTGGCCGACGTTCAGGGCTGCGGCTGGTCCGGAGGCAGCGGGGCCTTTGAATGCAGTCGAAGGTGCAGGCCAGCCATGCCGAGCAGGTTGGCCGACACCGGCGCAGTGATGAACACGAACAGCGTAATCAGCAGCACCTGCAGGCCGGCCACGCCTTGGGCCCAGCTCACCAACAGGCTGGCCAGCAGCACCCCACCCACGCCCAGCGTGCTGGCCTTGGTGGGGGCATGCAGCCGCATGAAGAAGTCGCCGAAGCGCAACATGCCCACCGCCCCCACGAGCGCGAACACACCGCCGATCACCAGCATCAGCGCTGCCGGAATCTGCACCCACAGGGGCAGGCTATCGATGGGGTTCAGCATGGCAAGGCTCCTGTGTGCAGGCCGTGGGATGCGCTGGGCATCGTCATTCGATGACGTCGCCGCGCGCCAGGTAGCGCCCCAGGGCCACGGTGGCAACGAAGCCCAGCAGTGCGATGATCAACGCCGCCTCGAACAGCAGCAGCGTGCTCAGCCGCAGGCCCAGCAGGATGGCCAGCGCCACGGCGTTGACGTAGAGCGTGTCGAGGGCGAGCACGCGGTCGGCTATCTCCGGCCCGCGCAGCAGCCGCCACAGGCACAAAGCCACGGCCAGGGCAATGGCCAAGATGGCGAAGTCCAGGGCCCAGGCCAGGATCATCCGAAGATCTCCTTCAAAGGCGCCTCATAGCGCCGTTTCATGTCGGCCACCATGCTGGCGGCGTCGCTGCAGTCCAGTGCATGCACCAGGATGAACCGCCGACGTTCGTCCACCACGCAGCTGACCGTGCCCGGAGTCATCGTGATGATGGCCGCGAACAAGGTCATGGCAGTTGGATGCTCCACGTCAAGCGGCACCGTCAGCCAGGCGGGTTGCGGCCTGGAGCCGGGTGACAGCACGATGCGCGCCACTGCGATGTTGGCCACGACGATGTCGTAGAAGACCACGCCCAGCAAACGCAGCGCGGCGGGCCAGGAAAGGACGGGCGTGGGCGCGCCCAGAAAGCCATGCAGCAGGCGTGGCACGACCAGGCCCAGCACCGCGGCGGTGATGAGGTTACCGGGCGCCAGGCTCTGCTGCAGCAACAGCCAGGTGGCCGCCAGCAGCACCGAGAGAACAGGATAGGCCAGCCAGCGCGGTTTCATCGTGCCTCCGGCAACGGGGCCGGCGTCTGCGGCAGCGGCCCCGGCGGCTGAGGGATGCGGTACGGCCGCACCGTCTCAGCCTGTGCACCGCCCATCTCTGGCAGCACCGCGCGGGCATAGGCATCGCGGTCCAGCATTTGCGCAGCCGCCGCAGCGGTGTAGCGCTGGATGGGCGCAGCCCACACCGACAGCAGCACGCTCATCGCCAGCAGCGAGATCATTGCCGCCGCCAGCTTGGGGCTGGACCCAGCGCTGCTGCCCTGCACCTCGGGCCGCACGGCCCAGAACAGGATGCTGCCCGCCCGCGCCAGCCCCACCAGCGTGAGAAAGCCCACCAGGAGCACCACCACCCAAACCGCCACCGCCCAGGCATGCGCGCTGGCCGCCTGCAGCAGCATCAGCTTGCCGATGAAGCCCGGCAGCGGCGGCAGGCCGGCGTTCGATGCCGCGGCCAGCAGCAGCATCAGGCCCAGCAGGGCCGGCTGGGCAACGGGGCTGCAGGGCTCCAGCCTGTCGGCCATGGGTCCGCGCTGGGAAGCCACCAGTTCCGACAATAGAAAGAGCCCCGCGATCACCAGCGTTGAATTGATCAGGTAGTACATCGCCGCCGACCAGGCCGCAACGCCGAACAGGCCGATGGCCGCGACGATGGTGCCCACCGAAGCCACCGTCAGCCAGGCGATCAGCCGCGGCAGCGTGTGCGACGCCAATGCCCCGGCCACGCCCACCAGGCTGGTGGCCAGTGCGATGGGCAGCAAGAGCGGCTGCACCGTGAAGGCCGAGGGCCCGGCGTCGGCACCGAAGATGACGCCATGCACGCGCCAGATGGCATAGACGCCCACCTTGGTCATGATGGCGAACAGCGCCGCCACCGGCGCGCTGGCCGCGGCGTAGGTGCCGGGCAGCCACATCGCCAGCGGCACCAGGGCGGCCTTGAAGCCGAACACCACCAGCAGGATCAAGGCACCGGCCTGCAGCAGCGCGGCTTCGGGGGCAGCCACCTGCGGTACGCGCAGCGCCAGGTCGGCCATGTTCAGCGTGCCGGTCAATGCGTAGATCAAGGCGATGCCGATCAGGAACAGTGCCGACGCAGTGAGGTTCAGCACCACGTACTGCGTGCCGAAGCGCAGGCGTTCACGCCCCAGGCCGTGTGTCATGAGCACGTAACTGGCGATCAGCAGCACCTCGAAGAACACGAACAGGTTGAACAGGTCGCCGGTGAGGAAGGCGCCGTTCAGGCCCATCAGCTGGAACTGGAACAGCGCGTGGAAGTGGCGGCCGTGGGCGTCCCAGCCGCCGGTGGCGTAGAGAAGAACCGGCAGCGCGACGGCGGCTGTCAGCGCCAGCATCAGCGCCGCCAACCGGTCGACCACCAGCACGATGCCGAAGGGTGCCGGCCATTCGCCCAGGCGGTAGACCGTGAGCACGCCCGTGGCGGCCTGTTCCACCAGCCGGAAGGCAAACACCGCCCCCAGCAGCACGGAGGCCAGCGCAATGCGCCGGGCCCAGGGGCGACGCTCTTCCTCGTCGCCCAGCGCCAGCAGGAGCACCGCGGTGAACAGCGGCAGGAGAACCGGCAGGATGGGCAACTGGTCGGCGAAGCTCATTGCGCGCCCCCCTCGTGCCGGGACCTGGCAGCGGGCTCGGACGGGCCGGCAGGGTCGGCCGGCTCGGGCTTGTCGAGCTTGCCGTCGACATGGTCGGTGCCGCCGTCATGCCGGCTGCGCAGTGCCAGTTCGATGACGAAGCCGGTGGTCGCAAAGCCGATCACGATGGCGGTGAGCACCAGGGCCTGCGGCAGTGGGTCGGCCACGTTGGGGCCGCGGTCGACGATGGGCGCGGCGTTCGACCACAGCCGGCCCATCGCGAAAATGAAGACGTTGACGGCATAGCCGATCATCGACAGGCCCAGCACCACCGGGAAGGTGCGGCCGCGAAGGAGCAGGTAGATGCCCGTCGCCGCGACGATGCCGATGCCGCTGGCCACCAGCGCTTCCATGCTGAACATCAGACAGTCCTCCGCTCGGGCGAGCCGCCAGGAATGGCACCGCTACCGGGCTTGGTGGCCGCGCCCAACACCGACAAGGTGAGCATGGTCGCGCCCACCACCGTGATGTAGACGCCCAGGTCGAACAGCGCGGCCGTGGCCAGCGGTACTTCGCCCAGCACCGGCAGCACCGGGTGACCGAAGGCGCTGGTCAGGAAAGGCCGACCGAGCACGAAGGCACCCACGCCCGTGAGCCCGGCGATGCCCAGGCCAGCGGCGATCCAGCGCGTGTAGCGCCGGCCACCCTGGGCGTGCAGGGCGGCGTCGGCCTGCTGCTGGCCCATCGCCATGTACTGCAGTACCAGGGCGATGGCTGTCACCAGACCGGCGATGAAGCCGCCGCCGGGGAGCCCGTGCCCGCGCCAGAAGATGTAGACCGAGACGACCAGCGCCAACGGCAGCACCAGCCGCGCAGCCACACGCAGCATCACCGGCTGCGCAGCGAAGCTCCAGCGCCGGCCTGCTGCGTCGGCACCCGGACGGTGGATGCGGAAGCGGTCCAGCAGCGCCAGAACCCCGATGGCGGCAATGCCCAGCACCGTGATCTCGCCAAAGGTGTCGTAGCCGCGGAAGTCGACCAGGATCACGTTCACCGAGTTCGTGCCGCCACCCTTGGGCACGCTTTGTTCCAGGAAGTACCAGGAAATCGAGTCGTGGTCGCGCGTCATCACCAGCCAGGCCAGCCAGGCCATGCCGGCGCCACCGCCCAGCGCCAGGAGGGCGTCGCGCGTCCGCCGGCCGCTGCTGCTTTCGCGCGGTGTTGTCGCCGGCAGCAGGGCCAGGCCCATGAGCAGCAGCACCGTCGAAACGACCTCGACCGAAAGCTGCGTGAGAGCCAGATCGGGCGCCGAAAAGCCCAGGAAAGTGAGTGCCGTCACCAGCCCGACCACGCCCACCAACACCACGGCGCGGTAACGGTCGTGGTGCCCCAGCACCAATGCCAGGCAGGTGCCGGCCAGCGCCACCCACAGTACGGACGCAAGCGGTGTGGCCGGCAGAAGGGCCCGCGTGCCGCTGCCCAGGCTGCCGGTGTTCGTGAGCAGCGGCCAGGCGGCGATGGCAATGGCGCTGCCCACTGTCAATGCCGCATAGCGCTGCAACGAGCCGTTCTCCAACCGGGCCGTGAACCGACCGGCACCACTGAACAGCCCGTCCATCACGCCCGAGAACACGCGCTTGGCGCTGAAGGCCCCCGGCAGGTAGCGGTGCAGCCGGCCGCCCCGCAGCAGGCCGAAGTACAGAAGTGCGCCCCCGGCCACGGCCACCGCGCTCATCATCAGCGGAAGGTTGACGCCATGCCACAACGCGAGCTTGAACGCGGGCGCCGGCGTGCCCAGCGCGGCACTGGCCGCCACCTGAACCAGCGGGCCGGCCACCAGCATTGGCGCCAGTCCGACGGCGATACAGATGGCCACCAGCAGCAGCACAGGAGCCTTCATGCCCCAGGAAGGCTCGTGCGGGTGGGCGATGGGCAAATCTTTCGCCGGGCCGTTGAAGAACACGTCGTGCACGAGTCGCAGCGAATAGGCCATCGAGAACAGCCCGCCGAACGTCGCCAGCACCGGCATCAGCCAGCTGAACGAACCCCAGACGGCGCCGCCGCGAACGGCCTCGTCGAGCATCATCTCCTTGCTGATGAAGCCGTTGAAGGGCGGTATGCCGGCCATCGCTGCTGCAGCAATCAGCGCCAGCGTGCCGACGATGGGCAGCACACTGAACAAGCCGCCGAGCTTGCGCATGTCGCGTGTGCCGGTCTCGTGGTCGACGATACCGGCGCTCATGAACAATGCCGCCTTGAAGGCTGCGTGGTTCAGGATGTGGAAGACCGCCACCACCGTGGACATCGGGCTGGACAGCCCGATCAGGAAAGTGATGAGCCCCAGGTGGCTGATGGTGCTGTACGCCAGCAGGCCTTTCAGGTCGTGCTTGAAGATGGCCACGAAGGCCGCGAACACCATCGTCAGCAGGCCGATGGTGGCCACGATGCCTTCGAACAGGTCGGTGCCACCCAGCACCGGATACAGACGCAGCATCAGGAACAGGCCGGCCTTGACCATGGTGGCCGAATGCAGGTAGGCCGACACCGGCGTAGGCGCGGCCATGGCTTCGGGCAGCCAGAAGTGGAAGGGCAACTGCGCGCTCTTGGTGAAGCAGCCCAGCAGCACCAGGGCCAGGATCAGCGGATAGAGGGGGTCTGCCTGGATCTGCGCGATCAGCCCCGGTGTGTTCAGCATCACGCTCAGGTCGTAGGTACCGGCCACCTGCCCCAGCACGATGACGCCGGCCAGTAGCGCCAGGCCGCCACCGCCGGTGACGGTGAGCGCCATGCGCGCGCCGAACCTGGCGTCCTGGCCCTTCTTCGGATTCGATCCCCAGTAGCCCACCAGCAGGAAGCTGCTGATGCTGGTGAGCTCCCAGAACACCACCATCAGCAGCAGGTTGTCCGACAGCACGATGCCGAGCATGGCCGCCATGAACAGCATCAGCTGGCTGTAGAACTTGCCGGCCGGGTCGTCGTGATGCAGGTAGAAGGCTGCGTAGATGACGATCAACAGGCCGATGCCGCTGATCAGCAGCGCAAACATCCAGGCCAGGCCGTCGAGCCGGTAGTTCGCGTTCAGGCCGATGGCCGGTATCCACTCAGCCTGCGTCAGCAGGGTCTGCCCCTGGAACACCGGGCCAGCCAAGCTGAACAGCAGGCCCAGCACCGCGACCGAGATCGCCCCGGCAATGACCGCCGTCGCGGCGCGCCTGACACTGGTGTTCACGCTGCCGCACCACAGGCACAGCAGTGTGCCCAGAACCAGGGGCAGCAGGACGATCAAGGCAAGCTGGCTCATGCAGGCAGGGTGGGTTACGGAAGCGGCGCGGTGCGGGCAAAACCCAGGAGTTTAGGCGAGGCCCTCGCACCGGCCTGAAGCCCCGACAGGCCTGCTGGCTACACTTTAAGGCTCTTCAGACACCCGACGCACTGCGTTTGCCGCCATGACCACCACCATTCGCCACGCCGACCTGGTCGAGACCGTGGCCGCCGCCCTGCAGTTCATCAGCTATTACCACCCGGCCGACTACATCAGCCACCTGGCCCGCGCCTACGAGCGCGAAGCCTCGCCAGCGGCGAAGGACGCGATCGCACAGATCCTGACCAACAGCCGCATGTGCGCCGAAGGCCACCGACACCGGCATCGTCAACGTGTTCCTGAAGATCGGCATGGACGTGCGCTTCGAGGGCTTCCCGGGAAGCGTGGAAGACGCCGTGAACGAAGGCGTGCGCCGCGCCTACCTGGACCCGGACAACAAGCTGCGTGGCTCGGTGCTGGCCGACCCGATCTTCGAGCGCAAGAACACCAAGGACAACACGCCCGCCGTCATCCACATGACGGTGGTGCCGGGCAGCACCGTGGACGTGACCGTGGCGGCCAAGGGTGGCGGCAGCGAGAACAAGAGCAAGTTCGTGATGATGAACCCCAGCGACAACCTGGTGGACTGGGTGATGAAGACCGTGCCCACCATGGGTGCGGGCTGGTGCCCGCCGGGCATGCTGGGCATCGGCGTGGGCGGCACGGCAGAAAAGGCCATGCTGCTGGCCAAGGAAGTGCTGATGGAGCCCATCGACATGTTCGAACTGCTGGCGCGCGGCCCGTCCAGCAAACTGGAAGAACTGCGCATCGAGTTGTACGAGAAGGTCAATGCCCTGGGCATCGGCGCGCAGGGCCTGGGCGGGCTGACCACCGTGCTGGACGTGAAGATCGCCACCTGGCCCGCGCCTACGAGCGCGAAGCCTCGCCAGCGGCGAAGGACGCGATCGCACAGATCCTGACCAACAGCCGCATGTGCGCCGAAGGCCACCCCTGGACCTGTGGCCGGCGGTGCACTGGGCGCCCGACTACCAGCGCAGCAAGCGCGTGGACCTGAACACCCTGACCCGCGCCGAGGTGGCCAGCTGGACCCCGGGCCAGACCCTGCTGCTGAACGGCAAGATGCTGACGGGCCGCGACGCCGCGCACAAGCGCATCCAGGACATGCTTGCGAAGGGCGAGAGCCTGCCCGTGGACTTCACCGACCGCGTCATCTACTACGTCGGCCCGGTGGACCCGGTGCGCGACGAGGTGATGGGCCCGGCCGGCCCGACCACGGCCACGCGCATGGACAAGTTCACCGAGATGATGCTGGCCAAGACGGGGCTGATCGGCATGATCGGCAAGGCCGAACGCGGTCCGGCCGGCATCGAGGCCATCAGGAAACACAAGAGCGCCTACCTGATGGCCGTGGGTGGGGCCGCTTACCTGGTGGCCAAGGCCATCCGCAGCGCCAAGGTGGTGGGCTTTGCCGACCTGGGCATGGAAGCCATCTACGAATTCGAAGTGGCGGACATGCCGGTGACCGTGGCGGTCAGCGCCGACGGCACCAGTGTTCACGACACCGGCCCCAAGGAATGGCAGGCCCGCATCGGCAAGATCCCCGTGACGGTGGCCTGATTCCGATCGAATGGCCCAGCACTTCGAAGTCCACCCGCAAAACCCGCAGCCGCGCTTGCTGAAGCAGGCAGCGGCGCTGCTGCATTCCGGCGGCGTGCTGGCAGTGCCCACCGACAGCAGCTATGCCCTGGTGTGCCACCTGGACGACAAGGCGGCAGCCGAAAACCTGCGTCGCATCAGGCAGGTGGACGACAAGCACCACCTGACGCTGCTGTGCCGCGACCTGAGCGAACTGTCGCGCTTCGCCCGCGTCGACAACCGGCAGTTCAGGATGTTGAAGCTGGGCACGCCCGGGCCATTCACCTTCATCCTGGAAGCGACGAAGGAAGTGCCGCGGCGGCTGAGCCACCCCAGCCGGCGCACCATCGGCCTGCGGGTACCTGAACACGTGGTGCTGCAGGACCTGCTGGCCCTGTTCGGCGAACCGCTGCTGGCCACCACGCTGATCCCGCCCGGCGAGGCCGATGCCCTGAACGATGCGGACGACATCCTGGCCCGCTTCCCGAAGGCGCTGCAGGCCGTGGTGGACGCCGGTGCCTGCCCGATGCAGCCCACCACCGTGGTCGACATGACGGGCGAAGACCCGCTGGTCGTGCGCCAGGGCCGCGGCGAGCTCGCGCGGCTGGGCCTATAGCCAGCCTGCAGCTCAGGCTGGCGTGAACAGCGCCTTGATCTGCAGCAGCGCCGTTGGATCTTCGATCGTTGTCAGGTCGCCCGGATCGCGGCCTTCGCATACGGCCTGCAATGCGCGGCGAAGCAGCTTGCCCGAACGAGTCTTCGGCAAGCTGTTCACGAAGCGCACCCGCGCAGGCCGGGCCACGGCGCCGAGCTGGGTATCGACGACCTTCATGATGTCGCCTTCGAGTTTCAGCGCGTCGTTCGCATCAGCCGCGAACGCAGCGTCCCTCAACACGACGAAGGCCATCGCCACCTGGCCCTTCAGGTTGTCGGCCACGCCCACCACCGCCACCTCGGCCACGGCCGGGTGGCTGCTGATGCTTTCCTCGATCTCGCGCGTGCCCAGGCGGTGGCCGGCAACGTTGATGACGTCGTCGGTGCGGCCCAGGATGAAGAAGTAGCCGTCTTCGTCGCGGATGCCCCAGTCGAAGGTGCTGTAAACCTGCCGGCCAGGAACGCTCTGCCAATAGGTCTTGACGAATCGAGCGTCGTCGCGCCACACGGTCTGCATGAATCCCGGGGGCAACGGGCCTTCGATCACCAGCACGCCCTTCTGGTTGGCGCCCTTCAGTTCTTCGCCCGTGGCCTCGTCGACCAGCTTCACGTCGTAGCCGGGCATGGGCACGCCGGGGCTGCCGAACTTGCTGGCCCGGGGCTCGATGCCATTGGCCACCGTCAGGATGGGCCAGCCGCTTTCGGTCTGCCAGTAGTTGTCGATGATGGGGCGACCAAGCGCGTCGGAGATCCAGCGCGCCGTGGGCTCGTCCAGCGGCTCGCCGGCCAGGAACAGCGCGCGCAGGCTGCTCAGGTCGTACTTCTTCAGCGCCGCCGGGTCCTGCTTCTTCAACACGCGCACGGCCGTCGGGGCGCTGAACATCGCGGTGACCTTGTACCTCTCGACCAGGCTCCACCAGATGGCGGCGTCGGGCTGGCCATCCATGCCGCGCGTGGGCAGGCCCTCGTACATGATGGTGGCCATGCCGGCGATGAGCGGGCCATAGACGATGTAGCTGTGGCCCACGACCCAGCCCACGTCGCTGGTGCTGAAGAAGGTCTCGCCGGGCTGGCCCATGAAGATCTGCTTCATGCTGGCGGCCAGCGCCACGGCGTAGCCGCCGGTGTCGCGCTGCACGCCCTTGGGCTTGCCGGTGGTACCGCTGGTGTAGAGCGTGTAGCTCGGGTGGGTGCTGTCGACCCAGGTGCAAGGCACCACGGTGGCCCGATGCTGTTCACGCAGCGTGGCGTAGTCGGCGTCGCGGCCGGGCACACGTTCGAAGGCGCTCAGACCGCGGTCGACCATCAGAACGGCTTTCGGCTTGTGTGCGGCCAGCCGGATGGCCTCGTCCAGCAGCGGCTTGTAGGCCACGACCTTGCCGCTGCGGCTGCCAGCGTCGGCACTGATGACGACGACGGGTTCGGCATCGTCGATGCGGCTGGCCAGGCTGACGCTGGCAAAGCCCCCGAACACCACCGAGTGGATGGCGCCGATGCGTGCACAGGCCAGCATCGCGAATGCGGCCTCGGGAATCATCGGCAGGTACACCAGCACGCGGTCGCCCTGCTTCACACCCAGGGCCAGCAAGCTGGCGGCCATGCACTGGACTTCGGCGTGCAGCTCGCTGAAGCTGTAGACGCGTTCCTGCCCGGTTTCCGTGGACACGAAGATCAGGGCCGGGGCATCGGGCCGGGTCGCCATGTGGCGGTCCACCGCGTTGTGGCACAGGTTGGTGGTGCCACCGGTGAACCACTTCGTGAACGGCGGATTGTCGTTGTCGCAGACGCGCGTGAACGGCTGCTGCCAGTCCACCAAGGCGGCCTGTTCGGCCCAGTACGCCTCGCGGTCGCTGAGGGAACGTTGGTGGACTTCGGCGTAGGTCATTCGCGGTCTCCGTGGGCATGCGGGTGGTGGCGCAGTCTGTGCTGCTCCTGTCTTCGCATTCTCGACTTCGCGCTTGCGCAGCGCTGACTCAGCCGAATTTCGCCGCGCATCAACCGATCTTCACGACCACGCGACCACGAACCTGGCCCGCCATCAGCCGCTGCGCGGCCGCCACGGCGCCTTCCAACGACACCTCGGTGGTCATGCGTTCCAGCAGGGCCGGGTCGAGGTCGCGAGCCAGGCGGGCCCAGGCCTGCTGGCGCAGCGTCAGCGGCGCCATCACGCTATCCACCCCCAGCAGCGCCACGTTGCGCAGGATGAAGGGCATCACCGTGCCCGGCAGGTCAGCGCCCTGGGCCAGGCCGCAGGCGGCAACGGCACCGCCGTAGCGGGTCTGGGCCAGCGCGTTGACCAGCGTGTGGCTGCCCACGGCGTCGACGACAGCGGCCCAGCGCTCCTTTTGCAGCGGCTTGCCGGGCGCGGCCAGTTCAGCCCGGTCGATCACGCTGCTTGCGCCCAGCGCCTGCAGATAGTCGGCCTCGGCCGCCTTGCCCGTGGCCGCCACCACGCGGTAGCCCAAGCGCGCCAGCACGGCCACCGCCACCGAACCCACGCCTCCGGTGGCGCCCGTGACCAACACCTCGCCTGCACCAGGGCCAGCGGGCTGGACGCCGTGGCGTTCCAGCGCCATCACGCACAGCATGGCGGTATAGCCGGCAGTCCCGATGGCCATGGCCTGGCGGGGCGTGAAGGCTGCAGGCAAGGCCACGAGCCAGTCGCCCTTCAGTCGCGCCCGCTCTGCCAGGCAACCCCAGTGCGTTTCGCCCACGCCGTAGCCGTTGTGCACGAAGCGGTCGCCAGCCTTCCAGGCCGGGTGCCCGCTTTCGAGCACGGTACCGGCACCATCGATGCCGGCCACCATGGGCCAGTTGCGCACCACGGGTGCCTTGTTGGTCAGCGCCAGCCCGTCCTTGTAATTGAGCGTGGAATACTCGGGCTGCACCAGAACGTCGCCGGCCGCGGGCAGGCGCGCGGTGTCCAGGGTGGTGACGCCGGCACGGAAACCGGCATCGTCTTTCTCGAGCAACAGGGCTTTGAACATGGTGTTGTGGGCGTCCATCGATGAATTGAAAGGCTCAGGATCTTGAGACCTGCGGCTTCGGGCGGCAAGGCCGCAGCGTTGACACCGTGATGCTCGCACGCCTATCCTGCGCCGCGTGAACAAGCGCCGACACCGCCTCCTGGCCTGCCTGCCCGCCACGGCCTTGCTGTGGCTGGCTTTCGGTCTCGGCCCGGCCACGGCGCTGGAACTGCCGCTCAAGCCGGAAAAGCCCGCTGAGCCGGCGGGGCTGGCCAACAGCCATGGCGACGCGGTGCTCGAACTGTTGCAGCAGAAGGGCCTGTTCCGGGAAGCCGCGGCCAGTCCTTTCGTGCAACAGATGCGCGACCAGGCCTCGGAGATGGTGCTGTCGGCCATGCACTTCCTGGGCGTGCCTTACCGACTTGGCGGCAACAGCGCTGAAGAAGGCTTCGACTGCAGCGGGTTCACCAGACATGTGTTCGAGAACAGCATCGGGCTGGTCTTGCCGCGCCGTGCCGACGAACAAGCCCGTTCGGCGAAGCTCGAACAAGTGCAGCGCGAAGAGCTCAAGCCCGGCGATCTGGTGTTCTTCAACACCATGCGGCGTGCGTTTTCGCATGTGGGCATCTACGTGGGTGAAGGCAGGTTCATTCATGCGCCGCGCACGGGCGGCAACGTGCGGATCGAAGACATGCGCCAGGCCTACTGGGCCAAGCGCTTCAATGGCGCAAGGCGGGCACCGACCTTGCCAGCCGGCGACCCCGCGCCCCGCTGAAGTCCATTTCTGCGCCAGACCAGCGCCGGATCAGCGCAGGGCCACGGCCGCCGATGCAGGCTCTGCAGGGGGCCTGACCACAGGGCCCCGCAGTTCGGGGTGTCCACCCTCTTCCAGCATGCGCTGCCCATACAAGGGCTTGTACACACCCTTGTGACAGGTCAGGCAGCCCACCTTGGGCCCGTCGCCCTCGGCGCTGAGGCGGAACTTCGGCAGCAACGGCGCAATCGGGTTCAGGTAGTTGACGTTGAGGTCCCGGACCATGCGGATGCCGTACCAGGCCGTGACGCGCTGGGGTGAGCTCTGGTCCCAGGCCGCCAGGGAACGTGTGTTGTGGCAGAAACTGCAGTTCACGCCCAGAGACTGGCTCATGTAGATCATCAGCCCGTAGCTGAATTCGGCCTGGCGAATGGACTGGCGATTGCCCGTGGGCAGGGCCGTGACTCCCTGAACCCTGATGTTGGGCGCTTCGGTGTTCAGGTAGGTCGACAGCGGGTCGTACGGCAGCGAACTGTTGCCGACGGCCTGGACTCCGGCGATGTTCTGCTCGAAGCGATTGCCGATGATGTTCTGCATGTTCTCGCCTTCGCCCGGGTGGCGAAACCAGTCCCCCGACGGCACGGCCTGACCACGATGACAGGTCCAGCAGGTGACACCCGTGTCGGCCACATGCGTCTTCCACTGGGTGTTGATGTCCCGGGTCATCTGAAGCATTCGACGGGACACGACCTTGGGGTACTTCTCGTCCGAGGCCAGGTCATTGGGGTTGTGGCAGAACTCGCAACCCTGTTCAGGCGCAACCCAGGTCGACATGGCCTGCATCAGACGCGAAAACTCGAGCACGTTCAGGTCGGTCAGCACCTGCACGTTCTTGTGAACTTCGCCGACCATCGGTGCCTCGGGGTCGGGTTCGTCGACCGGCTCGGCCTCGGGGATCTTGTTGTCGGCGACGACTTGGGCGGCGTAGCCGCTGTCATAGATCTGAAGCATTCCCGTGCCGCGGTGGCCGCTTTGAATGCTGTCGGGTCTCTCGCATCCCGCGAGGCCGGCAAGGGCTGCGAGCATGACGCCCAGACCAAGCACCTTGGGCCAGTTTCGCCAGCGTCGAAGAGTTGAGTCTTCGTCGCAGTTGCCTTGTCTCGGGCTCATTTCGAATCCCCCGGCGACGGCTTGTCTTGACCGGTAGGAACGAACTGTTCTGCCAGGGTCAGTGCCGAACTGTCATGTTAAATGGACATTGACAAATGTCAATCGAACTTGACAGAAAAAGCGTAACTCCAGCGTCATTCCAATGCTCAGTTGGCGGCCCTGTGATCGCCTGACCCGCCAACCGTACGGACTGACTTAAGCCGCACCCTTGACCTTGAAGTTCCGGCACCATCCGTCCTTGTGGACCAGGCGCCCGCCAAAGAAGGAACACGGCCCCCAATCGGCGTTAGGCGCACCCGAATACAACTGGCAGGTGCTGCACTTCTGCTCGGGGGTATGGCGCGGAAAGCGCTTCTTGTCGACCTTCGTCGTATCAAGGCGAAACCCCATGCTTCGCGCATAGGCATCGGCTTCGGTCAGTTTCTCGGTGGATACCGGTCCCGTCGCAACGGCACGGCCTGCAGCCAGTGCAGAAGTGACACCAACGAGATGCAAAACAAAAACGCGCCGACCTGAAATTGGCATGCCCATGAAGTCTCCGAAAGAATTGTGTGTGGTGAATAAGCTGAAGTTACGGCGCGGAACGCACCAGTCGGACGAACAGCGAGGCTTCATTCGCCACTTGACGAATGCCGCCAAGGTCGAAATCCATTGAATAGACCTGGCCCTTATCCTGCAAACTGGCAGTGCTCGTCCAGAACAGCGCGGATGGCGTATCAGGGAATACCTGGAGATTGATTCGAGGCCCGGTGCATTGCCGTTCGGACACCGTGGCCAATTCGCGCAGACTGGGCACACGCCAGTCGTTGTAGAAATTCGAACCAGACCGGTTCACCCGTTCGGCAGCGGCCAGACCGTCCTGCCAATTCAGCCGCACGGCTTCGCCAGAACAGCGCTTGCCTGTCCAGGCCTGACCCAGCGGGCAACGCATCCACATCAGCTGTGTCAACTGGTCGACGGTCGTTCCGTCGTCTTCGGCCACGAACCGCGACGTGGGAGAAGACGCCTTGATGATGTCGGCGCTGCAGTGCTGCTGGGCTCCGGACTGGGCTGTAATGCCCAGCCCGAAGACCAGCAGAAACACCAGCTGAAGTTTCAGCATGTAAGGCAGAACCCGTTGTCTACTTGTCGAACCCGATCCCAGTGCCCTTCGCGGCGAAACCGCGGGCGGTATTGGGTTGAGGGGCTGCGGTCTGCCGCGTCACCAGACCGGTTTCGATCGGCACGCCGCGGTGAAGGTAGAAGGAGTAAGCCTCCAGTGCCGTCATGTCGTCGCTGTTGACGTCGATCGCCTTTCCGCCTTGCGGGTTCTCGATGCACCAGTTCACCATCGACCGGTAGGTCACCACCTTGTTGAACATGGGCAGGAACTTGGGGAAAGTCTGCGGGTTCGTGGCCGCCGCGTCAGGGTGGCAGTTGGCGCAGGAAAGACCGTTGTTGGCCATGTCGGCCCTTCCACCATGCCACATGTCGAAGCCACGGCTGACGGAGGCCAGAAGCTTGTCGTCCTTCACCTTCAGTTCAGCCGGGGTGAAAGGCTCACGTGCAGTCGCCGGGGCCAGGGTCGCCAGAACTGCCAGAGCCACTGCGGGAGCAGCCAGCAGCTTGAGCAGGCGCTTGTTGGATTGAATCATGCCGTTGTCTCCTGTCAGACCTTGAAACCGTTCTTGATCGCCGGCGGCAGCGAGTCCGCGAAAGGCTGGTACTGCACGAAGCCGCCACCTCGGGCGTCCACGGCAACATAGGCCGTGCCCATGCCGTCAGCCATGTTCGAGGGATCGGCCCGGAACTGCTGGAACTCGGGGTAGGGCAAGGCCACTGGCGGATAGGGCCAGGGCCACGAAGTGCTCATGGTGCCGATCGAGGTCAGGTTTCCGATCTTGTTGTAGACGGTGTGATGTACGTGGCCATGAAACGCCATCACGTTGACGAACTTGCCCAGGATGTCGCGCACTTCGCGCGAGTCCGACACCTGGAAGTTCCAGCGCGGGTAGTAGTCCCACAGCGGTGAATGCGTGAAGATCACGACTGGCGTGTCAGGTGAGATGTTGGCCACGTCCTTGCGCAGCCACTCGAGTTGCTTCTCATGCACGCCCCAGACACCGGGCACCGGGCTGGCCAGGGGCATGAACCAGTCGCGCCGCTGCTCGGGGGTCAGCTTCGCCTCGGTCCAGAAGTCGGGCACCAGGATCGAATTCAGGCCGATGAAGTGCACACCCTTCTGCGTGAACGACCAGGTCTCGGCCCCGAAGTTCGCGCGATAGGCAGCGCCCATGTCCAGGTACCAGTCGTGCTCGCCGGGAATCACGCGCAGCGGTGCTTTCAGTTTGGAAAGGATCCGCTTGCCCTTGGCCAGCTGGTCGGCCGTGCCGTGGTGGGAGACGTCTCCCGTCACGAGCACGAAGTCGGGCTGCGTGGTCATGGCATTGACCTGTGCCACGGCGTCTTCGAGATGCCGGTCAAACACATGGTCAGCCGGACTGTAGAGGTGGGGGTCGCTGATGATGGCGAAGCGGAATGGCGTCACGGCACGCCTTCCGGTCTGCGCCGACACCACATCGACCACCCCCAGATTCACGCCCACGGCCTGGGCCACGAAAGTCGACAGGCCGGCCTTGCCGGTCAGCCCCAGGAATTTTCTTCTTTGTGAGTCGTTTCGATCAGTCATCGCTTGTCTCCTATGGTTCCACTGCAAACACACGGCGAAGAATCGTCCGCCGCGCTGTACTGCTGGACACGGCGCAAGCCGCCGGTCAAAAGAATCAGGGTATTCCGCAATACAACACTGCGGTCGCGCAACGCAGGGTCTGAACTGATTGCGAGAAATGCATGCATCAGACGACTGCCGGCTGTAAGGAAATTCGCTCGAGTGGCCTGGCCTCTTTCGGGTTTGCCTTGGGCGTGCGCTTGTCTCTTTCGGCGCATGCTCAATGTACGCAGCGCATCGAACAAAATGAAATTGAACGTTTTGTGCCTGATAACGCGCTATGCCAATATCGTCGTAAAGGAAGCCAGTTCCATGTCCCTTGCAAAAAGTGCTTCGCTGAAGCAGGTGAGCACCTTCCGCACCGTGGCGCGCCTGGGCAGCGTTTCGCTGGCTGCAGAAGAACTGCATCTGAGCCAGTCGGCGGTGTCGATCCAGATCGGCGCACTGGAAGCCGCCGCAGGAACCGCATTGATCGAACGGACCGGACGCGGCGTGCGCGTTACCGAGGCTGGCTCGCTGCTCCTGGGCTATGCCGACCGTTTGATGGCGCTGTGGAACGAAACCAGTGACGAGATGGCGACCCTGCTCGGCGACTTCAGCGGCACGCTGCGAGTCGGCGCCGTGACCACGGCCGAGCATTGGCTGCCGCGACTGCTGGTGCGATTCATCGACCAGAACCCGAAGGTCAACGTCCGCCTGTTTGCCTGTAATCGGGACGAGATCGTGCGCCACCTTGCTGTCCACGACATCGACCTCGCGGTGATGGGCCGCCCGCCCACCGAATTGCAGGTCGATGCCCGGGTGATCGGCGAGAACCCGCTGGCCTTCGTGGCGGCGCCATCACACCCTCTCGCGAGCATGCCGCGCCTGACCCTGGCCAGACTCTCCGAAGTTCCGTTGCTGGTACGTGAGCGAGGTTCGGGTACGCGCACCGCAGTCGAGCGCCTGCTCAAGAGCGCCGGCCTTCGGCTGCGCATCGGGTCGGAGCTCTCCAGCAACGAAGCCATCAAGCAGATGTGCGTGGCCGGATTCGCCCCGGCCTACCTGTCGATGCTGACCTGCCCGCTGGAACTGGACGCCGGCCTGTTGCGTGTGCTGCCCATGCCGAACAACCCGAGCCTGAGCCATTGGCATGCGGTGCGCAGGAGTGGCCAGCCCGTGCCGAAAGTGGCCCTGGCTTTCGAGGAGTTCCTCGTGCACGCCGGCGGAGGGGAAATCCTGAGCCCGATTCGCCAGCATCTGCCCAGCGCGCTGTGCCCCAGGAGGGCAAAATCCTCGGTATGACCGACCTTGTGATTCCCCTGGCCGACCTGCGCTATGCCGCCCTGGTGCCGACCGTGCCCTCCGAACTCAGTCCCGCCACGGGCCTGCTATCCGACCGACTGGGGCGGCCGTTGCGGGATCTGCGCATATCCGTCACCGACCGTTGCAACTTTCGATGCAGCTATTGCATGCCGAAGGAAGTGTTCGACAGCCAGTACAAGTTTCTGCCCCAGACCTCGCTGCTGTCGTTCGAGGAGATCACCCGCTGCGCCCGCTTGTTTGCTGCCCATGGCGTCGCCAAGCTGCGCCTGACTGGGGGTGAGCCCTTGTTGCGCAAGCACATCGAAGTCCTGGTGGCGCAGTTGAGCACGCTGCGCACGCCCGAAGGCCGGGCCCTGGACATCACGCTCACGACCAACGGGTCACTGCTGACGCGCAAGGCGCAGGCGCTGCGGGACGCCGGCCTGCAGCGCGTCACGGTCAGCCTGGACGCGCTGGACGACGCCATCTTCAAGCGCATGAACGATGTCGACTTTCCGGTGGCCGACGTGCTGGAAGGCATCCAGACGGCCCTGCGCGCGGGCCTGGCGCCCGTGAAGGTGAATATGGTGGTCAAGCGCGGCACCAACGACGACCAGATCGTTCCCCTGGCGCGCCACATCCGCGAACATTGCGGCCCGGGGGTGGTCCTGCGCTTCATCGAGTACATGGACGTGGGCGCCACCAATGGCTGGCGCATGAACGAGGTGCTGCCCTCGGCCCAGGTGCGCCAGCGCCTGCACGAAGCCTTCCCGCTGCTGCCGCTGGACCCTTCGGCACCGGGCGAAACCGCCGAACGCTGGCGCTATGCCGACGGCGCGGGCGAGGTGGGCTTCATCAGCAGCGTCACCCAGGCGTTCTGCGGCGAATGCAATCGCGCGCGCCTGTCCACGGAAGGCAAGCTGTTCCTGTGCCTCTTCGCCAGCCGCGGACATGACCTGCGCGCGCTGCTGCGCGGCGGCCACAGCGACGAGCAGATCAGCAGTGCGATCGGCCTGATCTGGGCCGGCCGTGACGACCGCTACTCGGAACTGCGCAGCAACGGTACTGCGGCCATCCCCAGCGGCGAGCGCCGCGTGGAAATGCACTACATCGGGGGCTGAGGCTTCAGTCCGCCCCGGCCTGCGCTGGCTTTTCGGCCAGTGCCGGCGTCGTGATCTCTCCTGGAATCGCGCGGCGTGCAAACCAGGTGTAGACGGTCGGCACGACGAAGATGGTCAGCAGCGTTCCCAGGCTCATGCCGCCGACGATGACCCAGCCGATCTGCTGCCGGCTCTCGGCCCCGGCACCGCTGGCGAGAGCCAGCGGCAGGGCACCCAGCACCATGGCACCGGTGGTCATCAGGATGGGGCGCAGGCGCAGCGTGGCGGCTTCCTGAACGGCCTCGACCACGGCCTTGCCTTCCGTTCGCAGCTTGTTGGCGAACTCGACGATCAGGATGCCGTGCTTGGTGATCAAACCCACCAGTGTGATCAGGCCGATCTGCGAGAACACGTTCAAGGTGCCACCGGCCAGCTTCAGCGCCAGCAGCGCACCCACCATCGACAAGGGCACCGACAACAGGATCACGAAAGGGTCGATGAAGCTTTCGAACTGCGCCGACAGCACCAGGAAGATGAACAGCAGGGCCAGCACGAACACCACGCCCAGAGCGCCCGAGCTGGCCTTGAACTCGCGGCTCACGCCGTTCAGTTCGGTGGCGTAGCCCGCCGGAAGCACCCGGGCAGCGGCCTGGTCCATGAACTGCAGCGCCTCGCCCAACGAATAGCCGGGCGCCAGGTTGGCGCTCAGCGTCACTGAGCGCCGCTGGTTGAAGTGATTCAGCTCGCGGGGGCTCACTGCCTCGCGGATCTTGACCAGCGACGACAGCGGCACCATGGTGTCGTTGCGACCGCGCACGAAGATCTTCTCGATGTCTTCGGGGGTGGTGCGCCCGGCGTTCTCGGTCTGCACGACGACGTCGTACTGTTCTGCGTCTCGCTTGTAGCGAGTGACGACGCGGCTGCCCAGCATGGTCTCGATGGTGCGCGCGACGACGTCCACCGACACCCCGATGTCGGCGGCGCGGGCACGGTCGACGTCGATGAAGATCTCGGGCTTGTTCAGCTGCAGATCGCTGTCGGGCTGGACGATGCCGGGGTTCTTCTGCATCTCGGCGATCATGGCTTGCGCCGCGCGCGCCATGTTGTCGTAGCTGTCGCCGCTGACCAGCACGTATTCGATCGCCCGGGCCCGGCCGCCCTGCCCCAGGCTGGGGGGGGTGATGGGGAAGGCGCTGACGCCGGGCAAGGCCATCAACTGCGGCAGCAGCTTCTGTGCGAGTTCCGGTGTGGTCACCGTGCGCTCGGTCCAGTCCACCGTGCGCAGCACGCCGAAAGCGCTGGACACCTGGCCACCACCCATGAAGGTGAACCGGCGGTCGAACTCGGGGTACTGCGCGGTGATGCGCTCGATCGCGTCCAGATAGCGCGCGGTGTAGTCCAGCGTGGCGCCATCGGGCGCGCGGATGGGCAGGAAGATGACGCCGCGGTCCTCCATCGGAGAGAGCTCGCTCTTGGCCGTGGTGTACAGGCCGTAGCTTCCGCCGGCCGAGGCCAGCATCACGACCAGAACCACCCAGCGGTGGCGCAGCACCCAGCCCAGCGCGCGACCGTAGCCGCTGCCCAGGCCCACCAGCAGCCGTTCCATGCCGCGGTCGAAGCGCGAAGGCTGCGGGTTGTGACGCAACAGCTTGCTGCACATCATGGGCGTCAGCGTCAGCGCCACGAAGCCGGACACCAGCACCGCCCCGGCCAGGGTCAGCGCGAATTCGCCGAACAGCCGCCCCGTCCGGCCGGGCGTGAAGGCCAGTGGCGCGAACACCGCGGCCAGCGTCAGGGTCATCGCCACGACGGCGAAGCTGATCTCGCGCGCGCCCTTGATGGCGGCCTGGAAAGGCGTCAGGCCTTTCTCGATGTGGCGGTAGATGTTCTCCAGCACGACGATGGCGTCGTCCACCACCAGGCCGATGGCCAGCACCAGTGCCAGCAGCGTCAGGGTGTTGATGGTGAAGCCGGCCAGCGCAATGGCGGCGAAGGTGCCGATCAGGCTGACCGGGATGGTGACCAGCGGAATGATCGAGGCGCGCAGGGTGCGCAGGAACACGAAGATCACCAGCGCCACCAGCACCACGGCTTCGGCCACCGTGGTGTACACGGCCTTGATCGACCTGTCGATGAAGACCGAGTTGTCGTTGGCCTGGATGACGGTGACGGACGGTGGCAGGTCGCGCTGGATCTGCGGCATCAGCGCCTTCACGCCAGCCGCCACCTCCAGCGGGTTGGCGGTGGCGTTGCGGATGACGCCAGTACTGACCGAAGGCACCCCGTTCAGGCGCACGCGGCTGCGTTCGCTGGCCGCGGCTTCCTGCACCCGCGCCACATCGCGCAGGCGCACCAGGGTGCCGCCCACGTTCTTCAGCACGATGTCGTTGAACTGCGCCACGGTGTTCAGGTCGGTGCGCGCGGTGACGCTGAATTCGCGCTGCTGGCTTTCGATGCGGCCTGCGGGCACCTCCAGGTTCTGGCGGCGAATGGCGTCCTCGACGTCCTGCACCGTCAGGCGGTAGGCGGCCAGGCGGTCGGGGTCGAGCCAGATGCGCATGGCGAAGCGGCGGTCGCCGCCCACCTGCACGTCGGCCACCCCGGTGACGGTCTGCAGTCGCGGCTTGACGACGCGGTTGATCAGGTCTGTGAGCTCCAGCGGGCCCATGGTCTCGCTGGTGTAGGCCAGCCAGATGGTGGGCGTGGCATCGGCCTCGACCTTGCTGATGACGGGCTCGTCGGCTTCGGTGGGCAGGCGGCCGCGCACCCGGGCGACGCGGTCACGCACCTCGGCCGCAGCGGTGTCGGGGTCCTTGCTCAGCTTGAAGCGAACCGTGATGTTGCTCTGCTCGGTACGCGAGACGCTGGTCAGGATGTCGACGCCGTCGATGCCGGCAATGCTGTCCTCCAGCGGCTTGGTCACCTGGCTTTCGATGACCTCGCTGGAAGCGCCCTGCAGCCGGGTGCTGACGCTGACCAGCGGCTCGTCGATGCGGGGGTATTCGCGCAATGTCAGCTGGTCGAAGGACACCAGCCCCACCAGCACCAGCAGCAGCGACATCACGCAGGCCAGCACCGGCCGGCGGATCGAGGTTTCGGACAATTGCATGGCGCTGCCTCAGGCTTGTGCCGCAGGCTTGCGGGCAGCACCGCTGGCCGCGCCGCTGGCCGCACCCGGCGCCACCGGAGCGGGCTGCGAACCGGCCCGGCTCAGGTCGATGACCCGCAAGGGCACGGCGTCGGCGCGCAACAGTCGCCCGTGGCCGGCCGTCACGACCTGGTCACCCGCCTTCAGGCCTTCGAGCACTTCCACCTTGCCCGGCATGCGAAGTCCGAGCTTGGCTTCGATGCGCTGAGACACCTTCTGCCCGTTCGGGCCGTCTATCACCTTGAACAGCAACTGGCGTGCGCCCTGGGGCACCAGGGCTTCCTCGGGCACGACCACCGCGCCCTCGCGCACGGCGAAGACGACGCGGGGGCGAGCGAACATGCCCGGCTTGAGCAGGGCACCACGGTTGTCGACAGCGGCACGCACCCGCAGGGCCCGCCCATTGGGGTCGACCTGGCTGTCCAGCGCGTCGATGCGGCCTGGAAAAAGCATGCCCGGCAGCGCGTCGAGCGACAGTTCGATGGGCTGACCGGCCCGCACCCGCGCCACGAACCGCTCTGGCAGGGTGAACTCGACGTGCAGCGCCGAAAGGTCCTCGATGCCGACCAGGTCGGCGCCGTCCTTCACGTAGTCGCCAAGCTGTACCGCACGGATGCCCACGGTGCCGTCGAAAGGAGCCAGCACCTTCATGCGCGCCACCTGTGCCTGGGCCAGCGCGACCTGGCTTTCTGCCACCTGCAGGACAGCCGCGTTCTGGTCGACCGCGCTCTGGCTGACGAAGTTCTGCGCCAGCAGTTCGCGACTGCGCTGAAGGTTGGTGCGGGCGATGCTGGCTTGCGCCTGGGCCTGCTGAAACTGGGCCTGCTGCAGGCTGTCGTCCAACTGCACCAACACCTGCCCGCGCCGCACGCGCTGACCGTCGGTGAAACCCAGCCGGGCAATGCGACCGCTGGTCTCGGGCCTGAGCATCACACCCTGACGCGACTTCAGGGAACCCAGCGCCTGCACGTCATCGACGAGCGTGATGGCCTCGGCCCGGGCCACTTCCACCGCTGCCAGTCCGCCAGGACCCGCTGGCCTGGCGCCGGGGGCTGCTGCGGGCGCGGCAGGCGCGGCGCCTGTGCCGGCCTGGCGCGCAGGCATCGTCGCAGGCGTTAACGATCGGTTTTGCCACCACCATCCGGCGCTGGCCGCCAAAGCCAATCCAACGACAGCCACGGCGGTGTAGGTCTTGTTCAAGGGGTGGTCATATCAACTACAAGCCCTTTATCTTAAGGGCCCATCACCCGCTTTGCCGGCACTCGGTCATGGTGGTTTGTCAACTCAGGACGCTGTCGACACCCTGGTTGGCCAAGGCGTCGGCGCGCTCGTTGCCTGGGTCGCCTGAATGCCCCTTGACCCATTTCCAAGTCACTTCGTGGGCTGCATTCAGCGTGTCCAGGCGCTGCCAGAGTTCGACGTTCTTCACAGGCTGTTTGTCGGCCGTGCGCCAGCCGCGGCTCTTCCAGCCGTGGATCCAGGTGGTGATGCCCTGGCGCACGTACTGGCTGTCGGTGTAGACGGTGACGACGCAACGCTGCTTGAGGACCGCCAGCGCCTCTATCACGGCGGTGAGCTCCATGCGGTTGTTCGTGGTCAATTTCTCGCCGCCGAACATCTCCTTTTCGTGGCTGCCGCTGCGCAGCCAGACGCCCCAGCCGCCCGGGCCGGGGTTGCCGCGGCAGGCACCGTCGGCGTAGATCACCACTTCAGCCATCAGGATTCCAGTTCAGCCAAGGCTGCTTCACGTTCGTTGCGCGGGGCCGCGTTGAGGGCACCGCCGCGGTGGGCCACGACCGCAGCTTGGCGGGCCTGTCGCCTGTCCTGCTTGAGCAGGCCCACCAGACGCATGCCGCGTACGCGCTTGACGGCCATCACCGTGTAGACCGCACCCAGGACCGGCCACCAGCGCTCGCCGACACGGTCCATCCAGGCAAAGCGTTCGAGCCAGCGTTCACTGTTCAGCGGCGGGCGCCAGCAACCGAAGTGCCCGCCCTCGACTTCGAAACCCAGCAAGCGCAGCCAGTCCCGCAGGCGCCAATAGCCCAGGAAGTCGCCGGCGCGTGGCAGGAACAAGCCGGGCGCGGCATCACCACGTGCCAGCCCGACGCCGCGCCGCGCACGCCCGGCACGCTGGCGCAGACCCCAAAGGCTGGCCGGGTTGAAGCCGGCAATGACGACCCGGCCCTCGGGCACCAGCACCCGCTCGACTTCGCGAAGGGTCAGGTGCGGGTCGCGCGCAAACTCGAGTGAATGCGGCAAGACCACCAGATCAATGCTGGCATCGGGAAATGGCAGGGCATCGAACTCACAATGCAGCTGGATCGGTTCCTGCACCGCCAGCGTGGTGATCTGGGCGTCCAGTTGTGGCTGCATGGGCAGCGCCTCGGGAATCACCAGCGAAGTGCTGGCCACCCAGCGGTGCGGCATGCGGTTGGCGCGCAGGCCTTCGATCTCGGGCAGGCCCAGTTGCAGTGCATGAAAGCCGAAAGCATCGGTCACCGCATGGTCCAGGCAGTCCTGCTCCCAGGCCAGAAGGTACAGGCCAGGCGGGGTTCGAAGCCAGGACCCCAACTCTATAATCGATTCATCTCGCGTCATGACTGTACCCAGCTCCCCTGCCCCGACTTCTGCACCGACCACAGCGCCGATCAAAGCGCCGATCATTGCGCCTGTCCTGATCCCGCTGCCCGCGTTCAGCGACAACTACATCTGGATGCTGCACGACGGCAGCACGGCCTGGGTGGTCGACCCAGGCGACGCAGCACCCGTGCTGGCCGCCCTGCAATCGCATGGCCTGACCCTGGGCGGGATTCTAGTGACGCACCATCATGCCGATCACGTGGGCGGGCTGACCGCATTGCGAGCCCCGCTGAAAGGGCCCGTGTACGGGCCTGCCCGTGAGCGCATTCCCCCGCCCTTCATGCCCATGAAGGACGGCGACGTGGTGAATGTGCTGGGCCTGGACTTCCAGGTCATCGACGTGCCTGGCCACACCGCCGGACACATTGCCTATGCGCAGCTGGGCGCAGATTCCCAGCCCTTGCTGTTCTGCGGCGACACGCTGTTTTCGGCAGGCTGCGGGCGTTTGTTCGAAGGCACGCCAGCGCAGATGGCGCACTCCCTGGGCAGGCTGGCTGCTTTGCCCGCCGACACCAGGGTCTGCTGCACCCATGAATACACCTTGTCGAACCTGAAGTTCGCTGCCGCCGTGGAACCCGGCAACACCGACACGCTCAATCACACGCGCCATTGCCTGACTCTGCGCCAGGCTGGCCGGCCCACGCTGCCCAGCAGCATGGGTCTGGAAAAACGCATCAACCCCTTCTTGCGTTGCAGCGAACCCGCCGTGGTGGCCGCGGCCAGGCAGCAAGGGGCCGACAACGACGACGCCGTGGCCGTGCTGGCCGCGCTGCGCGAATGGAAGAACCGATTCTGATGAGACTCCTCGCCACCTTCAAGACCTGGGTGACCCGCGGCACCGGCCTGGCCGCGGCACTGACCCTGTCAGGCTGCGCCAGCCTGCAGCCCCCGGGTCCACCGCCAACGTCGTCACTGGCAAGCCCCGCCGCCGGCACCGCACCAACTGAGGTGGCGGCTCCCCTGCCCGCTGCGGCTCCCGTCGCGGCGGCTGCAACAGCAGCAGCACCGGCAGCCAGCGCCCCGGCCACCGTTGAAGCGACGGCCGCCGCACCTGCGGCCGCTTCAGCCGCCCTCGTGCCCCTGACGCCACCCGAACCCCGTGGCCGCCTCGACGTCGACCATGACGCTACCCGCAGCGACCTGTGGGCGCGGCTGCGCAGCGGCTACACCATGCCAGACCTGAACGGCCCGCTGGTCACCAGGTGGGAGACCTGGTACGCGACCCGGCCCGAATACGTCCAGCGCATGACAGAACGCGGCGGGCGCTACCTGTTCCACATCCTCGAGGAAATAGAACGCCGAGGCATGCCCACCGAACTGGCATTGCTGCCCTTCATCGAAAGCGCGTTCAACCCGCAAGCCGTGTCCAGCGCCCGGGCCGCGGGCATGTGGCAGTTCATGCCGGCCACGGGCCGCGAGTTCGAGCTTAGGCAAAACCTGTTCCGCGACGACCGCCGCGCCGTGCTGGATTCGACCAGCGCCGCGCTGGACTATTTGCAGCGCCTGCATGTGCGCTTCGGGGACTGGCACCTGGCACTGGCAGCCTACAACTGGGGCCAGGGCAATGTGCAGCGCGCGATCGACCGCAACCGGCGCGCCGGGAAGGGCACGGGCTACACCGACCTGAGCATGCCCGACGAGACCCGCAACTACGTGCCCAAGCTGCAGGCCGTGAAGAACATCGTTGCCCGGCCGACTTCGTTCTCGCTGGTGCTGCCGCCGCTGGAAAACCACCCCTTCTTCCTCAGCGTGCCGATCGAGCGCGACATCGACGTGGCGCTGGCCGCACGACTGGCCGGCCTGCCGCTGGAGGACTTCCAGCACCTCAACCCGCAGATGAACAAGCCCGTCATCCTGGCAGCAGGCACGCCCAAGGTGCTGCTGCCCTACGACAACGCCAACAGCTTCCTGCGCAGCCTGGCGCAACACCGTGGTCCGCTGGCCAGCTGGACCGCCTGGGTGGCGCAACGCAACATCAAGCCTGGCGAAGCGGCCCGCATCGTCGGCATGCCCGAGGAGCGGCTGCGCGAGGTGAACCGGATCCCGCCGCGCATGGTCATCAAGCGCGGTTCGACTCTGCTGGTGCCGCGTTCAGCCACTGCCGAGCACGACGTGTCAGAGCATGTCGCCGACAACGCCGCCATCGCTCTGGCCCCCGAAGCCCGCCCGCTGCGGCGCGTGGCCTTCAAGGCCCGCAAGGGCGACACGGTGCAGCGTGTGGCCCAGCGCTACAAGGTCACTCCGGCGCAGGTGGCGCAGTGGAACGGCGTGTCGCGGCAGGCCAAGTTCAAGCCGGGTCAGTCGGTCGTGGTCATGCTGGCCCAAGCGCCCCGACGGGGCAGCAAGGCGCGTGCGACTGCCGCCAAGCGCGCGCCGAAAGCCAGTGCTGCACCGGCCAAGCGCCAGCAGCGCGAAGCGCCGCCGCGGCGGGCAGCGCCGCGCTGAAGCTCCGCTGCGTCTCTTCAACCGAGGAAATCTCGCTTGCCGATGTCCACGCCAGCGTGCCGGAACAGGGCGTAGGCCGCGGTGGCGTGGAAGTAGACGTTGGGCAGCACGTAGGTCAAGACGTAGGCCTGGCCGGCGTAACGAACCTCGCCCTGGCGCATCGGCAGCACGATCTCGCGTTCTTCGCTGCCGTCGATCAGCGCCGCCGGTACCGACTGCACGTAGTCCACGGCCTTCGCAACGCGCGCGCGCAGATCATCCAGCGACGCTTCGTTGTCGTCCCACTTCGGCACATCCTGGCCGGACAGGCGAGCCACGCAGCCCTTGGCCATGTCGGTGGCGATCTGCACCTGCCTGTTCAGCGGCAGCATGTCGGGAGCCAGACGCAGGCCCAGGTAGTTGACGCTGTCGAACTTGCGCGCGTCGGCATGGGCCTGGGCCTTGTCGAACCAGGTGTGCATGGCCTTGAAGGTCCGAACGAAGGCCGGGACACTGATGGCGTGCATGGAAAGACTCATGGAATGAAACCTCCTGAAGTGGATGGCGTTGCCTGAAGCAACAGGTGCAAGCGATGCTATCGCCGCGCATCGTCGGGCGCTGGCGCCTGCCATAAAGGGCAAAATGCACCGCAGCCACGAAGCTGTCATGAACATCATCATCCTCGACGACTATCAGGACGCCGTGCGCAAGCTGCAATGTGCTGCGCGCCTGGAGCCCTACAACGCCAAAGTCTTCACCAATACCGTCAAGGGCATCGGGCAGCTATCCGTGCGCCTGCGCGACGCCGACGTGTTGGTACTGATCCGCGAACGCACACACTTCCCTCGAGCCCTGCTCGAGAAATTGCCTAGGCTGAAGCTCATCTCGCAAACCGGCCGCATCGGCGCGCATGTCGATGTCGAAGCCTGCACGCGACTGGGCATCGCCGTCGCCGAAGGCGTGGGTTCACCCACGGCCCCGGCGGAACTGACCTGGGCGCTCATCATGGCCGCGATGCGGCGCCTGCCGCAGTACATCGGCAACCTGAAGCACGGGGCCTGGCAGCAGAGCGGGCTGAAGGCGGCGTCGATGCTCCCGAACTTCGGTATCGGCATGGTGCTGAAAGGCAAAACGCTGGGCATCTGGGGCTACGGGAAGGTCGGGCATCTGCTGGCCGGCTACGGCCGCGCCTTCGGCATGGAGGTCTGCGTCTGGGGCAGCGAGAACTCCCGCGCCCGGGCCATGGCTGACGGCCACCGCGCTGCCGAAAGCTGCGAAGCCTTCTTCGCCGAATGCGACGTGATCAGCCTGCACCTGCGCCTGAACGACCAGACCCGCGGCATCGTCTCGCTGGACGCGCTGTCGCGCATGAAGCCCACGGCGCTGCTGGTCAACACCTCGCGCGCCGAACTGGTGGAAGAGAACGCCCTGGTGGCGGCGCTGAACCGCGGCCGCCCGGGCATGGCCGCGGTGGACGTGTTCGAAAGCGAACCCATCCTGCAGGGCCACCCGCTGCTGCGCCTGGAGAACGCCGTCTGCACGCCGCACATCGGCTATGTCGAACAGGACAGCTACGAGCAGTACTTCAGCGCCGCCTTCGACAACATCATCAACTTCATTGCCAACCAGCCCAGCAACCTGGTGAACCCGGAAGCGCTGCGGGTGCTGCGGTGACCGACGCCGCAGCGGCGGCTCATACCTTGAAGCGCAGCAGCTGGGCGCTGATGGCCGGCAACTTCGCCATCGGCTGCGGCGTGATGGTCACGGCAGGTTCGCTCAACGACCTGGTCACGTCGTTGCAGGTGTCGGTGGCGGTGGGCGGACAACTCATCTCCGTGGCTGCCGCCGTGATGGCGCTGGGGGCACCCCTGCTGGCCGCCATGGTGGGCCGGACCGACCGGCGCTGGCTGCTGACGGCCGCGCTTGTCTGGTACGCCGCAGGCCATGCGCTGGCGGCACTGATGCCGAACTTCGCCGCGCTGCTGCCGGTGCGAGCGCTCAGCGTGCTGGGGGCGGCAGTGTTCACGCCGCAGGCAGCCGCAGCCATGAACCTGCTGGCACCGCCTGCAGAACGTGGCCGCGCCATCACCTTCATCTTCCTGGGCTGGTCACTCAGTTCGGTGCTCGGAATGCCGCTGCACAGCTATATCGGCGAGGCCTGGGGCTGGCGCTGGGCATTTGCGCTGGTGGCCGTGCTCAGCCTGCTGGCGGCAGTATGGGTATGGCGCACCTTGCCGGGCGGGCTGCGCGCAGCGCCGCTTTCCTGGCAGAGCTGGCGCACTGCCTTGACCAACCCCTTGCTGATCGGCGTGGTCGCCGTCACGGCCTTGAGTGCGGCCGGCCAGTTCACGCTGTTCAGCTATTTCGCGCCCTACTATCGGCAGGTGCTGCAGACCGACGCGCTGGCCGTGAGTCTGCTGTTCATGTGGTTCGGTGCCTTCGGTCTGCTGGGAAACCTGCTGCTCAGCCGCTTCATCGACCGCTACGGCGCGGCGCGTTGCGCCACCTGGATGATGGCCTGCATGGCCCTGTCGCTGTGCCTTTGGCCGCTGGCCCTGAGCGTGCCGCTGATGGCGGCGGTGCTGGTGCCCTGGGCACTGGGCTGCTTCTCCAGCAATTCGGCGCAGCAGGCCCGCCTGGGTGCGGCAGCGCCAGCCTTGGCGCCAGCGCTGATGGCGTTGAACACCTCGGCCATGTACCTGGGCCAGGCGGTGGGCGCGGGCAGTGGCGGCGTGCTGTTGGCCCATGGTGGCTTCGGCGGGCTGAACTGGGCCGGGCTCGCGTGGTTGCTGCTGGCGATCGGACTCAGCAGCTGGCTGATGCGCCTGACACGGCTCGAAGCTGCGCGCGAGTTGCCGCGCCACGGTCCATCACAGCCCCTTCCCGGCCAGGACGCTGTGCCCGATCGGGAGTCGAAGTGATCGCCTTGCTGAAAGCGGCGCTGCTGCTGGCACTGTCATACGCCCTGCTGCTGGCACTGCTGTGGTGGGGCCAGGAACGGCTGCTCTTCCATCCACAGCAGCTGGCACAGACGCACCGCTTCGATGTCGGCCCCGATGTCGTGGAAACATGGGTCGACGTGCCAGGCGCGCGCCTGAACGCCCTGCATCTGCGCCTGGACAAGCCTGCGGGCGTGGTCTTCTTCGTGCATGGCAATGCTGGCAGCCTGGACAACTGGTTCGTCAACGTCGACTTCTATCGCCGCAACAACTTCGACCTGTTCATGTTCGACTATCGCGGTTTCGGCAAGAGCAGCGGCCGCATCGACAGCCAGGCCCAGCTGGAAGCCGATGTTCGTGCAGCCTGGGCGAGCATCGCGCCACGATATGCCGGCATGCGCACGGTGTTCTTCGGCCGTTCACTGGGTACGGGTCTGGCCACCACGCTGGCCGCCGAAACCCGCCCCGATCTGCTGGTGCTGGTGTCGCCCTACAGCAGCATGCGCGACATCGCCCGGCTGCATTACCCATGGGTGCCCGGTGCGCTGTTGCGCTACCCGCTGCGAACCGACGTGACGCTGCCGCAAGTGCAGGCCCCGGTGCTGCTGGCCCACGGCGGGCGCGACACCCTCATTCCGCCCAGCCACAGCCAGGCCCTGAAAAGGCTGGCGCCCCGGGCCCAGCTGCTGCTGGTACCGGAGGCTGGCCACAACGACATCCAGGAGTTCCCGGCCTACCTCGAAGCCCTGGCAACTGCCCTGCGGCGCACCGGAACCGCGCCGGATCAGCCGCTGCGCTGACGAAGCGCCTCGTACAGGCAAACGCCCGAGGCCACCGACACATTCAGGCTTTCAACAGCGCCCGCCATCGGAATGCGCAGCAGCCGGTCACAGGTCTTGCGCGTCAGCTGTCGCAGGCCCGCACCCTCGGCGCCCAGCACCAGCGCCACCGGGCCGCGCAAGTCGGCGTCGAAGAGCGTGGCTTCGGCGTCGTCGCTGAAGCCGATGATCTGGATGTCGCGTTCCTTCAGCTCGTTGAGCGAACGCGCCAGGTTCGTCACCATGAGGTAGGGCACGGTCTCGGCCGCGCCGCTGGCCACCTTGGCCACGGTGGCGTTCAGCCCCACGGCATGGTCCTTCGGTGCCACCACGGCGTGGGCGCCAGCGCCATCGGCCACGCGCAGGCAGGCGCCCAGGTTGTGGGGGTCGGTCACGCCGTCCAGCACCAGCAGCAGGGGCGGACCCGATTCCGGGTCCAGGCCGTCGAGCACCGCGTCCAGCGAATGCTGCTGCGGCAGCGGCGTCACCCGCGCCACCACGCCCTGGTGACGCGGGCTGCCGGCCAGCCGGATGAGGTGGTCGTCGGTGCTTTCCACCAGCTTGGTGCCGGCCTCCTGCACGCGCGCGACGAACTGGCGCATGCGGGTGTCGCGGCGGGTCGCGTCGAAGTGGACTTCCAGTACGGAAGCGGGGGCCGTCTTCAGGCGAACGGTGACGGCATGGAAGCCGAACAGGACTTTGGTGCTCATGACACCGATGCTAAGCGGCGCGCGACCCCAAAACCGCCTGCCATGCGAGGATGGCACCGATCAGCACCGGCTGGTGCAGCATGTAGAAGCTCAGCGACCAGCGACCCAGCGTGGCCAGCGGGCGCGCACGGGCGGGAACATGGCCGGCCAGCCAGGCGGGCCGCCGCGCAAGCATCCATCGGCCCGCCGCCAGGCCCCACAGCATCACGCCCAGCCACGGCAATACCGGCACCCAGTCCTCGGTGACGGGCTTTCGCGTGACCAGGCCCACCCAGTTCGTCAAGCGCATGTCGAAGAACGGGTGCTGCACCAGATGTGGCAGCAGCAGTGCCAGCGCACCGCCCGCCCAAAGCCAGCGCGCGGGCAGTGGCGCAGCCAGCCGGCAGACCACCAGCATCACGGCAATGCCGTGCAGCACGCCGAAACTGATCCAGCTGCGAGGGAACATCAGTGCCGAGCCCAGGCTGACCAGCAGCGCACAGCCGGCCACCTGGACCCAACGTCGCCAGAATCGCGGCCAGCCCTGCCCGGCCTGCCAGGCCACGGCCTGCGCCAGCCCGGCGGTGAACAGGAACAGGCTGACGATGGCCGTACGCTGACCGGTCCAGAAGGGGTCGACATAGAAGTTCTGGCGCGGCTGCAGCAGCCCGTAGTGGTTCAGGTCGAAGGCGAAGTGGAACGCCGCCATCCAGACGATGGCGAGCCCGCGCAGCAGGTCCAGCCGGTCGAAACGATGGGTGGCGCCGGCCGGGCTCATGCGGTCTTCTCGTAGATGTCGGCGAACTGCCTGCCGTCCCAGGCGTACAGCAGATAGGCGGCATGCAGGCAGCGGCTGGCGCCGCGCGGGCGGAACAGCCCCACGCACTGCCCGCGCGGCTGGCGCACGCTGCGGTAGGCCACACCCGCCGACCCTTCGGCCCACAGGCGGCGGCCGAGCGCCTGAGCGGAACCGTAGTCATCGGGGTCGTAGACCGCAGGGTCGACCGCGCCTTCGGACCGCAGGTCGTGCAGCCGGGCGTCCACGACCACGTGATACAGGCGCATTGGCAGATGCATGGGGGGTTGGGCTGTAGCGGCCATGAAGCGCGCCTGGTGGTAGCGCGTCTCGGCCACGGCCGTGGCACGGTCGCGAGCGGCATAAAACACGCCGTAGCCGCCGTCGGAAAAGCGGCTGCCCAGGGGGTTGACGTGGGTGAAGGCCGCCATGATGGGGCTGCTGCCGGGCCCGAAGACGCGCTGGTCGGCCGGCACACGTTCGACCTGGCCCAACTCGTCGCGCAAGCGTTCGTTCGTCATGGCCTCCAGAGCATAGAGCGCGTCGAAGTCGGCAGCGTCGGCGACGCGGTCGAACAGGCTCACCGACGGATAGCGCGTGGGCACGATGCGACAGGCCAGTGCCCAGCGCAGGCGGCGCACTTCGGGAACGGGCAGCGACACCCTAGGACCAGCCGCCACCGCGTACGCTGTCGAGATAGCGGCGCACGAGGTTCAGGTCGCTGACGTTTCCGGCCAGCATGCGTGCCAGCGCCGTGCCGCCGCCGAAGGGTGCCGCAACGTTGGGCTGGCGCACCCAGGCGTCGGCCGCCGCAGCGTCGGGCAGCAGGATCTGCAGGCTCTTGTAGATGCCCAGGATGTTGGACAAGCGCTCCAGCGTGTCGCGCGACAGGCTCGCTTTGTCAGGCTGCTTGCGCCAGGCGAAGTAGGTCGAACGCGGAGGCTCGCCCAGCAGGCGAAGTTGCTCGTCGACTGTGAGCGCCCAGGCCTGCGCAATGCGCACGAAGGCCCGCAAACCCGCTGCTGACAGCTTCTCGAGATCTGCAGGCCCAGCGTGCCGGGCAGCGTAGGGTGCGGAAGGTTCGGCTGCGTTCTGAGCACTCATGTCATCGTCCTTTCCTGGACTCAAGTTACATCATAGTCCGGTTTGGGACATTGGCGTGGATTCGGCATCCATCCCTGTCGACGCTCGTTCACGCGCAGGCTATCGTGTGGTGCTGCAGCCTGCAGGGCGCCTTGACAAGCCGGCTGCTGCCCCCAGATCCGGACCATAGCCAATGACTGCCTTCGCATGAATCGACCTGCCCTGCACGTTCAATGGATGTCCCTGGCCCTTGCCGGCTGCCTGACTGCTGTCGCCGTGCTGGGCTGGGCCGGGCCGGCGCATGGCCGCAGCGAAGCCACGCCGCGCGCCGTCACGCCCCGCGGGCCGCTGGCGGCCGACGAACTGGCCCACGTGGATCTGTTCAAGCGGGCCTCGCCCTCGGTGGTGCACATCACCACTCTGGCAGCGCAGCGCGACATGTTCTCGATGAACGTCCAGCAGGTGCCACGCGGCACCGGCACCGGCTTCGTCTGGGACGACGCGGGACACATCGTCACGAACTTCCACGTCATCCAGGGCGGCAGTGGCGCGCGCGTGACCTTGGCCGACCAGACCACGGTCAGCGCACAACTCGTCGGCGCCTTCCCCGACCGCGATCTGGCGGTGCTGAAGGTCGACCTTCCCAAGGCCAAGCTGCCGCCGCTGGCCATCGGCACCAGCCGCGACCTGCTGGTCGGCCAGCGGGTCTACGCGATCGGCAACCCCTTCGGGCTGGACCAGACGCTCACCACGGGGCTCGTCAGCGCGCTCAACCGCGAGATCGAGTCGTTCAACCAGCGCACGATCCGCGGGGTCATCCAGACCGACGCCGCCATCAACCCTGGAAACTCCGGCGGGCCGCTGCTGGATTCCGCTGGCCGGCTGATCGGCGTGAACACCCAGATCGCCAGCCCCAGCGGCGCCAGTGCCGGCATCGGCTTTGCGATCCCGGTCGATGAAGTCAATCGCATCGTGCCGCGCCTGATTCGCGACGGCCGCTACGTGCGGCCGACGCTGGGTGTCAGCGCCGCGTCTCCCGCTGTCCAGCGGGCCCTGAACCTGCCCGCGGGCGTGGCGCTTGTTCAGGTCGGCAACGGCAGCCCAGCCTCGCGGGCGGGTCTGCAGGCCTTTCGCCGCGGCGCACGCGGCGAAGTGCTGGCAGGCGACGTCATCACGGCCATCAACGACGAGGCCGTCAGCAACATGGACGACATCCTGGCGCAACTGGAGCGACGCCAGCCAGGCGAAAGCGTGAGCCTGACGGTGTGGCGCAACGGCCAGACCCGCAAGGTCACCGCCGTCCTGGGCAGTGGCGAATAGGGGCATCCCTGAAAGATCGGCGCCTCTTCGCCGACTGAGGGCTACCCTGCAGCAACTTCGACATCGACTCTCACCATGAACCGCCGCCAGATCATGAGCCTGTTCTCCCTGTTCGGCCTTGGCACCAAGGCCATCGCCGCCGCCCCTGCTTCAGATGCGCCTGGCGCACCTGTCAAGTTGCGCTTGAGCGATGCTGAATGGAAGCAGCGCCTGTCTCCCGCTGCCTTTTACGTACTGCGCCAGGAAGGCACCGAGGCACCCGGCAGCAGCCCGCTGAACGCCGAAAAGCGCAAGGGCGTCTTCCACTGCGCGGGCTGTGAACTGCCCTTGTTTTCATCCGAGGCCAAATACGAAAGCGGGACCGGTTGGCCCAGCTTCCACACCCCCCTGCCCGGCGCGGTGGCCACGAAGACCGACTACAAGCTCATCCTGCCGCGTACCGAATACCACTGCGCACGCTGCGAAGGCCACCAGGGCCATGTCTTCAACGACGGTCCGCGGCCAAGCGGCAAGCGTTACTGCAACAACGGCGTGGCACTGAAGTTCGTGCCTGCTGCGGCATGAAGCACCATTTCGCGAAGCTGGCTGCTGGGGCTGGCCTGTGGGCGCTCGTGCTGGCCGCCGCCACGCCGGTCCTGGCACAAACCACGGCCAAGGCCACCTTTGCAGGGGGCTGCTTCTGGTGCGTGGAGGCCGACTTCGACAAGGTCCAGGGCGTGCTGTCGACCACGTCGGGCTACATTGGCGGCACCGTGCCGAACCCCACCTACAAGCAGGTGACGTCCGGCAAGACCGGCCACACGGAAGCGGTGGAGATCGTGTTCGACCCGGCCAAGGTCAGCTATGCCGCGCTGGTCAACCACTTCTGGCGCACCATCGACCCGACCACCCAGGATCGCCAGTTCTGCGATGTCGGCTTCGCCTATCGCACGGCCATCTTCACGCATGACGCCACGCAGGCCGCCGTGGTGCGGCAGTCGCTGGAAACGCTGGAGAAGACCAAGCCGTTCAAGGAACCGATCGTCACCGTGGTGCTGCCCGCCACCACGTTCTACCCGGCCGAGGGCTACCACCAGGATTACTACAAGAAGAACGCGGTGCGCTACGCCTATTACCGCGCCAGTTGCGGCCGCGACGCGCGACTGGAACAACTCTGGGGCAAGCGCTGAACTTCGACGCTCACGAGATCTGAACAAAACAGGGCGCCGAGGCGCCCTGTCGTCATTCATGCCGCGGTCAGCGCCGCGGGCCGCCAGTGCCGCCGCCCGGCCCACGACCGGCGCCTCCGCCACCGCCACCACTGCGCGAACCCGGCCCTGCGGTCGCGGGGCGGCCGCCGTCGCGGCGCGGGGCACCACCACCACCACCACCACCACTACCGCTGCGGCCCGGGGCGGAAGCTCCGCGTCCGCCGCCGCCGCCCGGACGCCCACCACGACCGCCACCGCCACCGCCACCTCCTGCGTTGCGTCGGGTACCGCCCACGCCGATGGTCATGCGGCCCAGCACGATCGGCTCTGCGCGTTCGCCGGCCGGGGGCTCGAAGCCAGGCACCACCTCGCTGGGAATCGGGCGCTTGATGAGGCGTTCGATGTCACGCAGGAAGATCTCTTCGTCCAGACAGACCAGGCTGATCGCCTCACCCGTGGCCCCGGCACGGCCGGTGCGGCCGATGCGGTGCACGTAGTCTTCAGGAATGTTCGGCAGCTCGAAGTTCACGACGTGCGGCAGCATGTCGATGTCGATGCCACGCGCGGCGATGTCGGTGGCCACCAGCACCTGCAGGTCGTTGGTTTTGAAGTCGGCCAGCGCCTTGGTGCGGGCACCCTGGCTCTTGTTGCCGTGGATGGCCATCGCGCTGATGCCCTGCTCGTTCAGGAACTCGGTCAGCCGGTTCGCGCCGTGCTTCATGCGCGTGAAGACCAGCACCTGGTGCCAATCGCCCTGCTTGATCAGGTGCGCCAGCAGGTCCTTCTTGCGCTCGCGGCCGACCGGGTGAACCTTCTGCGCAATGGTCTCGGCAGTCTGGTTGCGACGCGCCACCTCGATCAGGACCGGCTGGTTCAGCAGCTTGTCGGCCAGGGCCTTGATCTCGTCGCTGAAGGTGGCCGAAAACAGCAGGCTCTGCTTTTTCGCCGGCAGCGCAGCCAGCACCTTCTTGATGTCGTGGATGAAGCCCATGTCGAGCATGCGGTCGGCTTCATCGAGCACGAAGATCTCGACATGGCTCAGGTCGAGCGTGCGCTGCTGGTGATGGTCGAGCAGCCGGCCCGGCGTGGCTACCAGGATGTCGACGCCGCGCCTGAGCTTGTCCACCTGTGGCTGCATGCCTACGCCGCCGAACATGACCATGCTGGTCAGCGGCAGGTACTTGCCGTAGGTACGAACGCTTTCTTCGACCTGCGCCGCGAGTTCACGGGTGGGCGTGAGGATCAGCGCACGGATGGCGACGCGGCCCTTCGCGTCCTTCTTTTGCGGTTGTGACGCCAGGCGATGCAGCATCGGCAAAGTGAAGCCGGCAGTCTTGCCGGTGCCCGTCTGGGCGCCGCCCATCAGGTCGCCGCCTTGCAGCACGACGGGAATGGCCTGGACCTGGATCGGGGTGGGGGTGTCGTAACCCTGTTCGCGAACGGCGCGCAGGAGCGGCTCGGCCAAGCCGAGATCGGTGAATTGCATGTGGGTGTGGGGCCCTGAGCGCGTTGCGCCATGCGGGCCGTGGTTCGCTGCCTGCTGTCACCCGAGCCACGGGCCGGAGACCGTGGACGGATGCACCAGTCGGGTAGGCGCGAAGTGCTTCAGGGTGTCGGAATCGACAGCGCCATGATGACTGGAAGCCACGACGCTGAGCACATTCTAGTTCACCGGCATCGCCTGACGCGCGTTCAAGCGCAGCCAACCCCGCGCAATTCGGTAGATGGCCCACACGCCCAGCACGAACATGCCCAACACCCAGGTGCCGATGCCGACCAGGATCACGGCCAGCGGGATCGACACCAGCGCCACCACCACCGCCCAGGCCAAGGCAAACCAGAACGTGCGGATCTGCCAGGTGAAATGGCTTTCGAGCCAGGTGCCGCGCACGTCGGTGCGTTTCACGTAGTTGATGATCACGGCGATGATCGAGGGCCAGCCGAACAGGAAGGACCCCAGCACGCTGGCGGCGCCGAAAGCCCCCAGGGCCAGGCCCAGGGCGTGCAACCCGTAGACGATGTGCGCCAGGCGTACCAGCGAATCGCTGGCAACCAGGCTGGCAGGAGCGGTGTTCATGGCGTGTCCTCGGGGTTGTAGTGGCTCTGGGAGCGGATTATCGGCAAGGCGTTCCCGAAGTCGTGCGCCGAGCGACAGGCTGCCGCGGGCTCCGACAAGCCGGCCTGCAGCCCGCTGTGCTGCAAGACAGCATGGATAATCCAGGGCTTCACCGCCCTGTCCCAACCGAGATCGCCCTGCCATGGCCCAGTACGTTTTTACGATGAACCGCGTTGGCAAGATCGTGCCGCCCAAGCGGCAGATCCTGAAGGGCGTCAGCCTGTCCTTTTTCCCGGGCGCCAAGATCGGCGTGCTGGGCGTCAACGGCAGCGGCAAGAGCACCCTGCTGAAGATCATGGCCGGCGTGGACAAGGAGTTCGAAGGCGAGGCCGTGCCCATGCCGGGCCTGAACATCGGGTACCTGCCCCAGGAACCCCAGATGGACCCCGAGCAGACCGTGCGCGAATCGGTCGAACAAGGCATCGGTGGCGTGCTGGCGGCAAAGAAGCGTCTGGACGAGGTTTATGCCGAGTACGCCAACGAAGACGCCGACTTCGACAAGCTCGCCGCCGAACAGGCCGAACTCGAAGCCGTGATTGCCGCCGCCGGCAGCGAGAACACCGACCTGCAGCTGGAAATGGCCGCAGACGCGTTGCGTCTGCCACCCTGGGACGCAAAGATCGGTGTGCTCTCGGGTGGCGAGAAGCGCCGCGTGGCGCTGTGCCGCTTGTTGCTGAGCAAGC
>LNET01000084.1 GCA_001464055.1 Burkholderiales bacterium Ga0077543
TGGCGCTCGACCTGGAACGTGCCGGCGTGCCGATCATCGGCACCAGTCCGAACAGCATCGACATCGCCGAAGACCGCGAACGTTTCCAGAAGCTGCTGAACGACATCGGCCTGAAGCAGCCGCCGAACCGCACCGCCCGCACCGAAGAGCAGGCGCTGGCATTGGCGCACGAGATTGGCTACCCGCTGGTCGTGCGCCCCAGCTACGTGCTGGGCGGGCGAGCCATGGAAATCGTCCACGGCGACAAGGACCTGGAGCGCTACATGCGCGAAGCCGTGCGCGTCAGCGAGAAAAGCCCGGTGCTGCTGGACCGGTTTCTGGACGACGCCATCGAGGTCGACGTCGACTGCATCAGCGACGGCACCGAAGTGATGATCGGCGGCATCATGGAACACGTGGAAGCCGCCGGCATCCACAGCGGCGACTCGGCCTGCTCGCTGCCGCCTTATTCGCTGTCTGCCGCCCTGCAGGACGAGATGCGCCGCCAGGCCATCGCCATGGCTAAGGCGCTGGGCGTGGTGGGCCTGATGAACGTGCAGTTCGCCATCCAGGGTACCGACTCGGAAGACGGCGACGAAGCCGTGGTCTACGTGCTGGAAGTGAATCCGCGCGCCAGTCGCACCGTGCCTTTCGTCAGCAAGGCCACCGGCCAGCCGCTGGCCAAGATTGCGGCGCGCTGCATGGCGGGGCAAAGCCTGGCCAGCCAGAAGGACAAGGCCGGCAACCCGCCGCGGGAAGTGGTGCCGGCATTTTTCAGCATCAAGGAAGCGGTGTTCCCGTTCAACAAGTTTCCGGGCGTGGACCCGATCCTGGGCCCCGAGATGCGCAGCACCGGCGAGGTGATGGGCGTGGGCCGGACTTTCGGCGAAGCCATGCTGAAAAGCCAGCTGGGGGCCGGTTCGCGCCTGCCGCGCGAAGGCACGGTCGTCATCACCGTGAAGAATGGTGACAAGGCACGCGCTGTGAAGGTCGCCGGCGATCTGGCCGATCTGGGCTTCCAGGTCGTGGCCACCAAGGGTACGGCTGCCGCCATCGCTGCAGCCGGTATCGCCGTGCGTGTCGTCAACAAGGTCAAGGATGGGCGTCCGCACATCGCCGACATGGTCAAGGCCGGAGAAATCCAGTTGGTCTACACCACGGTGGACGAGACCCGCACAGCCATCGCCGATTCGCGCTATATCCGCACGGCCGCTCTGGCCAATCGGGTCACCTACTACACGACGATGGCGGGCGCCGAAGCCGCCACCGAAGCGCTGAAACACCAGGATGGGTTGGCCGTGGTGACGGTGCAGGAACTGCACGAAGAACTGGCGCAGGCCTGTCAGGCGCCGCAACTGCTCTAAACTTCAGTCTCTCCGCCGCCGCAGGCCGCCTCCGCCAGTTTTCTGGTCGGGCCCTGCGGCGGATTCACTTTCTGAACAGCCCTCGTCACGCCCATGGTCACCATTCCACTCACCCGTCGCGGCTCCGAGAAGCTCAAGGAAGAACTGCACCGCCTGAAGTCGGTGGAGCGCCATGCCGTGATCCAGGCGATCAGCGAAGCGCGCGCGCAGGGTGACCTGTCCGAGAACGCCGAGTACGACGCGGCCAAGGACAAGCAGGGCTTCATCGAAGGCCGGATCCTCGAGCTGGAAGCCAAGTTGGCAGCCGCGCAGATCATCGACCCGGCGACTCTGGACGCCGGTGGAAAAGTGGTCTTCGGCGCCACGGTCGATCTGGAAGACGAAGACAGTGGCGCCAAGGTCACTTACCAGATCGTCGGTGACGACGAGGCCGACCTGAAACTGGGCCTGGTCTCGATCAGCAGCCCCATCGCGCGTGCGCTGATCGGCAAGGAAGCCGGTGACGTGGCCGAAGTCGTCGCACCTGGCGGGGTGAAGCACTGGGAAGTCGTCCAGGTTCGCTACAGCTGACGTGATGCTGGGCAGGGCGCGAGGGCTGCTTGCCGGCATTTGGGCTGGTTGGCTGCTTTGTGTTGCCGCGCTGGCCACACCGGCTGCATTTGCGCTGTTGCCCCAGGCAGACGCGGGCCGCCTGGCTGGGCGCATGCTGGCCCAGGAGGCCTACAGCGCGCTGGTGTTCGGAGTGGTGTTGCTGGTGATGGAACGCGTGCTGGCGCGGCGTGCTGCCGCAGACGGGACAGGCTCGCAGTTCAGCCTGGGCATGATGCTGGTGCTGGGTGCCTTGTTCTGCACCGTAGCCGGCTATTTCGCCTTGCAGCCGATGATGGTGGCTGCACGCGCAGGCCAGGGAAGCCTCAGCTTCGCCCAGCTGCACGCCCTGAGCGCTGGCTTCTACCTCGTCAAGCTGTTGCTGGTCCTGGCCCTGGCTTGGCGAAATACCGTGCTCAGTCCGTCGCCTTCTTCTTGATACTGGTCGGGCGCTTGCGCACGCGCTTGATCTCGCCGCCGGCCGCAACCCGCTGGTTGCCGAACAGCTGCACCTTCTTGATGGTGGCGCGGTGATTGCCACTCTTGGAAAACGACACCAGTTTCACCGTTCTGGGGCCCGGCATGCGGTCGTCGCGTTCGGTCTTTTCCTTCGGCGGAATGGGACGCCACAGCACCAGCAGCTTGCCGATCTGCTGGATGGGCGCAGCGCCCAGCCCTTCGGCAAGCTCGCTGAAGAAGGCCTCGCGCGTGGCGCGCTCGTCGGAAAAGACCCGCACCTTGATCAGGCCGTGGGCCTTCAGCGCGTTGTCGATTTCCTTGGTCACGGCAGGTGTCAGGCCGTCGCCGCCGATCATGACGACAGGGTCGAGGTGGTGCGCGTTGGAGCGATGCTCCTTGCGTTGGGCGGGGGTCAGCTGGATGGCGGGCATGCGGGGATTATCCGTGTTGCAATGCGCCAGTGAAGAAAACAGGCGTGCAGTGAAGACCGGAAGCAAGAAAGTCAACCGCGCGTGGCTGCACGACCACGTCAACGACACCTATGTGAAGCTGGCCCATAAAGAGGGCTACCGGGCGCGGGCGGCGTACAAGCTCAAGGAAATCGACGAGGAGCTGCGCCTGATCCGCCCGGGGCAGGTGGTCGTCGACCTGGGTTCCGCGCCCGGCGCCTGGAGCCAGTACCTCCGGCGCCGCTTTTCGCCCGCCGGGGCGGCCACTGGCGAGCTGAACGGTTCTGTCATCGCGCTGGACCTGCTGCCCATGGACCCGATCGAGGACATCACCTTCCTGCAAGGCGACTTCCGCGAAGACGAGATGCTCACCCGGCTCGAAACCGTGCTGGATGGGCGCCCGGTCGACGTGGTGGTGTCGGACATGGCGCCGAACCTCTCGGGCATCCCGGCCACAGATGCGGCGCGGGTGTCGCTGCTGGTCGAACTGGCGGTCGACTTCGCCCTGAAGCATCTGCGACCCGACGGGGCACTGGTCTGCAAGACCTTTCATGGCAGCGGTTACAGCGAGCAGGTGACACTATTTCGTGACAGGTTCCGTGTCGCCAAGGCCATCAAGCCGAAAGCCTCGCGCGATAAGTCGGCCGAGACATTTCTCGTCGGGCTGGGTCTGAAGGCCCGCCCGGCGTGACATGGCCCCGCATCACCCTGTTGACGAACAACCCGTTGAAACAGGCTCAAATACTTGACTGCACTAGAATCAACCCCAACTACCGTGGCGACTGGACGAGTTGTGAACTTGCCCGAGCCGCTGATTACTTGAAGGAGCCGCGGTGAATAACCAATTGTTTTCGAAAGTTGCTGTCTGGCTGGTGATCGCACTCGTGCTGTTCACCGTGTTCAAGCAGTTCGACCGTGGCATTGCGCAGGGCAACCAGATCGGATACTCCGATTTCCTGGAAGAGGTGCGCTCCAAGCGCATCCGCTCCGTGACGCTGCAGGAAAGTCCGGGGGGTGGCACCGAGATCATGGCCATCACCAATGACGACAAGCGCCTGCGCAGCACCGCCACCTACATGGACCGCGGCCTGGTAGGCGACCTGATCGCCAACAACGTCAAGTTCGACGTCAAGCCCCGCGAGGAGCCCAGCCTGTTGATGAGCATCCTCGTCAGCTGGGGCCCCATGCTGCTGCTGATCGGCGTCTGGGTGTACTTCATGCGCCAGATGCAGGGCGGCGGCAAGGGCGGTGCATTCAGCTTCGGCAAGAGCAAGGCAAAGATGCTGGACGAAGCCAACAACAACACCACTTTCCAGGACGTCGCCGGGTGCGACGAGGCCAAGGAAGAGGTGAAGGAACTGGTCGACTTCCTGAAAGACCCGCAGAAGTTCCAGAAGCTGGGCGGCCGCATTCCTCGTGGTGTGTTGCTGGTCGGGCCTCCTGGCACAGGCAAGACCCTGCTCGCCAAGGCCATCGCGGGGGAAGCCAAGGTCCCTTTCTTCGCCATCAGCGGCTCTGACTTCGTCGAAATGTTCGTCGGCGTGGGCGCAGCCCGAGTACGCGACATGTTCGAGCAGGCCAAGAAAAGCGCGCCCTGCATCATTTTCATCGATGAAATCGACGCCGTCGGCCGCCATCGCGGTGCCGGCCTGGGCGGCGGCAACGACGAGCGCGAGCAGACCCTGAACCAGATGCTGGTCGAGATGG
>LNET01000085.1 GCA_001464055.1 Burkholderiales bacterium Ga0077543
GGACTTCCAGACGCGCCATGCGGCCCAGGCCCCGGCCGCGCTGCAACGCCTGCAGCAGGCCGTGATCGACAACGGCAACGTCTTCGCGGTGCTGATGGATGCGGTGCGCTGCTGCAGCCTGGGGCAGATCACGAACGCGCTGTTCGAGGTGGGCGGGCAGTACCGTCGCAGCATGTAGCTGTTGCGCTGCCGGCGCCGGTTGTTCCTGCAGGTGCCACCGCCTACGTCGCTTGGGTGACTCGATAGGCCTGCTGTGGACTGTTGGGCTCTTCAGGCCTGGTCATGGCGATCCGACCTTCCCTCATCAGGGGCCGAAGGTAGTTCTGCCGGACGACTTCGGGGTTGCGCCGCAACACAAGTGAGAGTTCATCGACACGCCAGGCGCGCAATCCGCACAGATCGACCACGATGCTTTGAATTTCCTGGGGTGGATGCCGCTGGCCTATCGCCCCCAGACGAGCTGCCAGTGATCCCGGCAGGTCGTCGATCAGGATGTGCCGTGCTTCGTCGTCCAGCCGTTTGCGTTCCGAAACCTCGCTCGGCGCTGGCGGGTTGCTAGATATGCCGCTGGGGTTGCTAGACAAGCCCCTGGGCTTGCTAGATAAGCCGCTGGGCTTGCTAGATAAGCCGCTGGGCTTGCTAGACAGGTTGCCCCCGGCGCCCTCGCTGGGTTCCGCTACGCCCAGGCGCTCGGCCGGCACATAGTAAGTCGCCGAGCCGCGCCCCCTTTGCGCCAGCAACCCGATATCCCGCAATCGGCGCAAAGCCGCACTTGCACTCAGGCTGTCAACCTTGTTCAAGGCTCGGTAGGTCGCGTTGTCAATCGCACCTGCCTCGCGCACGACGATCAGCGCCCTGGTGTCGTCGCTACTCAGTTGTGCATCCTTGAACCGGGCCAGCCATGCGATGTCTTCCGCACCCAGGAAGTGGTGAAAGAAATAGCGCGCAACAAACTGATCGACTGCACGATCAGATTCGAACAGCGGCGGCGTCAGGCCTGCCTGCTCCATCGTCTCGCGCATCACCCGGATGCCGCTGCCCTTTGTCTCGGCAAAGCGGGTTTCGTGCAGCACGGCGGCGATGCGCGGGTTGCGCGGCTCCGAACCCGGCTCGCCCAGGTGCTCTGGCGACTTCAATGAAAAGCCCGGGTTGCGTATCTCCAGCCGGTTGGCGTACCGGATGATCTGCACCGGGCCGTGACTGCGGTAGCTGCGGTGCATCAGCGCGTTGACCAGCGCCTCGCGGATCACGCGCTGCGGAATGACCGGCTTGTCCTGGCGCTGCAATTCGCCTTCGGGCAAGTCGAAGCCCTTGGGCAGGTCGTCCAGCACGGCCGCCTGGGCGCGGCGGATCAGGCGGAACAGCGGGTCGCGAAGTTCTATGGTGTCGAAGCGGCGTTCGGGGTCAGGCAGCCACTCGCGGCCGGGCACGCGGATGTAGTCCACGCGCGTCATCGGGAAACAGCGCCGCAGTGCCTGCGCCTGGCCGAACAGCACCAGGCCTGCGACGGTGGGGCGCCAGGTGCCGCCAGCGTCCTTCGCGATACAGCCCAGCGAGCGCAGCAGTTCCTCGTTACTCCAGCGCAGTTCCTCCGCGTCGCGGTTGGTCTCAGCGCGGGCCTGGCGGTAGTCGTCCAGAGCTTCGGGCGCCAGGTCGCCCAGTGTGGCGTCGGGCACCAGCGCGGCGTCGAAGCTGTCGCGCTGGCGGCCCTGGAAGAACACCGCCATATCGTCGTCGGTGCAGTGCTGGTCGGTGCTGCCGATGCGGCGCATCGCGCCCTTGGGCAGGCCCTGGGACTTGAAGAAGATGGGTTTGTCCTGGGGCTGTGCCTCAGGCACAAAGGCCACCACGACGGCCAGGCCGCCGACCTGTTCGGTGCTGAGTTCCAGACGTACCGGCAAGTTGAAGACCTCGCGGCACTGGGTGGCCAGGTCGGCGCACAACTTGTCCGGTTTCGGGACGCCTTCCACCTGGTAGCTGGGGAATAGCGCCATGTCCTCGCGAACTACCCCCAGCAGCAGCCAGCCGCCGCCCAGGCCCGGTTCGTTGGCGAAGGCGCAGACCGTTTCCAGCAGCGACTTGCCCGCCTCGGTGGCGCGCTTGGCCTCGATGCGCTCGGTCTCGTCAAGCAGGTTCAGGCTCTGCAGCAGGTCCAGGGCGTTTGTCATGGCGCGCGCGGCTCTGCCGGTCTACAGGTGACGCGGCAGGATGGCCTGCTTGCGCGCGGGGGAAGCGGGGATCACGGCCTGGCCGTCGGCGATCTTCTGCTCCAGCCCCTGTACCTTGGCAACCGGGCACTTCTGTTCCGCCAGCAGTGGGACGGGGACCTTGATGTTGCGCATGATCACCAGGCCGTCGGTTTCTGGGTAGACGATCTCCTGCTTGCCCAGCAACACCTGCAGGGTGGCCGTGCCAACGGTCTTGCTGTAGCGCTGCCCTTTGGCGACAAAGCCCTTCGCGATCAGGGCCTCAGGAAGTTTTTCGATTGTCAGCATCGGTGGATCGAGTAAGCGAAGCGCTGGGTACCCGTGTGGTTTAGCGCGGCTGCCGCATTGTCGATCGGGTCCGATCGAGCTCTCCAGATGATCATCAACCGCCGAAATGGGTGAGGGCCTGGCGAAGAACGAAAACCCCAACCAGGGCGCCTTCGTCATCGACGAGCTGACCGAACTGGTGGAAGAAGCGGTGCTGGCCGAATTCGAGAAGATCGCCGAACGCGGTGGCGTGCTGGGGGCGATGGAGACCGGCTACCAGCGCGGCAAGATCCAGGAAGAGAGCATGCACTACGAGATGCTCAAGCACACCGGCGAGTACCCGATCATCGGCGTGAACACCTTCCGCAGCCCGCAGGGCGAAACGGTCGCCGAGACCATCGAACTCGCGCGCAGCACCGAAGACGAAAAGCAGGGCCAGCTGCGCCGGCTGCAGGACTTCCAGACGCGCCATGCGGCCCAGGCCCCGGCCGCGCTGCAACGCCTGCAGCAGGCCGTGATCGACAACGGCAACGTCTTCGCGGTGCTGATGGAGCAGATCACGAACGCGCTGTTCGAGGTGGGCGGGCAGTACCGTCGCAGCATGTAGGGGCGGCCTGAGCAGAACGGCTTGCATGGCGGCTCGGCCTGCGGTCGGTGCAACACCGATCACTGAACACTGCTGTTCGTGACTTTCTCGGGGTTCATCCAGTTCGGCAGCCCGTCCGCCGCACGCGACGGCCGGGTTTGAAGATAAACTGTGTATCAACGTGTTACGAGTCGGCCTGTGCCGATGTTCGACACCGACGGTTCTCACCGAGGGCAAACCTGTCGAAAGACAGGGACGCAAAGCCTCCGGCCTACAGCACGACAGTGCCAAGGTAGCGGGGTTGCCAGCCAGGCCGGGCTCTTGCCCGGCGCCGGTTTTCCCAGCGGAAACAGGCGGGCTGTCTGTCGTGGCCCTCGCCCTTTGTCGTTTCAGGCGCGTGGCTCCCATGACCTCTCAATCTCGATCGTTCCGACCTGCGCCTGCCGCCCTGGCCGCCGCCGCTCTCGTCATGCTGCTGTCCGCCTGCGGTGGCGCCGATGAGGCTGCAGCGCCGGAAAGCCTGGTCGCAACCGAGCCTTCGACCACGGGCGAGGATCGTCGTTTTGTGCTCTGGGCCCCGGCTGAAGAGGCTGCACTGCGGGCCGAACAGCGCCTGCTGAACCCCATGGACGAGGCCGGCACGGTGCAGCTGATCGTGCGGCTGAACCCGGCTGCGGTGTTCGCCAATGGCCGCATGGCGATGCTCGGGAGCACCGGCAACGGCGAGTCGGGCGACGTGGCTGCGCTGCGCGCCGCCCAACTGGCCGCCAAGGCCACCGCCGTGGCCACGGCCGCGCAGTCCGTGCTGGCGCGCTCGGTGCTTCAGGTGGCCCCTGGGGCGGTCGTGCGGCAGCAGTTTTCGCACGCAGTGGAAGCTTTTGTGCTGGCCGTGCCCTGGGATCAGGCCGAGGCCGTGGCGGCTGAACTGGCCGGCAACCCGGCCGTCGACGCCGTCGAGCCCGACCGCCGGTTCACGGTCGGCCAGGCCACCCCGGGCGTGCGTGCCCTGGACACCCGGGCCTGGGGTGTGGACCGCATCGACCAGCGCAGCCGCGTATTCGACAACAGCTTCCGCCACCTGCGCAGTGGTGCCGGTGTCAGCGTCTACGTGGTCGACACGGGTGTCAGCCCGCACAACGAATTCGGCAGCCGGCTCGCGGCGGGCTTTTCGGCCATCAATGACGGCCGTGGCACGGCCGACTGTCATGGCCATGGCACCCACGTGGCGGGTACCGCGGTCGGTGCCACCCTGGGCGTGGCGCCCGGCGCACGCGTGGTGCCGGTGCGGGTGATGAACTGCGCCGGCAGCAGTGCGGGCAGTTCTGTGCTGCAGGGCCTGGACTGGGTGGCTGCGAATGGCTCCCGGCCTGGTGTCGTCAACCTCAGTCTTGGCGGCGGTGTCTCGACGACGGTGGACGCGGCGGCGCAGCGTCTGGTCACGGCTGGATTCAGTGTCGTTTCGGCGGCCGGCAACAGCAATGTCGACGCCTGCAGCAGTTCGCCAGGGCGTGCTGCCGGGCTCATCAACGTGGCGGCCAGCGACCAGGCCGACGCCAAGGCCAGCTTCTCGAACTGGGGCAACTGCGTGGCGTTGTGGGCGCCCGGAACGGCGATCGCTTCGGCCGGGCACACCGCCGTGAACTCGGTGGTGGGCATGAACGGCACGTCGATGGCCGCGCCCCATGCCGCGGGCGTGGTGGCATTGCTGCTCCAGGGCCAGCCGAGCATGGCGCCGGCCCAGGTGCGCCAGCAACTGCTGGCACAGGCCAGCACCCACGCGATCACTGGCACGCCGGGCAGCATGACGCGCAGTCTGCTGTATGCCGGCGACGACAGCACTGCGGGCGCCGCACCGCCCCCGGTCGCCGCGCCTGCGGTACCCATGCCGCCGCCTGCACCCACCGTGACCACGGTGTCGGTGCGCAGCATCACCATGACCACGCAGGTGCCGTCCTTGGGCTCATGGAAGGCTTCGGCCGAGGTGCTGGTCGTGGACGAGGCGGGTCGCCCGGTGTCCGGCGCCCAGGTCACCGGCCGCCATTCGAACACCAGCAAGGACGTCAGCTGCACCACCGCTGCCAGCGGCACCTGTTCGCTGGTGAGCGCGGTCCTGTCCTGGTCCAAGCTGCCGGTGCTGGGCACGGCCGTCACCGGCATCAAGGGCACGAAGCTGGCCTACACCGGCGGCGGCGAGCGCAGCGCCCAGGTGGCCCGGCCGGCGGCACCGAAGGCACAGGTGGCGGCCTTGTCCGGCACCGTGGTGCGGGCCAAGCCCACCGCACCCGACTGGGCTCCGCAGTTCGTGGTCAGCCTGAGGGACGAGCAGGGCGCGGTGGTGGCGAACGCCACCGTGCAGGCGTCGATGCAGGCCCATGTCGGCCCCAGCGTGGCTGCCAGCCGCAGCTTGACCTGCCGCACGAGCAGCGCAGGTACATGCACACTGAACTGGAGCGGCGCCAAGCTGAACGCGACCCACACCGGCGCTGCCATGCAGGTGCTGGGCGTGCAGCGCGACTTTCTCGACTACACCCCTGGGGAGCTCACCCGCGCCAGCGTCGGCCGCATTCAGTAACAGGCCCGTCTTTTCGTCACGACTTTGGGTGGGGTAACCAGCCACGGCCCGTCAGCACAATTCGTCCAGCAGCGATTCGACTGCGAAAGACAGGCGGACGAGACAAGGGATGGGAAGCCTATTGAACGCAAGGTCCGCGTCGGTCTGGCGCGGCCGGTGGGGCGTGGCGGCCGTGCTGGCCTTTGCCGGGGTTGCTGCCAACGCCCAGCCCGCCCCTGTGCTGGCCGGCGTCTGGGACGTGCAGACCCTGGTCACTTTCGAGCGTCTGCCCATGGCCCTGGCCAGCCTGGAACGGCCAGCTTCGCAGTCGCGCAAATACCGCATCTGCATCGGCCCGGAAAGGGCACGGGCACCGATGTTGCCGCGTCGGCTGCCGCCAGCCGCCGAACTGGTGTTCGACGGCCAGTCCTACACCGGCAGCTTCGATGACAGCGCGGCACTTCGGCCGCAGGTCGACATCAGCTACAGGCGCTTGTCGGCCACCGCGTTCGAGGGCTCGCACGACGCAGCCGGCCAGGGGCTGGTGGCCCGTACCCAGTACTTCGCGCTGTACGGCGGGCCCCACTGCGGTGCCACGCCGCCCGGCTGGCCTGCCGAAACCGGCGAGCCCTGAGCGTCGTTCCGTCCGAAGGCCGCCGGCCGGGCCGGCTCCTACAATGCCCGGCATGACTTCGCAGACCGAGGCGCCTGTTGCCATGCCTGGCGCCCCGGCCGGTGTGCAGCGGCGCATTCGCGAACTGCCCGACGAACTCATCAGCCAGATCGCGGCCGGTGAGGTCGTCGACCGGCCCGCCGCGGCAGTGCGCGAACTGGTCGACAACGCCGTCGACGCCGGGGCCCGCCAGGTCACCGTGCGCCTGCTGGCCGGCGGCGTGCGCAGCATCGTCGTCGAGGACGACGGCGCCGGCATCGCCATCGACGACCTGCCGCTGGCCGTGAAGCGCCACGCCACCAGCAAGATCGGCAGCCTCGCCGACCTGGAGTCGGTGGCCACGATGGGCTTTCGCGGCGAGGCGCTGGCCGCCATCGGGGCGGTGTCGGAACTGGCCATCACCAGCCGCACCGCGGCCGCGCCGCACGGCTGGAAGCTGCACGCACGCAGCGGCGAGATCGGCGCCGCGGCACGCGCAGTGGGCACCACGGTCGAGGTCCAGGAACTGTTCTTCAGCACGCCAGCGCGGCGCAAGTTCCTGAAGACCGACGCCACCGAGCTGGCGCATTGCCTGGAGGCCGTGCGCCGCCACGCCCTGGCGCGGCCCGAAGTCGGCTTTGCCGTCTGGCATGAAGGCCGGCTGGTGGCGCAGTGGCGGCCGCAGCCGGCGGCGCTGCGTCGCGCCGAGGTGCTGGGCGCCGATTTCAGCGCCGCCAGCCGCGAGGTGCAGGCCGAACGCGGCCCGCTGCACGTGGAAGGCCGGGTCGGTCAGCCCGAGGCGGCGCGGGCGCGTGCCGACCTGCAATACCTGTTCGTCAACGGACGCTACGTGCGCGACCGGCTGCTGTCGCATGCGGTGCGCTCGGCCTTCGAAGACCAGCTGCATGGCAGCCGCCAGCCGGCCTATGCGCTGTTCCTGAACATCGCGCCAGAACTGGTCGACGTCAACGTGCACCCGGCCAAGATCGAGGTGCGTTTTCGCGATGGCCGGGCAGTGCATCAGGCGCTGCGGCACGCGGTCGAGGACGCGCTGGCCCTGACCCGGGCTGCAGTGCCTGCTGCCACAGCTGAAGTGACAACGGGGCCCGCGGCCGCGGCACCCCAGCCACTGGCATGGCAGCCGGCGCTGGCCCTGCCCGAAGCCGGGCCGCTGCAGGCCCGCGAGCCTGCGCCGCGTTGGCTGGCCGATGGGCCCTGGCGCACGCCGCAAGGCAGCGGCGGGCTGTCGGCCTGGGCGGGCTTGCGCGAGCCGGTTTCGGTGTCTGGCGAAGCTGCAGCAGCGCCGGGCGCGGCAAGCGCACTGCCGGCGTCGATGCCTGCGCCAGTGCCTGCCGAGGCCGGCGCCGCCTGGCCGCTGGGCCGGGCGATCGCCCAGATCGGCGGGGCCTACGTGCTGGCCGAAAACGCCCAGGGCCTGGTCGTCGTCGACATGCACGCGGCCCACGAACGCATCGTCTACGAACGCCTGAAGCGCGCCGCCAGCAACAGCGAAAACCTGCCCGCACAACCTCTGCTGCTGCCGGTGAGCTTTGCCGCCACCGCCGCCGAAGTGGCCACCGCCGAAGCCGAGGCCGCCGCGCTGCAGGCGCTGGGCCTGGACATCACGCCGCTGTCGGCGCAGACCCTGGCCGTGCGCAGCCGCCCGGCAGCCCTGCCCGACGCCGACGTCGCCGAACTCGCCCGCGCCGTGCTGGCCGAACTGGCCGACGCCGCGGGCGCCAGCCGCGCCGTGCAGCGCGCCCGCGACGACATCCTGGCCAGCATGGCCTGCCACGGTGCGGTACGCGCCAACCGTCGGCTCACGCTGGAAGAAATGAACGCCTTGCTGCGCGAGATGGAAGCCACCGATCGTGCCGACACCTGCAACCACGGCCGCCCCACCTGGCGCCAGGTGACGATGAAGGAGCTGGACGCGCTGTTCCTGCGCGGGCGCTAGCCCAGGGCGGGTTTCACTGCAGCCAGTGCAGCAACTGCGCTGCCACGGCCGGGCTGCCCAGCAGGTCCAGGTGGCCGCTGCGGTGTGCCAGCCATTGCCGCTCGGGGGCAAAGCCCAGATCCAGCCGCGCTTCGGGGTGCTGGCCCAGCGCGCTGGCCACGGGCACCAGCCCATCGCCCAGCAGGCGCCGGCCCATGCGATGCTTCAGCGCGTCGCTGCCGGGGCTGAGCGTCGCGGCCACGGCAAAGCAGCGCACGCCCTGCGGCAAAGGCACTGGCGTGCGCTGCGTCGCGCGTGCGCCGTCGCTGGCCAGCAGGCGACCGTGACGCAGGTCGGTGATGCCGGCGCTGCGCAGGCGCCCCAGCCGCGCGAATGGCGCGCTCCAGGGCGTGGCCTCGAGCAGGCGGTCGACACCATGGCCAGCCCGCTCCAGCGGCGCGCCGTGGTGCGGGCTGCCCAGGCACACCAGGTCGGTCACCTGCCTGGCCCAGGGTTGCGCCGCCTGCAGCCCGGCATGGATGGCGCGGCGTGCCACCAGCCCGCCCATGCTGTGGCCCAGCAGCGCCAGCCGGGTCACGGGCACGGGCCAGGCGGCCAGGGCCTGGGCCAGCAGCGCGGCCAGCTGCTGGCCGTTCGCATCGATGTGCCGACCGGTGTTGTAGTGCAGGTAGACCGGTGTCCAGCCCGCGCCTTCGGCCAGCAGCAGGCCGTGGTCCTGGCCATCGCGTTGCCACTGCAGGTCGTTCATGCACAGGCCGTGGGCCAGCACCAGCACCCGCCCGCTGGCGGCGGGCAGGGCCGCGGCCAGGGCCTCGCGTTCCAGCCGCAGTGGCTGGCCTGCCGTGCGCAGCGCCATCGGCGTGGCCAGGCTGCTGCCGGTGGCGGCCAGGTGGTCGCCGAGCACGCCGTTCAGCGCCGCGATCACGGCTTCGCGTTCTGGCGAGGGCAGGCCCTGGGGCGGGCCCTGCACCGCCGGCGCCAGCCAGCCCAGTAGCGTGTCGACGCTGCTGCCCACGCCGCGGCTGACACCCCGCACGGCCTGGTAGACCAGGCCGGTGATGCCGCCAGTGCGGGCCGATGCCGGGCCCGTGAGCGGCAGCCGCGCGATGCGGGCGTGGACGGCCTCGACCAGGTCGACGAGCCCCGCCGTGCCCTGCGTGGCCAGCCGGGCTGCAGCCTGCAGGTCGCTGGCGCGAAGGTGGCGGCCAGGCGGGCCTGGCGGGGATGCTGCAGCGCCAGCGTCGCGCTGCCCGCCCGCGCCGGGCCGGTCCCGCGGCACCGCGCTCAGGCCGCGAGCAGCTGGCGCAGCACGAAGGGCAGGATGCCGCCGTGCTTGTAGTAGTCGACCTCGATCGGCGTGTCGATGCGCAGCTGCACGGCCACCTTGCGCACGCTGCCGTCAGCGCGTGTGATGACAAGCTCGGCCTGCGACAGCGGCTTGACTTCGTCGGCCAGCAGCACGTCGACGGTTTCGTCGCCCTTCAGCCCCAGACTTTCCCAGCTGGCACCGTCCATGAACTGCAGCGGCAGCACGCCCATGCCGATGAGGTTGCTGCGATGGATGCGTTCGAAGCTGCGCGCCACCACGGCCTTGATGCCGAGCAGGGCCGTGCCCTTGGCGGCCCAGTCGCGGCTGCTGCCGGTGCCGTATTCGTCGCCGGCGAAAACGACCGTCGGCACGCCTGCCGCCACGTACTTCATCGCGGCGTCGTAGATCGGCATGAGCTCACCGCCGGGCTGGTACAGCGTGTAGCCGCCCTCGACGCGGCTGCCGTCGTCCTTGGCCGGGATCATCAGGTTCTTGATGCGCACGTTGGCGAAGGTGCCGCGCATCATCACCTCGTGGTTGCCGCGGCGCGCGCCGTAGCTGTTGAAGTCGGCCTTCAGCACGCCGTGGCCCAGCAGGTATTGGCCGGCAGGCGTGCTGTCCTTGAAACTGCCGGCGGGGCTGATGTGGTCGGTAGTGATGCTGTCGCCGAACAGGCCCATCACGCGTGCGCCCTGCACGCCCGCGACCAGGGTCTTGGGCTGCATCGTGAAGTCGCTGAAGAAGGGCGGCTCGGCGATGTAGGTGCTGCTGGGCCAGCTGTAGACACGGGCCGAATCGGGGTTCGAGCCGCCGTCGACGTTCTTGATCTTCTCCCAGAGCTTGCCCGGGTCGCTCTCGACCTTGTCGTAGTTCTTGCGGAAGGCCTTGCCGTTCATCGCGAACTTCATCAGTTTGGCGATCTCGTCGCTGGTGGGCCAGATGTCGCCCAGGTAGATGTCGCGCGGCTTGCCGTTCTTGTCCTTGCCGCGGCCGACGGGCTGGGTCATCAGGTCGCGTGTGACGTTGCCGGCGATCGCATAGGCCACCACCAGCGGTGGGCTGGCCAGGAAGTTGGCCTTCAGGTTGGGGTGGATGCGCGCTTCGAAGTTGCGGTTGCCCGACAGCACCGCCGCGCACACCAGTTCGTTGGCAGTGATGACTTCGTTGATCTCGGCCGTCAGGTCGCCGGCGTTGCCGATGCAGGTGGTGCAGCCATAGGCTGCGACGTTGAAGCCCAGCTCTTCCAGGTAGGGCAGCAGGCCAGCCTTTTCCAGGTATTCAGTGACGATGCGCGAGCCGGGGGCCAGCGATGTCTTCACGTGGCGCTTGACCTTCAGCCCGGCCTTCACAGCCTTCTTCGCCAGCAGGCCCGCG
>LNET01000086.1 GCA_001464055.1 Burkholderiales bacterium Ga0077543
CGGGCCAACGAGCTGGCCGGCTTCCTGTCGCATGGCGAACAACGCCGGCTCGAGATTGCCGTCGCGCTGGCCGCACGACCGCGCCTGCTGCTGCTGGACGAGCCGACACAAGGCATGAGCCATGCCGACACCCAGGACACCGAGGCGCTGATCCGCAGCCTGGCCGCCGAGGGCCTGAGCCTGCTGCTGGTGGAACACGACGTCGAACTGGTGATGAACCTGTCGGACCATGTGGTGGTGATGCACCAGGGCGCCAAGCTCGCCGAAGGCCCGCCGCTGCAGGTGCGCGCCGACCCCGCGGTGCAGGCCGCCTATTTCGGTGATGCGCGCGAGGCCAGCCATGCTTGAACTGAAGGACGTGCACACGCACTACGGCCTGAGCCATGTGCTGCAGGGTGTGAGCCTGCGCGTGGATGCCGGCGAAGTGGTGGGCCTGTTCGGCCGCAACGGCGTCGGCAAGACGACCGTGATGAAGACCATCGCCGGCTGGGTGGCGCCGACGCAGGGCACGGTGCACTTCGACGGCCAGGCCATCGGCGGCGTGGCCTCGGAACGCATCTGCCGCCAGGGCATCGGCTTCGTGCCCGAGGACCGGCGCATCTTTCCCGGCCTGACGGTCGAGGAGAACCTGGTGCTGGGCTTCATGCAGAGCCCCGGCCGCAGCCGCGCCGAAGACCGGCGCCAGCTTGACGCGATCTACACCCGCTTCCCGCGTCTGGGCGAGCGTCGCCTGCAGATGGGCACCACCTTGTCGGGCGGTGAACAGCAGATGCTGGCGATGGCGCGCGTGCTGGTCGGCACGCCGCGCCTGCTGCTGATCGACGAGCCCACCGAAGGCCTGGCACCGAAGATCGTCGACGAGATCTTCACGCTGATGGAAAGCCTGCGCCGCGACGGCATCCCGATCCTGCTGGTCGAACAGAACGTGCACCGCGCCATTGATCTGGTGCAGCGCTTCTACGTGCTCGAGCGGGGCGCGGTGGTGATGTCGGGCGATGGCACGAAGGCCGCTGATCGCGAGGCGTTGATGCGGCAGCTGGCGGTCTGACGTGGCGGCAAACGACCAGCGTATCGCCTGGCTGCTGACGGCTGAAGCGTTCAAACGCGGCGGTGCCGCAAATGAGGCCTGTCTGTCCTTGGCTGCGGATGCAGGATTCCGCGTGGTGGCGATGAACCACTCGACATCAATTGGCGGCATCGAGCCGGAGATAGAGGCGGAAGCCATGCGGCTTGGTATGCAGTGCATCCTCGTCAACGATGCAGCACACTGCCGTCTCAGCTCGAACCAGCCCGATGTGGAGCGCTGGTCGCTGGCGCAGGCACTTTCGCGTGAAGGGTTTGACGGGTTCATCCTGTGCGAAGCCTGCGACAGCCGTACCAGAGCTGAATCACTGCTCGCGACGGCTCGTGTGCTGTTGCGGGATCTGGATCAACTCGACTGGGAGTCGTACCACTAGGATCGAACCGTTTGGTTCGTTGAAGCGGATGTCGGAGCTCAGCCGAAGCCCGTTGCCGATGCTGTCGCCCTGACTCCCGTCAGGGAAGGGGCCCGGCGTCGAAGTGTTCGGCGCGCTTGACGCGCAGCAGATGCAGGGCCCCCTCGATAGTTCCGTAGAGCCAGCGGTAGACGTTATCTCTTGAGTCTGTGATAACTCTGCGCTTGTCCAGCCGGTTCGGCCCGAGCTTCGAGTCGGGCTTGTGCATGCCCGAAAGCAGTGGATGGGCATCGGCGTTGATGGTCAGCAGGGTGCGCGACTCGTCGATGTCGCCCTGGCCTTGTGTGACCGGGTGTTCCACAGACCGGCGATGCCCCATGGTTTGCCGTCGGCCCACGAGAAGCGCCACCAGACGTTCCTTCCCGTCTCCCAGCAGCGTCCTTCGAAGGAAAGGGCCGAGATGATGCAGCGCTTGCCGCAACGCCAGGGATCCTTGTAGGTCGCCTTCTGGCTCAGATCTTCGCTGCGCGCGTTGCCCGTCGAATACGGCAGCGTCGGCATCCCGGCGAACCTGGGAATCAGGCCCGACTGGCCAAACACGAATTCGGCGACCGGTTCTGTCGCATCCCGCATGCAACGGACAAGCGACCCCCGGGCGGCGAGGGTATTACCTCATGGCCAGCGGCGCGGGCACTCGCCCGTGGGACTCCTGAATGCCGCCATTCGCCTACGACGGCTCCTGGCCGTCAAGAGCCCGCCACGAAGGGCGGCTTCACGGCATCGCGAGTGGTGATCTTTGGTAGTGGGAAGCGGCGCGGATCTGACTCAAAGCGCCCTGCCCCGACACGCACGACGCCAAGAGTCAGTGCGGGGCGAACAACCGAGCATCCCAGACCACCGGTTCCGGTGCGCCGCCGATGATGCCGCTGAAATCAGGATGCTGGGGATTGATGAGAACGTTGCCTTCCCTGCGTGCCACCACCGAAGGTACGACCAGCACCGCTGTTCGCAGTTCGCGAATCCAGGCGTCGCCAAAAGCTCTGGCCACCCGCAGATCTGCATGATCCCAACCAGCGGGCAGGCTGCTCTCGTCGTGTCGCTCGACGACGAACGCCTCCGCGATGGCAATCTCGACTGCTACATGGGTGCGCGGCACCCGTCCGATACCGGCATGGGCCAGACACTCCAGCATCGCGCCGGCATACGAGCGGCTGGCGTAGATGACGCCCGGGCCCGGTGAATTCCAACGCCCACCGACTAGCGAGGCACCCACTGGGCTGAATGGGTCGAACCTGCCGTCGGCGATGCGCCAAGCCTGCCAGGTTTGCGCTGGTGCCTGTTTTCTGGCCGCCGCCTTCGATCTCGCCAAGTCCGAGCCCTTACGCGGCGACGCCATGGAACAGCGACCAAAGCAGGTTCTCCACACGGCGCGCGCCGAGTTCTGTCAGCGCCACCTCGATCGGCCGCTTGCCGCCCAGCATGGCGTGGCCGGTGGACAGGAAGGCCCGCGCGTCGTCGACGTCGTCCCACACCTGTTCGGCGGTGGCGATCACGCGCGCCAGACGCTCCACCCGCTCTCCTTCCTGCGGCTTCAAGTCCTCACCCCTTCGGTGGAACGTGGCCGACGGAATGACCCGCTGCATCAGGGCTGCCGCATCGGGCGAGGTGCCATACACATGGCGTGCCACGGCGCCGAGGGAGGCCTTGGGCAGACCCGCTTCGACCTGCTGATCCAGTTGCTCAATGGAAGTGACCTTGCGGCGCAAGCCGAGCACCTGGGCGATCCTTCTCGGTTCGACGACGGCTGCGTACATGCACTTTCTCCCAATTGATGGATTGAACTCTATCAGATGAAAGAACGGCTGCCTGGGCTCAACGGCCAGGACCCAGCACGGCGCCATCGGTCCAACCGGCCTAGCGCAGTGGCACCAAGCGCCGCCGAATCTTGTGCTGCAGAAATGCTACGGACCCCGCTGAAACCCGCATGAATGCTGAACACAGCGTCCGGTCCATCATGGGCGCGACCAACAGGCGCCAGGGGTTCACGGGATGTTCGGGCGAAATGCTCACAGGCGCGCATTCTCCCAGTTGCGTGGCGACACAGCGCGCGCGGCCGAGGCCGATTCCAACCTGTCCCTGAGTCGCTACACCTGTGCGCGCACGGCGTTCGTCGACGCTCGAGCCGGCGTCGCGCCGGGCGAGACCAGAGATCCGCCGATCATCGCAGCGGCCTCGCGCATGGGCTGGACGCAGTCGGCCAGCATCCTGTCCAGGTTCATCCTCGACGAGGGTGCATGACAGGCCACCGCGGCAAAGACCCTGCCCTCCTGGTCCATGATGGGTACGGCGACGGCTGCCGAGTCGGCAAAGTACTCGCTGTCGTGGGTCGCGACCAGGCTTTTCCTGATGCTCTCGAGCTCGGGCTGCAACTGGGCAAAGTGGGTGATCGTTTTCGCGGTGAATCGCGCATACGGCTCGCTGCCAAGCAGCGCCTGCGCCTTGTCGACCGACATCTGACTCAAGAAGAGTTTGCCGCTGGCCGTGCAGTGCAGAGGCACCCGCGTCCCGCTCTCAAGATGCAGCCGCAGGGGCTGCGTCGTTTCGACGCGATCGAGATAGAGCACGCTGCCGTTTTCGAGCATCGTCAGGTTGCAGCTTTCGCCGGTCTTGCCCACCGCGTACTCCAGCGCCTGGCGCCAGGGCTCGCGCAGCGAACGGTTGTGCCAGAGGTCGATGGCGAAGGCCGTCAGCCTCGGTCCGGCCGAGTAGCGGCGGGTGGCCTGCTCCTTCATCAACAAGCCGGTGGCGTGCAACATGTTGAGGATGCGGAACACCGTGGGCTTGGGCAGGCCCAGGGCCTGGGTGATTTCGTCCAGCGACTGCGACACGCGGGCCCGGGCGACATGCTCGAGGATCGAGAACGCACGTACCGCGATGGACTCGGCGCCGGCGACCGCCGTGCCTTCGCCCGCGGATGAGGGCTCAGTTTTCTTGCGGGGCATGCTTCAGACCAGGATGACACCGATGGCAATCATCAGCATGAAACCGATGGTCAGGCGTCGGAACCGCGCATCGGACAGATGGGCAAACAGTTTGCTGCCGACCAGCACCCCGACCAGGAAGCCGGGCGTCAGCCAGGCGGCGATTCGCAGCGTCTGGCCGTCCAGCAAGCCGCTTGCGCCCATCAACAGCAGCCCCGCGATCGAGATGACGACGATGTAGAGCGTGAGATTGGCCCGCGTCACCGCTGCCGGGTCGGGCCCCGACAGCAGGTACAGGATGACCGGCGGAGCACCCATGCTGGTGGCGCCCAGCATGGCCCCGCTGACGGCCCCAAGGGCCAGGGAAGTGGACAGCCGCTGTGGCCCTTCGTAACGTCGGCCGGAGAGCAGCGCCAGCGAGAACAGGATGACGGTCAGGGCGATCAGTCGCCGCAGGTTCTGCGCCGAGGCGATCGACAGCAGGTGAAGACCGGCGGGCACGGTGAGGCAGGCCGCGGCAGCGATCGGGCCGATCAGGCGCCAGCGCACCAGACGGAAGGCCGCCGGCAGCATGGGCGCGGCGGCGAAGGACTCCAGCAGCAGCGAAACGCCAACGGCGGTTTTCGGACCCAGCAGCAAGGACAGCAGTGGCGTCATCACCATCGCGGCACCGAAGCCGGTGGTGCCGCGGACCAGGCCCCCCATCAGCCCGACCAGGATGGCGGCTGTCAGTGGAGGCGTCAAGAAGTCCAAAAGGTGGCATTCAAGGCAGCAGAACGTCGCAGTTATTCGATTGTAACCAGCAACTTGCCTGCCGCCTGGCCCGACAGGACGAGTTCGTGGGCCAGCGCTGTTTCCGGCAATGCCAGATGGCGGTCGATGCGGTGAATCAACAAGTCGGCATGGAGCCAGGCCTGGAGCAGACTCAAGGCGGCTTGACGCTGCTCAGGATCGAGTTCGTAGACGATGAAGAAGTGCAGGCTCAGCATGCGTGCGATGCAGGGACCGAACGGCAGCGTGAAGGTCGGTGCGCCGCTGCCGTAGACGACGGCCTCGCCACCCTGGCGCAACAAGGAAGGCAGCAGGGCACCGTTGGCAGCCACGTCGACCTCGATGACCCGATCCACCCCGCGTCCCGCCGTGCGCTCGCGCACCGCCTGGGTCACATCGACGCTGCGGTATTGGAAGCAGTCGTCAGCCCCCGCCTGCAAGCAGAGTGCTGCCTTTTCCGGGCTGCCCACGGTGGCCAGAACTTGCCGGGCACCCAGAAGCCGGGCGAACTGCACGGCATAGAAGCCGACAGCGCCCGTGCCGCCGTTCACCAGCACCGTCTTGCCGCGCACCCCGCCCGCGACGAGCATGGCGTGCAAGGCTGTCAACGCCGGGATACCCAGACAGGCCCCGACATCGAAGCCCACCTGATCGGGCAGCCTGACCGCCTGCGCCGACGGCAGCGCCACGAACTGCGCCGCCGTGCCCATGGGTCGGTTCCACGCTGCATTCCACACCCAAACGCGCTCGCCAATGCGCGTGGCGGGCACGCCCGGGCCGACCTGGTCGATGACGCCAGCGCCGTCGCTGTGCGGCACGATCAAGGGAAAAGGCATGCCGCGGGAGCCGGCGCGCGCCTTGGCGTCAGACGGGTTCACGCCAGAGCAGTGGATCCGCACGCGAACCTCCCCCGGCCCCGGCACCGGGTCCGGCAGTTCGCCCAGGCACAGCACATCGGCTGCCGGCCCGTTGCGTTCGTAGTAGCAGGCCTTGATCTGCGTCTCCGTGGTGCCGCGGATCAGGCCGCCTGCGGCAAACCGAGCAGCTGTCGCGCCTCGGCCGCCGTGGCCGGTCTGCGTCCGTGCTCGTCGCAGGCGTCGACGATGCGCTGGACCAGGTCTGCATTGCTGCGAGCCAGGCGCGTTTCGTCGTAGCGGACGCTGTCTTCCAGGCCGGTTCGGCAATGGCCGCCCGCCGCCAGGCACCACTGGTTGACCTGCCACTGATGGCGCGCCACGCCGGCAGCGACCCAGGTCGCCTGGGGGAGCACCTCGGCGAGTTCAGAGATGAGGAAGTCGAACACCGAGCGCCGGGCCGGCAAAGCGTTCGGGATGCCCAGAACGAACTGGACATGTGCGTTCGGTTCCAGCAAACCCTTCTTCACCAGTTGGGCGGCGTTGTAGAGCATGGCCAGATCGAACACCTCGATTTCCGGCTTGATGCGCAGTTCCTGCATCGTGCGCGCCAGCCCTTCGACGAAGTCCGGTGGATTTTCATAGATCGACGCCGGGAAATTCACCGAGCCCGTGGCCAGCGAGGCCATGTCAGGCCGCAGAGGGAGCATCGCACCGCGCGCGGCCTGCTCGCGTCCACGGCCGCCGGTGGAGAACTGGACGATCATGCCCGGGCAGTGGCGCCTGATGCCCTCCTGAACCTCTGCGAACAGCTCGGGCGCGGAACTGGGCGACTCGTCCGGAGCGCGCACATGAATGTGCGCCAACGCAGCGCCGGCCTCGAAAGCCTCGTGGGTGGACTCGATCTGTTCCGACGGCGTCACGGGCACCGCTGGATTGTCTTTCTTGCGCGGCAAAGCCCCCGTGATGGCGACGGTGATGACGACGGGCTGGCTCATTCGGTCTCCTGTGGCACCAAGTTCCGATCAGCGAAACCGGGATTTCATTATTGCAAAGCCCAGTGGGATGTGCAAGCATGTCAACGAACGTAATCCTTATTTCATTGATCGACATACAAAGAAGGCCTGCCATCGTGACGCGCCCCATCCTGAGCTACTCCGAAGTGATCGAGATCGTCGAACTGCTTCGAGGCTCCACCCACTTCTCCGAATTCCGCCTGAAAAGCGGCGACCTGGAAGTCGAAGTCCGCCGGGGCGGTTCGGTCAGGAGCCCTGGCGAAGCCGGACCTGCACCCGCTGCACCCGCGGTTTCCGCGCCACCTGAAGCTCCAGCGGCCAGGCCGCTGCCGCAGACGGTGGCGACACCCCCCGCACAGGCACAGGCCGCCCCAGCCGGGCAGCGCTACTCCGAGCGTGCGGTCATGCTGCGCTCGCCGATGGTCGGCACCTTCTACCGGGCGCCGGAGCCAGGCGCCGCACCTTTCGTGCAGGTAGGCCAGTCGGTACAGGCCGGGACCACCCTCTGCATCATCGAAGTGATGAAGCTGATGAACACCATCGCCGCGGAGTGCGAGGGTGTCGTCGTCGACATCCTGGTTCCCGACTCGGGTGCCGTCGAGTACGGCCAGGTACTGGTCGTCATCGAGCCTGTCTGATCACGGCACCATGACCACACCTTTTCATCGCGTGCTGATCGCCAATCGCGGCGAAATTGCAGTGCGGGTGCAGCGCGCCTGCCGCGAACTCGGGCTGGAGACCGTCCAGGTCTACTCCGAAGCCGATCGGGATTCCATGGCCGTGCGCATGGCCGACCGCTCGGTGTGCATCGGACCTCCACGCGCGAGCGACAGCTATCTGCGCGCCGACATGGTGATCTCGGCGGCCCTGTCGCAAGGCGCCGGTGCGATCCATCCAGGCTATGGCTTCCTGTCCGAGAACGCAGCCTTCGCGCGCCAGTGCGGCGAAGCAGGCGTCACGTTCATCGGCCCCTCGCACGAGGTCATCTCGATGATGGGCGACAAGGCCATGGCCAGGCGCATGGCAGAGGAAGCCGGCGTGCCCACCACGCCAGGATCGAAGGGCACGCTGGCCAGCGCCGCCCTGGCCCAGGCTGCTGCAGACGCCATCGGCTACCCCGTGATCCTGAAGGCCGCTGCCGGCGGCGGCGGTCGCGGCATGCGCGTGGTGAAGCATGCGCAAGAGCTGCCGCTGCACTTCGAGCAGGCCTCGCGCGAGGCCAAGGCAGCCTTCGGCGACGGCTCGATGTACGTCGAGAAGTACCTGACCCGCATCCGCCACGTCGAGATCCAGGTGCTGTCCGACGGCGAGACCGTGCTGCACCTGGGCGAACGCGACTGTTCGGTGCAGCGTCGCAACCAGAAGCTGATGGAAGAGAGCCCGTCGCCCGCGCTGGACGAGACGGTGCGAGCCGAGATCGGCGAAGCCGCCGTACGGCTGTGCCGGCACGTCGGCTACACCAGCGCCGGCACCATCGAGTGCATCCTCGACCCGGCGAGCGGCCAGTTCTACTTCATGGAGATGAACACCCGCGTGCAGGTCGAGCACCCCGTGACGGAACTCGTGACCGGCGTGGACATCGTCAAGGAACAGATCCGCATCGCGCAGGGAAACAAGCTGTCGCTGCGCCAGGCCGACATCCAGATGCGCGGCCACGCCATCGAATGCCGCATCAATGCCGAAGACCCGCAGGCGAACTTCGCACCCTGCCCCGGCCTGATCGAGGAATTGCACTTTCCCGGCGGGCCAGGCGTGCGGGTGGACTCGCACATCTACAGCGGCTATCGCGTCCCGCCCAACTACGACTCGCTGCTGGCCAAGATCATCACCTGGGGTGTCGACCGCCACGAGGCCACGGCACGCATGCGGCGCGCCCTGCAGGAGTTGCGGGTGGGGGGTGTCCAGACCACGGCAGCCTTCCACGAAAGGCTGCTGCAGACAGAGCAATTCCGCCGCGGTGATATCCACACCCGTTTCGTGGAAGACGACATGATGGAGCCCCGATGAAACAGCCCGGCCAGCGCCGTTTCGGCCTGATCGACGTGACCCTGCGCGACGGGCACCAGTGCCTGTGGTCGACCCGCATGACGACGGCAATGATGACGCCCATCATCGATGCCATCGACCGCAGCGGCTATGCCTACCTGAACATCATGGGCGGGGCGGTGTTCGACGTGTGCGTGCGCTTCCTGCACGAGAACCCCTGGGAACGCCTGAAGTTACTGTCGTCGCGCTTCTCGACGCCCTGTGACCTGCTCACGCGCGGCCAGAGCCTCTACACCTTCGAGCTCTTTCCCGACGATCTGGTCGAGCTGAACTCGCGCGTGGTCGCGCGCCAGGGCATCAAGGTGCTGACCGTGTACGACGCCCTGAACGACAACCGCAACATCGAGTCGTCGGTGCGGTCGGGGCGCGCTGCCGGCATGCTCATCAACGCGATGATCACCTACACCCTGTCGCCGGTGCACACCGACGCCTACTTCGTCGAGCGGGCGCGGGAACTGGTTGGCATGCAGGCCGACTTCATCTCGGTGAAGGACCCGACGGGTCTGCTGACCCCTGAACGCGCCAGGACCTTGTTCCCTGCGCTGATCGAGGCGGCCGGCACGGTGCCGATGCAGTTGCATTCGCACTGCCAGTCTGGCCTGGCCCCCGAGGTCTACCAGGTGGCCGTCGAGTGTGGCTTTGCCTTCGGCTACACGGCTGCCCGACCGCTTGCCAACGGAGCCTCGCTGCCGTCGACCGAGGAGATAGACGAGCGCGCCTGCGCGCTGGGCGTTGCCACGGGCATCGACCGCTCTGCGCTGGCGGAGGTTTCCGACTACTTCAGCTGGATCGCCGTGCGCGAGGGCAAGCCGACCGGCAAGGTGGCCAGGTACGACCCGGCGCTGTACGAGCACCAGGTGCCGGGGGGAATGATCTCCAACCTGCACTCGCAGCTGGAGGCGATGCAGATCGGTCATCGCCTACCGGAGATCCTGGAGGAAGCCGCGCGCGTGCGCTGCGACCTGGGCTACCCGATCCTGGTGAGCCCATTCGCCCAGTACATCATCACCCAGGCCGTGCTCAACGTCGTGCAGGGCGAGCGCTACAAGACCGTGCCCGACGAGGTGCGGAAGTACGCCCAGGGCTACTACGGCAGGCTGGCTGCCAGGCCTTGCGAGGCCTTTCTGGGACGAGCCGCCATCGACCCGGGTGCGGCCGCCGACCGGCGCGCTGCAGAACACCTCGAACCGGCTTTGCCACGTCTGCGACGCGAGTGCGGCCCGAAGGTCACCGACGAGGAACTGCTGCTGCGTGCCTTCTACGACAAGGAACTGCTGGCGCCGCTGGACAGGCCGCGGCCGGCCTACCGGTACCGCACATCACCGCTGGCCGAACTGATCCATTGGGCCGGCAGCCGCACCGACCTGGGCCACACCCGCATTCGCTTCGGCGGCACGGAAATCAGCTTCGCACCCTGAGTTGCATCAGGGCCTGACGCCGGCAACGACCGGCACCTTTGAACCAGCAAGGAGACAAGCATGAGACCGGACGTCACCAAGACCAACAAGGTCGTGATCACTGTTGCCACCACCGGCGGTCTGCACGGCAAGGAAGCGAACCCGCGCCTGCCCGAACAGCCCGAAGAAATAGTGCGAGCCATGAAGGAGTGCTACGAGGGTGGCGCCACCATTGCCCACATCCACGTTCGCGACGCGAACGGTGTCACCTCCAGTGACCTCGGCATCTACCGCGAGGTGCTGGCCGGCATCCACGAACAGTGCCCGGGGATGATCACGCAAGTGGGCAACGGCATCGGCGTGCGCTACACGCGCGGCCACAAGCTCCCGGGGGAAGGCTTCTCGCAGGCCGAGCGCATGCGGCTGCTCGACCTGGACCCGCGCCCGGACATGCTCACCGTCAACGCCGGCACGTTCCACTTCGTGCACCGGACGACGGAGTTCCTATTCAACAACTCCAAGGCCTGGAACACGGAGTTCATCGAGGGCTGCAACGAGCGCCACATCCACAACGAGCTGGAGGTCTATGACCTGAGCCACATCGAGAACATGCTCAAGCTCAAGGCCTCTGGCGTGATCAAGGGCCAGATGCACTTCAGCCTGGTTCTGGGCATCGATGGCGGCATTCCGGCGACGCCGCAGAACCTGATGACCATGGTCGACGCCCTGCCCGAGGGCAGCAGCTGGCAGGTGGTGTGCATCGGCAAGCACCAGGTTCCCCTGTCGACCATGGTCCTGGCCATGGGCGGCAACATCAGGATGGGCTTCGAGGACAACGTCTACTACCGCCATGGCCAGCTCGCCGACAGCAACCGGCAGCTCCTCGACCGTGCGGTGCGGCTGTGCCGTGAACTCGATCGCGAGGTGGCCAACTGCGCCGAAGCCCGAGAGATCATGGGCATTCCCCAGCGACAGCACTGAGCCGGACGGTCGATCGCATGAGTGCACTGTCCATGACCGATCCGACCCTGCAGGCCCGACTCAGCCGCTGGCTGCGCCGGAGCAACGGCATCGTCGGCCTGGCGCTGACCGTCTGGGTCACCGCGGCTTTGTTCGGTCTGGTTCGAAGCTCATCGCTGCACTATGCGATCTTCGTGTTCGCCTGCATGTTCATGGCCGGCCTGGCCGCGATCCGCGCCCCGATCGACATGCGCATCGTCGACCCCGGCTATCGCTGGTTCGGGCTGCGCATGGGCTTGTCGCTGTTCGGCTTCCTGCTGGCATCCGCCGGCGGCCTGTACATCGCCATCCATGCCGGCCGCCTGGAAGTCGAGGCCCCATTCTTCGCCCAGACCGACATGCTCGTGGGCTACGGCTTCACCCTGGGCGTGCTGATCCTGACCTGGCTGCACTGGGGTGCGGTGATGACGCTCATGGTGGCCGCGTCGATCGTCTACTTCTTCTTCGGCCACCTGCTCGAGAGCCCCCTGCTGTCGCACCCCAGGTACGAGCCCGAGTTCGTCATGAACTACATCGGCCTGGGCACGACGCAGGGCTTCTTCTGGTTTGCACAGACCGCGGTCGACGACATCTACTATCTGGTGCTGTATGCGTCGGTGCTGCTGGGCATCGGCATGCTGGCGGCGATCCTCGAATTGGGCAAGGCCCTGGGCAACCGCGTACCCGGCGGCGCCGCCGGCACCGCCGTGCTGGGCAGCGGCGCGGTCTCCATGGTCATGGGAGTGGCCGTGTCCAACGTGGTCCTCACCGGACGCATGACGATCCCGATGATGAAGCGCTATGGCTACTCGCCTGCAATGGCCGGCGCCATTGAGGCCGCAGCCTCCACCTCCGGGCAGATCATGCCCCCGGTCCTGGGGTCGCCGCCTTCATGATCGCCAGCTTCCTGTCGATGAAGTACATCGACGTGGCCAAGGCTGCGGTGATTCCCGGCATGCTCTTCATGACAGGCGTGAGCATCGCGATCATCGTCTATGCCAAGCGGCACCGCCTGGCCAAGCTGAACGAGGTCGTCGACAAGCAGATCATCTTCCGCACGCTGCCGGCATTCCTGGTCTCGTTCGCTGTCGTGTGCTGGATGCTCGTCAACCTGTACTCGCCGTCCTCCGCGGGTCTGACGGGCTGCGTGGTGGCGCTCGTGCTGTCGATGTTCCAGGGCAAGTGGCGCCCCACCGGCTCGCAACTCGGGCTCGCGCTCGAGGAAGGCCTGGAGATGATGGCCGTGCTGGGCTTGCTGCTGATCGCGATCGGCCCGCTCGGGCAGGCCTTCCTGACCACCGGTGTGTCGAACCGGCTGGGCATCTGGCTGTCTGGCACCCTGCCCGACAGCCAACTGCTGCTGCTGATCGGCGCGGCCGTCCTGTCGATCATTCTCGGCATGGGTCTGCCCACACCCGTGGCCTACCTGGTGGTGGCCTTGTCGATCGTGCCCTTGCTGCAGAGTGCCGGGGTCAAGCCGCTGCTGGCGCACTACTTCGTCTTCTACTTCGCCGTGTACTCGGCCTTGACGCCCCCCGTGGCGGTAGCCGTGCTGGCGGCAGCCAAGATCGCCGGCGCCCGCTACATGGAAACCGCCAAGGAATCCATGAAGCTGGCGGCCTCGACCTTCATCATCCCCTTTGCCTTCGTCTACCGGCCGCAGTTGCTGGACTTCCCGAATGTCGGCTGGAACGTGGTTCCGCCGCTGGTGGAGGTGCTGCTGATCCAGTGGACCAGCTCGATCGCCCTGTTCGGCCACTTCCGGCGCGAGTTGCACCCGATGGAGTCGGCGCTGTTCGGTGCCGCGACTCTGGTTGGGTACTGGGCGATGGTTCACGAATCGATCAACACGACTTACGTGTTCCTCGGCGCTGTCGGGCTGGCGATGTCCGTCGTCTTGATCAGGCGCCCTGGCCCGAAGCCGCTTCCCAGCTGACCCGGATGCACCGCAGGGCCGTCCAGGCCCTAGGCGACTTTCTAGGTCTTCCTTTCACCACTGCCATCCGACAGGAGACAACATGAGACCAGCAGTTATGACATTCCGGGCCTGGACCCTAGGCGCGATGATCGCAGCCAGCACCCTGCTGGCTGCGCCTCAGGCGGCCCATGCCCAGGCCAAACCGCCGATCATGGTGCCGGTGTTGCTGTGCCCATGGGGCTGCGGCAACACCGAGACCGAGACGATGCTGATGAACGCGATGATCCGCGACGGCAGCCCGGTGACGCTGCTGCCGCAGGAGACACCCGGCTACATGTACAACGTCCGGGAGATGAACAATGAGAAGAACTGGAAGACCACCGTCTTCGGCACCGAGGACGCCGTGCTGCAACTAGCCATGAAGTGGGGCGGCACCCCTGAAATGAAGGAGTTCATCCCGGCCAAGCTGCCGGTCAAGTTCCAGCTGCTGTATGGCGACGCCTGGTGGGGCCAGGGCAAGTTCTTCGTCACCTTCGATCCGAAGATCAAGACCCCGGCCGACTTCAAGGGCAAGCGCATCGGCCTGGGCCTGCGGGGGCAGAGCGACTGGGGTGTCTTCGCCCGCATGATCCTGGAACACGGCTACGGCATCACACCCGACAACGCCGACATCCGGCACCTGACACCGGCCGCGCTGACGCAGCAGCTGATCGACGGCGCGGTCGACGTGGCGATCACGCCCTTCGCCACCGAACCGAGCCTGAAGGAATGGATGATTCCGGCGCTGGTGCGGCAGCTGGAAGCATCGCCCAAGCCCTTGCTCTACATCTCAGTGACGAAGGAAGCGATGGACAAGGTCAACGCAAAGTTCGGCACCACCTTCCTGCACGTCAACCTGCCGGCTGGCACGCTGCCCAAGCAAACCGGAGTGCTGGGTTCCGGCGTCGTCCGGGGCTTCAAGGCGGTGCACCCCAGCTTCTCGGAGGAAGCGGCCTATCACATCATCATGGCCGTCGCCAAGCATGCGCCAAAGATGCGTGACCTGCATCCGCTGTGGAAGATCTGGTCGCCCGACCTGATGCTGCACGGCCTGTCCGACGAGAACGTGCACCCCGGCGCCAAGCGGGCCTATGTGGAACTGGGCTGGTGGGACAAGACCAAGCAGTTCCCGCCCATGACCTATCCCCAGTGATCGACAGGCACCTGCCCGGTCCGCGAACGGGCAGGTCGAATCGGGAGTCCAGCATGCAGGTCAGCCTCGAAGGAAAGGTGGCTCTCGTCACGGGAGCCGCGCGTGGCATCGGAGCGGCCATCGCAACGCGCCTGGACGAAGCCGGCTGCCTCGTCTGGGTTGCAGACATCGACGAGCCGGCGGCACGCAACACGGCCGGCGTGCTGCGCCAGGGCCTGGCACTGGGCCTGGACGTCTGCGACCGCGTCGGACTGGCGGTTGCCGCGGAAGCGCTCAAGCAGCGACACGGAGGGCTCGACATCCTGGTGAACAACGCCGGGCTGGCCACCTTCGGACGCCACGACACCACCTCGGCAGCGGCCTTCGACAGGCTGCTGGCGGTCAATGTCGGCGGCATCTACAACACCGTGCTCGCGCTCGCGCCGCTGATGCGCGGGCGGCGCGGTGCGTCCATCGTCAATCTCTCGTCCGTCTCGCACGAACGTGGAGGCGGTTCTCTGGGTAATGTCTGGTACGGTGCGACCAAGGCTGCGGTGGTCTCGCTGACCAAGGGTCTGGCCCGCGAATTGGGGCCCGATGGCATTCGCGTCAACGCCATTGCCCCAGGCGTCATGGACACCGAACTCGTGCGGGACCTGCTGACGCCGGAAGTCAGGGCCTCGGCGATCAAGCGCTTTCCGCTGGGCCGGTTTGCCGAGCCCGACGACGTCGCCAGGCTCGTGGCCTTCCTGGTGTCGGACTGCGCGGACTTCGTCAGCGGGCAGACCGTGGCCGTGGACGGCGGCTTCCTGGCGACCTGAGGAAGGACCTCGAGGTGCTCCTCTACGACCTGGCCGGCGCCGACGACCGGCTTCGCTTCAGCCCCTACTGCTGGCGTGTCCGGCTGGCACTGGCGCACAAGGGGCTGCCCGTCGAGACGCGCCCGTGGCGGCTGACCGACCAGGAAGCCATCGCCTTCAGCGGTCAGGGCCTGGTGCCGGTGCTCGTGGATGGACAGCGTACCGTGCACGACAGCTGGCAGATTGCCTGCCACCTGGAAGACACCCACCCGGACCGGCCTTCGCTCTTCGGTGGGGCGGCTGGTCGCGCCTACGCGCAGTTCCTGGACCGCTGGTACGAACACACCCTACGGCCGGTCTTGCCGCGCCTGGTGTTGCTGCAGGCCCATGCCGCCGTGCACGAGCGCGACCGCGGCTACTTCCGCTCATCACGCGAAGCGCGCTTCGGAAATCGGCCACTCGAGGAAGCCGCATATACGACCGCGCAAGGCCAGGCCCTGATGGCCCAGGCCCTGACCCCGGTGCGCGAGGTGCTGGCGCGCAGCCCCTACCTCGGCGGATCGGACCTGGGTTATGCCGACTACATCGTCTTCAGCGGCTTCCAGCAGGCCCGTGTGCTGGGCGTCGCGGCCCTGGCGGATTCCGACCCGATGCAGGCATGGCTGCAACGCATGCTGAATGCCCACGACGGCCTGGCCCGCCAGGCCTGGGTGCTGCCCGCAGCAGCGGCCTGAACGCCAGGCCGCCGCTGGCCCGACCCCGGCTTCACCTACTCCAGCGTCACGCCGGCATCGCGCACCAGCTTGCCCAGACGCACCGCGTCGAAGCGCACCAGCTCACCGAAAGCCTCGGGCGTGCCGCCGACGATGGGCGTTCCCAGCCCTTCCCATTGCTTGCGGATGGCCGGGTCGGCAAAGATGTCGTTGAACATGGCGTTCAGCCGCCCCACGATCGCTGGCGGTGTCTTGCCGGCCACCGAAATGCCGTGCCAGCCGTAGAAGTCGAAGCCTCGCAGCACGGTCTCGTCCAGCGTGGGCACGTCGGGCAGCACCGCGCTGCGGACCGTGGTGGTCAGCGCCAGCGGGCGCAGCTTGCCGGCGCGGATGTGCCCCAGGCTGCTGCCCAGGATGTCGAACATCACGGGGATCTGGTTGCCCATCAGATCGACCAGGGCCGGACCGGCGCCCTTGTAGGGCACGTGCTGCATCGACACCCCCGCAGCCACGTTGAACATCATGCCCACCAGATGCTGCGGCGTGCCGTTGCCGGCCGAAGCGAAGCTCAGCTTGCTCGGGTTGGCCTTCACATAGGCCATGAACTCCTGAACGTCCTTCACCGGCACCTGCGGGTTGACTTCCAGCACCAGCGGGAACTTCGAGATCTGCAGCACCGGGGCCAGGTCGCGCTGCGGGTCGTAGGGCATGCTCTTGAACAGGCTGGGGTTGACCGACAAGGGCCCGGGCGAGGCCAGCAGGATGGTCATGCCGTCGGGCGCGGACTTCGCCACCACGTCGGTGCCGATGTTGCCGCCGGCCCCGGAGCGGTTTTCGACGACCACCGTCATGCCCATGCGCTGCTGCATCGCCGGTGCCAGGATGCGGGCCATCAGGTCGGTCGGCCCGCCGGGCGGATAAGGCACGACGAAGCGCACGACCTTGTTGTCCTGCGCCCAGGCTGGCATGGCGGCAGCGGCCATGAACGAGGTCAGCAGGGTGCGCCGCTGGCGGCTGGGCAGGTCATTCATTCGAGCTTTCTCCTCAGGTGTTGCACGACGCCGGCCCACACAGGCCTGGCTGCCCTGAAGTGTTGCAAAAGTTTCGATGAGTGATCATCATGATTTCACTATTGCGATGCTTCCCTGCTTCTGACAAGGAAATGTGCGGCCCATGCAGCCTGGCTCGAAGCGGGCAGCGGCTCGGCCCACGACGCCCAGGACGCCCAGGACGAGGCTCAGGTTGGCGGCGCCTCCAGCCGCTGGCGCAGGAGGGCCACTGCGTCCTGACCTGCGGTGAACAAGGCGTCGGGACCCAGCACCACGTCGACGCCGGTCTGGGCCAGCATGGCCATCACCTCGGGCTTGACGTCGTACAGGTAAAGGCCTCCGCCCAGCGCGCGTCGGCGACGGGCTTCGGTGGCCAGCATCTGGGCACCGGCAAAGTCGACGAAGTTCACGCCACCGGCCAGCAAGAGCACGTGCAGGCGACGCGGATCGGCCTCGTCCACCTGCTGCAGGTTCTCGGCAAGGTGATTGACCGCACCGAAGAAGATGGAGCCGTCCAGGCGCAGCACCGTCAGAGGCGCGCGGCCTGGCGCTTCGCCATCGGCCGACAGCGCCACCGGCCAGCCGGGTTCGGCGGGCTGCAGCAGCACGAGCGGCGGGCGCGAAGTGCGGTTCAGGTACAGCATCAGCGACAGCAGCACGCCGATGTAGATGGCGAACTCCAGCTGCAGCGTCAGCGTGGCGGCCAGGGTGGCCAGCAACACCCCGGCTTCCTGGCGGCTGGTGCGAACGATGGCGCGCATGTGATGCAGGTCGAACAGACCCCATGCGACGACGAACAGGATGCCGGCCATCGCCGGAATCGGCAGGTACACCGCCAGCGGTGCCAGGAACAGCATGATCAGCAGCAACAGCACCGCCGAGGCCACCGCTGCCAGCGGCGTGCGTGCACCGGCCTCGTAGTTCAGCCCGCTGCGGTTGAAGCTGCCGCTGGACGCGTAGCCCGAGAAGAAGGCACCGGCCAGGTTGGAAAGACCCTGGCCGATGAATTCCTGGTTGCCGTCGATACGCTGGTGAGTGCGTAGCGCAATCGCGCGCGAGATCGAGACCGCCTCGGTCAGTGCCAGCAGCGCCACCGCCACGGCGATCGGCATCAGTTGCTCCAGCACGGCCGGCGAGAAGTCGGGCATCGACAGCGGTGGCAGCCCGATGTTCAGCGCGCCAATGCTGCGGATGCCGGTGACGGCGGCGCCACCGGCCAGGTGGTCGAACAGCGCCGCCACGGCGCTGCCCGCCAACAGGCCGACGATCATGTGCGGCACACGCGGCAGCCAGCGCCTGCAGGCCAGGCTGGCCAGTACCGTGACCACGGCCACCGCGGTCACCCAGGGGTTGATGCGTTCTGCCTGCTGCACCAGGGCCAGCAGCACGGCCTTGACCGACGCACCCCGTTCGATGTCGATACCGAAGAAGTTGCGCACCTGGCTGATGGCGATGAGGATCGCCGCCCCGCTGGTGAAACCCACCACCACGGTGTGCGAGACGAAATTCACCAGCGCCCCCAGCCGCAGCAGCCCCAGCGCGAGCTGGATCAAGCCGACCAGCAGTGTGAGGGTGAGCACCAGGCTGACGAACTGCGGGCTGCCGGCGGGCGCGAGCGGGCCGATGGTGGCGAAGATGACGATCGAGATCGCCGTCGTCGGGCCCGACACCAGATGCCACGACGAACCCCAGAGCGCTGCGACGATGGCCGGCAGCATGGCTGCGTACAGCCCGTATTCCGGCGGCATGCCGGCAATGGTGGCGAAGGCGACACCCTGGGGCACGAGCACCAAGGCCCCCGTGAGCCCGGCCAGGGCGTCTGCACGCAGGGTGGTTCGGGTGATGCGGGGCCAGCGGTGCCAGGCTGGCAGCAGGCGCCGCCAGACCGTGGGCGGAGGCGCCGCGGAGCCTGATGCGGGTCTCATGGGGAGGATCCTCAGGTACTGGAACAACTGCAACGCTGGTTTGCTGGCGGACGACCGCCAGCGCAAGACCAGCCACCCACGCGGGCGCTTGGCGGAGATTCTCACGGACACAGGCGCCAGTGCCCTGTCCATGGCGCCGCCTGCGTGCGCTCGGAACGCTCAGGTTTCTGCCAGCTTCAGGCGCTGCACCTTGCCCGACGGACCCCGAGGCAGGTCGTCCATGAAGCGCACCCGCTTCGGTGTCTTGTAGCGGCCCAGCGTCGCTTCACAGAACGCCCTGATCTCGGCTTCGCTGGCTTGCATGCCCTGGCGCAGCACCACGCAGGCCAGGATCTCCTGCCCGTAATGCGTGTCGGGAATGCCGACCGCCGCCGCGTCCAGGACGGCGGGATGCTTCAACAGCGCTTCGTCGATCTCGCGCGGCGCGATGTTCTCGCCACCCTTGATGATCAGTTCCTTGATCCGGCCGGTGACGAAGAAGAAGCCGTCGCTGTCGCGATGGCCCAGGTCACCGGTGCGCAGCCAGCCGTCGGGCGTGAACGCCGCGGCCGTGGCCTCGGGGTTCTTGTAATAGCCGCGCATGACGTTGGGGCCGCGGATGGCGAGTTCGCCGGTGCTGCCGTCGGGCAGCGGGCGCAGTTCGGCGTCGATGATGCGGGCCTCGCAGCCCGAGGCGCGGCCCACCGCGCCCAGCTTGCGCAGGGCCGGGTCCAGCGGGTTCGAGAAGCTCGGCGCCACGGTCTCGGTCAGGCCCATGGTCTCGATCAGGCCCAGGCCGAACTTGCGCTCGAACCCGCGCAGGTGCTCGGGCGGCAGCGCGGCGCTGGCGCTTCGGCAAAAACGCAGCTGCGCCAGGCTGGCGACAGGCACCGGGCCTTCGAGCAGGTACGACACGATCGTGGGCACCACGTTGATCCAGGTGCAGCCGGTGCCCAGGGCCTGGTCCCAGAAGCGCGCCGCGGAGAACTTCGGCGCCATGGCCACGCTGCCGCCGCTGGCCAGGGGCGCCAGCATGGTCACGGCAAAGGCGTTGATGTGATAAAGCGGCAGCACCCCGAGCACGCGGTCCTGTGGCGTGAGCGCGTGTTCGGCGGCAATGGCCCGGGCGTTGGCCACCAGGTTGGCCTGCGTCAGCATCACGCCCTTGGGCCGTCCGGTGGTGCCCGAGGTGTACATCAGCAAGGCCACGTCTGCAGGGGCGGGACTGTCGGCTGCGCCGAACGCCGCGGCTTCTTCGGCTTCGCCCTCCAGGCTCAGGGCGTCGGGATCGACCACCACCACCTTGCAGGCCAGGCCCTCGGCGAGCTGGCGCACACGCTCGGCCCATTCGGGCGCGGCCAGCACCAGCTTGCAGTCGGAGTGCTCGAACACGTAGCGCATCACCTCGGGCTGCGACAGCAGGTTCACCGGGTTCACGCAGCGGCCGCAGGCCATCGCGCCCAGCAGCAGGCGCAGGGTCATCAGCCCATTGGGCATGACCAGCGACACGGTGTCGCCCGGTGCCGCTCCCTGGCGGGCCAGCCAGCGTCCGATGTGCGTGCTGCCAGTCTGCAGGTCGCCGTAGCGCAGCACCGCGCCCGATTCGGTGGCCACCGCGTAGACAGCGTCAGGCTGCCGCTCGGCCTGCTGCCTGACGAGTTCGGCAATGCTCATGCGCGCCCGTACTTGCTGAAGAAGGTGCCGAAGATCTCGTCTTCGGTGGGCACGCGTTCGGGAATCGGCCGCGCGATGCGTGTCACGTTCATGTAGTGGCGGTAGTTCATGTTGTCCGAGAAGTTGTTGTTGCCCCAGGTGCCGCAACCCATCGACAGCGAAAACGGCAAACCGTTGTCGAAGCTGCCTCCGGTGGCGACGGCATGCGCCTGGTTCACGATCACGCGCGACACCGGCAGCCACAAACCCAGCGCCAGCGCCCGATCGGCCACTTCGCTGTGCAGGCTGACGGAGTGGCCGGCGCCCTGGTGGGCGTAGATCCGGCGCACGGTGTCGGCCGCGGCGGCAAAGTCAGGCACGGTGTAGAGCGTCAGCACCGGGCTGAGCTTTTCGCCCGAGAAGGGGAACCCGGGCCCGCACTCGGTCTCGTCCACGACGAGCGCGCGCGCTTGCTCGAGCCCCGGGAAGCCTGCCCGCTCGGCGATCAAGGCCGCCGACTGGCCAATGACCGCAGGCGACAGATGTCCGTCGGGCCACATCAGTTGCTGCAGCCTGGCCTTGTGCTCGGCGCTCAGCAGCGGCGCACCCTGCCGGGCCAGTGCCGCCAGCACGGCGGGGCGCGCCGCGGCCACCACCACCAAGCTGTTCTCGGAAGAACAGCTGGTGGCGTTGTCGAAGGTCTTGCTCTGCAGCACCAGGGCCACCGCGCGTTCTGGATCCGCGGTCTCGTCGATGATGCTGGCGACGTTGCCGGCACCCACGCCGAAGGCCGGCGTGCCACTGGCGTAGGCCGCGCGCACGTTGGCCTGCGAGCCGGTGGCCACCACCAGGTCGCACTGGCGCATCAGCTCCAGGGTGACGGCCTTGCCCACGGGCGAAGGCAGCACCTGCACCAGGTCGCGCGGCGCGCCGATGCGGTCGAACTGTTCGTGGATGTGCGCAATCAGTGCGGCAGCCGTGCGCCAGCCCTTGGGCGAAGGCGCGACGATGACGGCATTGCGGCACTTCAGCGCGTTGATGATCTTGTTGGCCGGCGTGGCCGCCGGGTTGGTCGACGGGGTCACGGCGCAGACCACCCCCACCGGCCGGGCAATCTCCACCAGGCCACGGTCCGCTTGCTCGGCGATGACCCCGACCGACAGTGCACCTTTCAGGTCGCGCAGCAGGCCCAGCGTCTTGCGGTGGTTCTTGCGGATCTTGTCGGGCACGTTGCCGATGCCGCTGTCGGCCACGGCCAGTTCGGCCAGGGCGCGGTTGCGCCCTGGCTCCAGGATGGCCCAGCCCGCAGCCGCGACGAGCTCGTCGACGCGCCGCTGGTCGTAGTGCTCTGCAACGGCCTGGGCCGATCTTGCTCGGCCCACGAGTTCGGCAACCTGGGCCGCCACCTGTTCGCGCGCAGCGCTGTCGCGGTCGTTCATGGTCACTCTGCCTTGATGTTGGCTTCTTTGGTGAGCTTCGCCCACTTCGCCAGCTCGGTCTTCACGGTGCGGGTCAGCACCTCGGGGGAGCCGCCCACCGCCTCGCTGCCCTGGGCGAGCAGCTTCTCCTTGACCTCGGGGTCGGCGATGGCGGCATTCATGGCCTGGTTCAGGCGGTCGATCACGGGCTTGGGTGTCTTTGCCGGCACGAACATCCCGTACCAGGAATCGACCTCGAAGTCGGCGACACCGGCTTCCTGCATGGTCGGCACGTCGGGGAAGGCCGCGCTGCGCTTGACGGTGGACACCGCCAGTGCCTTGAGCTTGCCCGTCTTGACGAACTGGGCTGCGGCCGGGATCGATACCCAGAGCATCGGTACCTGGCCACCGATGACGTCGGTGACGGCCGGGCCGCCACCGCGGTAAGGCACGTGCGTGATGTTGATGCCTGCACGCAGGTTCAGCAGTTCACCCGCCAGATGGCTGGGCGAGCCATTGCCCACCGAGGCGAACTGCAGCGGCTTCTTCTTCGCCAGCGCGATCAGCTCCTTGACGTTGTTCGCCTCGAACGACGGGTGTGTGACCAGGATCTGCGGAAGCGAGGCCACGATGCCGACGGACTCGAAGTCGCGTTCGGTGTCGAAGGGCAGCTTGGGGAAGATGGCCGGGTTGATGGTGTGCGAGCTCAGCGTGAACAGCACCGTGTAGCCGTCGGCGGGGGCCTTGGCCACGACGTCCGTGCCCAGCGAGCCACCGCCGCCACCGCGGTTCTCGATGACGATGGTCTGGCCCAGCTGCGCCTGCAGCTTGCCCTGGACGATGCGGGCAATGACATCGGTGCCGCCACCGGGCGGAAAGGGCACGACGAAACGCACGGGTTTGTCGGGGTAGGCGGCCTGCGCCATGGCCTGAAGCGGCAGCAGGGCCGCAGCAACGGTGGTGGCGGCGGCCGTCAGGCAAAGCAGACGTCGGACAGGACTCTTCATGTTTGTCTCCTTAGGTTGAAATTCAGCGCCGGGGGGGCCGGCGCTGGGGCAAAGCCAAGCGTGCGGGAAGCGCCAGCAGCCGCGGCCCTGAGGCCCTCGGCAAGACTGCGCACCTGCGCACGCGCAAAACGGATCGAGGGCACGCTGATGCCGATGGCCGCCACAGGCTCACCGCGCGCGTTGAACACCGGCGCACCCAGGCCGCAGACCCCCAGCCGCCACTCTTCGCGGTTCTCGCCATGGCCGCGCTCGCGGGTGCGGCGCAGCTCGGCCTGCAGGGCGGCGAAGTCCGTCAGGCTGTTCGGGGTGTGGGGCTTCAACTCACCCAGGCGGGCCCGCAGGCGCGGCAGGTCAGCGTCTTCGCCCCAGGCGGCCAGCAGGGCCTTGCCCGATGCCACGCAGGCGGCCGGCGCCCGGCCGCCAACGCGCGAGTAGGCGGCCACGGGCAAGGGGCTGTCGAACTTGTCCAGGTAAACGATTTCGGCGCCGTCCAGCACAGCCAGGTGGATGGTCTCGCCCGTGCTGGCTGCCAGGCTGGCCAGGTGCGGGCGCAGCAAGGTGCGCAGGTCGGCAGCGGCTTCGACCAGCGAGCCCAGCTCGAACAGGCGAAGGCTGGGCCGGTAGGCACTGGTGGCGCTGTCCTGCACGGCCCACCCGCAGGCCACCAGGGTCTGCAACGTGCGGTGGGCGTTGCTGCGCGCCATGTCGAAGGCCTCGGCCACGTCGACGACGCGGCAGTCGCGCTGCTGGCGGACCAGCCAGTCCAGCACCGAGAGCCCCTTGGCCAATGTCGAGTCCATGTGTTCCCGCGATGTCCCCAAGCCCGATCAGGTATTCCAATATTTGGAACGCGATTCGTTCTGTTGGAACAACTCTATCCGTCGGGACGCTTGCGGTCAAACTGCCACGCCCAAGGAAAACCCTGGGCACGAGGGCCACGCGCGAACGCGCTTCAACGGCGACGACGGCCAGCCAGCAGCTGCAACAGGTCGTTGAAGACCGCATTGCCGGGTGGCGCCTGCAGGTCCAGCACATGGCAACGGGTGTAGTACGGGCTCAGGTCCAGCCCGACGCCGACGCCGAAGATGGCCAGGCCACCCAGGGCTTCCTGGCGGGCCACGACCTGGCGCAGGTGGTGGTCGAGGTAGAACTCGTCGTTGGCCAGCTGGGTGGCACCTTCCATCGGGCAGCCGTCGGACACCACCAGCAGCAGGCGGTGCCGTACCGCCTGTTCGCGCAGGCGGCCGCAAGCCCATTCCACGGCTTCGCCGTCGATGCCCTCGCGGAACAGCGTGGGTTCGAGCATTGCCGCGACGCCCCGGCGGGCATGGCGCCAGCCTTGGGCGGCGTCCTTGAAGACGAGATGCAGGGCTTCGGCCACGCGCCCGGGGTGCGGCTGGCGCCCTTCACGCTGCCACTGGCGCACGGCGCGGCCGCCATGCCAGGCACCGGTGCTGAAGCCCAGCAGTTCGGTGTGCACGCCCACCATCTCGGCCGCGCGCAGCAGCAGTTCGGCCAGCATGGCCACGCTCTCGGCATGCACCTTCATCGAACCCGAACAGTCCACCAGCACCGTCAGCGCCGCGTCGCAGACCGGGGCGACGCGCTCGCTGCGGAACAACCTGCGCTCGGTGGGCACCGCCACCAGCTGGGCCAGGCGGCGGCCGTCGATGCGGCCCTGCTCCTGCGCGCCGTCCCAGCCGTCTTCGGCCGGTTCGGCCAGCAGCGCCTGCAGCGCACGCGCCAGCCGAGGCAGGTTCACGCCCTGGGCCGCAATGCGCGCGTCCAGGCGTTCGCGGTGGCCCGCCAGCACCGGTGCGCGCAGCAGGCTGGCGGCGCGCACCTCACGGTCGAAGGCGCGGGTGTAGACGCGGTAGCCCTGCGCGGATTCGGCCAGCACCCGGCTGTCACCGGTCTCGACGCTGGCCACGCCATCGGAGACATCGGCATCGGGGTCGAGCAGCAGTGCAAAGGCCGGCGTGGGCCGCGCGTCGCGCTCGGCCGGGCGGCCCGGGCCTTCGCCGTCCTCGGCGCTGTGGCGCAGCATTTCCCCGGCCAGGCGCGCCAGCGCCAGCGCGTGCGGTGCAAAGGCGGCCTGGGCATGGCGCTCGCGCCGCAAGGCCGCCAAAGTCGTGCCGATCTCGGGCGCCAGCGCGTAGCGCGTCGACTCGATCAGGTCCTCGGTGGCATGGACCACCGGCTGCGCCGTGATGCGCGCCCGCGTCACCTGGGCCAGCGTGTACAGCAACAGGCCGCGGGCGGTTTCGGTCAGCCCCGACTGGTGGAATTCGGCGCTCCAGGCCTCGAAGCGATGGCGCAGGTTGTGGACCACGCCAGCGTGGGCATCGTCGGCCAGCGATTCGCAGCGAAACTGTTCCAGCAGGTCGAACAGCAGCCTTTCGGAGGCGTCTTCGGGCAGCAGGCCGGCGTGCAGTGCGGCGTCGCTGTGGCGCAGGCGCAGCGCCAGTCCGTCGGCGGCACCACGGAAGGAAGCGAAGTCGTCGCGTTCCAGCGCAGGGTGCAGGTGCGGCGCGAAGTGCGGCAGCCGCGTGGCACCGCGGTGCAGCCTGCGCCCGCGGAAGTGCAGGTCGCGTTCGCCGGCCAGCGCGCGGATCGCGGCGACGCTGAGTTCCTCCACCTGCTGCTGCAGGCGCGCCCGGGCGACGGCCGCGTCGGTCATCGGCGCACTGCGGAAGGCATCACAGCTCCCGATCGAAGCAGCGCTGGAAGTATTCAGCCACGACTGCGCGCTCGGCGTCCTCGCACTTGTTGGCGAAGGACAGGCGGAAGGCCACGGCCTCGTCGCGGAAGATGTCCAGGTTCTCGGCCCAGGTGATGACGGTGCGTGGCGACATCAGCGTCGACAGGTCGCCCGCTTCGAAGCCGCGCCGCGTGAGTTCGGCCACCGCCACCATGCGCTCCACCAGCGGCCGCTGCTCCGCGCCGGCCAGCGCCGGCACACGCGCCTGCACGATGGCCACTTCCTCGTCACGCGGCAGGAAGTTCAGCGTGGCCACGATGTTCCAGCGGTCGATCTGCGCGTGGTTCAGGCGCTGTGCCCCGTGGTACAGGCCGTTCAGGTTGCCCTGCCCCACCGTGTTGGCCGTGGCGAACAGCCTGAAGGCGGGATGCGGGCGCAGCACGCGGTTCTGGTCCAGCAGGGTCAGGTGGCCGTCGCGTTCCAGGATGCGCTGGATGACGAACATCACGTCGGGCCGGCCGGCGTCGTATTCGTCGAAGATCAGCGCCATGGGTCGCTGCAGCGCCCAGGGCACGATGCCTTCCTGGAACTCGGTCACTTGCACGCCTTCGCGCAGCACCACCGCGTCGCGACCGATCAGGTCCAGCCGGCTGATGTGGCCGTCCAGGTTCACGCGCACGCAAGGCCAGTTCAGGCGCGCGGCCACCTGTTCCACGTGGGTGCTCTTGCCGGTGCCGTGCAGGCCCTGCACCAGCACCCGGCGGTTGTGCTTGAAGCCCGCCAGCAGCGCCAGCGTGACGTCGGGGTTGAAGCGATAGGCCGGGTCGATGTCGGGAACGTGCGCGTCGCGCGTGGCGAAGGCCGGCACCGTCAAGGCGGTGTCGATGCCGAAGAGGTCGCGGACAGAAAGCTCGCGGTCGGGCAGGTCGGAGTTCAAGGCGTCGATTCCTCGGCCAGCGGGGGTTCGGTGGGTGGCATTTCGGGAGCCAGTTCGGCCAGGGCGTCGATCTCGCCCAGTGCAGCCGCTGCGCGCTGCAGCGCCGGCAGCACCTGCAGCGCTCGTTCTTCCGTGAAGCGGATGGCAGGTGCCTGCACCGCCACGCCCAGACTCGCCCGGCCCTCGGGATTCGGAACCGCCACTGCGACGCACAGCAGGCCCGGCAGGAATTCCTCGCGGTCCAGCGCATAGCCATCATGGCGCACCCGGGCGAGTTCGGCCTCGAGCAGCGCGGTGTCGGTGATGGTGGCCGCGGTGTAGCGCTCCAGCGGCAGCCCGGCCAGGGTGCGGCGGCGTTGCGCCAGGCTCATCTGTGCCAGGAACAGCTTGCCGCTGGCCGAGCAATGCGCCGGCACGCGCGAGCCCGGGTGCAGGTAAAAGCGCAGCGGCGCGGCGGTTTCCACGCGGTCGAGGTAGATCACCTCGCTGCCGGACAGGGCCGTGATGTTGCCGCTTTCGCCGACCTCTTCCACCAGGCGCCGCAGCACCGCGTGGCGGGCACCGTGCAGGCTGTTGTTCAACAGAACCTTCTCGGCCAGCCGACGCAGCCGCAGCCCGGTGCTGTAGTGGCGGCCGTCGCGCTCGCGCTGCAGCAGACCGGCGCTCTCCAGTTGCGTCAGCATGCGGTGCAAGGTGGGCTTGGGCAGGCCCGTCTGCTCTACCAGGGCGGGCAGCGAATGCAGCTGGTCGCGGCCGGTCATCAGTTCCAGCAAGGAAAACAGGCGCAGTGCAGGCGTGTCGCCGGGCAGGCCGGACTCCGACGTTGTATCCATCCCGACATCATAGCGGCTTACAAGAAACGGTACGGCATATTCCGTTTATTGTGAAAACTGATTGACATGCCACCTGTCGACACCTAAAGTTCAACCCGCTCCGGTTCAGGTTTATGGAACCGTGCGTACCAGTATTCACACCGAGACAGCCCGCAGGAGACTATCGAATGAGCAGCCCGAACGACCGCCGCACCCCCGTTTCCGGCGTGCAGAAGATGACGCCTTCCGAGGCCTTCGTCGAAACCATGGTGGCCAACGACGTGCGCCACATCTTCGGCATCATGGGCTCGGCCTTCATGGACGCGATGGACATCTTTGCACCAGCCGGCATCACGCTCATCCCCGTGGTGCACGAGCAGGGCGCGGCGCACATGGCCGATGGCTACTTCCGGGCCAGCGGCAAGCACGGTGTCGTGATTGCCCAGAACGGCCCCGGCATCAGCAACTGCGTCACGGCCATCGCCGCGGCCTACTGGGCGCACAGCGCGGTGGTCATGATCACGCCGGAAACCGGCACCATGGGCATGGGCCTGGGCGGATTCCAGGAAGCCAACCAGCTGCCGATGTTCCAGGAATTCACGAAGTACCAGGGGCATGTCGTCAACCCCAAGCGCATGGCCGAGTTCACCGCGCGCTGCTTCGACCGGGCCATCTCGGAGATGGCTCCGACCCAGCTGAACATCCCGCGCGACTACTTCTACGGCGAAATCCAGTGCGAGATCCCCAAGCCCATGCGCGTGGAACGCGGCAGTGGCGGCGAAAACAGCCTGAACGCGGCGGCCGAGCTGCTGGCCAACGCCCGCTTCCCGGTCATCCTGGCCGGCGGCGGCGTGGTGCTGGGCGACGCGGTGGAAGAATGCAAGGCCTTGGCCGAGCGCCTGGGCGCCCCGGTGTGCAACGGCTACCTGCGCAACGACAGCTTCCCGGCCAGCCACCCGCTGTGGGCCGGCCCGCTGGGCTACCAGGGCAGCAAGGCGGCGATGAAACTCATTGCCCAGGCCGACGTCGTCATCGCGCTGGGTTCGCGCATGGGGCCCTTCGGCACCCTGCCCCAGCATGGCATGGACTACTGGCCCAAGGAGGCGAAGATCATCCAGGTCGAGGCCGACCACACCAACCTGGGCCTGGTCAAGAAGATCCACGTCGGCATCCATGGCGACGCCAAGGCCGTGGCCAAGGCACTGTTGGCACGCGTGGCCGGCAAGACCCTGGCCTGCGACGCCAGCAAGGGCGAACGTGCCCAGAAGATCGCCGCCGAGAAGGCCTCCTGGGAAGCCGAGCTCTCAGACTGGACGCACGAGCGCGACCCCTACAGCCTGGACATGATCGAGGAAGCCAAGCACGAGCGCACCTTCAACGGCGGCCGCTACCTGCACCCGCGCCAGGTGCTGCGCGAACTGGAAAAAGCCATGCCGCCGCGGGTGATGGTGTCGACCGACATCGGCAACATCAACGCCGTGTCGAACAGCTACCTGCGCTTCGAGGAGCCGCGCAGCTTCTTCGCGCCCATGAGTTTCGGCAACTGCGGCTATTCGCTGCCGACCATGATCGGCGCCAAGCTGGCCGCCCCTGAACGCCCTGCAGTGGCCTACGCCGGCGACGGCGCCTGGGCGATGAGCATGGTCGAGGTGATGACTGCCGTGCGCCACGACATCCCGGTGACGGCGGTGGTCTTCCACAACCGCCAGTGGGGTGCGGAAAAGAAGAACCAGGTCGACTTCTACAACCGCCGCTTCGTCGCGGGCGAACTGGAAAGCACGAGCTTCGCCGGCATTGCGAAGAGCATGGGGGCCGAAGCCATCGTCGTCGACGACATCGAGCAGGTGGGCCCGGCGCTGAAGAAGGCCATCGACCTGCAGATGAACCAGCGCAAGACCTGCGTCATCGAGATCATGTGCACGCGCGAACTGGGCGACCCCTTCCGCCGCGACGCGCTGGCCAAGCCCGTGCGCTTCCTGGACAAGTACAAGGATTATGTCTAGGCCCCCAAGCTCACTTCGTTCGCTACCCCCCGGGGGGACTCTTGCAGCGGCCCGGCAGAGCCGGTTCCGCGCAAGGGCTTGGGCGACGGCCCGTTCGCGATGAGCCACGAGCGGCTGGCCGCGCTGGTCGAGCGCGCCCGGGTACGGGTTGCAGGCGGCGCCCTGCCGCGCCTGGCCCTGGTCTGGCCTTGCGACGACCTGGCGCGCGAAGCCGCTGGCGCCATCGCGCGCGCCGGCATCGCCCAGCCGGTGCTGGTGGGGCCGGCCGCGCGCATCGGCCACACGCCCTATCCCGTGGTCGACACGCCTGACGACCCGCACGAAGCCGCGCGCCGGGCGGTGGCGCTGGCGCGCGACGGTGACGTGGCGGCGATCATGAAAGGCTCTTTGCACACCGATGAGTTGATGGCCGCCGTCGTCGCCCGCGACACCGGCCTGCGCGGCAGCAGGCGCATCAGCCACGCCTTCCTTTTCGACCTGCCGAGCTACCCCAAGCTGCTGGCGCTGGCCGACTGCGTGGTCAACATCGCGCCCGACCTGAAGACCAAGCAGGACATCCTGGCCAATGCGCTGGAGCTGCTGCGCCGGCTGGGCGTTGCCAGGCCTCGCGCCGGCATCGTGGCGGCGGTGGAGACGGTGAACCCGGCCATTCCCGCCACGCTGGACGCCCAGGCGCTGGTGCAGCAGGCACAGCAAGGCGCGTTCGGCGACGCCTGCGTCGAAGGCCCGTTCGGCTTCGACAACGCCTTCAGCGCCGAGGCCGCGCGCATCAAGGGCCTGAAGTCGGAAGTGGCCGGCCAGGCCGACCTGCTGCTGATGCCCGACCTGAACGCCGGCAACATGCTCTACAAGAGCTTCGTCTATGCCGCAGGCGGCGACTGTGCCGGCCTAGTGCTGGGCACGCGCGTGCCGGTGGTGCTGACTTCGCGCGCCGACTCGCTGCAGGCGCGCGTGGCCTCGGTGGCGCTGGCGGTGCTGGCCGCGGGCTGAGCGCTCGGGCGCGTCTGGCGCGTCAATCGGCGCCGCAGTGCGACATGAAGGCCTGCGTCACCGCACCCAGGTGCTTGTCGCGGTGCAGCACCGTGGCCAGGCGCCTTCGCGCCGCCGGCAGGCGCGTCTGCAGCAGCACCAGGCGCCGGTCGTCCAGGCTGGAACCCAGCGCATGGCGCGACAGGCAGCCCAGCCCCACGCCTTCGGCGACCACGCGCTTGATGGCTTCGGTGCTTCCCAGCTCGAAGCCCACGCGCACCTGCGGTAGGTGCTGCATCAGCCAGGCGTCTGTGACCTGGCGCGTGCCCGAGCCATGTTCGCGCAGCACCCAGGTCTGCGCCGCCAGCTGGCGCGGGGTGGCCACGCGCGGGGCCAGTTCGTGGCCAGCCGCGGCCACGATCACGAGCTCGTCTTCCAGCCAGGGGCGCACTACCAGGTCGGGGTGGGTCTGCGGGCCTTCGATGAAGCCGACGTCGACCTCGAAGCCGGCCACCGCGCCGATGACCTCGGCCGTGTTGCCGATGCGCAGCCGCACCGGGCTGGCCGGGTGGCTGCGGGTCCAGCGCGCCACCAGCGCCGGCAGCAGGTATTCGCCGATGGTGAAGCTGGCCGCCACGCGCAGCGGCGCGGCATGGGCGGCGCCGAACAGGCGCTGCACCTCACCGGCCTGGTCCAGCAGCGCCTGGGCGCGCGGCAACAGCGCGCGGCCGTTTTCGTTCAGCACCAGGCGGCGCCCGACGCGGTCGAACAGTGCGACACCGAGCGCCGTTTCCAACTCGGCCAGTGCACTGCTGGCGGCCGACTGCGAGCGCGCCATGCGCTCGGCCGCCGCGCGCGTGCTGCCTTCTTGCGCGGTGGCCACGAAGGCGCCCAGCTGGCGCAGTGTCAGGCGCAGCTGGCGGTCTTCCTCGCCCTGTGCCGATTGATCGGTTTTGTAGCTCACGGTGATTCGAATTCTCTGCTTTTTCGAATCAACGCACAGCCCTAGCATCGGCAGCACGAGACACCGGGAAAACCGCATGGCCGCTACCATTCCCCTGCACGACCCCAGCGCCCCGCCGCTGCCGGGTGCGAAGACCGAGATCAAGACCACCACCTGCTACATGTGCGCCTGCCGCTGCGGCATTCGCGTGCACCTGCGCGAAGGCGAGGACGGCCAGCAGCAGGTGCGCTACATCGAGGGCAACCCCGAGCACCCGCTGAACAAGGGCATCCTCTGCGCCAAGGGTTCGTCGGGGATCATGAAGCAGTACTCGCCGGCGCGGCTGACGCAGCCGCTGCGGCGCAAGCCCGGCACCGAACGCGGCGCGGGGGAATACGAGCCGATCAGCTGGGAAGAGACCTTCACCATCCTGGCCGAACGCCTGGCGCGCCTGCGCGCCACCGACCCCAAGCAGTTCGCGCTGTTCACCGGCCGCGACCAGATGCAGGCGCTCACCGGCCTGTTCGCGCGCCAGTTCGGCACGCCCAACTACGCGGCGCACGGCGGCTTCTGCTCGGTGAACATGGCCGCCGGTATGATCTACACCATCGGCGGCAGCTTCTGGGAATTCGGCGGCCCCGACCTGGACCGCGCCAAGCTGTTCGTGATGATCGGCACCGCCGAAGACCACCACAGCAACCCGATGAAGGCCGCGCTGTCGAAGTTCAAGCGCAACGGCGGGCGCTTCATCGCGATCAACCCCATCCGCACCGGCTACGCCGCCATCGCCGACGAATGGGTGCCCATCCGCCCGGGCACCGACGGCGCGCTGTTCATGGCCATCATCCGCGAGCTGATCAACCTGGGCCTGTACGACCGCGACTTCGTTGCCCGCTACACCAACGCCGGGCAGCTGGTGAACCAGGACGAGGCCAGCGACGACTTCGGGATGATGCTGCGCAACCCCGAGGGCGATGTCGTCAACCCGCTGCGTCACCACAACTTCTACTGGTGGGACCGCCACAGCGGCCAGCCCGTGGCCGACCACGCCGCAGGCAGCGACCCGGCGCTGTTCGGCAGCTTCAACATGCCCGACGGCACCCCCGCCAAGCCCGCCTTCCAGCTGCTGGAAGAACGCGTGCGCAGCTGCACCCCGGAATGGGCCGAGGGCATCACCGGCATCCCGGCGGCCACCATCCGCAGCCTGGCGCACGAGATGGGCGTGACCGCGCGCGACCAGGGCATCGAGCTGCCCATCGCCTGGACCGACTGGTGGGGCCAGGAACACAAGAGCGTGAAGGGCAACCCCGTGGCCTTCCACGCGATGCGCGGGCTGGCCGCGCACAGCAACGGCTTCCAGACCACGCGCGCGCTGGCCATCATGATGAGCCTGCTGGGCACCATCGACCGGCCCGGCGGCTTCCGCCACAAGGCGCCCTACCCGCGCGCCGTGCCGCCCAACGCACGCCCGCCGCGCGGGCCGGCCAGCATCAAGCCGAACACGCCGCTGGACGCACCGCCGCTGGGCTGGATCGAGAGCCCGGCCGACCTGTGCGTGGACGACCAGGGCGAGCCGGTGCGCATCGACAAGGGCTTCAGCTGGGAATACCCGTTCAGCGCCCACGGGCTGATGCACAACGTCATCACCAACGCCTGGCGCGGCGACCCTTACCGCATCGACACCTTGATGCTGTTCATGGCCAACATGGCCTGGAACTCGACGATGAACACGTCCGAGGTGCGCAAGATGCTGCACGACAAGGACGAAGCGGGCGAATACCGCATCCCGTTCATCGTGGTCTGCGACGCCTTCCAGAGCGAGACCACGGCCTTCGCCGACCTGATCCTGCCCGACACCACCTACCTGGAACGGCACGACGCGATGTCGATGCTGGACCGCCCCATCAGCGAATTCGACGGCCCCTGCGATTCGGTGCGCGTGCCGGTGCTGCCGCCGCTGGGCCAGTGCAAGCCCTTCCAGGAAGTGCTGGTGGAACTGGCTTCGCGCCTGAAGCTGCCGGCCTTCACCACGCCCGAAGGCGGCCGCAAGTACCAGGACTACCCCGACTTCATCGTGCGCTACGAAACCGCGCCGGGCTCGGGCATCGGCTTTCTGACCGGCTGGCGCGGCGCAGACGGCAGCCAGTCGCTGCGCGGCGCACCCAACCCCAAGCAGTGGGAGATGTACGCCGCCAACAACTGCGTGCACCACTACACCATGCCGGTGGAACACCAGTACATGCGCAACTGGAACCGCGGCTACCTGGAATGGGCGCAGAAGGCCGGCCTGCGGCGCGACCTGGACCCGATCACGATCCACATCTATTCCGAATTCATGCAGCGCTTCCGGCTGGCCGCGCAGGGCAAGGGCGAAGGCCGGCAGCCGCCAGACCGGCTGCGCGAACGCGTGGACACCTACTTCGACCCCCTGCCCTTCTGGTACCCGCCGCTGGAGGTGCAGGCCAGCGACCTGCAGGCCTTCCCGCTGGCCGCAGTGACGCAGCGGCCGATGGCGATGTACCACTCCTGGGATTCGCAGAACGCCTGGCTGCGCCAGATCCATTCGCACAACCACCTGTTCGTGAACCCGGCCACCGCGCTCGCCCTGGGCATCCAGGACGAAGACTGGATCTGGGTCGAAAGCGCCTGGGGCAAGGTGCGCTGCCAGTGCCGGCACACCGGTGCGGTGGAGCCCGGCACGGTGTGGACCTGGAACGCCATCGGCAAGGCCAAGGGCGCCTGGGCGCTGTCGGACACGGCCAACGAATCCGAACGCGGCTTCCTGCTGAACCACCTCATCAGCGAGGAACTGCCCGGTCCCGGCGGTGCGCGCATCTCCAATTCCGACCCCATCACCGGCCAGGCCGGCTGGTACGACGTGCGCGTGCGCATCCGCCGCGCCGACGACGCCGAACCGCAGCAGAGCTTCCCGCAGTTCGACAGCAAGCCGGCGCTGCCCGGCACCCAACGCCTGAAGTGGCGCGCCTGGTTCGCGGGGCGCGACGAAGGCAAGAACGGAGACAAGCCATGACCCAATTGGCCCTGGTCATCGACCTCAACGTCTGCGTGGGCTGCCACGCCTGCGTCACCAGCTGCAAGCAGTGGAACACCTCGGGCAGCGCCGGTCCGCTGGTCGACTGGAACGCCTACACCGCCAACCCCACGGGCACCTTCTTCAACCGCGTGCTCAGCTTCGAGGTGGGCGACTACCCCGAGACGCAGACCGTGCACTTCCCCAAGAGCTGCCTGCACTGCGAAGATCCGCCCTGCGTCACCGTGTGCCCCACCGGTGCCAGCTACAAGCGCGCCGAAGACGGCATCGTGCTGGTGGACTACGACAAGTGCATCGGCTGCAACTACTGTTCATGGGCCTGCCCCTACGGCGTGCGCGAACTCGACGAGCAGCGCCAGGTCATGACGAAATGCACCCTGTGCGTGGACCGCATCACCGACCAGGCCCTGCCGCCGGCCGAGCGCAAGCCGGCCTGCGTGATGGCCTGCCCCACCAACGCCCGGCTGTTCGGCGACGTGCACGACCCGGAGTCGGAAGTGTCGGTGGCCATTCGCGACCGCGGCGGCTTCCCGCTGATGCCCGAGCAGGGCACGTTGCCAGCCAACCACTACCTGCCGCGCCGCCGCAATGAGGCGCAGACCGACCCGGTACAGGTGGTGCGCGAACAGAACCCGCTGCGCGTCGACGGACGCGAACCGGCCGCCGGTCAGCCGCTGGCGGCCGACTGGGAACACTGACACCGGAGATGCCCCGATGCGCCCCCCCTGGTCCATGATCATCTTCACCACCCTGGCCGGTGCCGGCCAGGGCCTGCTGCTGCTGCTGGTGCTGCTCGACTTCCTGCGCCGCGCCGGCGCGGTGGAAGCGCCGACGCTCTTGTTCAGCGTGGGCGCCGCTGCCGTGCTGCTGCTGTCGGGCTGCGGCCTGGTGGCCGCCACCTTCCATCTGGGGCACCCGCTGCGCGCCTGGCGGGCGATGGCGATGTGGCGCACTTCCTGGCTGTCGCGCGAAGTCATCGTGCTGCCGGCGTTCATGGCCGTGGTGGCGCTGTGGGGGGCCAGCCATCTGCTGGGCTGGCCGGCACCGCTGGCCGGCGCGCTGGCCGGGCTGGCGGCTGCCGCACTGGCGCTGCTGCTCTACGTGTGCACGGGCATGATCTATGGCGCGGTCAAGGCCATCCGGGCCTGGGCCACGCCCCTGACGCCGCTGAACTTCGCGCTGATCGGCCTGGCCTCGGGGGCGCTGCTGGCCACGGCGCTGGCCAGCGCGCTGGCGCCGAACCTGGTGCCGGGGCTGGCCCTGGCCACGGTGGGCGCAACGGTGCTGGCTGCGGCCACCCGCGGCGCCACACTCTGGCGCAACCTGAACCTGCCGGCCAAGACCACGCTGCAGACCGCCATCGGCATGCGCCACCCGCGCATCCGCCAGATCTCGCAAGGCTCGATGGGTGGCAGCTTCAACACGCGCGAGTTCTTCCACGGCCAACCCGAGGTCTTCGTGCAGCGCATGCGCTGGGCAGCAGCGCTGCTGGGTTTCGCCCTGCCGGCGCTGGCACTGCTGCTGGCCGCGCCCTCGCCAGCCCTGCTGTCAGTGCTGTGTCTGCTGCAGTTGCCCGGCCTGCTGGCCGAGCGCTGGAGCTTCTTTGCCGAGGGGCAGCACACCCAGAACCTCTACTACCGGGCCGTCGGCTGAGGCCAGGTTCGACACCGGGCCGCGGCGGCGTGCGACCTGGTCTTCACGGATCATGTCCACGGCCTTCTCGGCCATCATCACCACCGGGGCGTGGGTGTTGCCCGACACCAGCGTAGGCATCACCGAGCAGTCGACCACACGCAGCCCGTCGACGCCGTGCACGCGCAGCCGCGCGTCGACCACCGCCATGGCGTCCCGCCCCATGCGCGCAGTGCCGCTGGGGTGGAAAATGGTGGCGCCGTGGTTGCGGCAGAAGTCCAGCACGGCTGCGTCGTCGCTGGTGCCCGGGCCGGGCTTGAACTCACGCTTGACGTAGGGCCGCAAGGCGGGCGAAGCCGCAATCGCGCGTGCTGCCTTCACGCCGGCCACGGTGGTCTGGCGGTCGAGTTCGGTGGCCAGGTAGTTGGCAAACATCGCCGGCGGCTGCAGCGGGTCGAGCGAACGGATGCGCACCGTGCCGCGCGATTCAGGGCGCAGCTGGCAGGTCGACAGCGTGAAGCCCGAGAACGGGTGCACCGTGCCTCCGGCCATGTCGGCCGACAGCGTGGACACGTGGAACTGGATGTCGGGCCGGTCGGCCACCGGCCGGCCAGTGCTGTCCTTCAGCGCGCGCATGAAGCAGCCCCCCTGGTTGATGCCGATGGCCAATGGCCCGCTGCGCCTGAACAGCCACTGCAGGCCGATCCGTGCCTTGCCGAACCAGGAATTGAGCTCGTCGTTGGTGGTGATGGGCCGGGTGCACTCGTAATGCAAGCGCACCTGCAGGTGGTCCTGCAGGTTTTCGCCGACGCCGGGCAGCGCCCGCACCACCGGGATGCCGAAGTCCTGCAGCAAGTCGGCCGGGCCGACGCCCGAGAGCTGCAGCAGTTGCGGTGTGAGCAATGCCCCGGCCGACAGCAGCACCTCGGCCGTGCAGCGCGCCGCCATGGGCACCCCGTCCTGCAGGTAGCGCACACCCACCACGCGGCGGCCGTCGAAGATCAGGCCCGTGGCCTGGGCGCCGGTGCGCACCTGCAGGTTGCTGCGCTGGCGCGCCGGGTTCAGGTAGGCCTTGGCGGCGCTGCAACGCCAGCCCTTGTGCGTGGTGAGCTGGTAGTAGCCGGCACCTTCCTGGCTGGCGCCGTTGAAGTCGTCGGTGCGCGGCACGCCGATCTGGCCGGCACCGTCGATGAAGGCCTCGATGAGTTCGTGCCGGGCGCCGATGTCAGAGATCTTCAGCGGGCCCTCGCCACCGTGGAATGCACTGCTGCCGCGCTGGTTGCACTCGGCGCGCCTGAAGTAGGGCAGGCATTCGTCGTACGACCAGCCGGTATTGCCCAGGGCGGCCCAGTGGTCGTAGTCCTCGCGCTGACCGCGGATGTAGATCAGGCCGTTGATGGAACTGGAGCCGCCCAGCGTCTTGCCACGGGGCCAGTAGATCTTGCGGCCGTTCATGCCGGGATCGGGCTCGGTCTCGAAGCGCCAGTTCACCTTCGGATCCCACATCGTCTTGCCGTAGCCGATGGGCAGGTGGATCCAGATCGACCGGTCGGGCGGCCCGGCCTCCAGCAGCAGCACCCGCGTCTGCGGGTCCTCGCTCAGGCGGCCGGCCAGGGTGCACCCGGCCGAGCCGGCACCGACGACGATGAAGTCGTATGCGGGAGCAGCTGCAACCTGGGCCAACAGTTCATCGGAGTTCATGCGCACGCATCATAGAAGCGTTCTAAATGGAACTCAACATTCCAAAATCATATTTTTTGCGTAGACAATGGCATCCTGCGGCTGGGAGTCGGCGCCAACGGCTAGAGTCGCGACGCCGCCGCCGCCACGTCTCCACCATGTGCTCTGCACCGACCCGATCCGAACTCGACTCGCCACTCGGCGAAATCGCCTCGCGCGAAGTTGGCGATGAACCTGCTTCGGGTTCCGCCGAACGCACCTTGCGCCTGATGTCCCTGCTGGCCGAGGAAGGCCGGCCGATGACCCTGGCCGAGCTCACGATGCAGTTGCAGTTGCCGAAGGTGACCGTCCACCGCCTGTGTGCCAATCTCGTTGCGGGTGGTTTCCTGATGCGGGACCTGGACGAGCGCAGCTTCGCCATCGGTCCTGCGCTGCGCCAGTTGGCGTTCCACGCCCTGAACCACGGCACCTTGCGCGGGCTGCGTCACTCGGTCCTGAAGACGCTGGTCGACGAGATCGGCGAGACCTGCAACTTCACCACCCTGGACGGTGCCGAGGTGCTCTACCTGGACCGCGTGGAAGCCCGCCGGCCCCTGCGGCTGACCATCGACGTCGGCGCCCATGTGCCGCTGCACTGCTCAGCCAGCGGCAAGTTGCTGCTGGCGCACATGCCCCGGCGCCAGCGTGACACGGTCATACGCCGCATCCCGCTGCCTGCGCTGACGCCGCATACGCTGACCACGCCTGAAGCCCTCAAGGCCGAGTGCGACGAGATCGTGGCCAGAGGATTCGCTCGCGACCGCGAGGAGTTTGTGCCCGGGCTCATTGCCTTGGCCGTTCCCGTGCGCGACGCTCAGGACAAGGTGCGCGCCGCCATCGCCGTGCACGCCCCCCTGGCCCGGCTCAGCATGGCAGAGGCCGAGACCCGGCTCGACGCGCTGCTGCGCGCCGCGCAGGCCATGGGCCGGCTGCTCTGACAAGGTCGACCCGTCGACCGAGCCGCGCGCTGCACCAGGTCAGGATCACACCCACCCCAGCGCCGAAGCCGACCCGATCAACACCACGGCCAGCGGCAGCATCAGCAGCAGCCACGATGAGCGGTCCATGCGCTCAGCGGGTTCAGCGGGCTCAGCGGCAGGCAGGGCCTGCGGCAGCAGACCGTCCAGGTCCTCGACAAAGGCCTCGCTGCGATAGTGCAGTTCCAGGGGACTGGCGATCAGCTCAGGCCGGGTGGTTTCTATCTTCATGACGGCGGGCTCCGGTGCTGGCATGAACCAGTTTGCGAACTGTCGCAGCAGCGGCCTTGCCGGCATGTGACGGCTGTCACCCCCGAGGCCTTTTGACGCCGGCACCACCCCATTTTGGGGTGCAAGCTCGCGGGCTTTGCAGCTTCGGCAGCACCGACCGCGCTCGACAGTGGGCTGACGCCTGCTCGACGGGGCCATCTTCATGGGCACCCGTGTCGTCGTGATGAGCGCACGCCCCGGCCGCATCAAGCTCGACCACACGGTGCCGCTGGACCACCTACGCCACTGCTCGGTGAAGACGATTGCGCTGTTCACCGCGCTGAAGGCCGAGCTGACCGAAGCCGTGCGTGAAGAGGTGCTGGCGACGCAGGCGGCCAACGCCAACCCGGTTGCCTGAGCCCGGCCTGGCAGCAGGCTCAACGCCGCCAGGCTCGCCTTGCAGTTCGGGCAGGTATCCCGATGAACCCTGGGGGGCTTGTAGCATCTGGTTTTCAGGTGCAATCCCCGTGCGCCGGAAGCGTCTGCCCCTTGATACCGATCGATCGTCTTCCACTGCTGAACTTCTGGCCGCAGGCGCAGGCCGCTCCCGGGACGGCATCGACAGTCCCGCCGCTGCGCTACGGCGGTGACGCAGCCTTCCCGCCTTTCGAGTCGCTGGACGCCCAGGGCAAGCCCCGCGGCTTCCAGGTCGAACTGCTGACTGCGCTGGCCCGGCGCATTGGCCGCCCGATCGACATCCGCCTGCGCCCCTGGGCCGATACAGAAGCTGCCTTCCGCAGCGGCGAAATCGACCTCGTGGCCATGGTGCCCACGCCCGAACGACGCAGCTGGGCCCTGTTCGGCCGCGGCCACGCCACAGCCGCGCTGGCCGCTTACCATCTGCAGGGCAGGCCTGACCCGCAAGGCCCGCAGGGACTCGCGGGGCAGCGGCTGGTGGTCCTGGCGGGCGAGGCGATGGGCGAAACGCTCACCACCACGCTGAGCCACCTGCCGAAGCCCGAACTCACCGCCACTGATCCAGCGGCAGCCCTGCGCCTGGTGGCGGACGGTCGTGCCGATGTTGCTGTGCTGCCGCGGGCCTACGCCGACCCAGTGCTGGCCTCGGGCAAGGTGCCGGGCGTCGTGGCCAGCAGCTTGAACCTGCAGTTGCAGACTTATGCGCTGGCGGTGGCGCCGGGCCGGCTCGACCTGCTGCAACCCCTGCAGGCCGGGCTGGACGCGATGGAAGCCGACGGTTCGCTCGAAGCCCTGCGCACCGCCTGGCTGCCCAGCCACAGTGCCCTGGCCGATGCCCATCGCCTGGAAGCCGGGGTGGAAATCGGGCGTTACCAGACCCTGGGTGTGGCCGGTGTCGCTGCCCTGGCGCTCGGCGGACTGGGCTGGGCGCTGCAACGCCGCAACCGCGCGGCGCAACGTGAGCGCCTGCGCCGGATGCAGGCCGAAGAGGCGCTGCGTCGCGCCGAGGAACTGCTCGAACGCAGCTTCAGCCAGCACCCCGAAGCCATGCTCGTCGTCGAGCGCGGCACGGCCGTCGTGCGCGACGCAAATCAGGCCGCGCACAGGCTGCTGGCGCTGCCCGAGGCCTCTCTCATCGGCCAGCCGCTCCAGCACCTGGAACAGCACCTGCCCGCCAGCGCCGTGCAGGCCCTGGCGGCGCTGCTGGATCAGCGCGGCGAGATCGCCGGTCTGCCGCTGCGCCTGAGCCTGGCCGACGGTAGCAGCCGCGAATGCCTGCTCAGCGCCGACGAAATGCAGATTGGCAACGCCGTGCAGGTCTTCTGCCTGCTGCGGGACATCACCGAGACGTTGAAACGCGACGCCGACCTGCGCGACGGCTACGACGCGCTGCTGGAAGAATTGCGAAGCGCGCAGGACGAACTCGACGAGGCCCGCGATGCCCGGCGTCGTTCGGAACAGCGGCTCGAAGACTTCACGCAGGCCGTGAGCCACGACCTGAAGTCACCGCTGCGAGCCATGCAGGGTTTCGTCGGTCTGCTGCGTGAACGCCTGCAGGCGGGCCACACCCGCGAGGCCCTGGCCTACAGCGACCACATCGAACGCGCCGGGCGGCGCATGAGCGCGCTGGTCGGCGCGCTGGGCAAGCTGGCCCAGGTCGCGCGCCAGCCCTTGCGCCGCCAAGCCGTGGAAATGACCGCTCTGGCCCAGGGAACCTGGGCCATGCTGGCCATTGCCCATCGCCAGTGGCAAGGCCAGTGCGAGGTGAGCGCGCTGCCCGTGGCCCTGGCCGACCCCGACCTCGTTGCCCAGGTCTGGCAGAACCTGCTGGGCAACGCCGGCAAGTTCAGCGCCGGGGTGGACCAGGCGCGGATTCGGGTCGACAGCCAAAGGGACGAGCGCGGCACCTGGTACCGCGTCACCGACAACGGCGTCGGCTTCGACATGTCGCGGGCTGCCGGGCTGTTCCAGCCGTTCCAGCGCATGCATGCCGGCCCGCGCTTCGAGGGCAGCGGCATCGGCCTGTCTCTGGTGCGTCGCATCGTCGAACTGCATGGCGGCGAAGTGCGTCTGCGCAGCGCACCCGGGGTCGGCACGGTCGCAGAGTTCACGCTCGACCCCAGCCCGGAAGGTCGCACGGTCGCGGGCCGGTAAGGCGCGCCCCTGAATGGCGCTGGCTGCCCGAGAGTGGTTTGCGCGCGATTAAAGTGGGCTTCAGGTACCGAACGTACACTTCCGGCTCGCGCGGTCCTCACCCGTTCCGATCGTCTTTCATCCCTTGCAGCTGTACCCGACCATCGTCGACCCACTCTCCTTGCAGGACCCGCCTGCCGGCCGCTGCATCCTGCAGACCCGGTCACTGGCCGGAGAACGGGGCGACCGGCGGCTGTTCGAGGGGCTGGACATCGATCTCGCCGCCGGCAGCGTGACCTGGCTGCGCGGTCGCAATGGTCGCGGCAAGACCACCCTGCTGCGGCTGCTGGCTGGCCTGGCCACGCCCGCCGAAGGCAGCATCCGCTTGCTGGGGCAGGTGCAGCGCGATGCCGGCCCCGAAGGTCGCCGGATGTGGGTTTACATCGGCCACCAGAACGCATTGAAGGACGACCTGAGCGTCACCGAAGCGCTGCGCTTCCTGGCCCGCCTGCACGGCCTGCCCCACGAAGACGAGACGCTGCGCCTGGCGCTCAAGCGCCTGGGCATCGCCCAACGCCGGCATGCCATGGTGCGCACCCTGAGCCAAGGGCAGCGGCGGCGGGTGGCGCTGGCGCGGCTGGCGCTGTCGGCTGGCGCCCCGCTGTGGTTGCTGGACGAACCCTACGACGCGCTGGACAGCGACGGCATCGAGGCGCTGAACGCCGTCATCTCCGACCATGCTGCGGCCGGCGGCTGCGTGCTGCTCACCAGCCACCAGGCCTTGTCGATGACCCAACCCATGCCGGCCGTGCTGGACCTCGAACCCTTCGCACCGCGGCCGCTTGCACGTGCCGTCCAGGACGACCCCCGCGATGCGGCCGCTCGATGACCCAGGTTTTCCTGTGTGTGCTGCTTCGCGACCTGAAGCTCGCGTCCAGGCGCCGCATCGACGCCCTGCTGCCCCTGGCCTTTTTCCTGGTGGCTCTGAGCCTGTTCCCCCTGGGCGTGGGACCGGAGCCGCAAACCCTGCGCGAGATCGCCCCGGGCATCGTCTGGGTGTGTGCGCTGCTGGCGTCGATGCTGTCGGTGGGGCAGCTGTTTGCGGGGGATATGGCCGACGGCTCGCTGGAGCAGATGCTGCTGGCGCCGGCTTCGGCCATCGCCGTGGCGGTGGCCAAGTGCAGCGCCCACTGGCTGCTGACCGGGCTGCCGCTCATCATCGCCACGCCATTGGCCGGACTGGTGTTCAACATGTCGGGGCCGGCGCTGCTGGCGCTGGTGTTCAGCCTGGTACTGGGTACGCCCATCCTCAGCCTGCTGGGCGGCGTGGGCGCGGCGCTCACGCTCGGCCTGCGCAGCAGCGGCATGTTGCTCATCCTGGTCGTCCTGCCACTGGCCACGCCAGCGCTGATCTTCGGCGCCGGGGCGGTGGGCATGGTCGAATCGGGTCTGTCGGCCTCGGGGCACTTTTCGCTGCTCGGGGCGCTGCTCATCGTGACGGCCGTCGGCGCTCCGCTGGCCACAGCAGCCGCCCTGCGCATTTCGACGGAATGAACTGACCATGTCCACCTCGTCCCGCAATCCAGCCGTTCCCACGCCGCCGCTGCGCCTGTTCAGCTTCGCAGCACCTTCGCGCTTCTACGCCCTGACGGGCTGGCTGGTCCCCTTGTGCTGGGTCGTGGCGCTGGGGTTTGCGGCGGTGGGCCTTTACATGGGTTTTTTCGTGGCGCCGACCGACGCCACCCAGGGAGATTCCTACCGCATCATCTTCATCCACGTGCCTGCGGCCTGGATGTCGATGCTGCTGTACCTCGTCATGGCCTTCTGGGCGGCCATCGGCTGGGCCTTCAACGCCAGGCTGGCGTCGATGGTGGCGCAGTCCATCGCACCCACGGGCGCGATGTTCACCTTCCTGGCGCTGTGGACGGGCTCGCTGTGGGGCAAGCCGACCTGGGGAACCTACTGGGTCTGGGACGCCCGGCTCACGACAGAATTGATTCTGCTGTTCCTGTACCTTGGGTACATCGCGCTGGTGAACGCCATCGACGACAGGCGCCGAGCCGACCAGGCCAGTGCCTTGCTGGCGGTGGTGGGCAGCATCAACGTCCCCATCATCTACTTTTCGGTTCAATGGTGGAACACCTTGCACCAGGGCGCCACCGTCAGCCTGACCGCCGCCCCGAAGATGGCGGATACGATGTTGACAGCGATGCTGCTCATGACGGTGGCGTGCTGGGCCTACGCCTTTGCCGTGGTCTTCATGCGCACCCGCGCCCAGATCATTGAACGCGAAGCCCATGCGGGCTGGGTGGCTGGGCTGGCACGCGGGAGAATCACGCCATGAACTGGGGCAGCGCACAGGAGTTTTTCCACATGGGGGGCTATGGCTTCTATGTGTGGGGCTCGTACGCCGTCGCCCTGGGCGTGATGGTGGCCGAGCCGCTGCTGGCACGCCACCGCCACCGCCAGGCCCTGCGCGACGCAGCCCGACAAACCGACTCCTTCGAGGACGACACATGAAACCACGCAACAAACGCCTGGCCATCATCGGCGGCCTGCTCGCGGCCAGCGGCGCGACAGTGGCCCTGGTGATCAATGCCTTCCAGAGCAACATGGTGTTCTTCTACTCGCCTTCGCAGGTAGCGGCCAACGAAGCGCCGGCCAGCCGTACCTTCCGCGTCGGCGGCCTGGTCCAGACCGGAACGGTGCAGCGCGATGGTCTGCAAGTGAGTTTCGTCGTCACCGACACCGCCCAGACGGTCCCTGTCAGATACGAGGGCATCCTCCCCGACCTGTTCCAGGAAGGCAAAGGCGTGGTTGCGCAGGGCCAGCTGCAGAACGGCGTTTTCGTCGCTCGTGAAGTGCTGGCCAAGCACGACGAGAACTACATGCCCCCTGAAGCCGCCGACGCCTTGCAACGTGCGCAGAAGGGCCAGAGCCGGCTCGACGGATCGCTGGTGCAGAACACTGCCGTGGAGAAGCCGCAATGATCGTCGAAGCAGGCCACTTCGCCCTGTGGCTGGCCGTGGGCGTGACGTTGATCCTGGGAACGCTGCCCTTGGTCGGGGCACATCGTGGCCGGGCCGACTGGATGGCACTCGCCAAGCCGACCACCCATATCCTGCTGGCGCTCATCGTCTTTTCGTACGGCTGCCTGATCATCAGCTTCGTCAACAACGACTTTTCGGTGTTGAACGTGGCCTCGCACTCGAATTCCTACCTGCCGCTGATGTACCGCATCGCGGCCACCTGGGGCAGCCACGAAGGCAGCCTGATGCTGTGGCTGCTGATGCAGGCCGGGTGGGCCTGGGCCGTGGCCAGCTTCAGCCGCAACCTGCCGCCGGCCATGGTGGCCCGCATCCTGTCGGTGATGGGTCTGCTGACGCTCAGCTTCCTGCTCTTCGTGCTGCTGACGTCCAACCCTTTCGACCGCCTGTTCCCGGTGCCGGCCGACGGCCGCGACCTGAACCCGCAGTTGCAGGACCCGGGCATGATCTTCCACCCGCCGATGCTCTACATGGGCTACGTCGGCATGTCGGTGGCCTTCGCCTTTGCCGTGGCGGCGCTGATCGGCGGCAACCTCGACGCGCAATGGGCGCGCTGGATGCGCCCCTGGACAACCGTGGCCTGGGCCTTCCTCACCTTCGGCATCGCCCTGGGCAGCTGGTGGGCCTATTACGAACTGGGCTGGGGCGGCTGGTGGTGCTGGGACGCCGTGGAAAACGCGTCGTTCATGCCCTGGCTGGTGGCGACAGCCTTGATCCATTCGCTGGCCGTGACCGAAAAACGCGGCAGCTTCAAGAGCTGGACGGTGCTGCTGGCCATCATGGGCTATTCGCTGGCGCTGCTGGGCACTTTCCTGGTGCGATCGGGCGTGATCACCTCGGTCCATTCCTTCGCTTCCGACCCCACCCGGGGCGCGTTCATCCTGGTCATGCTGGCCATCACCGTGACGGCGGCGCTGGCGCTGTATGCCTGGCGCGCACCGAAGGTGGGCCTGGGCGCGCGCTTCTCGGCGGTTTCGCGTGAAAGCATGCTGCTGGCCAACAACGTGCTGCTGGTCGTGGCCATGGCCGCGGTGATGCTGGGCACGCTGTATCCGCTGATCCTCGACGCCCTGGGTCTGGGCAAGATCTCGGTAGGCCCGCCCTACTTCGACGCCGTGTTCGTGCCCATCATGGCCGTGCTGGTGTTCTTCATGGGTGTGGGGCCACTGGCCCGCTGGAAGAACGACGATGTGCCGTCCCTGGCCGTGCGCTTGCGCTGGGCTGCCAGTGTCACCATGGTCAGCGCTGCACTGACGGCCTGGATTGGCGGCACCATCACTTTCGGCTCGGTCATCGGGCTGCTCATGGCCTACTGGATCCTGTACACCGTGCTGGCCGAATTGTGGGAACGTGTGCGCCCGGCCGGCGGTGTCCAGACCAACCTGCTGCATCGCCTGAGCCAGGTTCCCCGGGCCACGGTGGGCATGATGGTGGCGCACGTCGGAGTGGCCGTGTTCGTGTTCGGCGTCACCATGGTCGGCACCTACGACATCGAACGCGACGTCGCCATGGCCCCGGGCGACAGCACCACCGTCAACGGCTACACCTTCACCTATCAGGGCACACAACCGGCGAGCGGGCCGAACTACCAGGCGATGCGCGGTCACCTGGTGGTTACCCGCGAAGGCGAACACGTGACCGACATGTTCCCTGAGCGCCGTGTCTACAAGGTGCAACGCAACCCGATGACCGAAGCCGCGATCGACACCCGTGTGCGCGGCGACCTGTACGTGCAACTCGGTGAACCGCTGGCCGACGAGAAATGGCTGGTGCGCATCTGGGTCAAGCCTTTCGTGGCCTGGATCTGGTTCGGCTGCCTGTTCATGGGCCTGGGCGGCATGTGGGCCATCACCGACCGGCGCTATCGCAACCGGGCCACGCGTGACGCGCCCGAGGGCATCGGCGGCGGCGTATCCGCAGCGCGATGAAGGTTCTGCGGTTCCTGGTGCCGATGGGCATCTTCGCGGTGGTACTGGGCTTTCTGTTCGTAGGCCTGGGCCTGAACCCGCGCGAAGTGCCCTCGCCCCTGATCGGCAAACCCGCGCCGGATTTCAAGCTGGTGCGCCTGGACGACCCGACCCAGACGGTGGGCCGCGAAGATCTGCTGGGCAAGGTCTGGATGTTGAACGTCTGGGCCAGTTGGTGCGCGCCCTGCCGGGAGGAGCACCCGCTGGTGATCGACATCGCCAGGCGCCAGCTGCTGCCTGTGTACGGCCTGAACTACAAGGACCAGGGACAGGCTGCACGGGCCTGGCTGGCCAATCTGGGCGATCCGTACAAGGCCACCCTGGTCGACGCGGACGGTCGTGTGGGCATCGATTTCGGCGTTTACGGCGTGCCCGAGACCTTCATCGTCGACCACCTGGGCATCATCCGATTCAAGCACACCGGTCCGCTCACGCCCGACGTGCTGCGCACGCGCATCGAGCCCTTGGTCAAGGAGCTCCAGAGTGCACTTTGATCAGCTTGCCGGCAGATTGCGGGGCCTGGCTGGCGCCTTGCTGGCCGTCGCCCTTCTGGCGCTGCCGGCGGCCTGGGCCGGTGAAGCCGCCCCCGCCAGTGCCGACCCCGCGCTGGAAGCCCGCGTCATGCGCGTAGCGGCGGAATTGCGCTGCCTGGTGTGCCAGAACGAGACCATTGCCGCGTCGAACGCAGACCTGGCGGTGGACCTGCGCAACCAGGTCCGCGACATGTTGCGCAGCGGCCAGACAGAAGCCCAGGTCTTCGACTACATGACCGCGCGTTATGGCGACTTCGTGCTGTACCGCCCGCCGCTGAACAACACCACCATCCCGCTCTGGTTCGGCCCCCCTGTCCTGCTGGTCGTGGCCCTGGTGGGACTGTGGTGGTTGCTCCGACGGCGCAGCCGGCTGCCAGCGGACCATTTCGAGCCCGACGAGAACGATGACAACCCGGCTGACAGGCCGCGCGGTTGATGAAGCGATGAACAACGACATCCCCGCACTGCGCAAGAAGCTGCAGCAGCTGCAAGCCCAGCACGCCGCCGGCACCCTGGACGAAGCCAGCTACGCGCAGGCCAAGGCGCCGCTGGAACGCCGCCTGCTCGAGAGCGTGATGGCGGAACCCGCCGCCGCACCTGAAGCCGCGCGGCCAGGCGGCAAGCTGGTCGCTGTGCTGTTCGCAGGCGTCGTCGGTCTGGCTGTGGCGGGCTATTCGTACACCGGCGCGCCCGGCGCGACGATCCTGTCCAGCAGCATCACCGCCCCGGGTGTCGACGCCACCGCCAGCGAAGAGGAACAGTTCGCAGCCGCCGTCGAGCAGCTGGCCCAGCGCCTGGAAACCGACCCGGACAACGCCGAGGGGCATGCGATGCTGGCGCGGTCCTATGCCCGCCTGGGCTTGCACGAAAAGGCCCTGCCCGCCTTCAAGAAGACGGGCATGCTGCTGCAGACCGACGCACGCCTGATCGCCGACTATGCCGACACGCTGGCCGTGCTGAACAACCGCAGCCTGAAGGGCGAGCCCTCGGAATGGATCGACCGGGCCCTGATGCTGGAACCCGACAACCCCAAGGCGCTGGCGCTGGCGGGTTCTGCCGCGTTCGAGGTGAAGGACTTCAAGGCCGCAGTGCGGCACTGGGAACGCCTGGTGGCGATCACCCCACCCGGTGCCGAATTCCTGCCGCAGCTGCAAGCCAGCATCGCCGAGGCGCGTCACGAAGGTGGCATGGCTGCGGCCGCGGCGCCGGCAGCACCGGCCCAGGCCGCGGCAAGTGCAGCGAATGGCCAGCCCGCAGCCGTCACCGCCCTGGTCCAGGGCCGCGTGACGCTGGCGCCGGCCCTGGCTCAGCAGGCGCAACCCACCGACACCGTCTTCATCTTCGCCCGTGCAGCCGAAGGTCCGCGCATGCCGCTGGCCATCCTGCGCCACCAGGTCAAGGACCTGCCGCTGGAATTCAAGCTCGACGACAGCACCGCCATGGCGCCCGAGATGCGCTTGTCGCTGCACCCGCAGGTGGTGATCAGTGCCCGCATCAGCAAGAGCGGCCAGGCCGCACCCACCGCGGGCGACCTGATCGGGCAGTCGGCACCGGTGGCGAACACCGCCAGCGGGGTCGCCATCGAGATCAACGAGCTCGTCAAGAACTGAGGCTTGCCCGGGCCGCGTTGCGGGCAATCGTTTCCGCAAATCGCGGCAGCAGGGCAACGGGCAAGTCGTGGCCCATGCCGGGAACGTAGTCGGCCTGCGCCGAGCGGATCCGCATTGCCAGATCACGGCCTGCGGCCACCGGGATCAAGGGGTCGGCCTCGCCATGGATCACCGCGGTGGGCACGCAGATGCCGCCCACCCAGCTGCTGCGGTCGCCGTCGGCCGCCACCGCCAGCAGTTGCCGCGCCGTGCCCCCAGGGCGCCAGGCGCGCGCCACCAGGGCCTGCAAGCGCTGCTGCTGCGCCGCTGGCTCGGGTGGGTAGGCGGGACTGCCGATGACTGCCAGCAGGCGCTGCAGATGGGCCACCACCGCCTCGGGGCGGCGGCCGTCCGGCCGCGACATCAACGCCGCACGCACCCGCAGGCTGGGTTGCGGCAGGTGGCGCGCACCGGTGGTCGTCATCATCAGCACCAGGCTGCGCACACGCTGCGGGTGGGCAGCGGCCAGGTGCTGCGCGATCATGCCGCCCATCGAAGCACCGCAGACATGGGCACCGGCGATGCCCAGCGCGTCCATCACGCCCAGCGTATCGGCGGCCATGTCGGCGATGCGATAGACCGGCTGCAGCGGCAGATGCAGGCCGTACTTCAGTCCGGCCCAGGCCAGGTTAGGCGTACCGGCCTCGTCGAAACCCTGGCTCAGGCCGGCGTCGCGGTTGTCGAAGCGGATCACGCGGAAGCCGCGCGCCACCAGCAGGTCCACGAGCGCCTGCGGCCAGGCGGTGAGCTGCATGCCCAGCCCCATGACCAGCAGCACGGGTTGACCGGCAACGGGGCCCTGGTCGTCGACTTCGAGGCGCAGGCCGTTCGCGACGATCTGCATGGGTTCAGTTCGGCACGGGCGGTGGTTCAGCGAGGCTTCATGAACCAGCGGCCGACGGCACCGGCCGAGGCAGGGTCGAAGCGCTGCCAGCGCTGGGGGTCCTGCGCCAGCCGATCGGCCACCGCATACAACGCCAGGGGGTTCAGGCCCATGCCGATGTGGCTGGCCTGGACTTCGATGTTCTCGGTGTGCGGCGCCTCGTCGTTGATGCTGCACTGCCAGGCCACGACACCGTCACTCTTGCTGTAGATCGACGTCGTGGGGCAGCTGGGCGGCAAGCGCAGGCCGGCGATGAGGCTGTCGTCGTGCACGGTCTGGCCACTGACCATTTCATAGAACCTCCAGGCATTGGTGGCGCGGGGGTGGCCGGCAAAGGGCGTGCCCAGGGTCACGACACAACGCACCTGCGCCGGCATTTCCTTGGCGAGTTCACGCGCGTAAATGCCGCCCAGGCTCCAGCCCACCAGGCTGACACGCTCACGGTGGCGACCTGCCAGGTCCTTCAGCGTCGCACGACAGGCTTCGAGCACGCCCGCCCGCGGGCCGAAGTTGAAGCCCTGCAGCCAGGGATAGGTGGTGTAGCCACGGTCGCGCAGGAAGTTGCGCAGCGTCAGCGTGGTGATGTCGCTGGCCCCCAGGCCAGGAAACACCAGCACCGGGTGGCCGTCGCCGGTGGGCAAGCGGGCCAGCCACGGCGTGGCGGCCCACATGGCTGCGAACTCCCAGGGGGCACGGGCTTCCAGCAGCATCTGCCAGGGGCCGGGGGCGGCCAGCGGATCTGGCGCGCGGGAACGATCGGTCATGGCGTGATGTTCAGCGGCGGCTTGTCTTGCGCTCTGGTGTGGATGGGCTGGGCTTGGCTGCGGGCTTGCGGCCGACCCGGGTCACCGCGCCCGTGACCGCGCCTGTCAACGCGGCACTGGCCATGCCCCCGGCCATGCGCCCCACGGCACCCGCCATGGCCCCGCCGGCACGGCTGGCCAGGCTGCGGGGTTCTGGGGTGTCGGGGTGGCCTGGCTCACCGGGTCGTGGCAGCGCTGCCAGGTCGTCGAAGGCCACCACGAACGCATCGGCCAGCTCCCGCACCTGGGGCATGGCCTGGGCATCGGCCATCAGGCCGAAGTCCAGGCTCTGGTCGTAGCTTTGAACGGTGATGTTCAGGGCCATGCCATGCACGACGATCGATGCCGGGTAGTTGGTGAGCATCTTCGCGCCGGCCATGAACAGCGGCACGGGCGGGCCGGGCACATTGCTGATGACGAGGTTGGCCAGCTGCGGGATGCGGTCGGCGACGCGCGCCTTGCCGTAGAGCGCGGTGGCGGCTTCGATGAGCCAGGGTACGCCCAGGCTGGGGAAGTCGGTGGGCAGCACGCTCTTCAGCCCACCCATGGTCGACTTCATCGCAGCGCTGGCGGCGCGGATGTGCTGCAGGCGCTGGCCGGCATCGGCAAGGTGGGTGCCCAGGCTGACCAGGCTCATCGATGCCTGATTGCCTTCACCCGCGGCGGCCTTGCCGGCCTCAGGGCGCAAGGAAATCGGCACCGCCGCCACCAGGCTCTTGCGCGGCAGGCTGCGGCGCTTCATGAAGTAGCGGCGCAGGGCCGTGCTGCAGAGCATCAGCACCACGTCGTTCAAAGTGGCACCATGCGCCTTGGCCAGGGCCTTCAGTTCGGGCAGGGAAAGGGTCGCCGTCGAAAAGGCCCGGCCCGGGGTGACCGATACGTTCAGCGCGGTTCGCGGCGCCAGGCTGAGATTGCCCCCGCCCTTGCCGACCTTGCCCTCGCCCAGGCCCAGGCTGGCCACGGCCTGGTGCAGTGCGCCGCCGGCGGCCTTCGACGCCGCGGTCTTCAGGGTGCCAACCGTGCCGGGCAGGTCGCGGATGATGCCGGCCACCTTCTGTGCCTGGCTGCCCAGCACACCGCGCAGCATTTCTGTCATGCCGAGCTCGAAGGTCTTGTGGCGACGCGACGCCCGGACCTCGACCGGACGACCCTCGGCCTGAAGGTCGAGGATGGCATTGGCCAGGGCCACCGCCGCCTGTCCGTCGACCGCCGCATGGTGCAGTTGCGTGTACAGCGCCACGCGCTTTTGGCCTTCGGGGCCGGGCCCCAGGCCTTCGAGCACATGGAACTTCCAGAGTGGCCGGCTGCGGTCGAGGAGCACGCTGTGCAGGCGCCCGACTTCGGCTTCCAGTTCGCGCCTGCCGTCGCCGTGTCGGGCGGTGGCGGGCAGCTTGACTTCGACGATGTGCTGGCGCAGGTCGGGCTCGGCATCGACCCAGGCCGGATTGGCCAGATTCAGCGGCATCCACCACAGACGCCGGCGCAGCACCGGCGCCACCGGCAGCCGCGCCGCCATGTGCTTGCGCAGCGCAGTGACGAAGCGGCCACCGCTGCCCGCAGGGAGCTCGAAGATGTGCAGCGCGCCCACGTGCATGGGCATTTCTGGCGTTTCCAGGTACAGGAAGGTGGCGTCCAGACCGGTGAGTTGGTGCATGGCGGGCGGTTGGGGCTCGGGCCGGGTTGCAAGCGATGCTAGCGGCAGCGCCCGGACTGCGGCTTAAGTAGCCACCCACCCCATTGAAGCTGATTCCGGGCCGGTGGTGCTTGCCGGCGTGCCGCGCTGCATCATTCAGGTCCGACGCGTCGTGGGCAGCGCGCGCCAGGCCAGGATCTCGTTGCCAACCAGCGCGACCAGCACCAGAGCGCCGCCCGCCAGCACGGCCTGCCCCGGCGATTCACCCGCCCCCAACCAGGCCCAAAGCACCCCGAACATCACTTCCAGCAAGCCCAGCAGAGAAATCTCGGGGCCGCTGAGCACGCGCGCCACCGCCACGGCCATCAGGCAGGGAATGGCCAGCTGAAACACACCCAGCCCGGCGAGCAGGGTGATGTCGTGGGCTGACGCGGTCATCGGCCAGGCCAAAGGCAAGGTCACCGCTGCGGACAGCAGCGCGCCCACCAGCACGGCGCTCAGCATGTCGGGAGGGTCGTCGTGGCCCTTGAGGTGCTGCAGCAGCGTCCAGTTCACCGCCGCGGCCACCGGCACGGCCAGCGCCACCAGGGTTCCCAGGAGCAGGCGCGGGTCGCCCGCGGAAAACTCGTGCCCGTACATCCAGGCGATGCCCACGCCCGCCAGGGCAATGGCCACCCAGGTGCGCGGCGCCAGACGATGCCCAAGCGCAATGCGTGCCCCCAGGGCCGTCAGCAGCGGGCCAATGGCCATGGTCACCAGCACGTTGGCCACGGTCGTCAGGGTCAGGGCGACCATGAAGGCGGTGAACATCACCGCCCAGCACAGTCCCGAGATCCACAAGGCGCGGCCGCCGCCCCGCAGGTTGGCCCACAGCATGGACGGACCGCGCAGCCAAGACAGCAACACGACCAGTGCCAGCGCGTTGAAGGCGCTGCGCCAGAACGTCAGCTCGAAACTGCGCGCTTCTTCCAGGTGGCGCGTGACGACACCAGCGGTGCTCCACATCAGCGCCGCGGCGACCATCACCCACACCGCCTGCCGGTGTGTCAGCTTCATCGCAAAGGCGGTGTCAGCTGCCCTCGCGCGAAGCGCGCTTGCGATCGTGTTCCTTCAGGTGGCGCTTGCGCACGCGGATGCTCTTGGGTGTGATCTCGACCAGTTCGTCGTCGTCGATGAACTCGACCGCGTACTCCAGCGTCAGGTCGATCGGCGGCGTGATCTTGATCGCGTCTTCCTTGCCGCTGACGCGGAAGTTGGTCAGCTGCTTGGTGCGCGTGGCGTTCACCACGAGGTCGTTGTCGCGGCTGTGGATACCGACGATCATGCCTTCGTAGACCGGGTCGTTGGGCTTGACGAACATGCGGCCGCGGTCGTCGAGCTTGCCCAGGGCATAGGTGAAGATCTCGCCGTCGTCCATGCTGATCAGCACGCCGTTCTTGCGGCCTTCGATCTCGCCCTTGTAGGGTTCATAGCCGTCGAAGATGTTGCTGATGAGGCCCGTGCCGCGCGTCAGGTTCATGAACTCGTTGGAAAATCCGATGAGCCCGCGTGCCGGGATGCGGTACTCCAGCCGCACGCGGCCACGGCCGTCGGTTTCCATGTTGACGAGGTCGCCCTTGCGCGCACCCAGCGCCTGCATCACGCCGCCCTGGTGGGCGTCTTCGATGTCGGCGGTCACGAGTTCGATGGGTTCGCACTTCTCGCCGTTGATCTGCTGGAACACCACGCGCGGCTTGCTCACGGCCATCTCGTAGCCTTCACGACGCATGTTCTCGAGCAGGATGGTCAGGTGCAATTCGCCCCGGCCGCTGACCTCGAAGATGCCGTCTTCGCCGCTTTCCTTCACCCGCAGAGCGACGTTGCTCTGCAGTTCCTTCTGCAGCCGGTCCCAGATCTGGCGGCTGGTGACGAACTTGCCTTCGCGGCCGGCCAGCGGGCTGTTGTTGACACAGAAGTTCATGGTCAACGTGGGCTCGTCGACGTGCAGCATGGGCAGCGGCATCGGGTTCAGCGGGTCGGTGATGGTCACGCCGATGCCGATGTTCTCCATGCCGTTGACGAGCACGATGTCGCCCGGGCCGGCTTCGGTGGCCTGCACACGTTCCAGGCCCTCGAAGGTCAGCACCTGGTTGACACGACCCTTGAAGGTCTTGCCTCCCTCTTCGGGCGTGCCTTCGCAGACCAGAACTTCCTGCATCGGCTTCAAGGTGCCGGCCGTGACGCGGCCCACGCCGATGCGGCCGACGAAGGTGGAATAGTCCAGCGACGAGATCTGCAACTGCAGCGGTGCTGCCGGGTCGCCCTGGTGCGCCGGCACGTGGCTGAGCACGGTCTCGAACAGCGGCGACAGGTCGGGGCCCCATTGCTCACCCGCCGGACCTTCGGTCAGCGAGGCCCAGCCGTTCAGGCCCGAGGCGTAGACCACCGGGAAGTCGAGCTGTGTTTCGGTGGCGCCGAGCTTGTCGAAAAGCTCGAAGGCGGCGTTGATGACGTAATCCGGACGCGCACCCGGCTTGTCCACCTTGTTCACCACGACGATGGGCTTCAGGCCCAGGGCCAGCGCCTTCTTCGTGACGAAGCGCGTCTGCGGCATCGGGCCTTCCTGCGCGTCGATCAGCAACACCACGCCGTCGACCATGGACAGCGCTCGCTCCACTTCGCCACCGAAGTCGGCGTGGCCGGGGGTGTCGACGATGTTGATGTGCGTGCCTTTCCAGGTCACGGCACAGTTCTTCGCCAGGATGGTGATGCCACGTTCACGTTCGATGTCGTTGCTGTCCATCACGCGTTCGGCGACCTTTTCGTTCTCACGGAAGGTGCCGCTCTGGCGCAGCAGCATGTCGACGAGCGTGGTCTTGCCATGGTCGACGTGGGCGATGATGGCGATGTTGCGGATTTGCTTGGTCATGATGGTTCTTGAAGCCTGGTGGCTGAAATCTGGGCCTGCACCTCGATGGGGCTGAGCAGGCGGTCGGCGATCAATTCGCCAGCGGTGATGTGGCCGGTGCCGAGGAAGTCTCGTGGGCTGTTGGCGTTGACGACACCGCCGTCGTCGGGGTCGGCGTTGGCCACGCGGTACACCCGGACCCTGGGTGCGTCGGCCAGCTGCACCCTTCGTCGCAGCCCGGTCAGGAAACGGCCGGCCTCGTCATCGGGCAAGCGAACTTCGGGCCAGCCTTGAAGCAGCACGTCGGGCGGCAGCAGTCGGGCTTCGCGTTCGGTTTCGCTCATGTTCTGCAGGGCCTCGATCGTCACCGCCTGGCCCAGGTCCAGGGGCCCCGCCGTGGTTCGCCGCAAGGCAGACAGATGGGCGCCGCAACCCAGCGCCGCGCCCATGTCTTCGGCCAGGGTACGGATGTAGGTCCCTTTGCTGCACTGGACGTCGATCACGAGCTGGGGAGACTGCCAAGCTACGATGTCGATGCGATGAATCGTCACCTCGCGCGTGGCACGCTCGATCTCGATGCCCTGTCGCGCGTAGTCGTAAAGCGCCCTGCCCTCGTGTTTCAGCGCCGAGTGCATGGGCGGCAGCTGGTGATGGCGGCCGGTGAACCGCTCGCAGGCGGCTTCGATGGCGGGCAGGTCCAGATCGACAGGGTGCTCGGCCAGCACCTCGCCTTCGGCATCGCCGGTGCTGGTGCGCTGGCCCAGGCGCAAGGTGGCGCGATAGCCCTTGTCGGCGTCCAGACTGACCTGGCTGAACTTCGTGGCTGCGCCAAAGCACAGCGGCAGCAGACCAGTAGCCAGAGGGTCCAGCGTGCCTGTGTGGCCACCCTTTTCGGCGCGCAGCATGCCCTTGGTCTTTTGCAGGGCGTCGTTGCTCGTGAAGCCCAGCGGCTTGTCGAGCAGCAGCACACCGTGCAGTGCACGGCGCTGTTGACGGGGCCTGCCGCTAGCTGGCATCAGTCTTCCTTGGCCCGGGTCGAATTGGCGCGGGCGATCAGGGCCGACAGGTCGGCGGCACGCTCGGTCGTCTGGTCGTACTGGAAATGCAGGGTCGGGACGGTGTGGATCGACAGGCGCTTGAACAACCCGTTGCGCAGGAAGCCGGCGGCTTCGTTCAGCCCTTCGGCACATTCCGCAGGGTCGCCCAGCAACACGCTGAAGTAGACCTTGGCATGCGCATAGTCGGGTGTCACCTCGACGGCGTTCAGCGTGACCATGCCCACGCGCGGGTCCTTCAACTCGCGGATGAGCTCGGCCAGGTCGCGCTGGATCTGGTCGGCAACGCGAAAGCTGCGGTTGACGGTGGATTTCTTGTGTCGCATGGGGTGTTCCTGGGGGCGGGACCCTCAAATACAAACCCCGCCTCTTTTTGGAGGCGGGGTTTGCGGGTGAAGGCAAAAACCGCCGTTAAAGCGTGCGGGCCACTTCCTTCACCTCGAAGAATTCGAGCTGGTCGCCTTCCTTGATGTCGTTGTAGTTCTTCAGCTTGATGCCGCACTCGAAGCCTTCGCTGACCTCGCGCACATCGTCCTTCATGCGGCGCACCGATTCGATCTCGCCGGTGTAGATGACGACGTTCTCGCGCAGCAGGCGGAAGCGCGAGTTGCGCACCACGCGGCCGGCGGTGACCATGCTGCCGGCCACCGTGCCGATCTTGCTGGCCACGAACACGGTGCGGATCTCGGCCGTGCCGATGACCTCTTCGCGCTGCTCGGGCGCCAGCATGCCGCCCATGGCCGCCTTGATCTCGTCTACGGCGTCATAGATGATGTTGTAGTACTTGATCTGAACACCGTTGCCTTCGGCCAGCTTGCGCGCGCCGGCATCCGCCCGGGTGTTGAAGCCGATGATGATGGCCTTGCTGGCGATGGCCAGGTTGATGTCGGATTCGCTGATGCCGCCCACCGCCGCATGCACGATCTGCACCTTGACTTCGGGCGTGGACAGCTTCACCAGGCTTTGCGCCAAGGCTTCCTGCGAGCCCTGCACGTCGGCCTTGACGATCAGGCTCAGCGTCTGCGCCGCGGTCTCGCCCATGTTCTCGAACATGCCTTCCAGCTTGGCTGCCTGGCGACGGTTCAACGTCACCTCGCGGTACTTGCCCTGGCGGAAGGTGGCGATCTCGCGCGCCCGGCGCTCGTCGTTCAGCACCATGAATTCGTCACCGGCTTGCGGCACCTCGGTCAGGCCCTGGATTTCCACCGGCAGCGAAGGGCCGGCCGATTCGATGCTCTTGCCGTCCTCGTCCAGCATGGCGCGCACGCGGCCGAAACTGGAACCTGCCAGCACGACGTCGCCTTTCCTCAGCGTGCCGCTCTGCACCAGGATGGTGGCCACCGGGCCACGGCCCTTGTCAAGACGGGCTTCGATGACGATGCCCTTGGCGGCGGCATCCTTCGGAGCGCGCAGCTCCAGCACCTCGGCCTGCAGCAACACCTGTTCGAGCAGCGTGTCGATGCCCGTTCCGACCTTGGCCGAAACACCCACGAACGGTGAATCGCCGCCGAATTCCTCGGGGATGACACCCTCGGCCACGAGTTCGCTCTTCACGCGCTCGAGGTTCGAATCGGGCTTGTCGATCTTGTTCATGGCCACGACCAGGGGCACACCGGCGGCTTTCGCGTGG
>LNET01000087.1 GCA_001464055.1 Burkholderiales bacterium Ga0077543
CACCAGAAGGTCATCGAAGAAGCGCCGGCACCAGGCATCGCCCGCCGCATCATCGAACGCATCGGCGACCGTTGCGTGGCGGCCTGCAAGAAGATCGGCTATCGCGGCGCAGGCACCTTCGAATTCCTGTACGAGAACGGGGAATTCTTCTTCATCGAGATGAACACCCGCGTGCAGGTGGAACATCCGGTGACGGAGATGGTCACCGGCGTGGACATCGTGCAGATGCAGATCCGGGTCGCGGCTGGCGAAAAGCTGCCCTTCGCCCAGCGCAACATCGAGATGCGCGGCCACGCCATCGAATGCCGCATCAACGCCGAAGACCCCTACAAGTTCGTACCTTCGCCAGGCCGCATCACGCTGTGGCATGCGCCGGGCGGGCCGGGTGTACGGGTCGATTCCCACGTCTACACCAACTACTTCGTGCCGCCGAACTACGACTCGATGATCGGCAAGCTCATCTGCCACGGCGACACCCGCGGCCAGGCCCTGGCGCGCATGCGCACGGCGTTGTCGGAAACGGTGGTCGAAGGCATCCAGACGAACATCCCGCTGCACCGCGAGTTGATGGTCGACGCCAAGTTCGTCGAAGGCGGCACCAGCATCCACTATCTGGAAGGCTGGCTCGGGCAGCACAAGCGCTGAGCCGGGCCGAGGTCGGTCCAAGGCGCTTCGTCAGCCTGCCGCTTCGCAGGCCTGTCATCCTTGCGCCGGGCTCCTCGACAATTCCGGGCTCGGCCCGCCCGCACCGATGGCGGCGGGTGGCCCGGAAACCGGGCAGACACGTGGGCGGCGCGGCCTGCGCGAGTTCCGCGACGGGCTGAAAGCACAATCACATCCATGTACGAACTGACCCTGCGCGCGCCGCAAGCCCTGGTGGAGCCCGTTTCCGACGCGCTCAGCGACGAACTCGATGCCTTGTCGGTTTCGGTGGAGGATGCCGATGCCGACAGCGATGCCGAACGCGCCCTGTTCGGTGAACCCGGCATGCCGCCGCCGGCTCCAGGCTGGGACCGTTCCACCCTGCGTGTGCTGTTCGAGACCGAAGCCCAGGCCGAGGCTGCGGCTGCCGTGCTGTTGGCGCAGGACTGGACGACAGGGCTGCACCTGCAGTCGCTGGCGGAACTGCACGACCAGGACTGGGTGCGCATCACGCAGAGCCAGTTCGCGCCGGTCGAAATCACCCCGGAATTCTGGGTGGTGCCAAGCTGGCACGCCGTGCCCGCCGCCGCCAGCCGCGTGATCCGACTCGACCCCGGGCTGGCCTTCGGCACCGGCACACACCCCACCACCCGCATGTGCCTGCGCTGGCTGGCGACGAACCCGGCCGCGGTGCTGGCGGCGCGCACGCTGGACTATGGCTGCGGCTCGGGCATCCTGGCGATTGCCGCCGTGCTGCACGGCGCCGCCGAAACCGACGCTGTCGACATCGACCCCGCCGCCGTGCAGGCCACCGCCAACAACGCGCGCGACAACCACGTCGCCCTGCGCCCGGGCTTGCCCGACAGCGCGCAAGGCGTGTACGCCCTGGTGCTGGCCAACATCCTGGCCACGCCGCTGAAGTTGCTGGCGCCGCTGCTGTGCGGGCATGTGGCGCCCGGCGGCCGGCTGCTGCTGGCCGGCATCCTGGCGCGGCAGGCCGACGAGCTGAAAGCCGCTTACGCCCCCTGGCTGGCGCTGGACGTGCTCGACCAGGAAGACGGCTGGATCCTGATGGGCGCCACGCGCCCACACGGCGCCTGAGGCCGAAGTGCCTGACACCGCGCTTCCGGGCTCGTCGCTGGCTGCGCGCTGCACCGCCTGCAGCACCGTTTTCCGCGTCGTGCCCGACCAGCTTCGTGTGTCCGAGGGCTGGGTGCGCTGCGGCCGCTGCTCACAGGTCTTCAACGCCGCCGAAAACCTGATCGACCTGGAAACGGGCGCGCCGCGCAGGCTGGAACTGGGCAGCAGCCGGCCCGAGCTGCGCCAGCCCCCGGGCGGAATGTCGAACCCGCCTGTGCCCGCGTCCGCTCCGAGCCATGCCCCGTCTTTCGGTCCTCATTCCGCTGCTGGCTCTGCCACCGCGTTCACGCCCACCCGCGCCGAGCCAGCCCAGGCGCCACCCGCGCCCGACTCTTCCTGGCCCGATTCGGCGATGGCCGCCACGCAGCCCTTGTACGGACCGCCCGACAGCCCGCCGACCCGCGCGGAGCCCATCAGCGCGGCGCCCATCAGTACCGACGCTGACCCGACCCCGCGGGAGCGTGCGCCGGACCCGCCGGCTGCCACGGTCTCAGCCTCCGAAACGGCCCCGCCAGGGCCGGCCGATGCCGGCGGACCCGTTCCTCAGGCCAACACTGCCCCGACGCCGACGGCTTCCGAGCCGGCCCTGCCGCTGCCTTCTTTCGTTCGCAGCGCCGACCGCGCCGCGCGCTGGCGACAGCCCCGCGTGCGGGCAGCGCTGGCCAGCGCATCGGTGTGCGCGGCGCTGCTGCTGGTGGCGCAGTGGGTCCATACCTATCGAGACAGCGCCGCCGCACGCTGGCCGGGTTTGCGGCCGGCCCTGGAAGCCGGATGCCAGGTTCTGGGCTGTCGCGTCGGCCCGGCCAAGTCGATCGAGGCGCTGACGGTGGAAAGCAGCGGCCTGCTGCGCGTCGAGCAGACCCGGCTCTACCAGCTGACGGTCAGCCTGCGCAACCGCGCCATGATCGACCTGGCCGTGCCCGCACTGGAACTGTCGCTGACCGACGCGCAGGGCCGGCTGCTTTCGCGGCGCGTGCTGCAGCCTGCTGAACTGGGCGTGGCCCAGCCCACGGTGGGCGCTGGCCGCGACCTGGCGCTGCAGGCCACGCTGCAGACCGCGCCCTTGTCCACGGGCGCCGACAGCGAAGAGCTCGTCGTCGGCTATACGATCGAGCTCTTCTATCCCTAGCCCGACGGCAGGGACAAGCCCACCCCCTTCACGCCCTACGGAGCTGCCATGCCCGCGTTGATCTGCGGATCCCTTGCTTTCGACACCATCACCACGTTCCCGGGGCGCTTTGCCGAGCAGATCATGCCCGAGCAGGTGCACATCCTGAACGTGAGCTTCCTGGTGCCCACGCTGCGCCGCGAATGGGGCGGCTGTGCCGGCAACATCGCCTACAACCTGCAGGCCCTGGGCGGCCAGCCGGTCATCATGGCCGCGCTGGGCGTGGACGGCGGCGAGTACCTGGCGCGGGTGCAGGGCTGGGGCGCAGACACCTCGCTCATCCACCGCGACCCGGTGCTGCACACCGCGCAGTGCCACATCACCACCGACCGCGACAACAACCAGATCGCCGCCTTCCACCCCGGCGCGATGAGCCACGCCCACCATATCGAAGTGCCGCCGAAATCGGTGCGCTCCGACCTGGCCATCGGCATCATCGCGCCCGACGGCCGCGACGCCATGTGGCAACACGCGCACCAGATGCACGCGCAGCACATCCCATTCATCTTCGACCCCGGCCAGCAACTGCCGCAATTCAACGGCGACGAGCACAAGGAGATCCTGGGGCTGGCCACCTGGGTGGCGGTCAACGACTACGAAGCGCGGATGCTGGAAGAACGTACCGGCGAAGACGCCCAGGCCACTTCACGCCGCCCCAATATCCATGGCATGGTGGTGACGCTGGCAGAGCATGGTTGCGACGTCTGGGTCAAGGGCGAATGCACGCGCGTACCGGGGCTGCCCGCCGCCGCCTTGCTCGATCCCACGGGCTGTGGCGATGCCTTTCGCGCGGCACTGCTCTATGGCCTGGAAAGGGGCTGGTCGCTGACGCGCTGTGCGGCGCTGGGCAACCGGCTGGGTTCGGCCAAGATCGCGAGCAAGGGTCCGCAGAACCACGCGCTCGCGGGCGTGCTGGAAGGTATCTAGGGCTGCACGCTGCGGGTGCCGCCAAGGTCGAAGGGCTGCTGTGCGGCAGCTTGTCGAAGGGCTGTTCTCGGCTCTGAGCTGACCTTCGGGTTGCCGCCGTTGGCGTGTCTACGCTGCACGCCTTTGCAAACCGTCGTGGTTCGCGGCCGGGCGCACGCCAGCCGAGTCCTTCCTTGGGGAGTCGGTGGCACGCCACGGCGGAGAACAAGACACGGTGGTTGCAAAGGTGGGCTGGGGCTGGCTGTGGCGCGCATCTGAGGCGCCGAGAAGCGCAGGGCCCGCGGCCCTCGCGCGCAGCGCGATTCGTCAACTGACTCATCGCGGGTGTCTGAACGGAGCGAGCGCAGCGAGCGCAGTGA
>LNET01000088.1 GCA_001464055.1 Burkholderiales bacterium Ga0077543
GGTCGCCGGCTGCCATACTTTCGGCAAGATGCACGGCGCCGGTGATGCGGCCCTGGTGGGCGTCGAACCTGAAGGCGCGCCTATCGAAGAAATGGGCTTCGGCTGGATCAACAAGCATGGCACCGGCAAGGGTGGCGACACCACCACCAGCAACTTCGAAGGCGCCTGGAAGCCCAACCCCACGAAGTGGGACATGGGCTACTTCAAGGTGCTGTTCAAGTACGAGTGGAAACAGATGACGACCGCTGCCGGCGCCATCCAGTGGGAGGCCCAGAACGTCGATCCCGAGGACATGATCCCCGACGCCCACGACCCCGCAAAGATGCACCCGCCCCACATGACCACGGCCGACCTGTCGTTGCGCTTCGACCCGGCGTACGAGAAGGTCTCGCGCCACTTCGCCGCCAACCCCGACGAGTTCGCCGATGCTTACGCCCGCGCCTGGTTCAAGCTGACCCACCGCGACATGGGCCCCAAGGCCCGCTATCTCGGTCCCGAAGTGCCGGCCGAAGACCTGATCTGGCAAGACCCGGTGCCACCGGTGAACCACCCGCTGATCGACGCGGTCGATGCCAAAGACCTCAAGGCCCGCGTGCTCGCCAGCGGCCTGTCGGTCAACGAGCTGGTATCTACCGCCTGGGCCTCGGCCTCGACCTACCGTGGTTCAGACTTGCGTGGCGGCACCAACGGCGCCCGTGCCCGCCTGGCCCCGCAGAAGGACTGGGACGCCAACCAGCCGGCGCAGCTTGCCAAGGTGCTGGCGGTGCTGGAAGGCATCCAGAGCAGCTTCAATGCGCCGCAGGGCGGCGGCAAGAATGTGTCGCTGGCCGACCTGATCGTGCTGGCCGGCAACGCCGGTGTGGAATCCGCTGCCAAGGCTGCGGGCCATGCTGTGGAGGTGCCCTTCAAGCCGGGGCGCACCGATGCAACGCAGAAGCAGACCGACGCCGAATCCTTTGCCGTGCTCGAACCGGTGGCCGACGGATTTCGCAACTACCGCCAGAAGGCCTTCAGCGTCTCGCCGGAAGAAATGCTGCTCGACAAGGCCCAGTTGCTCACCCTGTCGGCGCCGGAGATGACGGTGCTGGTCGGTGGCCTGCGGGTGCTCGGCGCCAACCACGGCGGCTCGCAGCATGGTGTGTTCACGAAGCGGCCGGGCCAGCTGACGACCGACTTCTTCTCCAACCTGGTGGACATGTCCACCGCCTGGAAGCCAACCGGTGACAACGCCTACCAAGGCAGCGACCGCAAGACCGGCGCGCCCAGGTGGACCGCCACCCGCGTTGACCTGGCCTTCGGTTCCAACTCGCAGCTGCGCGCCATCGCCGAGGTCTACGCCCAGAGCGACAACGGCGGCAAGTTCGTGCACGACTTCGTCGCCGCCTGGACCAAGGTGATGAACCTGGGTCGGGTCGACCTGCGGTGATCCCGCTCGCGGCTTCGCAACGCGAAGCCGCGCCTGAGCAGGTCCGTGCCCTCTGGACGGACCTGCTGGCGCGGCTGTCGCTGGCAGCGGTCGCGAGCACCCAGCCGCAGGCCCGCCTGCAGTTGTGCGCGCTGGGCGTGCGCCGTACCGGCACCGTCGCCACGATCCTGGCTCGCGAGTTGTCGATGACGCACCGGATGGCCGCCTACACGGGCGTGAGGGTCCAGCCGCTGGAACTGCAGCGCCGCGTCGGCGAGCTGGCCATCCCGGGCACACTGGTGTGCCACCTGCGTGGCCTGGCGGCCGCCTACCGGCACATCATGCTCGACTCGGCAATGCCGCCAGACAAGCCGCTGGCGAAATGGCTCGCGGACCGACATCATGTGCACTTGGTACAGATCGAAGCCTTGGAGACGGTCGCAGACCGAGAGCCCTGAGGCAGCGCGCAGCCGGCGGTAACTGTGATTTCAGCAGCTCGGATGCCGCGTGGTCGAAGGCAATTGCTTCGCCTCGTGCGAGGTGAAAGTTGTCACTCTGACAGAGCCTCTACCTGGGAAGAGGATGCCTTGGGCTGTGGCGACTCTGAGGGTCTTGCGGACTTTGTGTGACGCCTTGGCCGGCAACCTGCTACTCGCCCGCGTCCTGCATCCAGATTGAAGGCTCCGTCGTCACACAAAGTGCGCAAGACCCGCAACATGGGCTCAATCCAATGTCTACAAGAGTTATCGGATGAACAGCCCCCCTTTAGCCAAAAGTCGTTGCCCGGCGGACTCTTTTTCGCTCAATGTCGCGCCGACAAGTGCAGATAACCCACCTGATGACTCGACTCGAGCTGTCGCCTGCGGCCCAGTCCGGCAGAGCGCTGTTGAGACACCAGTGCACCCCGCCGGTGCCCCGCTGAAACACAGCCAAATCCGGACCACAACCCGCTCAAGGACGAGAAACACCATGAAAGGCCTCTCTATCGGCACGCGCCTCGGCTTGGCGTTTGGTTCCTTGCTCTTCCTGATGGGGGTGATTGCACTGACTGCAATCCATCGGGTCGGCATCGTCTCCGACAGCCTGAAGCAGAGCAGCGAGGTCAACAGCGTCAAGCAACGCTACGCCATCAATTTCCGCGGCAGCGTGCACGACCGTGCGATCAGCCTGCGCGACGTGACCCTGGCGGCCACCGCTGCCGATGCGCAGAAGCACATTGAGGACATCAAGCTGCTCGCAAACAACTACACCAAGTCGGCAGGGCCGCTCGACCAGATGTTCGCGCAGAGCCCCGACATCAGCGCCGAGGAGAAGGCAGCGCTAGCAAAGATCAAGCAGATCGAAGCGCGCACGCTGCCGCTGATGGCAAAGGTGGTCGAACTGCGCCTGGCCGGCAAGCAGCCTGAGGCGGTGGCTCTCCTGCTGTCGCAGGCCAGCCCGGCCTTTTCGGAGTGGCTGGCCAGCATCAACGCGCTGATCGACCTCAAAGAGGCGATGAACGTTGCTCTGGCGGCCAACGTCACCAAGGTGACGAGCAGCTTCACGATGCTGATCGCCGGCCTCTTCGGCGTGGCGGTGGCCGTGGGGTTGCTGGCGGCGTGGCGCACCTCGCGCGGCATTTCGCAAGGCCTGAACAGCGCGATCGAAGCCGCCGAGCGCATCGGCGCGGGCGACCTGCGCCAGGCCGCCCCCGTCGAAGGCACAGACCAGATCGCGCAACTGGTGACCGCATTGAACAAGGCACAGGGCTCGCTCGCGACCATCGTGCGGCAGTTCCGCAGCAGTGCAGACTCGATCGGTACCGCCAGCACCGAGATCGCCAGCGGCAGCCAGGACCTGTCTACACGCACCGAGCAGGCCGCGAGCAACCTGCAGCTCACGGCCAGCTCGCTTCAGCAGCTGACCGGCACGGTCAACCAGAGCGCGGACTCGGCCCGCGCGGCCAACCAGCTGGCGGTGTCGGCCAGCGAGGTGGCCCGGCGCGGCGGCGCGGTGGTCTCAGAGGTCGTTTCGACGATGGACCAGATCAACACCGCGGCGAAGAAGATCGCCGACATCATCGGCACCATCGACGGCATTGCGTTCCAGACCAACATCCTGGCGCTGAACGCTGCCGTGGAAGCCGCCCGTGCTGGCGAGCAGGGCCGAGGCTTCGCTGTGGTGGCCGGTGAGGTGCGCAACCTGGCGCAGCGCAGCGCCGATGCGGCGCGCGAGATCAAGAGCCTGATCGGTGCCAGCGTCGAGAAGGTCGAGTCCGGCTCGCGTCTGGTGCTGGATGCCGGCAGCACGATGGGTGAGGTCGTCGCCAGCGTGCAGCGCGTGAACGACATGATCAGTCAGATCAGTGCCTCTGCCGCCGAGCAGAGCCAGAGCATCGGCCAGGTCAACAGCGCCGTCGGCCACCTCGACCAGATGACGCAGCAGAACGCCGCCCTG
>LNET01000089.1 GCA_001464055.1 Burkholderiales bacterium Ga0077543
GAGGTGTTCTGCGTTCTCTTCCTGGATGCGCAACACAGGATCATCGCGTTGAAGCAGATGTTCCGCGGCACGGTGACGCAGACCTCGGTCTACCCGCGCGAGGTGGTCAAGGAAGCTCTGGCGGTCAATGCCGCTGCCGTAGTTCTGGCGCACAACCACCCCTCGGGTTCGGTCGAGCCGAGCCGGGCCGATGAGTTCCTGACGCAGACGCTGAAGACGGCGCTGGCGCTGGTGGACGTGCGGGTGCTCGATCACCTGGTGGTGGCGGGTGCGGACGTGTGCTCTTTCGCCGAGAGGGGCCTGGTTTAGGCCGCACTGGGGGCGTCGGCGGCGCCCCTTCTGCATACGCTCAGGCCAGACCGATCCGCCGGATGTCGAGCGCGAAGGGGCCGGCCTGGCGTGCCGCGATCATCAGGCCGACCTGGCGGATGCGTGCGGGGGCCAGTGGTGGTGCGTCGGTGACCTCGCGTCCACGGAAGCTGGCGCGGAAGTTGGCCAGCGGCAGGTGAAAGGTCTGCCAGTCGGTGCCCTTGGGGGTGAAGCTGGCCTGGTAGTTCAAGCTGTCGAAGCCGTCGTCGGTCAGCAGGCTGAGCTTGAACTGCTTGTTGTCACCGCGCAGTTCGATCAAGCAGGCCTTGGCGCCAGCCAGGCCCCGTTCGCCGGGGCTGGATCGCACCGAGGCGAAGCCGCCGTTGCGCTCCAGCGAGACGGTTCCCTCGAACACGGCGTGTCCTGCAGGATCGTGGCGCAGTGTGCTGCGAGAGATGCCGCCCATCACGCGGTCGTCGATGGCGTGCCACGCGCTTGCCGCACTTGGGTCGGTGAAGTCGAACAGCGTTGTGCGCATGGCCGGTCCAGCGTAAGTCCTACGGCCTGGGAAATCCGAACTGCGATGCCCGCGCACGGATGGCCCCGATCACCTCGAGAAGGTCCATCGGGTCCAGCTTGTTCTTGTTCAGGAACGCCCGCCATTGCGTCTGCTTGGTGGTGTCGTCGGCAAAGGCATCGCTCAGGCCGATGGGCATGGTGCTGGGCACGGCTGTCTGTCGGCGGGCGAAGGTCGCTTCGATGGCGCGCTGCAGCTCTGCATCGTCGAGCGTGTCGTCGCGCAGCAGCAGGGCAAGGTCGAAGAAGTCCTTCATGCGGGTGTTGGTCATGCCAAGCACGGTCACGGCATGCAGCTTCTCGGCCACGACCGTGGCCTTGGGGTACGCGCGCAAGGTCGGTGCGGGGACGTCGGGCAGAAGGGTGGGGTAGGCGATGGACTGCGCCTTTGGCGTGACGGCATCACCGAAGCCGATGTCGATCTGCAGGGACAGGCGGGCGCCGTCGAGCGTGGCGCGCAGATCGATGCGCACGCCGCCGTAGCCGGCGTCCTTGCGGATCGGGCTGCCCGTGACCGACGAGGTATCGAAGACGAGACCGTCGTCTACTGCAATGCTGGCGATCGATCGGAAAACGTCGACCAGCGTGGGGACGTCGTCAGGGCCGAAGCCCAGCAGGTCGGCATCGCGTGTCGGCCGGTGCGGCTGCCCGTACCAGAGTTGGAAGAGCAGTGCGCCCTTCAGCAGGAAGTTCGGTGCGTGTTCAGAGATGGACAGCCGGTAGAGCAGGCGTTCCAGGCCGTACCGGGTCAGGGTCAGGTTGAAGTCCTGCTTCGCCGTGTCGGTGTGCTGCTTCAGTCTGGCGCGGATCGACGCGGCGCGATTGGCGGTCATGCCGTGATGGCCTCGATGTAGGGGCGCATAACGTTGGCCACTCGGCCGCGTTCGGCGTGGCGCCAGAGGTCGTCCAGCGTGAACTTGCGCTGGCTCCAGCCGTCGCGCAGGGCTTCGAGTGCCACGTCCAGTCCGATCTTGTTGCGGAAGCGGAAGCAATCGACGATGGTCCGGGCCGCATTGAAGACCGGCACATCGACGCCGTCAATCTTCAGGCGATCGACACCATCGGCGAGAGCTTGGTCGGACATCCGCACGACCCGGATGGCGGGCTGGTCGAGCCGAGGGCTCACCATGTGCGGCGGGATGGCGATCCAGACTTCATGGGGGGCCTGGGTGCCGATCTCGTGGACCCGTAGGGCGGAGAGCAGGCAAACCACGCCCTTGGGCACGCGTGCCGAGACTTCTGCCAGCGAGCGGTGCTCGCTGATCTCGGCGCCGGGCAGACCGTAGAGGCCGCGCGCCACGCGTTCGAGCTTGCCGGCCTGCACCAGGCGCGTCAGGGCGATGGTTGGCAGGCCCTGCTGCGTCAGGTCGCGCGCGCGCAGCAGGGTCCGGGCGCGGGCGAGGCGCAGGACTTGCTGTTCGTGGGTGGATGCGGTCGCGGCGTCGGCAGCCTTCATGGGCGCATTGTGTTGTGGAATGACTGTGAACGTCAATGACTACAGTAATAACGCAACATCGCTGTTCGTGACCTGGCGGCTTCCAGCTGCCTCGAAGGACGGCGTCCAGTCGGGACTACGCGCTGCCGAGCAGGTCGTCGATGGACGCTACGGTGACGGTGTTGCCGATGGCACGTGCGAGTGCGGGGTCCATGCAGACGAAGGCATCGGCCTGAAGTTGGGTCAGGGCGATGTACTCGGCCACGAAGGTGTCGGGCCAGCCAAGTTGGTCGGCGATCTTCCAGGCGAGGCTTTGCAGCACTCGGTCGCCAAGCAGGCGCAGCCGAAGGCCGCGCATGTGGTCGAGCTGGCGTTCGGCGGCCTTCCTATCGAGTTCACCGCGTCGGACCAGGCCGTAGAGCTGGGCCAGGACCTGGGAGCGGATCAAGGTCGGCGCCAAGAGCTGGTGCCGCGCCGGCACCACGGCCTGCAACTGGGCCAGGCGCAAGGCGACATCGGGGCCAATCACGAATCTTGTCATTGCGTCGCCCTCGGCGGTGAGTTCGTAGCCTGGTCGTCAGCAGCAACGCTGCTGCCTGTTCCGAGCAGTCCTTGCTGGTCCTACATCAGCTCGAACGGTGACAGCACGCCGGCGAGGTGGTCGGGGTGCTTCTCGTCGATGACCAGCCAAAGTGTTGGTCCCTTTTGAACTTTCGCTCGCTCAAGAACTGCGGCGATGGCCATCCCTTCCTGCAGCAGGTCGACGTCACGCAGCTTGACCAACTCCATGCCGTCAGCCTTGGCCTCCTGAACGGTTTGCGCGAGGCGTGCCTTCTTGGTGTCGCCATTCACACCCAGGAACTTGGCCAAGCCGATTTCGGATACGAGCCACCACGACTTCCCGATGCGCACGGGCAGGAACGAGAACGAGTGCATCAACATGAGCTGCCGGGCGTGAGCCACGGGTTGCCAAGGCTGAACCGTCATGGGCGACGTCACCATTACGTCTTTCACAGTTTTCTCGAAATTCGCCATCAGTGCTTCCTCCAGGCCGATGCTCAGCTCGATGGCGGCTTCGGTTGCGTGGCGCGCGTAGGCGCCGATATGCATTGCGTCGTTGCGGGCGGTCTGAACCGTTCTGTAGAGCGCCTCGAAGGACTTGAACCTGGACGGGAAGCGCTCGGGCAGTTCAGTCAATACCGGTGAGTTCGCGGCGCAAGCTGCAATCTTTGGCTTGTACTGCTCCAGGACTCCCTGTTTGCCGAGCAGTCGCAGTCCCAGTGCTTCGAGGGCAAAGCAGATGGCACCGAAGCCTTCGGCGTCGGCCAGGGCGGCATAGCGTGCCTCGCGGAAGCGGTCTCGGTAGTGGACGCGCTCATGCGGTTCGAGGTCCCGCGAAGTGGAGCCTTGACCGGGTGTTCGACTACGGGGCATGCAGTGGCCTGGGTGGATCGGCGAGAGAGGATGGTAGTTCGCGTGAGCGTGAAGGCTCTGACGGTGGTGGTTGTGGTCGTGGTCGTAGCGATCAGAAGGTGTGGCCTGGGCGTGCCCCCGCTTTGCGGGGCCGGGCTGTTGCGCTGCGCGTCGAGCC
>LNET01000090.1 GCA_001464055.1 Burkholderiales bacterium Ga0077543
ATCGACGGCCAGCCGAAGCTGTGCAATCTGAAGGACCTGATCAGCATCTTCCTGGAGCACCGCCGCGAAGTCGTCACGCGCAGGACGGTCTATGAACTGAAGAAGGCGCGCGAGCGCGGCCATGTGCTCGAAGGCCTGGCCGTGGCCCTGGCCAACATCGACGAATTCATCCGCATCATCCGCGAGTCGCCCACTCCGCCGGTGGCCAAGGCCGAGCTCATGAACCGCCCCTGGGACAGCCAGCTGGTGCGCGAGATGCTCACGCGCACCCGTGCCGACGGCGGCGTGGTCAACGCCGACGACTACCGGCCCGAAACCCTGGACCGCCAGTACGGCATGGGCCAGGACGGGCTGTACCGCCTCTCCGACACCCAGGCCCAGGAAATCCTGCAGATGCGCCTGCAGCGCCTGACCGGCCTGGAGCAGGACAAGATCATCGGCGAATACCGAGAAGTCATGGCGCAGATTGCCGACCTGCTGGACATCCTGGCCAAGTCCGAACGCGTCACGGCCATCATCAGCGGCGAACTGACGGCCCTGCGCCAGGAATTCGGCCAGACCAAGCTGGGCGCCCGCCGCAGCGTGATCGAGCGCAACGCGCTCGAACTCGGCACCGAAGACCTGATCACCCCGGCCGACATGGTGGTCACGCTCAGCCACACCGGCTACATCAAGAGCCAGCCACTCGGCGAGTACCGCGCGCAGAAGCGCGGTGGCCGTGGCAAGCAGGCCACACAGACGAAGGAAGACGACTGGGTCGACCAACTCTTCATCGCCAACACCCACGACTGGATCCTGTGCTTCAGCGACCGCGGCCGCGTCTACTGGCTCAAGGTTTGGGAAGTGCCTCAGGGCGGCCGCGCCAGCCGTGGCAAGCCCATCGTCAACATGTTCCCGCTGCAGCCTGGCGAAAAGATCACCGTGGTGTTGCCACTCACCGGTGAAACACGCAGCTTCCCGGCCAGCCACTACATCTTCATGGCCACGGCCCTGGGCACGGTGAAGAAGACTGCTCTCGACGAGTTCAGCAATCCGCGCAAGGCCGGCATCATCGCCGTCGACCTGGACGAGGGCGACTATCTCATCGGCGCTTCGCTCACCGATGGCCAGCACGACGTGATGCTGTTCAGCGACGGCGGCAAGGCCGTGCGCTTCGACGAAGACGACGTGCGGCCGATGGGCCGCAATGCCCGCGGCGTGCGCGGCATGGCGCTGGAGCCCGGGCAGAACGTGATCGCGATGCTGGTCGCCGAAGACGAGACCCAGAGCGTGCTGACCGCCACCGAAAACGGCTACGGCAAGCGCACCAGCATCGTTGAATACACACGACACGGCCGCGGCACGAAGGGCATGATCGCCATCCAGCAGAGTGAGCGCAACGGTCGCGTCGTCGCCGCCACGCTGGTCAGGGCGAACGACGAGATCATGCTCATCACCGACCGGGGCGTGCTCGTGCGGACCCGGGTTTCGGAGATCCGTGAACTGGGCCGCGCCACGCAAGGCGTGACCTTGATCGCTCTGGACGACGGAACGAAATTGTCCGGGCTGCAACGCATCGTCGAAAACGATGCCCAGGCCGACGACAGCGCCGCCGCCGAACCCGGCGCCGACTCCCCCCCTGACACGGCTGCAGACGGCAGCCAGGAGACTTCCTGATGTTTGTTTCGTCGCCTTTTGCCAAGAACCTGATGTCCACCCTGTGCCTGGTGGCCCTGCTGGCTGCACCGGCTACACCCGCGCTGGCCCAGTCGGCTTCGACCTCGCCCGCCAAGAAGGAACTCATCGACCGGGTGCTGGAGTTGCAGCGCCCAGCGCTGCAGGCGCTGGGGCAGGCACTGGCCGAACAGCCGGCGCAGCGCATGATGCAGCAGGCCGGTCCGATCCTGCAGCAGCGGGTGCCTGCCGACAAACGTGAAGTCGTTGCACGCGAGATCGAGGCCGACGTGCGCAAGTACATCGACGAAGCCGTGCCCCTGGTGCGCGAACAGGCCGTGAAACTGGCGCCATCCACCCTGGGTGTGGTGCTCGACGAGCGCATGGACGAAGCCGAACTGCGGCAGCTGATCGCGGCGCTGGAATCACCGGCGTTTCGCAAGTTTCAGCAGGTCTCGGGCGAAGGCCAGCGTCTGTTGACGCCGAAACTCGTCAACGAGGCCCGCGTGGTGCTCGAACCGAAGGCGCGGGCCATGGACGTGGCCGTGGCCAAGCGACTGGGCATTCCGCCTCCTGGCACAGCACCGGCCCAGGAAAGCAGCCCCAAGAAGTGAGCAAGCCGCTCGACCGCTCTGGCAGCAAGGAAGACACTCTGCCCGACCTGCCGACGCTTCGGCAGCACATCGACGCTGTCGACAAGGAATTGCTGGCCCTGCTGAACCGGCGCGCGGAACTGGCGCTGGTCGTGGGCGAAGTCAAGAAAAAGGACGGCTCGCCGGTGTTCCGCCCCGAGCGCGAGGCACAGGTCATCGACGGCCTGAAATCCGCCAATCCCGGACCGCTGCACACCGACAGCGTGGCCCCGATCTGGCGCGAGATCATGTCGGCCTGCAGGGCACTGGAAACGCCCACCCGTGTGGCCTACCTGGGCCCGGCTGGCACCTTCAGCGAACTGGCGGCGCTGGGCTACTTCGGTTCTTCGCTGTTCCGCGTGCCCTGCGCCAGCATCGACGAAGTCTTCCGCAGCACCAGCGCAGGTGCTGCCGACTACGGCGTGGTGCCGGTCGAAAACAGCACCGAGGGCGTGGTCGCGCGTTCGCTCGACCTGTTCCTGCACACGCCCCTGTTCATCGTTGGCGAAACCAGCCTGTTCGTGCGCCACAACCTGCTGCGCCAGACCACCGGCATGGAAGGCATCCAGGCCGTGCTGGCGCACCCGCAGGCGCTGGCCCAGTGCCACGCCTGGCTCTCCACACACCTGCCGCAGGCCGAACGCAGGCCCGTGGCCAGCAACGCCGAGGGCGCCCGGCTGGCTGCGCTGGACCCGACGCTGGCGGCCATTGCCAGCGAACGCGCGGGCAGCGAATTCGGCCTGCACAACGTCGCGCCGGCCATCCAGGACGAGCCGCACAACCGCACGCGGTTCGCCATCGTCACCCGTCCCGACTTCCAGAAAGCACCCCGGGCTTCCGGCCACGACTGCACCAGCCTGGTGGTGTCGGTGCCGAACAGGCCAGGGGCCGTGCATGACATGCTGGTGCCGCTGAAGACCCATGGCGTGTCGATGAGCCGGTTCGAATCGCGCCCGGCGCGGTCGGGGCAGTGGGAGTACTACTTCTACATCGACCTGCAGGGCCATCCCGACGAACCGCGCGTGGCCCAGGCGCTGCTGGAACTGCGCCAGGTCTGCGCCTTCTTCAAGGTGCTGGGCACCTATCCGGTGGACGTGCACTAGATGTTCACCCAGCTCGGTCTGATCGGTTGCGGAATGATGGGCGGCTCGTTCGCCCTGGCGCTCAAGCGCGGCGGCCTGGTGCAGCGTGTCGTGGGCTACAGCAAGTCGCCGTCGACGACCGACCGGGCGCGCAAGCTCGGCGCCATCGACGTCGCCGCCGAGTCGGCCCTGCTGGCCGTGGCAGGCTCGGACATCGTCCTGATCGCCGTGCCCGTGGCGGCAACCGAGACCACGCTGAAGGCCATCCGCCTCGGCCTGGAGCCTGGGGCGCTGCTGATGGACGTGGGCAGCACCAAGCGCGATGTCGTCGATGCTGCGCGCCGTGTGTTGCGCGACCGCCTGAGCGCCTTCGTCCCGGCGCACCCGATTGCGGGCAAGGAAAGCGCCGGCATCCAGAACGCCGACGCCGAGCTTTACCGCGGCCGCCAGGTGATCCTGACACCCTTGCCCCAGACCGATGCCAGCCTCACTCAGAAGGCCACCGATGCCTGGTCGGCCGTGGGCGCGCAGGTGCTGAAGATGACACCCGAGAACCACGACGCCGCGTTTGCGGCTGTCAGCCACCTGCCGCACCTGCTGGCCTTCGCCTACTTCAGTGCCGTCGTGAACCAGCCTGCAGGCCGCGATTTCCTGTCGCTGGCAGGGCCGGGCTTTCGCGACTTCACGCGCATTGCAGCCAGCAGCCCCGAGGTCTGGCGCGACATCCTGGTGGCCAACCGCGAGGAAGTGCTGAAGCAGTCGCAGTTGTTCCGGCATGCACTCGACGCGCTCGAACTGGTGATGCGTTCGGCCAATGCCGATGCGCTGGAGGACCTGATCCGCAGCCCTTCCGAAGGGCGTTCGAACTGGCAGATGGGCAACCTGCGCGTCGGGCCGGGCAACGGTCGCTGACGGAGGCCGGATGCTGCGAATACCCGCTCTCGATCTGCCACCGCTGCAGGGTGCCGACGGCACGGTGCACCTGCCGGGCTCCAAGAGCATCTCGAACCGCGTGCTGCTGCTGGCCGGGCTGGCGGCGGGCGAAACCGTGGTTCACGGACTGCTCGACTCCGACGACACCCAGGTCATGCTCGCGGCACTGGCCGCGCTGGGCTGTGGCGTGCGCCGCGAGGAGCGCCCCGGGCGCGAGGCCCTGACACACATCACCGGCCTGGGCGGCCGCCTGCGCGTGTCGCAGGCCTCGCTGTTCCTGGGCAATGCCGGCACCGCGATGCGTCCACTGGCCGCCACGCTGGCAGTGCTGGCCAGCACCCAGGGCGGGCGATTCGAGCTTTCTGGCGTGCCGCGCATGCACGAACGCCCGATCGGCGACCTTGTCGACGCGCTGCGCCCGCTGGGCTGCCGGATCGAGGAGCTCGGCACCCCGGGCTTCCCCCCGCTGCGGCTGACGGGCCAGGCCGGTGGCGAGCTGAACACTCGCCTTCCGATCCGCGTTCGCGGCGACGTCTCCAGCCAGTTCCTCACGGCCTTGCTGCTGGCGCTGCCGCTGGCCACGGATGAACGCGACATCGTCATCGAGGTGCAGGGCGAGCTGATATCCAAGCCCTACATCGAGATCACGCTGAACCTGCTGGCGCGCTTCGGCATCGAGGTGCGTCGCGAAGGCTGGCAGCGTTTCACCCTGCCCTGCTCGCACGGCACCAGCCCCTACCGCAGCCCCGGGCGGGTGGACGTCGAAGGCGACGCATCTTCGGCGTCCTACTTCGTGGCGCTGGGCGCGATCGCGGCGCATGGCGGCGCGCCAGTGCGCATCGAGGGCGTGGGCCTGAATTCCATCCAGGGCGACATCCGCTTCGTCGAAGCCGCACAGGCCATGGGCGCCCAGGTCCGCGGCGGCCCGAACTGGCTGGAAGTGCGGCGCGGCCGCTGGCCCTTGGCCGGCATCACCCTGGACTGCAACCACATCCCCGACGCCGCCATGACCCTGGCCGTCATGGCGCTGTACGCCGACAGTCCGACCCGGCTGACCGGCATCGCCAGCTGGCGCGTGAAGGAAACCGACCGCATCGCCGCGATGGCCGCTGAACTGCAGAAACTGGGCGCCCGGGTCGAGGCCGGAGACGACTTCATCGAGGTCAGCCCGCCGCTGACCTGGCGCACCGCGCCGCTGCACACCTACGACGACCACCGCATGGCCATGTGCCTGTCGCTCGCAGCATTCAATCCGCTGGCTCCTGCCGGGCCGGCGCGCGCCCTGCCCATCCGCATCCTCGACCCGCAGTGCGTCGCCAAGACCTTCCCCGACTACTTCGAGGCCCTGCTCGAACTGGCCCATGCGCAAGCCGACGACGTGCCGGTGATCACCATCGACGGCCCCACGGCCTCGGGCAAGGGTACGCTGGCCGCCGAGGTGGCTTCGGCGCTGGGCTGGCACCTGCTGGACTCGGGCGCGCTGTACCGCGCCGCCGGTCTGGCGGCAGTGGCCGACGGCGTGTCGCCCGACGACGAAGTCGCAGTGGCCGCCATTGCTCAGGGCCTGGACCTGCGTTTCGGCCAGGGGCTGGACGCTGGCCGCACCTGGCTGCGCGGGCGCGAAGTGACGCACGAACTCCGGCTGGAAAGCACGGGCCTGCTGGCCTCGCGGGTGTCGGCGCTGGCCGCCGTTCGCAAGGCACTGCAGGGACTGCAGCTCTCCTTTCGCCGCGCCCCTGGCCTGGTCGCCGATGGCCGCGACATGGGCACGGCACTGTTTCCGGGTGCCGCGCTGAAGGTGTTTCTCACGGCAAGCGCGGCCGAAAGGGCTGCCAGGCGCCATAAGCAATTGATTTCAAAGGGAATCACCGCTAATATCGACGATCTTCGCGCCGACCTGGAAGCGCGTGATGCGCGCGACAAGGGTCGCAGCGCCTCACCCTTGCGGCCAGCCGAAGATGCGCTGCTTCTCGACAACTCAAACCTCAGCATCGAAAACTCGGTGCAGCAGGTATTGGGCTGGTGGGAGCAACGCAGCCCGTTTGCACAGGCAACGGCCACGGCGGAAACGCCCCGCTGAAACCCAAGCCTTCGGGTGACTCAGGTCCCTTTGCGCTCCCTCCAGCGGCCGTCAGGCCCCCGGCGCGAAGGGTGTGTTCCACCTAACCGCAACACCCGTTGCAAGCATTGCCCGGCTCTGCCTTCCACTTCCCCCCGGGCTTGAAGGAAATCTAGTGTCCGTAACCACCACCGTCACCTCCACTGGCAACAGCCAGGCGCCCGACTCGTTCGCGGCCCTGTTCGAGCAGTCGCTCGAAAACAATGACATGCGCATCGGCGAGGTCATCTCTGCCGAAGTCGTGCGCATCGACTTCAACCACGTGGTCGTGAACGCCGGGCTGAAGAGCGAAAGCTTCGTGCCCATCGAAGAATTCAAGAACGACCAGGGCGAGCTCGAAGTCCAGGTCGGCGATTTCGTGTCCGTGGCCATCGACGCCATCGAAAACGGCTACGGCGACACCATCCTCAGCCGCGACAAGGCCAAGCGCCTGGCCAGCTGGATGAGCCTGGAGAACTCGCTGGAAAGCGGCGAATTCGTCACCGGCACGGTCAGCGGCAAGGTCAAGGGCGGTCTCACCGTGCTGGTCAATGGCATCCGTGCCTTCCTGCCTGGCAGTCTGCTCGACACGCGTCCGGTCAAGGACATGAGCCCGTACGAGGGCAAGACCATGGAGTTCAAGGTCATCAAGCTCGACCGCAAGCGCAACAACGTCGTGTTGTCGCGCCGCGCCGTCGTCGAGGCTTCGATGGGCGAAGAACGCGCCAAGCTGCTCGAGACGCTGTCCGAAGGCGCCATCGTCAACGGCGTGGTCAAGAACATCACCGAATACGGTGCCTTCGTCGACCTGGGCGGCATCGATGGCCTGCTGCACATCACCGACATGGCCTGGCGCCGCGTGCGTCACCCCAGCGAAGTGGTCACCGTCGGCCAGGAACTGCAGGCCAAGGTGCTGAAGTTCGACGCCGAGAAGAACCGCGTCAGCCTGGGCATCAAGCAGCTGGGTGACGACCCCTGGCACGGCGTGGCCCGCCGCTACCCGAACGGCACGCGCCTGTTCGGCAAGATCACGAACATCGCCGACTACGGCGCGTTCGTCGAGATCGAACCCGGCATCGAAGGCCTGGTGCACGTCTCCGAGATGGACTGGACCAACAAGAACGTCGCTCCCGCCAAGGTCGTCAGCCTGGGCGAGGAAGTCGAAGTCATGGTCCTGGAAATCGACGAGGACAAGCGCCGCATCAGCCTGGGCATGAAGCAGTGCAAGGCCAACCCCTGGGAAGAGTTCAGCGCGACGGTGAAGCGCGGCGACAAGGTCAAGGGCCCGGTCAAGTCGATCACCGACTTCGGCGTGTTCGTGGGACTCACCGCCGGCATCGACGGCCTGGTGCACCTGTCAGACCTGTCCTGGCACGAAACCGGCGAAGCTGCAGTGCGCAACTTCAAGAAGGGCCAGGAAGTCGAAGCCCTGGTGCTGGCCATCGACGTCGAACGCGAGCGCATCAGCCTGGGCATCAAGCAGCTGGACACCGACCCGTTCACCACCTTCACCACGCTGAACGACCGCGGGGCGCTCGTCAACGGCAAGGTCAAGAGCGTCGACCCGCGCGGCGCCGAAATCGAGCTGAACGAAGACGTCACCGGCTACCTGCGTGCCTCGGAAATCAGCCGCGACCGCGTCGAAGACGCCCGCACCATGCTCAAGGAAGGCGACGACGTCAGCGTGATGGTCATCAACGTCGACCGCAAGCTGCGTTCGATCCAGCTGTCCATCAAGGCCAAGGACAACGCCGACCAGCAAGAAGCCATGCAGCGCCTGAGCCAGACCAGCGAGCGTGAAAACGCCGGCACCACGAGCCTGGGCGCCCTGCTGCGCGCCAAGCTGGACAACCAGAAGGAATAACACTTCCTTCCGGCGACGGGTTTCCGTCACGCAACGCCCCGCAAGCCTTTCGCCTGCGGGGCGTTTTTCCTTTCAGAAGAGACCCATAATTTCCGGCACCATGACCCGATCCGACCTCGTCACGCGCCTGGCCGAACGCTTCTCGCAGCTGACGCAGAAGGACACCGAGTTCGCCGTCAAGACCATCCTCGACGCGATGTCGGACGCCCTGGCACGTGGCCACCGCATCGAGATCCGCGGCTTCGGCAGCTTCAACGTCAACCACCGCCCGCCCCGTATGGGCCGCAACCCGCGCAGCGGCGAGCAAGTCACCATCCCTGAAAAGCGCGTGCCCCATTTCAAGCCGGGCAAGGCGCTGCGCGAGGCCGTCGACGCCCAGGCGCCGGCCCCTCAATCCGAGCAGGACTGAGTCACCGAGACCCGGGGCGCGACGCGGCCTAGAATTTGGGCACATGCGCGTCATATCGCGGCTCTTCTGGGCCCTCGTCTTCTTCACCCTGTTTGCCTTCGCGCTGAACAATCAGCAGTTGGCGACGGTGCGCTTCTTCTTCGGCCTGAGCTGGCAGGGTCCGATGGTCTTCGTCGTGCTCGTGGCCTTCGGCGCCGGTTGCGCGCTGGGCGTCGTGGCCATGGCGCCGCACTGGTGGCGACAGCGGCGCGAGGTCAAGCGCCTGGCCGACCCGGCCCATCCGGCCGCAGCCGCGCCAGGGCCGCCGAAGGCGGCCGACTTCAGCGCCGAGCATCCGCCGCGCGAAGGGCTGTAGCCGCCTTGCTCGATTTCGACGTCCAATGGGTGCTGGTGGCCCTGCCCGTGGCCTTCGCGCTGGGCTGGCTGGCTTCGCGCTTCGACCTGCGCCAGGACAAGCGCGAGGCGCGCGACGCCCCGCGTGCCTACTTCAAGGGTCTGAACCTGCTGCTCAACGAACAGCAGGACAAGGCCATCGATGCCTTCATCGAAGCCGTGCAGAACGACCCCGATACGGCCGAACTGCACTTTGCGCTGGGCAACCTTTTCCGCCGCCGAGGCGAATTCGAACGCGCCATCCGCGTCCACGAACACCTGCTGCGACGCGGCGACCTGAAACCGGCAGAACGCGACCGCGCGCAATACGCGCTGGCCCAGGACTTCATGAAGGCCGGGCTCTTCGACCGCGCTGAAACGGCCTATCTGGCTTTGGAAGGCACGACCTTCGCGAGCGAGGCGCGGCTGGCCCTGCTGTCGCTTTACGAACGTTCGCGCGACTGGCCGCGCGCCGTGGACATGGCGCGCAAGCTCGAACAGGCCGGCATCGGATCGTTCGCCAGCCGCCTGGCGCATTACGAATGCGAGCGTGCCCAGGAAGCTGATGCACAAGGCCGGCCCGAAGAGGCCGAAGCGGCGCTGGAACGCGCCAGGCAATCCGCACCGAACGCCGCCCGGCCGCTGCTGCTGACGGGGCAGCGCCAGCGTTCGGCTGGCGATCCGGCCGCGGCGGTGGCCACCTGGGATGTGCTGCGCGCCCGCCACCCCTTGAGCTTTCTGCTGGTAGCCGACGCCTACGCCCAGGCCGCGCTCGACGCGGGGCGCGGCGCGGCGGCCAGCCAAGCGCTTCACGACCTGCTCCAGACCCTGCCTGCGACCGAGTTGCTGCAGGCATTACAGAAGCTGGATGACGTGGACGGCACCGATACCGTGCCGATGCTCACCAGCCACCTGCAGCGGCACCCCACCCTGGCCGCGGCACAACTGCTGCTGGCGCACCCGCCCGAGCGCTGGGGAGAATCGGGCACGGCCGCATTGCGCCAAGCCGTGGCGCGCGCGGCACGGCCTTTGCAGCGCTACCGCTGCGCAGCCTGCGGCTTCGAGGCCCAGCACTACTTCTGGCATTGCCCGGGCTGCCTGACCTGGGACAGCTATCCGACGCAGCACCTCGACGCGCTGTGAGGCATGCACCAGGATGTCCCCAGGCCACTCGTGCCTGGGGCGTCTGACATGCCCGCCGCGAAGGTGCCCGGATCAGCCCGGCCGCAGGGCTCGCCCTGCGAGCTGCGCCAGTTCATCCTGCAGGTTTTCTTTGCGCAGCACGGCGAAGGCACCGGCGGCCAGAGCCTCGATGCGGGTGTCTTCGGCGATGTAGCCGCTTGTCAGCACGACGGGCAGGTCCAGACGCACGGCCCGCAGTGCGCGCAGCACGTCCATGCCGGACAGTCCCGGCATGTTGAAGTCGGTGATGACCAAGTCGTAGTCCATGGGCTCGGCGCGCACCGCCTCCACCGCCTCGGCCGCGCCGTGCAGGTTGTCGACGCGATAACCCCAGTGCTCCAGCAGGCCTGTGGCCACCGCCCCCATGACTTCGTCGTCGTCGACATACAGCACGCGCTGCCCCTGACCGAGACATGGCAGGTCGGTGGGCGCCGCGACAGGCCGCAAGGGCACGGCTGAACTGAGCGGCAGCACGAAATGAAACACGCTGCCCAGTCCTGGGGCACTGACCAGACCGATGGTCCCGCCATGCGCACGCACGATGCCCTGGACCACTGACAAGCCCAGTCCGGTCCCGGTCCCCACCGGCTTGGTGGTGAAGAACGGTTCGAACACGCGCTCACGCGTTGCGGCGTCCATCCCGCAGCCGTCATCGGCCACCCACATCCGTGCATACAGGCCTGCAGGCAGTGCGGGCAAGGCGGGCAGCTCGGGGGTCCCTGCGGCCGCAGGCCCGCCTGCCGGCGACACCACGCCACCGCTGGTGATTTCCAGTGTATCCAGGCCGAAGCTGACTTCGCCCGGGTTGCCTTGCAGCGCATGCCAGGCGTTGGTGCCCAGGTTCATCAGGATCTGTTCCAGGGCCACGCTGTCTCCGATCACGACCACCGGCCGCGCGCAAACCTGGCTGCGCAATTGCACCCGGGCAGGTACGGTGGCGCGCAGCAGCGACAAGGTTTCGGCCAGCAGCAGCTTCAAGTCCTGCGGCACGCGCTGCAGGGTGCTGTCCTGGCGGCGGCTGTAGCTCAGGATTTGTTCGACCAGGACGCGGGCCCGCCCGGCAGAACGTTCGATCTGATCCAGGCGCGCGGTCGCCTTCTGGCCTTTCGCCAGGTCCTGCCGCGCCAGCGCCAGGCTGCCCAGCACTGCTGCCAGGATGTTGTTGAAGTCGTGGGCAATGCCTGCCGCCAGCGTTCCGATGGCCTCGAACTTCTGGGCCTCGCGCACCTGGGCTTCCAAGGCCGCCTGCCGCTCCGCGGCCTCGCGTCGCGCCGTGGTGTCACGCTCCACCGACACCCAGTGCGTGACCCAGCCACTGGCATCCTTCACCGGCACGATGTCCCTTTCGACCCAGTAGCGCGTACCGTCCTTGCGGTAGTTGACAACTTCGGCGCGCACCGGCTCCGATGCGCTCAGCCCTGCAGCAATGCGGGCGAGTTCCGAGCCTGCCGTCAACGGTCCCTGCAGCAGCCGGGGACTTCGGCCAACGACCTCGTCGCGCCCGTAGCCGGTCAATCGCGTGAAGGCTTCGTTGACGAAGACGATGCGCTGGCCGCCTTCTTGCTGCGGTCGCGCGTCAGTGATCATCACGACGTCGTTCAGGTTCGAAATGCACGTGGCCAGCAAATGAAGCTGCTGTCTTGAAGCCTCCTGCAGACTGTCGTGCTGCCGGTTGAGTTGCTCGAGCATGCGATTCAGCGAATGCGCCAGGCTGACCACCTCCGCCGCGCCGGTCTCCGGCACCTTGGCGCTGCCGAAACCGCGCACGGCAACCGTGCCTGCGAACTGCTCCAGCGCCCGCAGATCCGACGTGAGGCGCCGGGCGAGGAAATGCCCGAGCAGCGCCACCGCTGCCAGCAGCAGCAAGGCGATGGCGCCCACAGCCGTCGCCGATTCGGCGCGGCCAGCGATGGCCGCAGGTACCGAACTTTCACGCAGTACACCCAGTTCCAGGCTCGCCAGGGCCGAAGGCAGTTCGACCCGGGCATAGGGCAGGGCCGCGGTGCCCGCCCCCAGTCCTTTCGCGGCATCCCCGACCAGCAGCCTGTGGCCATCGTCGCGCAGGAGCCGGCTGGCGGGCAGGCGCGCCCACAACGCGCCTTCAACCGTCCCGGTGCGCGGATACCGCACCGGCACCGCGAACAGAAGGTGGTCGCCGTTGGCTGCGGACACATGCATGGCGGACGAGCGGCCATCGGCCAATGACACCAGCAACTGTTCGCGTTCCTGTACGCTGAAGTGAAGGTCGCCGTTGCGACCCAGTTCTTCGCCCTGGAAGTCGACCAGGAGCAGTTCCACCGGCACGGCATTCATCTCCTGAATGCTGCCCAGGTAGGGCAGCACGTAGGCCTCGCGGCCGAAGCTGTCGGTCAAGGCAGTCTGCAGCAACGGACTGTTGGCAATCTCGCGCAAGCGTTCGTCGATGAGCACCAACGTGTCACGCACCTGCGCGGCGCGCAGCGCCACGTCGTGCTGCACCAGCGTCAGCGCCGAGGCCTGGTGCAGCCTGTCGATCCACCACCAAGAACCGGCCGAGATCAACAGTACCGCCAGGGCGACGAGCGCCGCGGCGGCGCCGGCAAACTTCCGTGCCAGGCTGTTCGGGCGTGTGACCGCCTGATTCACGGAGCCGAACTCGGGTGGAATGCGCTGCGACGGCGGCGCGCGCTGACGATCTGCGGGCCCACGTCTTAACGCTCTCCCGCCGGCACCAGCACGCCGTCGCTGCGGTAGCGAGCCATCAACAGTTCCGCCGCGCTCAGGGCTTCGTGGCGCTGGGCGGTAAACGGCGGGCGATAGTGCCGGATGAGGCCCCGGTGTTCGGGCACCCGTTCGAGCGCGTCGCGGACTGCACGCCGGTCGGTTCGACCAGCCAGGTTCACGGCTTTAGCCAGGATGTGCAGTGCGTCGTAGGCCTGCGCCACGCCAGTGGGGGCCTCGATGTCGTCGATGCGGGAAATGGGCGCCACTTGCGACGCCACTCGAAGGAATCGTTCGCGCACGGCCGCGGGCGCATCGAAGAAGCTGTAGGTCTGCAGCACGCTGAGATCCACGTCCTGCAGTGCCGCTCCGGCCAGGGTCACGAACTTTCCGCCCGTGATGCCCTGATGGCACAACAAGGGCAGGCGCTCTGGCTGCGGCAATCCCGCCACCTCGCGCACCAGTCCGGCGGCGTCGTCGTCATTGGCCACGAGCAGCACTGCCTGTGCCCCCGCATGCCGCAGCGACTGGTAACGCTGCAGCAACGACACTTCGCCCCAGTTGAACCAGGCTACATGGGCCAAGGCCGGCCGCCCCGCGGCGCTGAGGTAGCGCTGCGCCGCCGCCAGATTGCTGCGTCCCCAGCCGGTGTTGGCCAGCAGCAGGCCCACGCGCTGCAGGTCGCGGGACTGCGCGGTCGCCAGCATCTTGGGCATGGCCAGGCTGTCGCGCAGGCCCACCCTGAACATGAAGCCGGGGCTGCGGAAGTTGTCGATGATGGGGTCGGCCGAGGACCACACGGCGATGAAAGGCAGGCCGATCTCATGCACCAGCGGCACGGCATCGATCACGACCGGGCTGAACTTGCCGCCGAACACTGCCACGAGATCGGGCAGGGCCGCCAATTCCTTCAGATTAGCCACGGCGCGTGCGGGGATCGATCGGTTGTCCCGCACGACGAGTTCCAGCGGCCGCCCGCCCAGCAAACCGCCAGCTGCGTTGACCTCGGCGATGGCCACGCGCAGGCCCAGCTCGATGGCCTGGGCGGAAGTGCTGTTGACCAGGCCGAACTCAGCGTCGACGCCCACACGCACCGGCGCGCCGGACCGTGCCGACGATGGGCCGGAACGGCCCAAACCCAGGCCCGAAGCGACGCCCGCCACCGCCATCCGCAGCGTGTCCCTGCGCCCTCGAAACAACATTGCAACCCATCTCTGCGCGGCAGGTATGCCGCCGGGCAAATGTACGACGCACCGCGTACCCGTGGTCCCTGCAGCGAGGACACAAGTCGCCGTCTGAAGGCCCAATTGGATCCGACTTGACCTGTATCAATCTCCCGGGAGACGTTGATGGCGGGGCAGTCAGTCCAACGCGTCGGTCAGACCAACCACTGCGCCCCGACCAGGGCAAGCACGTCCTTCTTGGACGGCACCTGCCCCCTGCCGCCGATGCTCGCCACCGGTCCTGCGCCGGTGATGCCCGCCAGACCCGGCTCATGGTCGCAGTAAATACCCACCGTGGGCCGGCCGAATGCCGCGGCCAGGTGCGTGAAGCCGGTGTCCAGGCCCACCACCTGCTGGGCGCCGGCCAGCACACTGGCCATGTCACCGACCCCCAGGAAAGGTGGCACATCGCCGTCGCAACCCGCAGCGATGCGTTCGGCCAGGGTCTGCTCGGCATCGCGGCCCCACAGCACCACGGGCAGCCAACCCTTTTCCTGCAGGCGCTGCCCCACCGCCACCCAGCTGCGCTCGGGCCACAGCTTCTCGGGCCGGCTGGCGTTCGGGATGATCACGGCATAGGGCGCACGCGGCTTCCAGCCGACCGTGGGCGCCTGCAGCCCGAAGTCTGGCGCGCTGTGGGGCACCGCATAGCCCAGATGGGCAGCCGCCAGCATCCTGCAGCGCTGCACGGCGTGCAGTTCGCGCGGCACGGCAGCGGTGCGCTGGTAAGCCCAGGCGGCCAGCGGCTCGCGCAGGCTGGCGCGGTCGTAACCGGCGACCGGGCCCTGGGCCTGCCGGGCCCACAGGGCGCTTTTCAGCAAGCCCTGGAGGTCCAGCACCAGGTCATAGGGTTCGCGGCGCAGTTCGGCCCGCAGCGCGCCCATCGTCCGCCAGGTGCTGCGCTGAAAGAGCTTGTAGCGCCACTTGCGCCAGGCCATCGGCAAGACACGGTCGACGCCCGGGTTCAGCTTCGGAATCGCCGCGAAAGGTGCCTCGACGAGCCAGTCGATCTCGGCGTCGGGGTGCTGGCGCAGGATGTCGGTGACCACGGGCAAGGCATGCACCACGTCGCCCATCGACGAGGTCTTGACGATGAGCAGCCTCATCGGGGGCGACTGCCATCGTTCGACGTGCCCGAAGCGGCGCGTTCGGCGACCAGGACGGGGTTGAACCGCGCATCGTTGTACATCTTGAACTGGCGGTAGACCTTGAAGTAGGCCCGGCCCGTCAGGGCGTCGGCCAGCAGCTCGTCCAGGCAGCCGGCCAGATCGGCACGCTGCTGCTGCAGCCGGGCCAGGCGCGCGCGGCTGGCATCGCGGTGGGCTTCGTCGACATCGGTGCGCCCAGCCTGCACGCCCATGGCATGCACCTTCAGGGCCAGGATCGACAGCCGGTCGGCCATGCTGCCTGCGGTCTCGCTGTTCAGGCGTGCGCCTGCCGGCACGGTCGACACGGGTGCATCGGTGCGCGCCGAGGCCGGGTCGACCAGACCCAGCGCCACCAGCAGCAGTTCGTCGACGCGCTCGGTGGCGTCGTTGCGCGCCTGGTTATAGCCGTCGATGGCGCGCTTGTTGGCGGCAATGGCCTCGGCGGCCACCGTCGTACGCCTGGCCAGGTCTTCCTCGGCCCACAACAGGCTGTTGTAGCGATGGTTGGTTTCCACCCAGATCCAGACCGGGTGCACCCCGGGCAGCATCGGGGCAGGCGCCGCCGGCCAGCCGGCGACGCCGAGCAGACGGTCGTGCAGGCCGACGATGTCGTCGGCGGTCGGCAGCTTGGCTGGCGTCGGGGAGTGGTTGTTCAAGAGGCGGCCCGGGTGACTGTCAGAATCCTGGCGAATTATCGACTCCGCATGACCCCGGCCTTCAGCAGCGAAAACGCCCCTTCCCGCCCCCTGATCGTGCGCCTGCGCAATTGGGTTGGCGACGTCACGCTGGGCCTGCCCACGCTGCAGCGGCTCTCGGACGCCGGCTACGGCCTTCAGCTGCTGGGCAAGGGCTGGGCCCGCGACCTGCTGGCCGGGCACGGCTGGCCGGTGCACGTCCTGGCCAGCACGGCCCGAGGACGCATCGCGCAGCTGCGCGCACTTCGCGCACAGGCACTCCAGGCCGACCCGGATTTCGGCCGGCGCATCAATGCGCTGTGTTTTCCCTATTCGTTTTCCAGCGCGCTGGAGTTCCGACTGGCAGGCCTGCGGGCGCTGGGGCATGCCTACGAAGGCCGCAGCCTGCTGCTGCGGCCGGCCGTGGCAAGGCCGCAAGCGGTGCACGAACTGCAGGTGTACTGGCACCTTGGGAGCAGCTTGCTGGGAGCGGAAGCGCCGCTGCCGGTGGCACTGGGGCTGCGTCCTTCGGCCGAACACCTGGCACAGGCCGCTGCGCTGCGCGCAGCCTGCGGCATCGGCCCGGGATACATCGTGGTGTGCCCCTTTGCGGGGGGCACCTGGTCGGGGCAGGACAAGACCTGGCCAGGCTTTCCCGAATTCGTCGCACAGGCCCTGCCCGCGCTGGGGCGGGACATCGTGATCGTGCCTGGGCCCGGCGAAGAGTCGCTTGCACGTGAGCGCTATCCCGGCGCCACCCTGATGCCCGGCGTGGGCCTGGGCGCCTATGCCGCGCTGCTGGCCGACGCAGCGCTGATGGTCAGCAACGACACCGGGCCCGGCCACATGGCGGCGGCCGTGGGCACGCCGCTGCTGTCGGTGCTGGGGCCCAGCGACCCGCTGCTCTGGCGTGCCTGGGGGCCTGGTGTACAGGTGCTGCAGGGGGCGGGAACCTGGCCTGCGCTGGCCGATGTGGTCGCCGCCGCGCGGGCCACCCTCGCCTTGGGGAAAGGCCGAGACCCCCCAGCCGTGGGCCACCCTCGGGGCACCGCCGCGGGGGAATGACGCCAGGGTTGCCGGTTCGCAGAATTCTCTTCAGCCCGAAACGCATGGTGCGCAACGGGTCCAGCCAGTACCGGCATGTCAACCCCAAGGAGAGATTCCATGTTCCGCAACATCCTCGTCAGCCTGCTCGCCGCCTTTGCCCTGAACGCCTTTGCTGCAGTCGACGTGAACCGCGCCAGCCAGGCCGAACTCGAGACCGTCAAGGGCATCGGCCCGGGCCTGTCCAGCAAGATCCTGGAAGCGCGCAAGGCCGGCGACTTCAAGAACTGGGCCGACATGGTCGACCGCGTCGGCGGCGTCGGCCCCGGCAATGCGGCGCGCTTCTCGCAGCACGGACTGACCGTCGGCGGCGCGACTTTCGACGGCAGCGCAGCAGCAGCCCCCAAGCCGGCCAGGAAGACGGAAAAGGCCGACAAGGCCGCGACGACCACGGTCGCCGAGAAGGCCAAGCCCTGAGGCGGAGCGCCCGGGGTGGCGCTGCGCCGCAGCGCAACGTCACCCCCAGCCGATCAGTCGTCGCGCCCGTGGCGCCCGCCGCGCCCCTGGTCACGGTCGTCATAGCGACCGTGGCGGTCGCTGCGGTGCCAGTCGTCGCGGCGCCATTCATCACGCTTGCGAGCGTCATGCCGCCAGTCGTCACGGAAGCCAGGAGGACGGCGCAGTTTCTGCTCGTGCCAGCCATCGCGAACGAAGTACACCGGCGAGCCGCAGGCACCGTACTTCGCACAATGACGCGCCCAGTTCCGGCGGTGGCCCGCGGGCACCCACATGTACACCGGCTCGCGCACCCGCACGCTGCGGTGCACGATGACCGGTTGCTGCACGATGAGCGCCGGCTGCGGGAATCGACCGATGTCCACGCGGCCATAGACGCCAGGCTGGCTGATCGAAATGCTCACACCCACATCGGCAGCCTGAGCCGCCGCACCGCTGCCGAGGCCTGCGGCTGCCAGCGTGGCCACGCCGAGCAGTTGCTTGAGGGTCAGTCTCATCGTATCTCCTTCATGAACTACGGGTTGGAGACACCCTAACGCTCAAGCACCGTCCGCGGATGTCGGACAGCAGCAGCTTTTCATTCGTACACAATCGTTGCAGAGCCTCCCTCGGCCACGCTGCGCCAGCGCACCAGGGCTTCGTCGCTGGGCCAGAAGCGGCCTTCGTCGCCCAGGTCCAGTTCGGCCGTGGCCTTGGCGCGATGCAGCTTCAGCCGCACCTGCAAGCCCTGGTGCACGGTGCCTTCGTCCATTTCCACACGCCGCGCCGGCCACAACCGCAGCACGTCGGCCACAGGCGGCATGCCGCCATTCACGGCCACGGCCAGGTGCTTGCCAAAACGCGCGCGGGCGGCCGGCAGGTCCCACAACATATTGGCGTTCAAGCGCAGGCCGCCGGCGAAGCGGTCGACCTGCACCTTGCCTTGCACGATGACGAGCCGGTCTTCCTGCAGCAGTTCCTTGTGGGCGTCGATCAGGTCCTCGTTGACCACCGTCTCGATCGGCTCGCTGCCGTCGTCCAGGCGGAAGATCAGCACCCGGCCGCTGCGGCCGGGCACGGTGCGCGGGTCGGTGACGATGCCAGCCAGCAACTGCGGTTCGCGGCTGTCGGGCACGTCGGCGATGTCGCGCTTGACGAAGCGCCGCACCTCGCCGCGCCAGGCGTCGAACAGGTGGCCGCTGAAGAAGAAGCCCACGGCCGACTTCTCCTGCATCAAGCGTTCGCGAATGTCCCAGGGCGCCACGTGCACCAGCGCCGGTTCCTGGCTGCTGCTGCCGTGGCCGCCGGCTTCTTCGGGGCCGAAGTCGAACAGGCCCACCTGCAGCGCATTGGCGGCCTGGGTCTCGGCCCAGTCCATGGCCAGGCTGACGCTGGCGAGCAGGGCCGCGCGGTCAGGGTTCAGGCTGTCGAAGGCACCGGCCTTCACCAGCGCCTCGATCGCGCGCTTGTTGACCTTCTGCTTGTCGACGCGGGCGCAGAAGTCGAACAGGCTGCGGAAGGGGCCGCCACCCTCGCCGTTGGCGCCCTCCCGCGCGGCCACGATGGCCTCGATGGCGCTCTGCCCCGTGCCCTTCACCGCGCCCAGGCCGTAGCGCACGGTCTTGTCGGAGGTGGGCTCGAAGCGGTGCGTGCCGCGGTTCACGTCGGGCGGCTCGAACTTGATGCCGAAGGTCTTGGCATCGGCCAGCAGCACCTTGAGCTTGTCGGTGTTGTCGGCTTCGATCGTCATGTTGGCGGCAAAGAACTCCGCCGTGCAATGCACCTTGATCCAGGCCGTGTGGTAAGCCAGCAGCGAATAGGCCGCGGCATGGCTCTTGTTGAAGCCGTAGCCCGCGAACTTCTCCATCAGGTCGAAGACCTCGTTGGCCTTCTCGGGGGCGATGTCCTTCGCGGCCGCGCCTTCGCGGAAGATGGCGCGCTGCGTGGCCATCTCCTCGGCCTTCTTCTTGCCCATGGCGCGGCGCAGCAAGTCGGCACCGCCCAGGCTGTAGCCGCCCAGCACTCGCGCCGACTCCATCACCTGTTCCTGGTAGACGAAGATGCCGTAGGTCTCGGCCAGCACCGGCTCCAGCAGCGGATGAGGGTACTCCACCGTTTCCTTGCCGTTCTTGCGCGCGCAGAAGCTGGGAATGTTCTCCATCGGGCCGGGGCGGAACATGGCGTTCAGCGCGATCAGGTCTTCCAGCCGCGTCGGCTTGGCCTCGCGCAGCATGCCCTGCATGCCGCGGCTTTCGAACTGGAACACGGCTTCGGTGCGGCCTTCGGTGAACAGGCGATAGACGCGGGCGTCGTCCAGCGGCACGGCTTCGTAGTTGAAATCCTTGCGGTTGGGGCGGCGCGCGCGGATGAATTGCTTCGCCAGTTCCAGGATGGTCAGCGTGGCCAGACCCAGGAAGTCGAACTTCACCAGGCCGATGGCCTCGACATCGTCCTTGTCATACTGGCTGACCGCGCTGTCGCTGCCGGGCTGCTGATAGAGCGGACAGAAGTCGGTGATCTTGCCCGGCGCAATCAGCACGCCGCCGGCGTGCATGCCGATGTTGCGCACGATGCCTTCCACCCGTGTCGCCAGGCGCAGCAGTTCGGCCACCTCTTCCTCGGCAGCTTCGCGCTGCTCGAGTTCGGGCACTTCCTTGCGCACGTAGACCACGCCCGGGTCGATGTCGTCAGGGTTGCCGGGCACATGCGCCAGGGTGTAGGTCTTGCCGGGCAGGCCGGGCACCAGCTTGGCGACGCTGTCGACATGGCCGTAGCCCATGCCCAGCACCCGCCCCACGTCGCGCAGCGCGGCCTTGCTGGCCATGGTGCCGAAGGTGGCGATCTGGCTCACCGCGTCGCGGCCGTACTTGGCCTTGACGTAATCGATGACGCGGTCGCGGTTGGCCTGGCAGAAGTCGATGTCGAAGTCGGGCATCGACACCCGTTCGGGGTTCAGGAAACGCTCGAACAGCAGCTTGTACTGCAGGGGGTCCAGGTCGGTGATGAGCAGCGCATAGGCCACCAGCGAACCGGCGCCCGAGCCCCGGCCCGGGCCCACCGGGCAGCCGTTGTCGCGCGCCCAGACGATGAAGTCGCTGACGATGAGGAAGTAGCCCGGAAAGCCCATCTTCAGGATCGTCTGGATCTCGAATTCGAGCCGTTCGACATAACGCGGCCGTTCGCTGTCACGGCGCGCCGGGTCGGGGTACAGCGCGGCCAGGCGTTTTTCCAGCCCTTCGAAAGAGGCCTGGCGGAAGTAGTCGGCGATCGGCTGGCGCTGGCCGTCGATGATGGGCGTGGGGAAGTCGGGCAGCTGCGGCTTGCCCAGCACCAGGCCCAGGCTGCAGCGGCGGGCAATTTCCACGCTGTTGGCCAGCGCGCTGGGCAGGTCGGCGAACAGGGCCGCCATCTCGGCCTGGGTCTTGAAGTACTGCTCGCGGCTGAAGCGCTTGCTGCGCTTGGGGTTGGCCAGGGTTTCGCCTTCGGCCACGCAGACGCGGGCCTCGTGGGCTTCGAAGTCTTCGGCTTGCAGGAACTGCACGGGGTGCGTGGCCACGACCGGCAGCTGCATTTCGGCGGCCAGCGGCACGGCGGCGCGCACATGGGCCTCGTTCGTGGCCAGGCCGGCGCGCTGCAGTTCGATGTAAAAGCGCTGCGGGAACAAGGCGGCCAGGAACGACGCCACCGAGCGCGCCCGGCCCGCGTCACCGGCCAGCAGGCCCATGCCCACCGCGCCCATGTCGGCGCCCGACAGGCAGATCAAGCCTTCGTTCAGTTCCTGCAGCCAGGCCCACTGCACCCAGGCCTGGCCACGCTGGGTGTTGCCCACCCAGGCACGCGCCAGCAGCTCGCACAGGTTCAGGTAGCCGCGGGTGTTCTGCACCAGCAGCAGCAAGCGGCTCGGGCTCTTGTCGGTGGCGCCACCCAGCGGGCCCTGCACCGCGGCCGGGGCCTGGGACGGCGACTCCATCCACACGTCCACGCCGACGAGCGGCTTCACGCCCTTCTTGCGGCAGGCGCTGTAGTGCTTGACGGCGCCGAACAGGTTGTTCAGGTCGGTGATGGCCAGGGCGCCCTGGCCATCGGCTCGGGCGGCTGCCGCCGCAGCGTCGATGCGCAGCGTGCCATCGACGACCGAGTATTCGCTGTGCGTGCGCAGGTGCACGAAAGAAGCAGGCATCAGGGGGAATCTTCCAGTTGAAGAGGAACAGGAGCGCAGAGACGGCGACGGTCGCCACCCACGGCCAGCGCAGCGTCGACGGACAGAAACTCGCCGCAGCGGATTATCGACAGCGTCTCCCTACAATTCGGCCCGTGTCTGACGATTCCCCGATTTCCATCGCCGCGGCCTACCGCTTCGTGCCCATCGTCGACGGGCCCACCCTGCGCGAGCGCCTGTTCGCCAGCGGCCAGCAGGCCGGCCTGAAAGGCACACTGCTGCTGGCCGAAGAAGGCATCAACTTCACGTTGGCCGCCGCGCCGCGCGCGCTGCACGCCTGGCTTGGCGAATTGCAGCATGACCCGCGCTTTGCCGTGCTGGACATCAAGTTCAGTCAGGCCACCGCCCTGCCCTTTCGCCACCTGCGGGTGAAGCTCAAGGGCGAGATCATCCGCATGAATCAACCCACCGTGCGCCCGCAGGCCGGCCGCGCGCCCGCGGTCGACGGCGCCACGCTGTCACGCTGGCTGGCTGCCGGTCACTGCGACGAAGGTCGCCCGGTGGTGATGCTGGACACGCGCAACGCCTTCGAGGTCGACGCCGGCGCCTTCGAGGGCGCCATCGACTGGCGGCTGTCGCGCTTCGGCGAGTTCCCCGCCGCGCTGGCAGCACACCGCGAGCAATTGCGGGGCAAGACCGTGGTCAGCTATTGCACCGGTGGCATCCGCTGCGAGAAGGCCGCGCTGTGGATGGCCGAGCAGGGCGTGCCGCATGTGCTGCAGCTCGACGGCGGCGTGTTGCGCTACTTCGAGACCGAGGCCCGCGCCGGCATGGCGCCGCACTGGCGCGGCGAATGCGTGGTCTTCGACGACCGTGGTGCGGTCGCTGCCGACCTGTCACCGGCCGGGCGCGAATGAACTGGCTGCCACGCCTGCTGGGCGTGCTGCTGATCCTGTCAGCCCTGGTGCTGGCGCTGTCGCGCGCGCCCGAGGTGCCGGCCGAAGGCCTGGTGGCACGCTGGGCGCCGCCGCCGTCGGACTTCATTGCCGTGCGCGACATGGTCGTGCACGTGCGCGACGAAGGCCCCCGCGACGACCCGGAGCCCATCGTGCTGCTACATGGCACCTCGGCCAGCCTGCACACCTGGGACGGCTGGACACTGGCGCTGAAGCGTCACAAGCGGGTCGTCCGCTTCGACCTGCCAGGCTTCGGCCTGACCGGGCCCTTCGCCGGTGAATACGCGCCCGACGACTACCGCGGCGACGCCTATGCGCGCTTCGTGCTCGACGTGATGGACGCGCTGAAACTGCAGCGCGCCGTGCTGGCTGGCAATTCCCTGGGCGGCGAAGTCGCCTGGCGCGTCGCGTCGCTGGCGCCCGAGCGCGTCACCCGGCTGGTGCTGCTGAACGCCACCGGGCTCGACCACAAGCCCGAATCGGTGCCGCTGGGCTTCGTGCTTGCACGGCTGCCGGTGATCAGCACATTGGGTGAGAGCATCATGCCGCGCGAACTGGTGGCCGCCAGCATCGCCAGCGTCTACGGCAGTCCGGCCAAGGTGACGCCGGAGCTCGTCGACCGCTACTACCAGCTGACTCTGCGCGAAGGCAACCGCCGCGCGCTCTCTTTGCGGCTTCGCCAGCTGGAACCCGGCGCGGCCGCAGACCGGCTTGCGCAGCTGAAACAGCCGACACTGATACTCTGGGGTGGCCGCGACCGGCTCGTCCCGCCGCCGGCTGGCGAAGAGATGCAGCGTCGCATCCCTGGCAGCCAGCGCCAGGTGTTCGAAGCGCTGGGCCATGTGCCGCAGGAAGAAGACCCCGTCGCGACAGTCCGGCCAGTGCAGGCCTTCCTGGGCCTGCCCATCACCCCTTGATAACCCCCTGAGGAGCGCCCCGTGATCACATTCGACATCCCCGCCATCAGTTGCGGCCACTGCGTGCGCGCCGTCACCGAAGCCCTGCATGCCGTCGACCCGCAGGCCCAGGTGCGGGTGGACCTGCCCACCCACCAAGTGAAGGTGCAGACCAGCGCCACGCGCGAAGCCCTGGTGGCACGGCTGGTGGAAGCCGGCTACCCGCCGGCCTGACGCCAGCAGGGTGGGCGCCAGCTGAGTACACTTCGCGCCCCTCGCACGACGCCCCCCATGGCCGGCATCCACATCACCGACATCGAAGCCGCCATCAACTGGTGGCGCGAACGTTCACCCTCGCCCGACGGCATCACCGCCTGCTCTGAAGTGCTGGCGCTGGCCGAGGTGTACGCGCTGATGGTGTACTACCGCGAGCCACTGTGCGACGAGGCGACCATGCCGAAAAAGGCCCAGGCGGCCTGGCTGGCCTGGTACGGCAGCACACCCGACGCGCCCTGCATCGCGATCTGCAGCACCAGCCAGGGCGACCCGGTATGCAAGGGCTGCGGTCGCAGTTTCGACGAAGTGCAGCACTGGCCAGGCTTCACGCCCGGCGAAAAGCGCGCCGTGTGGCGCCGCATCACGATGGAAGGCACGGCCTGGCGCTTCAATCGCTATGCCGAGCGGGCGCGCGAGGCAATGTCTGCGCCCCCGCAACCCGACTTGCCTTCCACCCGGCCCGAGGCGCCTTGAGCCACGGCTTCAGGCACAACGTCGGTCGCATCGTACCGCTGGCCTGGCCAGTGCTGGTGGGGCAGCTGGCCGTGCTGGGCTTCGCGACGGTCGACGTGATCATGGTCGCGCGCTTTGCCGCGGCCGACCTGGCCGCGCTGGCGGTGGGCGGTGCGGCCTATATGACCATCTTCATCGGCTTCATGGGCGTGGTCATGGCGGTGGGGCCGATCGTCGGCCAGCTCTTCGGTGCAGCCCAGCATGCCCAGGCCGGCCGCCAGGTGCACCAGGCGGTGTGGGTGGCGCTGGGGGTCTCGGTGCTGGGCTGTGTGCTGCTGGCTTTTCCGGCGCCCTTCCTGTCGCTGGCCCGGGCCTCGCCCGAAATGGGCGAGAAGGTGCGCGGATACCTGCTCGCCCTGGCCTTTTCACTGCCTGCGTCGATGCTGTTCGCGGTCTACCGAGGCTTCAACAACGCCGTCTCGCGCCCGAAGGCCGTGATGCTGCTGCAGCTGGGCGGTCTGGCGCTGAAGCTGCCGCTGTCGGCCCTGCTGGTGTTCGGCCAGCCCGCCATCGGCCTGCCGGCGCTGGGCGTGCTGGGCTGCGGCATCGCCACCGCTCTGTGCATGTGGGCGCAGCTGCTGGCGGCAGCAGTGATTCTGTGGCGCGACCCGTTCTACGCCCCCTTCCAGGTGACCGGCCGGCGGCTGGACGCCCCCAGCCGCCCGGCACTGCTGGCCCAGCTGAAGCTGGGCATCCCCATCGGCGCCACGATCCTGGTGGAGGTCACGGGATTCGCCTTCATGGCGCTGTTCATCGCCCGCATCGGCACCACCGAAGTGGCCGGCCACCAGGTGGCGATGAACCTGGTGTCGCTCCTGTTCATGGTGCCGATGGCCATCGGCAACGCCAGCGGTACGCTGGTGGCTCAGCGCATCGGTGCCGTCGATCCCGAAGACGCGCGCCGCCTGGCCTGGCACAGCCTGGCGCTGGGCATGGGCGTGGCCGGGGTGATGGGCTGCGTGGTCTACCTGGGCCGTGAACTCGTGGTCGGCCTGTACACCGGCGACGCCGTGGTCGTGGCGGCAGCGTTGCCGCTGATCACCTGGCTGGTCATCTTCCACCTGGCCGACGCCGTGCAGGCCATCACCGCCTTCGTGCTGCGCGCCTATCGCATCGCCACCGTGCCGGTGCTCATCTACGTGGCCGCGCTCTGGGGCGTGGGGCTGGGCGGCGGCTATCTGCTGGCCTTCAATGTCGGCGGCGCGGTGCCTGCGGCATTGCAGGGTGCGCCCGGCTACTGGGTCGCGGCCACCGCCGGGCTGGTGGTGGCTGCAGGCTTGCTGACGGCCTTCATGGCCTGGGTGCTGCGCCGGACGACGCCCGCGGCTCAGACCGCACAGGCGCGCCGGCCCGCCGTCTAGCCCGCGCAGCCAGCGTACCTAGCCGTGCTGTGGCAACTGCAGCTCGAAGCAGCTGCCGCCACCCTCGCGCGCAAGGCAGCGCACGCTGCCGCCATGGCGCGTGGCAATCTGCCGCACCAGGGCCAGCCCCAGGCCGACGCCGCCTTCGCGCTCGGCCTGCCCGGGCAGGCGGAAGAAGGCTTCGAAGATGCGTTCGCGAAAAGCCTCGGGCACACCCGGGCCGCGGTCGCAGACCTTCAGCAGGACGTCGCTGCGCGGTCCCGGCCCGGCCAGGGAGACGCTGACCTCGATCTCGCTGCCGCCATGGCGACGGGCGTTCTCGAGCAGGTTGCGCACGGCGCGCCGCAACAGCCTTTCGTCGCCAGACACGAGCTGCGAGGACCCCGTCTCGTCTGCGGCCACCACGGCCCCCACGCGCGAGGCTTCCTCGGCCACGACGGCCAGCAGCGCCACCGGATCGTGCCTGTCGAGCTGCGCGGCGGCATCCAGCCGGCTGGCCAGCAACACTTCTTCGACGAGCGCATCGAGCTCGGCGATGTTGGTGTCGATCTCGCGCTTGAGCCGGGCGCGCTGGGCTTCGGGGGCCTCGTCCATCAGCGACACCGCCATCTTCAGTCGCGCCAGCGGGCTGCGCAGTTCGTGGCTGGCGTTGGCCAGCAGGCTCTGGTGCGAACGCAGCAACACCTCGATGCGGCCAGCGGCCCGGTTGAAGCTGGCACCGACTGCCGCGACCTCGTCGCCGCCGTCCTCGGCCACACGCTGGTGCAGCGCGCCGGCACCGAAGGCCTCGACGCCCTGTTTCAGCGATTCCAGGCGCCGGGTCAGCCGGCGAACCACCGGGAAAGCGCCCGCTGCCACGGCCATGAACAGCACCACCAGCAGCGCTGCCAGGCCCACGCCGTCCGACAGCGCGCGGATGCCGAACCAGGGCACGCGGAAGTCGGACGGCGGGGGGCCGGCTTCACGGGGACCGGGGCCGCCGGCCAGCGACCGCGCAGCGCGGAAGGCGCCAGGTCGCGTCACCCACAAGGTGCGCCCGTCGTCGAGCCGGATCGCCATCAGGCGCCCGGCGGCGCCCGGGTTGTCGAGGTCTCGGCGCAGGAACGACGCACTGGCCGCCACGCGCTGGCCTGCGGCGTCGTCCAGCGCCATGGGTACGCGCAAGCGCTGCGACCAGTCGTTCAGGGCCTCGACCTGTTCAGGCGTGCTGGCTTCTGCAGGGGGCAGCGAACGCTGCAGCAGGTCGGCCCAGGCCGACATGCGCTCGCGCACCACGGTCTCGGTCTGCACACGCTGTTCGTCCAGATGACGCTGCACCAGCCAGCCCGAAACCGCGGCGAACAGCGCCAGGGCCAGCACCACCGTGAGGTAGATGCGCAGGTACAGCGACTTCACGCTAGCCCTCGCCGTCGCGGGTGTCCTGACTGTCCTGCTTGCGCGCGAAGACGTAACCCGCACCGCGCACCGTGAGCACGCGGCGCGGGGCCTTGGGGTCGTCTTCGATGACGGCACGGATGCGCGAGATGTGCACGTCGATGCTGCGGTCGAAGGCCTCCAGCGGGTGGCCCTTCAGCGCATCCATGATCTGGTCGCGCGACAGCACCCGGCCTGGGCTCTGGGCCAGCACCGTGAGCAGATCGAACTGGTGGCTGGTCAGGTCGCAGGGGCCCCCGTCCAGCCGCGCCTGGCGAGCACCCAGGTCGATTTCCAGGCGACCGAACACGAGCACGTCGTCGGCCTGCTGTTCGGGCAGCGCGCGGCGCAGCAGGGCCTTCACGCGGGCCAGCAATTCGCGCGGTTCGAAAGGCTTGGGCAGGTAGTCGTCGGCACCCAGCTCCAGGCCGACGATGCGGTCGGTGGGTTCGCCGCGAGCCGTCAGCATCAACAGGGGCAGGCGTCGCGTACGCGGGTTGGCGCGCAACTCGCGGGTCATGTCCAGGCCATCGCCGTCGGGCAGCATCAGGTCGAGCAGCAGGGCGTCGTAAGCCATGTTGCGCAGCCGGTCCCGGCCCTGGGCCAGGCTGCCGGCGGTGTCGACATCGAAGCCGTTGCGGCGCAGATAGTCGCCCACCATGTCGGTGAGGCGGGCGTCGTCGTCGATCAGGAGCAGTCGGCTGGTCACGGCTTCGGGTCTGGGGCGGGGGCAGTTCAGCGTCCCGTGGCGCCTGGGCCCTGCTGGCGCTCGGCCTGATGGCGCTGCATCTTCGCCTGACGCTGCTGCATGCGCTCGGCAATCTGGCGGCGCTGTTCTGGCGAGAGCACACGGCTCACGTCGAGCATGGCCTGCATCATGCGCTTGCTCGCCACGTCCTGCTGGGCCTGCAACTGCGCGCGCAGGGTCTCGGCAGCGCGGGCGTCGACCGTGGGCTGGCTGAACAAGGTCATGCCCTGCGCGCGCAGCGACTTGGCCTGCTCGCGCTGGCCGCGCAGTTCATCGCGCGCCGCAGTCATGATCTGCTGGATCTGCGTGCGCTGTTCAGCCGTGGCATCGACGCTGTCGAGCATGCGTTCCAGGTGCCGGGGGCTGCCCATGCTCCAGCCCTGGCCACCGTGGCCGCCATGGCCTGCGGGCGCGGCCTGGGCCGTTTGCAGCGTCACGGCGCTGATGGCCACGAGGGCCGTCAAGGCCATCAGGCGAAGGGGTCGGGTCAGAAAGGTGTTCGGCGAGGTCTTCATCGGGTGATCCAGGGGGTTGTCGATGAAGAGATGTTGGTCGCGGGGCGTATCGAGCTTGTGCGGGCTGCGTAAAGATGTGTGGAAGCGCGTCAAGGGGCGGTGGGCGCAGGCGACACCGTCTCCACCCGCAGCAGCCGCCGCTGCAGCGAAAAGTTCGGGTTGCTGCTGCCCAGGTCCAGCCGCAACAGCAGGCCAGTGGTACGGTCGACGACCATCGCGCCGCGAACCGTGGTGTAGGTGCGGCCGCGCGGCGCGTCACCGAAAAGTTCGATGACGGCGGCGTCGAAGCGGAGCGCGCCGACCCGTTGCGGGCCCACCGCCACCACCTGCCCGCGCATGCGTGCCCGTTCCGTCAGATCGCCCACGACCTGGATGTCGCCCGCCAGAACCTGTCCGAGTTCGAGCCCGCTGCGCAGCAGCCGCGGCCATTGCAGAGACCCCTGTGGCGCAGCGACGATGTTGCCTGCGGAGTCCTGCTGCCACAGGCCGGCCCGCCCGGAAGGAAGGGTGAGGTCGAAATCGACCTGGTTGCGACGGATCTGGACGAGCGTCAGCGTCCATTCGGTCGCCGCCTGGCGCGGGCTGGCCCGGTCCTCGAACACCATGCGCTCGCCCAGCGCCAGCGGGAAGCTGGCAGCACGTTCAGGGGTGACGATGCTGCCGGGCGGCGGACAGTCCTTGGCCTGGGCGGCCACGCGCAAGGCTTCGTCGCGGCCCTTCAGGCGACCCAGTTCGGCGGCTTCTGGACCGGCCGGGCGCATGGCCAGGATCGCCGGCCAGAACAGCGTCACGCCCAGGCTCAGGGCCAGGATATTGTTGCCGGCGTGTTCGTCCACCGCGTAGGCCACGTCGGTGGCGCGCTGGCGCACCGCGTCGAGTTCGTCGTCGATGCGGCCACAGGACCACAGGGCGAAGTCGGCCGGATTGGCCGCGACCGGCTTGACGTCGCCAGAACGGGTGGCGCAGCCCGACAGCCCCAGCGCCAGTGCCAGGCTGCAGACCCAGGTGCGGAGGGTGCGGGATTCCATGCCGGCTTCGATTGTGCCCCCGGGCGCAGGCCTTGCGCTCAGGACGTGGGCGGGTCGCGTTGGTCGTCGCCGTGGATGTGCAATGCCTGAAGGAAGCGCGAGACCATGTTGTAGGCCGCGATCGTGCCCACGAGCTCCACCAGTTCGCGTTCACCCAGCAGCTCGCGCAAGCCGGCCATCTGGCTTGCCGACACGTGGATGTCGCGGGTCATGGTGTCGGCCAGGGCGAGGGCGGCCCGCTGCAGCGGGGTGAACGCAGCGGCAGCGGCGCGCCAGTCGGGCAAGGCGGCCAGCTGCTCGGGGGCCAGGCCTTCGCGCAAGGCAAGAGGTGCATGCTGCTCGGCTTCGTAGGGCGCGCCGTTGAGGTGGGCGATCTGCATGATGACGAGTTCACGCAGCCCCCCGTCCAGCTGCAGCTTCTGCCGGACCTGCGTCATGTAGTGCAGCCAGCCTTCGGCCAGCGGCGGGCTGTGCATCAGCATCTGGTAGAGATGCAACACGCTGCCGCGTTCGGCCACGATGCGCTCCACCAGGGGCTGGAGCTCGGGGGTCGACAGGTCGGCGTAGGGAAGATGGGCCATGGGCGGGTGGGGCAGCAGATTCAGACGATGAGGTCGGGATCGATTTCGCGCAGCCGGTGATCGACGTAGTAACCGCCGAACTCGGTGTACTGAAGGAAACCGCGGCGGCACCGGGAACAACGCCAGACCTCACAGCGGTTGTAGGGAAAGGCAGCCACTGCCAGCGGTGCACTGGCCGACCAGTAGTCGGTGCCTGTGGCGTGCACCTCGGTCAGCGTCGGTTCGTCGACAGCGGGGTCGCGCAGGGTACCCACCAGTTCCAGCAACGGCGCCTTCAGGGGCGCCATGATCGATTCCCAGCCAGCGCAGCGCAGGCTGGCGCAGTTCGGGCAGCCTGCGCCCGCCGGCCCCACGGATGCGCGCAGTGCCGCTGCATCCATCAGCCCTGGCATGGTCATTCAGTCGGCCTTGATGCCGTTGTCCTTCACCACCTTGGCCCAGGTGTCGATCTGGCGTTCGACGAAAGCCTGCGCCGCTGCTGGCGTGCCGATGTTGACCGTGATGCCCTGGGCCGCGAGCTTGCTGGCCACGTCGGGCGACTGCAGCGCCTTGTTGATCTCGGCATTCATGCGCTGCACGATCTCGGGCGGCGTCCTGGCCGGGGCCAGCACCGCCCACCAGGCTGGTGCGTCGAAGCCCTGGAAGCCCAGTTCCGCCAGCGTCGGCACCTCGGGCAGGCTGGCTGCGCGCTGGCTGGTCGTGACGGCCAGAGCACGGATGCGCTTGCTGTCGATGTGCGGGCGAGCCACGAATACCGAGCCGATGGACAAGGGCACATGGCCGGCGATGGCGTCCTGCATCAGCGGGCCGCCGCCACGGTAAGGCACATGCACCAGGTCCATGCCACCGCTCTTGGCCAGCAGGGTCATCGCCAGGTGCCCGAGGCTGCCGTTGCCGATGGTGCCGTAAGTCAGGCTCTTGCCGCCCTTGGTGTCGGCCACGACCTGCTTGAAGTCCTGGTAGGGCAGACCGGCATGCGCGCTGATGACCATGGCGGAGGTGCCGAGCATGGCCACGGTCGCCAGATCCTTGCGCGTGTCGAAGGCGATGCCTGGCTGCAGCGAGGGGTTCACGCCGTGGGTGTCGAAGACGACGGCGAAGGTGTAGCCATCGGCCGCTGCACGCGCCACTTCGCCCGTGCCAATGGCACCCGAGGCGCCGCCCTTGTTTTCGACGACCACCGTCTGGCCCAGGCTCTGCTGCAGTGCCGTGGCCAGCACCCGCGCCACCTGATCCACCGATCCCCCCGGCGGAAACACGGCCACGAGCCGCACCGGCTGCTTGCCTGGCCAGGCCTGGGCCCAGGCCGGTGCGCTGGCGGCGAACGCCAGGCACGCGCTGGTGGCCAGGAGCAGCCTGCGCGTCAAAACGAATCGAGAGGCGGTCGAACGATGGGTGACGGAAGGCATGCGGATCGTGTCCTGGCGGAGCTTGGCGGGTCGAAGCCCGGGACCGGAAGTGTGGCGGCCGGGGGGCCCCGAGGCGTTGCGGGAATCACGCACAGGGTCAGCCCGAATCGTCGGCCTCTGCCCCGGCGTCGCGCGCAGGGCGACGCTGGCTCGACACCCACGCTTCATGAGAGCATCCTCCGGCGGGAGTGCGCAGGAATGTACCCCCCGGTCAGCCTGAGGCGACGACGGTGCACGGCTTGAAGCTTCGCCGTACCCGGTCGCCAGCAAAGGTTAACAAGACCCCGTCGGTTCTTCCCGATAGTCCCTGACAAGCATCGATTCGAAGGACAGGAATCATGGCCACCAGTTCCAGCAAGGCGCGGGGTACATCGAAGCGCGCGAAGAAGCCCACAGCCGGAGCCAACGGGATCGCTTCCAGGGCGGCTGCGGCAAAGCGGACCAGGAGCGCTGCCACCAACCACGCCATCGCCACGGAGCTTGCCCCTGCCGTGGCCATCGCATTGCTGGACAAGACCGAGCAGTTGCCGGGCGCAGCATCCCCGTCCCTGGAGTGCCTGGCTGCCGGGGCTTCGCCCTCGACGACAGACGGGAAGATCCGGGTGCAACTCATGTTCGAGAACGGAGCGGTGCTGCCAGTCGAGACGAGCACCGCAGCGGGCGCCGCGCTTTCCAGGGGACTGGCCTCGGAACTGACCAAGGAATAGCCGAGCTCGATTCGCCCCGGCTTTGGAGCGCTTTGCCTAGCGGCGGCCGCGACGAGGACCTCGTCCGGACGATGTGCCGGACCGGAGCTTCGACCCGCTCGTGTCTGCGCCACACCTGCAAGCCCGAAGCGACGTCTGGATGGCACGCCCTGGTGCCCGGAACGGGACTCGAACCCGTACGCCTTGTTCAAGGGCGGCGGATTTTAAGTCCGCTGCGTCTACCGATTTCGCCATCCGGGCGGCAAAAGGAATCAGGCCCCGTGCACGGGGTGCGCGGGGCCTGATGACATGTCTGGAGGCGCGATCCGGAGTCGAACCGGACTAGACGGATTTGCAATCCAGATTTCCCACTTGCGGAACCCCTGGAACACACTTTAACACCGTGTGACGCAGGGGTGAGAAGGGGCGGAGTGAAGGCGCGAAAGGTCAGGCCTGGCGGAGTTTTCCGTAGCGCAGGCTGCGCGCCATGCGGGACTGGCTTTCGTCGATCATGGCCCGCACCTGGCGCGCGATCTCCCGAGGCTCCCCTCCGCTTATCTGGAAGTTGTTGTTGATGGTGACGCCGCCCTGAGCGCCTTGCATCTGTGCCTGGGTTACCACTGCCCCGCTCTCGCCAGGTACGAACCACTCGCGGCCGTTCTCCTTCCAGCGCACCAGCTCGCCGGCGCGGACACCACCGCCCAGCGCGCGGCCGGTGTAGCCGCCGGCAGTGAGGTCGCCACTGCCGCCGGTGCCCCCAAAGAACCCGTCGAGGGCAGAACCGAAGCCCGACCCACCACCTCCGGAAAGCAGCTTCAGAAGCGCAGCGATGGGGTTGTTGGCCCCGTCCAGCTTGCTCAGCTCTTCTTTGATGCCCTTGACGACGTTTCTCATGCTGTCGCGAACCGGGTCTTCGATGAACTCGCGCAGCAGATCGCGCCGGAAGGCGTCGAAGAGCTTGGACGCGCTGAAGTCGGCGCCGCTGCCGATGTCGAGCAGCGATTCGATGGTGTTGTCGGCAAACTTGTCGACGCTGACGCTGAGGGCGTCGAGGTCCTTGCTGCCGTTGGTGGCCAAGTCCTTGATGTATTCCTCAACCTGGCCATAGGCTTCTTTCTCGGACCGCAAGAAGTCGGTGCGCTGCTGTTCGCGCGGGTCATCGATGGCGGTCGTGGGCAGGCGGCCGCTGCCCAGCTGGTCCAGCTCGTCATTGATCTGCTGGATGGCGCGCACAACGGCAGGGGAGCCTCGCGACTCACGCTGCAGCTCAAACAGCGCCGACAGTTCGGATTGCAGGCGGTCGATCTTGGCCACGTCGGTTTGCTCGAGCCGGCGCAGGGCCGCCTGAAGGGCCTCGACCTCGGGGGCGAACTCCAGACGCACAGGCGGCCGCACTGCGAGCTGTGTGCGGGGCTTGCTATCCGGGCTGTCGGCCAGGTCGGCCAGCAGCCGGCTACGCAGCCCGCCACCGCCCTCATTCGCAGGCCTGCGCGCCTGTTGGCTGATAAGTTTGTCGATGGTCTGCAGGCGGCCAATGCGCTTCAGCTCGAGGGCCGCGCGGCGCTCTTCCGAGATATCGGTTCGCTGCAAGGCCTGCTCGATCGATTCGACCTCAGTACGCGCGGACTTGAGTCGATCGATGTCGTCCGGGTTGAAGATCAGCGCGCCAAACCCGGCACTCTTGGCGATTCTGAAGAGAGCTGCGAAGCGATCTTCAAGCGGCTTCGATGCGTCTGCCGCTACCCGTGCCCGATCGATGAAGGTGTTGAATCCCGCCAGCAGAGGGCCGGCGAGGGTGCGACCCAGGTCGCCGGCGTTCGCGCCCAGAGCAGACAGAGACTTGTTGAACTTCTCCGCCTCCAGCGCTTGCTGACTTGTGACCGTCGCGTTCAGCTTGCCCGCGGCCGCCAGGTCGTTCAGGAAGGCCGCAACCTGGCGTGAGCTTTTGCCGAAGATCTCAGCGACGATGGCCGCCCGCTGCTGATTGTTGGTGTAGCCCTGCAGCGCCACAGCGATACGCTGCAGGGCTTCCGTTGTCGGAAGCGCGCGCAGCTCTTTGGCACTGAGGCCGATGAGCTTCAGAGACTGCGCGATGGGGCTGTCGGGCTTGGCATCGCTCAGCGCCTTATTGAGCCGCGTGGCAGCGGTCACCACCAGGTCCAGGCTCTCGCCGTTGCGGCGCGCGACATTCTCAATGGCGCTCAGGTTCTCGACGCTGTCGCCGATCGCGTCGCTTGCATCGTTCAAGGCGTCGATATCGTTGGCCAGGCTCTTCAGTGCCAGACCATAGGCCCCGACCGCTGCGACGGCCGCCGTGATCGGGTTCACTGCAGCGACCGCGAAGGAAGCGACGCTGCTAAGCCGCCCGACGCCATCACCCACCCCCGCAATGTCGCGCTTGAGGGTCTGGAAAACCCGGCTGAATCGATCCTCAGCCGTGACTGCAAACCGGATGTCTTTGTCACTCATGGTCTACCTTCAAGAATGAAAAAGCCCGCCTGCAGACGTCTGCAGGCGGGGCTCGATTGGGTGGCGCCGGCCTCAGGCGGTCAGCACGTCGAACATGGCGGAGAAGGAGCCCGTGCGGCGAACCCCGACATCGACTGACTGCCAGACGTGCATGCGGATGATGCGGTTCGTTGCCTGGGTGTACGGGTCGGGCAGGATCTCGGCCGTGGCCCACTCGCCGATCATCAGGTCGGCCCAGTTGCCGAAGAAGACGCCAGAGCAGATGCCCACGGCAGTGCCCTTGGTGTAGTCGCTGCGAACCTGAGTCGTGACCCCGCAGCGATAGCCGTTGACCACTCCGAAGGCGCCGGCATCATCGTTCGTGAACGGGCGCTCGAAGATCTCCATGCCGTTGGTGCCGGAGAACTTCTGCGTACGCTTCAGCTTCGATCGAACGGCAGGGTTCGTGAGGTAGCCCAACGCGCCCTGCATGTGGTTGTTTTGAGCCAGCGCCTCCTCGAGCTTGACCATGTGATCCCAGGTCGGAGCCCCACCGTTGGTGCCGCCAATCACCGCACCAATGCCGGCGGTCGCCCACAAGCCAGTGGGCTGGTTCGATGTCCCAGAGCCGTTGATCGCTGCGTAGTCGACCGTCTCGGCCATCACTGCCAGAAGGTCCGCCCTGATGATGCCCTCGATTGCCGGGGTGCTCTGGATCAGCATGTCGCGCGTCACGTCCTGGATGCCGTGCGCCGTTTTGGGCGACATCGTAAGAGCGCCGAAGGTCATGTCGCTCTCAGTGGCCGCGCCGGCCTCTGCCACCCACCCGTTGCTGGTCTTGCCGAGCTGCTTGGGAATTGACACGTTCCCAACCAGGCCGCTGAGTCGGATGGCGCCCATCGCGTAGACCAGCGTCCTTGCGCGAAGGAAGTCGATGAAGCTGCCGGCCAGGAGATCGGTGCCGACCAGCGAGGCACCTGAGGCACCGACTGTCTTTCCGAGATCGCGCTGCATCACAACACGGTCGCCGACCATGAGCTGCCCGCCACGCACCTCGAGGCCGGGAATCGGCGAACGCATCACCTCGTACGGCAAGCGCAGCCCGCCGCGATGCGCCGGCATGCCAGAGCGCTGCAGCTTCGTCTCGACTGCATTGACGCACTCGCGCTCGAACGGCGCCACGTCGGGGCGACCCTCGAAGATGGATCGATACAGGCGCGTCAGCGAGAAGTCCCGCGTCTCGCGTTCGCTCAGACCGATCTGAGCTGCGGGCTGATACAGCGGCCGATCGCTGCCGCGCCGGTGCAGCGCGTCCAGGGCCATGCCGCGGAACAGCTCCAGCGGCGTGCCATCAGCCACGGCCCGATCGCCCATCTCGCGCAGGTTGTGGCTGGTGGCCAGGGCCATGATGCCCGTGCAGCGTTCGCGCTCGACAGCGGCGCTGTCGCCGCCTGCCTGGTAGGCGGCTGCACGGCGCTCCGAACGGCTCTGGTGTTGGTGCTCTCCGGCGGTGCCGGTTTCGAATTGGGTTTCCATTTGGGGGGTCCTTTTTGAACGGTAGAAGCCCACGCTGGTGTCGGCCGGCACAGCGACGGCCGACGCTTCCACGGGGCGGAACTTGAAGAGGCGGCCTCGACCGCTGGAATGGGGCACGGGCCTGCCGTTGTCGAGCAGGTCGTAACCGATCGACACGCCACGCACAATGCCGGCCCTTACGTCGGCGAAGACCTCGGCCGCCCGTGCGGAATGGCCGAAGGTCGCGGTGCCCCGTAGACGGCCGCCCTCCAGGCGCAGGTCGTCAACGATCCCGATGTTCAAGCGGCCGGCGTCATGCGACTCGATCAGCGGCAAAGGCGCGCGCGACAGGTCGACGCTGCCCGGGGAGTGGTCGAGGATCTCGACGTAGTCGCCACGATCGACCGGCGTGTCGCTGGAGATCGTGATGGGCACCGACCGCGTTTTCGAATCGGCCTTGCCCTCGAAGCGAAGTTCTCGGAACTGCATCGCCTTCCTTTCGGCCGGCATGTCAGTCAGGCGCCGGCCAAGATCGCAAACCCTCGTGAGAGGGGCTCGCGTTCAGAGCTGAAGCCTGGGCGCCCTTACCGGGCACCGTGGAACAGTCGCTCGTCGCACCGTGGGCCCGGCTCACCGCTCAGGCATCGCAGGCAGAGGTAACGCCTTCTTCAGGCGACAGGGTCTTGCCATGCGTGTTCGATGCGACTCGAACGGCCCAGACTCTACCCAAAAGCGCTCACCGGTAGAACTCTCAACCGAAAGGCTTGCGGATGCGATCCAGCTCCGCGACCGTCGTCGCCGCGGCACCGTTTTCCTGCTCGCGCAGCTGGGATGCGACCTCTCCGGCGTACCAGGCCTGCAGCACGCCCATCGCGTCACGGCTGGCGCAAGGCATCATCAGCCAGCCCTGGGCCTGGCCGCCCAGCGTCCAGGCGAACAGCACCGTTTTTCTCGGCTCGCTGTAGTAGGCGAGCAGGAAGTCCTGCTGCTGTGCCAGCTTCTCGTCGAACTGGGCGTCGAGGCGCTCGATGTCTTCCTGAGTCATGCCCAGGGGCGGAATGGCGAAGTGCTTCATGGTCTCTCTTTCCATGGTGAAGGGACAGATGTCCCGATGTCCCGTGCTGTCCCTCAAGTGGTGAAGGCGCTGCGGGTGCGTGAAACGCGATCGCGAATGACCCGTGTTGTCGGGTGCCTGGAAGGACCCGTTCGTTTGGGTCTTCATGCTTTGCATGCTTTCAGAGGACCACTCCCCCCCATCGTGTGTGTGCGCGCGCATCACGCACGCGCGCACATGAAGGGGGGAGGGGGTCCGTGAAACGATGCAAAGCATGTAATTGCTCAGGGCCTGGGCAGAAGCCGAATGCCGGCGACGACGTTCCGAGTGGCCACCCGCTTCATGGAAATGCTGCGAGTAGCGCCGGTGGACTCCAGCAGCTCGAGGAAGTGATTCCTGCCGAACGGGTTGCGGAAGCCAGCCGCAGCGGACCACTTCCGATAGCCCTCATAGACCTCGGCCGGGCTATGCACGCGCAGTTCAGGATCGAGCTCGACCCATTCCTCATCGGCGAGGAACTGCTGCAGCGGGTTGGCCGCCAGGCGCCAGCGTGCGAGCACCGCGTCGTGCGCCTTCGATGTGCAGATGCGGCCCGACCTAGCCACGCGCTCCGCGCCCAGGAACGCCATGGCCAGCAGCGCCGGCATCTCGCCCTCGACGATCTTTTCGCAGAGGTCGGGGTCGACCTTCTCGGCCGGCACGGTGTTCGCGAAGCGCAGCACGCGCCAGCGCCGATAGAAGGCCTCGCTTCGGTCTGTCGTGGGCGGCAGTACGTTGGAAGCGAAGACGTGGGCAGCCTGGCAGCGGAAGGAAAAGGGCCGGTGTGTCGGGTGCCGGCCGGCGACCAGGTTCTGCCCGGTGACGTTCTTGAAGCTGGCCGCCGGGATGGGGGCATCGTCCGACAGCTCGCCGACCACGTTCAGCCGCTTCCCGGCCAGCGTGGCCACGTGGTACTCATGGGCCCAGTTCGCTGGCGACACCGCGCCCACAGCCTCGGCCGGGAAGATCCGTTCGAGCAAGCGCTGCAGCAAGCTCTTGCCGCTGCGCTCTCGGCCCAGCAGTAGCAGCACCAGCTGCAGGCGCGGCATCAACCCGAACACGGTCGCACCGACCGCCTGCCACCACAGGTCGATCTGCGCGGCCGCATCGTCGCCTTCGAAGGCATCGGCGAGCAGCGCGTCGAGCAGTGGCGCGTCCGCGTCGTATTCAGGCCGCCAAGGTAGCGAGAAGGTCTGCCGATGGGTGAGCATCAGCGGGACTGTTTCGATCGCGCCAGCGGCCGTCAGGACGTGGAAGCCCGCCGGCGTGACGATGCCCGGAGGAGCTTCGTCGAAGAAACCCTCGACCTCTACCAGGGCCGCGATGTGGTCGGCGATCTGCTTGAAGTCCGAGTTCCTGCGGCAGAGCTTGCGGCCCGGGAACATGCCCGCGACCTCGACCTGCACCTGCTCGTGCGACAGCGGGGCCCACAGGCCTTCCTCATGCGGCACGTAGAACCTGCCGGCGGTGTAGACCGGTCGAGCCGGCGGCAGTGAACGCGCATCGCACCAGGCGTGCGCCAGGGTGTGGTGGGTGGCATCTGCGTCCTCTGCAGCGGCCTGCCGCTTGCGCTGGCGCTCGACGGCCAGGTCAGCGACGGCGGACTCTCGATCAGCGGACATGCCGCAACTCCTCGATCAACGCTGCGCAGCGATCGCGCGCCACCTGGGCGCGGCGCCTGTCCTTCTCTGCGAACTCGCGCCCCGCTGCCAGGTCGGCCAGCAGCACCCAAGCCACGCCCAGTTCCTTGGCCAAGGCGTCGAGCAGCTCCCGCGCTGTGAAGGGCCGCTTTTCTGCCGGCCGCCCGCCACCAGGCGAAGGCGCTCGCGGGGGAAAGAGGTCCTCGAGGGTCAGGCCCGCCGCAGCGACCACGCTCTCGACTGCGCACCCGGCGAAGCAGTGCAGCAGCATGCGGCCGTCTTCCAGCTCCCGGATCGAGAGCGAGGCGGTCCGGTCCTTGTGCGCCGGGCACCGCGCGACCCAGCGACCAGGCCCGCGCCCGCGGACGCGCTCCAGGCCCGCCATTACACGATCTGCAGACGTCTGCACGTGCTACTTGGAACGCTTGGGCGGCTTCGCCTGCGCGCGCTGGATAGCGCGCGCCAGAATCCGGCGCTGCTCGCGATTGCGTGGCGTCGGGTCGCGCAGGGCCGGGTTTTTGAGCTGCAGCAGCAGCGTGGCCTTGCGGGCCTGCACCGTGGCCCTAGTCACTCTTGCGCTCCGCTGCCTTGCGCAGGCCGATGGCCACCAGGCACAGGTCGAACAGCTCCGGTCGCACCAGCCACCTGCCCGTGGGCATGAGCAGCGCTCCGGCCTGGATCAGCTCATCGCGGTGGTTGCGAACGAACCAGCGGAAAGAGTCCGCGGTCTCGAAGACATGAGGGCGTGCAGCCCGGTATTCGTCGGGCTGCTGCAGCTGGATCAGCTGAGCGGGTGCCGTCTCGGCGTGTGGCTCGATTGCCTGGTCTGACATCGTGAAGAACCCCAGTGTTGGCGGGTCTTGCGGACCCCTAAGGGCTCCGAATGGAACCCACCAACACCGATGCTCACGCGCAGACTCAGAATCTCAGAGCCGTTGAATGTCCGCCGATTCGTCAGCCCCGGGGCCGGCCTGCCGGAACAGCTTCAGACCCTCGACGACGACTGACCGTGTCACCTCGGGCACCTCTGCGCACCGGTCAGCCCCCGACTGGAACTCATCGATCGCGTTCCAGAACCGGCCGCGCTCTGCGCCGCTTGGCTCGTCACCCAACTGCAGGCGCCAGCGCCAGGCGGCGCACCACACCCATGCGCGCTTGCTCATGTCGGCCTGGCCGCCACGCCCGCCAGCTTGCGCAGCGGCGAGGGACAGCAGGCCCAGAACTTCCGGCAAGGCGTCCAGCTGCTCGAAGTAGGCCGCCTGGGGCTGGCGAGCCCCCTCCGCCTGCTGCATCAATGCCAGCAGGAGCGATAGGTTAGCGCCCCTGCCCAACTGCCTCAGAGCGTCCTGCATCTCATGGGCGGCGCTTTGTAGCCGGTTGAACAGCTTGCGATCGACTGGCTCGGACAGCACGGTCGGCGCGTCGAGCTTCAGCCAGGCCAGGTAGTGGCGCTGGGCGACCATAAACACGTTGCGCTGCGCCGCTGGGTCGTCGACCAGGTCAGGCACCGCGGGCGTCATCGAAGGTCCCCCAGGACTCGATTGACCAGCGCCGCACGGTGGCTCGTGGCCAGGTGGCTGTAACGCTTGCTCATGACCAGGCTGCGGTGGCCCAGCAGGTCGCCGATCTCCAGCAGCGTCGCGCCGTTCTTGGCCAGGAAGCTGGCCGCGGAGTGGCGCAGCGTGTGAAAGGTCACCCCCCGAATCTTCGCGGCCGCCAGGGCCTGCGCCCAGCGCTGCTCGAAGGCGTAAGGCACGCCGCTGGCACGCTTCGAGGCGAACACCAGGCCATCGGGCCGGCCTTTGGCCTTGCCGGCCTGCAGCAGCTCGAGGGCGGCCGGGATGATGGGCAGGACTTTGCTGTCGCCGTTCTTGGTCTGCTCGATCGAGGCCGTCTTGAGCTGCAAGTCGATGTCGCGCCAGCGCAGGCCCATCAGCTCGCCGCGCCTGGCGCCGGTGCTCAGGGCCAGCAGCACCAGCAGGTACAGCCCTGGCCACTTCGACGCCCTGCAGGCCTGCAGCAGGCGGTCGCGCTCGTCATCGGTCAGGAACCGGGTCTTCGCGTTGTTCTCCGGCCGCATCTCGATCGACGCGCAGGGGTGCACATAGCCCTTGGGCGCGATCCGGCGCTTGATGGCCCACGTGATGACGGCCGACAAGGCCGCCGCGTAGCGGTTGACGGTGGCTGGCGCCATCGGCTTGGCCCTGGCCTTGTAAATGCGCTGCCCGTCCGCGTCCAGGCCCGCAAAGTGGCGCGACGGCTTGGTGGCCAGCGCGTCGAGTTCGGCCGCCACCTGGTCGTCGGAGAGTTCAGCCAGGCTCACGGGCCCGATGCGCTGCACCCACCAGCTCAGCCGCTGCACGCGTGTCGAGTCGCGCCCGGCGTAGCAGGCCATGTACTGGTCGACCAGCTCGGCGATCGTGACGCTGCCGTCGCGTGAACGGGGCTGCGCGGCTTGCACAAGCGCGCTCATTGGCCACGCCCCTGGTTTGCTGCTGCAAAGGCCCTGGCGGCCTTGCCGGCCGCCTGCTCGATCTCCCAGGCGCTCTCGAAGATCTGCCCGAAGAGGTCGAGCACATCGCGGAGGTCGATCTCACAGCCGCGGTTCTGCTCGAACAGCGCTTCAGCGCCTTCAGCGATCAACCGCACGCGCGCGGCGCGGCGCCTGACCTGGTCGAGCACCTCTGCAGGCGCCTCGGGATCAGGATCGAGAAACCGAAGGGGCGTGAACCCCTCGGGGGCCGGAAAGCTGGTGGCAGTAGCGCCGCAAGTCGCCATTGCCGCATCACCGGCGGACTGAATACCTTTTGACATTTCGAAGACCTCGACTCAATGCCCGCCTGAATCACCGGCGGACTGAAGTGAGGGGTTCCTAAATGCCCGTCAACACTGGGAAAAACTGGAAAGTCTGGAGGCGCGATCCGGAGTCGAACCGGACTAGACGGATTTGCAATCCGTTGCATAACCGCTTTGCTATCGCGCCACTTTATCCAACCACCAACCCACAAACCGTGAAGGTTTCACCTGCAGTGTCCCACAAGCCTCGGGTTGGGCATAAAAAAGGGAAGCCTGAGCTTCCCTTTTCCTGCAGAACTGGAGCGGGAGAAGAGTCTCGAACTCTCGACCTCAACCTTGGCAAGGTTGCGCTCTACCAACTGAGCTACTCCCGCGTCGAACATTGCGTTGTCGCGATGTCGAGCCTATGACTATACCAGCAACTCTCGGCGGGCTGCAAGCCCACTACGGCGTTCAGTGCGGAAGCCCGTCGGCCGCCAGGGGCGCAGCCGGCGTTGCGGGCTTCGCCGCTTCGACAGGCGGAACCACCGCAAGTGGCTCGTCTTCGGGCAAGGGCGTTGGCATGCGTTCCAGAGCAATCTCCAGCACCTGATCGATCCACTTCACAGGCACGATCTCGAGGTTGTTCTTTGCGTTTTCCGGAATGTCCTGAAGGTCCTTGACGTTCTCTTCAGGGATCAGAACCGTCTTCACACCGCCGCGGTGCGCTGCCAGCAGCTTTTCCTTCAAACCGCCGATGCCGGTGACCTCGCCGCGCAGGGTGATCTCACCGGTCATCGCCACGTCGGCCCGCACCGGGATACCCAGCAGCGCCGAGACGAAGGCCGTGGTCATGGCCGCACCTGCGCTGGGGCCGTCCTTGGGTGTCGCACCGTCAGGCACGTGGATGTGGATGTCGCGCTTCTCGAACAACTCGTCCTTGATGCCCAGCCGGCGCGCGCGTGAACGCACCACCGTGCGCGCGGCCTCGACCGATTCCTTCATCACGTCGCCCAGCGAACCGGTGCGGGTGATGTTGCCCTTGCCAGGCATCACCGCGGCCTCGATCGTCAGCAGGTCGCCGCCCACCTCGGTCCAGGCCAGGCCGACCACCTGGCCGATCTGGTTCTTCTTCTCGGTGCGGCCGAAGTCGAACTTGCGCACGCCCAGGAAGTCGTTCAGGTTCTCGGCCGTCACGGTGACCAGACCGACGTATTTCTTCAGCTGGATGCCCTTGACCACCTTGCGGCAGATCTTGCCGATCTCGCGCTCGAGCGAACGCACCCCGGCTTCCCGCGTGTAGTAGCGCAGGATGGCGCGGATGGCGTCTTCGGTGACGAGCATCTCGTGGTCGTGCACGCCGTTGTTCTTCTGCTGCTTGGGCAGCAGGTAGCGCTGGGCGATGTTGAGCTTCTCGTCTTCGGTGTAGCCGGCCAGGCGAATCACTTCCATCCGGTCCAGCAGCGCCGGCGGGATGTTCATGCTGTTGGATGTCGCCACGAACATCACGTCGCTCAGGTCGAAGTCGACCTCGACGTAGTGGTCGCTGAACGTGTGGTTCTGTTCCGGGTCCAGCACTTCCAGCAGGGCCGAGGACGGGTCGCCGCGGAAGTCCATGCCGAGCTTGTCGATCTCGTCCAGCAGGAACAGCGGGTTGCGCACGCCCACCTTGCTCAGGCTCTGCAGAACCTTGCCAGGCATGCTGCCGATGTAGGTGCGGCGGTGGCCACGGATCTCGGCCTCGTCGCGCATGCCACCCAGCGCCATGCGCACGAACTTGCGGCCGGTGGCGCGCGCCACGCTCTGACCCAGGCTGGTCTTGCCCACGCCCGGGGGGCCCACCAGGCACAGGATGGGCGCCTTGACCTTGTCCACACGCTGCTGCACGGCAAGATACTCGAGGATACGGTCCTTGACCTTCTCCAGGCCGAAGTGGTCCTCGTTCAGCACCGCCTCGGCGTTTGTCAGGTCGTGCTTGATCTTGGTCTTCTTGGCCCAGGGCAAGTTGATCAGGGTGTCGATGAAGTTACGAACGACGGTGGCTTCGGCGCTCATCGGGCTCATCAGCTTGAGCTTCTTCAGCTCGCTGTCGGCCTTCTTGCGCGCTTCCTTGCTCATCTTGGCCGCGGCGATCTTCTTCTCGAGTTCCTCGAGGTCGGCGCCTTCTTCCCCGTCACCAAGTTCCTTCTGGATGGCCTTGACCTGCTCGTTGAGGTAGTACTCGCGCTGGCTCTTTTCCATCTGCCGCTTCACGCGGCCGCGGATGCGCTTTTCCACCTGCAGGATGTCGACTTCGTGCTCCAGCAATTCCAGCAGCTTCTCCAGCCGCTTGGCCACGCTGAACAGGTCGAGCACGCTTTGCTTGGCTTCCAGCTTCAGCGGCAGGTGTGCGGCGATGGTGTCGGCCAGGCGGCCCGGGTCGTCGATGCCGGCGATGCTGGTGAGGATCTCGGGCGGGATCTTCTTGTTCAGCTTGACGTATTGGTCGAACTGCTGCGTCACCGCGCGACGCAGGGCCTCGATTTCGGGTGTGGCATCGGTGCTGGGCGCCACAGGCACGACTTCGCCGATGAAGTGCTCTTCGGCGTCGGTGATGCTGGTGGTGGTGGCGCGCTGGATGCCTTCGACCAGCACCTTCACGGTGCCGTCGGGCAGCTTCAGCATCTGCAGGATCGAGCTGACGCAGCCGATCTCGAACATGTCGTCGGCCTTGGGCTCGTCCTTGCCGGCGGCCTTCTGCGCCACCAGCATGATCTGCCTGCCGCTTTCCATGGCAGCTTCGAGCGCCTTGATCGACTTCGGCCGGCCCACGAACAGCGGGATGACCATGTGCGGAAACACCACCACGTCACGCAGCGGCAGCAGCGGCAGCGTGATCGGTTCTGACGGGAGGATCGGATGTCCAGACATTGAGAGACCTCTCTTTCTCGAACCCACGTGGGGCCCAAGACCAGGAATGCAAGAAATACAGAGCAGCGTGCCGGAGGTATTAAACCAAGCTTCCCGCCGCGGATCCGGCTCTGCCGGTCCGCTGGCGGACGGCCCCCCCGGGGGGCAGCGAGCGCCAGCGAGCTTGGGGGCTCACCTTACGCGCTGGCCTTCTGCTCGCGGTACACCAGCAAAGGCTTGGTACCGTCCTCGATGATGTGCTCGTCGATGACGACCTTGGCCACGCCATCCAGGGTGGGCAAGTCGTACATGGTGTCGATGAGCGACTGCTCCATGATGGAACGCAGGCCCCGGGCGCCGGTCTTGCGCGCCAGGGCCTTGCGGGCGATGGCCAGCAGGGCAGAAGGCCGGATCTCGAGTTCCACGCCGTCCATCAGGAACAGGCGCTGGTATTGCTTGACCAGAGCATTCTTCGGCTCGGTCAGGATCTGGATCATCGCGTCTTCGGTCAGTTCGCCCAGGGTGGCGACCACCGGCAGGCGGCCGACCAGTTCGGGGATCAGGCCGAACTTGATCAGGTCTTCGGGTTCGACGAAGCGGAACACGTCGGCAGCGCGCTTCTCGGTCTTGCTGTGCACGCTGGCACCGAACCCAATGCCCGATTTCTCGGTGCGGTTCGCAATGACCTTCTCCAGGCCGTCGAACGCGCCACCGCAGATGAACAGGATATTGGTCGTGTCGATCTGCAAGAAGTCCTGATTCGGGTGCTTGCGTCCGCCCTGCGGCGGCACGCTGGCCATCGTACCTTCCACCAGCTTCAGCAGGGCCTGCTGCACGCCTTCGCCAGACACGTCGCGCGTGATGCTGGGGTTGTCGGCCTTGCGGCTGATCTTGTCGATCTCGTCGATGTAGACGATGCCACGCTGAGCACGTTCGACGTCGTAGTTGCAGTTCTGCAGCAGCTTCTGGATGATGTTCTCGACGTCTTCACCCACGTA
>LNET01000091.1 GCA_001464055.1 Burkholderiales bacterium Ga0077543
CGCCACCGCCCGAGGCCTTGATGATCACCGGGTAGCCGACAGCACGCGCCTGGCGCGTGATTTCCTTCGGGTCGTCGGGCAGCGCACCTTCGCTGCCGGGCACGCAGGGCACGCCCGAGCGAATCATCGCCTGCTTGGCGCTGACCTTGTCGCCCATGATGCGGATGCTCTCGGGCGTGGGGCCGATGAAGGTGAAGCCGCTTTGTTCGACCCGTTCCGCGAAGTCGGCGTTCTCGCTGAGAAATCCGTAGCCGGGGTGGATGGCCTCGGCGTCGGTGACTTCGGCCGTGCTGATGATGGCCGGCATGTTCAGGTAGCTCAGGCTGGACTGAGCCGGCCCGATGCACACCGCTTCGTCAGCGAGCTTGACGTATTTGGCTTCGCGGTCGGCCTCTGAATAGACAACGACCGACTTGATGCCCATTTCGCGGCAGGCGCGCTGGATCCGCAGAGCGATTTCGCCGCGGTTGGCGATGAGTATTTTCTTGAACACGGCCGTACTGCGCCTATTCGACCTGGAACAGCGGCTGGCCGAACTCCACCGGCTGCCCGTTCTCGCACAAGATGCGCACGATCTTGCCGCTGGTGTCGGACTCGATCTCGTTCATGATCTTCATCGCTTCGATGATGCAGACCGGTTCGCCTTCCTTGACCGCGTCTCCGATGTCGACAAAAGCCTTGGCCCCTGGGCTGGCCGAGCGGTAGAACGTGCCCACCATCGGCGACTTGATGTAGCGGTTGGCTGGTCCGGCGGCTGCGGCGGCCTCGGCCGGTGCCGCAGCCGGAGCCAGCGGGGCCGGGGCTGCCGGGGCAGGTGCCGCCTGGGGCATGGCATAGGCCATGGGCGCGGCAACACCACCCTTGACGATGCGCACCTTGCCTTCGGCCTCGGTGATCTCGAGTTCGGAGATGTTCGAATCAGACACCAGATCAATCAGGGTCTTGAGTTTTCTCAGGTCCATCGTGGTGGTTCCTTCAGCGTTGCTTTGATCACGCGGTGTGCGTGCTGCGCCGTGCCAATGCATGTTGCAGCGCCAGGCGGTAGCCGTCGGCGCCCAGGCCGCAGATCACGCCGACGGCCAGGTCCGACAGGTACGAGTGCTGCCTGAAGGGCTCACGGCGGTGAATGTTGGACAGGTGGATCTCGATGAACGGCAGCCCGACACCTGCCAGTGCATCGCGCAGAGCCACGCTGGTGTGGGTCAGGCCGCCGGGATTGATGAGGATGAATTCCGTGCCGTCGAGCCGCGCGTCGTGGATGCGGTCGATCAGGACGCCCTCGTGGTTGCTTTGAAGGTTTTGCAGCAAAGCGCCGCCTTCTGCTGCCATCTTTGTCAGATCAGAATTGATCTGAGCCAAAGTGGTGTGCCCATACACCTGCGGCTCGCGGGTGCCGAGCAGGTTCAGATTCGGGCCATGAAGGACGAGGATACTCATGAGAGACCCCGACTCTACGCTTTTTGGTGTCTTTTGAAAGCGATTTGACAGGTTTTTGCCGGAACTTCAGGTCTGCGCAGCCCAGCCCGCCAAGGTGGCGTAGTTGGTTTCCCCAAGATGCCGCTGCAGCGGTTTTCCGGTCGCGTCCAGCATCACCGTGAAGGGCAAGGCCCCCCGCGTGTTGCCGAGCTTGCGGCTGACTTCGGTGCCTTCGAAGCCCGCCAGAGCGATGGCATAGCCCACCGGCACGCGTTTGAGAAAGTCGCGCACCGGCCCTGGCGAGTCGATCGCCAGACCCAGCACCTGCCAGCCGCGGCCCGAGAAGTCGCGGTGAAAACGGTCGAACTCGGGCATCTCCTTGACGCAAGGCGGGCACCAGGTCGCCCAGAAGTTGAGAAGCAGCGGCTTGCCCTTCAGGCTGGCCAGGGCCAGCGTGCTGCCGTCGGGGCGGGCGAAGGCCAGATCCCACAGGAACGCCGTTTCCGGATCGCCGGCAGGGGCTTGCAGCCTGCCACCGGAAGGCCACAGGCCACTGCTGACACCCACGCCAGCGGCGCCAGCCGCCACCGCCGCGCCCGTGAGCATCAGCCGGCGCCGTTCTGGCGTCATGCCGGCACCCCGGCCATGAGGCGCTGCAGGGCAGGCAGGTCGCCGCGCCAACTGCGTCCCCGGGCGTCGGGCTTCAATGCGCCGCGCTGCTCGTCCCGGTCGCGCAGGAACAGGTGCACGCTGACCAGTTCGCCCAGGGCCGCACTGCGGGTGCCCACCGTCAGGACGTTCAGCGGTTCGCTGCCAGCGCGTTCGACCGAGCCGACGTCGTAGTCGACATTGGCGTTCACGAGCATGATCTCGGCGGCCTTGGGGTCGTCGCAGTACAGGTCCAGGTGCACTGCAGAGCGGCGCGTGGCCGTGCCGCGCCAGGCGGCACCGCTCAGGTGGGGACGGAATTCCGCCAGCCGCTGCATCCATTGCAGGGCCACTTCACGCAGGGCGCGAAGCTCGACGGGCTGGGTGTCGGCGAAAAAGAGATCGATGTGGCTGCGGACTTCGTCTTCGACTTGCTCGTTGCTGGGCAGGTCCACCGCCCGGGCGCTGCGCCGCCCCAGGTCGCGCGCGGCACGCTTCTTGGCCGCGGGGTACTCCATGCCTTCTTCCACCACCAGGCGGGCGGCGGCGATGGCGATTTCATCGGTCAGGCTCGCATTCATGGCCAGATTGTCGCGGTTCAGGGCAAAGCCACGTCGCCCATGCGTGCCAGCACTGCCTGGGCCCGGCCCAGCAGGTAGGGCGAGGCCGGCCGCTGCTCGAAGCGCTTGGGCGCAGGCAGCATCACCGCCAGCCGCGCGGCCTGGGCCGGGGCCAGCCTGGCGGCGTCGACGCGAAAGTAGTGGCGCGCCGCCGCCTGGGCGCCGAACACCCCTTCGCCCCATTCCACGTTGTTCAGGTAGATCGTCAGGATGCGTGGCTTGCTGAGCAGGGTTTCCAGGTAGAAAGTGAGCAGCAACTCCTGCGCCTTGCGAAGCACCGTGCGTTCACCGCTCAGGAACAGGTTCTTCGCCAACTGCTGGGAAATGGTCGACCCGCCCACCAGCCGAACCGACACCGGGCGTTGCCGGCGCTGTTGAAGACGTTCGGCCCGGGCCTCGCTCTTCTGGTTGCGTTGCCAGGCCTTCTCGATCGCTTCCCATTCCACGCCCCCATGGTCGGCAAAGCCGGCGTCTTCGCTGGCGATGACGGCGCGTTTCAGATGCGGCGACAAGGCCTCGTCGGCCACCCAGTCCTGGCTCCACAGGATCCGGCCCTCGGTGCTCAGCAATCGCCAGGCCTCGCTGCGCTGGAAACTGGTGGACTGCGGGTCGACCAGGTTCATCAACGACACCCGCGCGATGAACACCAGCTGCAGGCACAGGGCGCACAGCAGCAGCAGGCCCAGGCCGCGCAGCGCCTGACGCAGCATCGGGTGCCTGGCAGCGCTCACGTGCCGTCCACCTGCATGCGCAGGCTGCGGAGCACGGGCGCGGTGTCGGGCCGCAGGCCGCGCCACAGCAGGAAGGCCTCGGCGGCCTGCTCCACCAGCATGCCCAGACCGTCGCGGCCCTGCGCACCAGCGGCCACCGCCCAGGCCAGGAACGGGGCCGCGGCCGCGCCGTACATCAGGTCGACGGCCAGGGCCTGTGGCGCCAGCACCCGGGCCGGCACGGGCGACGCCGCGCCCGCCAGGCTGCTGGCGCTGGCGTTCAGGACGGTGTCGAAGGCGGGCGCCAGTGCGGCGTCGCCCAGGCTGCCGGCCGTCAGAGCCACGCCGTGCCGTTCGGCCCAGTCACGGTGGCGGGCGACCAGCGCGGTGGCCTTGTCGGGGGTCCGGTTGACCAGCATCAGTCGCGCCGGCCGTGCTGCCAGCAGCGGCCCCAGCACGCCGGCCGATGCCCCGCCGGCACCCACCAGCAGCAGGCTGCGGCCAGCCAGCGGCCAGCTGGCGTTGTGTTCCAGGTCGCGCACCAGGCCCACGCCGTCGGTGTTGTCGGCGAACCAGCCGTCGGCGTCGAAACGCAGGGTGTTGGCAGCGCCGGCCAGCTGAGCCCTGTCGCTGGCCTGCGCGGCCAGGGCCAGGGCTTCGAACTTGAAAGGCACGGTGACGTTGCAGCCGCGGGCGCCTCCGGCGGCAAACCGGCGGACGCTGTCGGCAAAGCCGTTCAGCGGGCACTCCAGCCGGCCATAGTCCAGCAGCTGCCCGGTCTGGGCGGCAAAAGCTGCATGGATCGCCGGGCTGCGGCTGTGGGCCACGGGATGGCCCAGCACGGCATAGCGATCGACGGTTCCGGGTGCGTTCATCGTCCGCTGAGGGTGGTCTGCAAGCCGTCGTCCCGAGTGAAGCGAAACCGCGAGGTGACGACGATCTGGTCGGCCTGCGCCCGCATCGCAGGCGTGAAATTGCCGAAAGGTGCGGCGGCGCGAACGATGGCCAAGGCCTGCTGGTCGAGGACCCGGTTCGTCGACGGGCGCACGATTTCGGCATCGACCACCTGGCCGGCCGCGTCCACCGTGACGTTCATCGTCAGGTCGCCGTAGAGCTTGGCGCCCTGGTGTTCAGGGAAATTGCGCGTGCCACGCTCTTCGATGCGGCGGCGCAGCGCGTCGTAGTAGAGCGCGTAGACCTCTTCGCGTGTGGCCGGGCTGATGTAGCGGCGCTTCGGCCGGGCGTTCTCTTCGTTGACGCGCTTTTCGATCTCGGCCAGCAGCCGCAGCAGCTGGCGGCGGCGCTCGTCCTGTTCCTGCTGTTCGGCGGTGCCGCCCTCACGGCTGGGGTCGGTCACGGGCAGGGCCGCGATCTCCCGGCGGATCTGCGTCAGCAGCGCCTGTTGCTGCTGCTGCAATTCCGTCACCTTCTGGCGGGCGTCGTCGGCGGCATCGCCGATCTGCAAGACGGTGTCGGGCGGCAGCGGCGATGTGGCGCGGCCTTCTTCCGCGTTGCCGCCGCCCAGCAGGTTGGCCTGGGCGATGGCCTGGGCCTGGTCGGGGGCCTCGCTGGCCCGGGCGTTGACGAGAATCACTTCCAGCGGCTCATCGCGGAAGATGCGGTTGAAGCCCTCGGGGTCGACAAAGCGCACCAGGCCCAGCGCACCGTGCGCCATCACCGAAACCAGAAGCGCCAGGTGCAGGGTGTTCGGGCGCAGTCCGGTCATCGCCATCGTCGCCAGCAGTGGGGTCTCAGGGCGCCGCCTCGGGCGCAGCCTCGGCCGGTGCGTCAGCCGGCGACAGGTCGTCGTCGCCGATCGCCAGCTTCAGGCCCCCCGTTGCAGCGCTGCCATCGTCGTCGTCGCTTTCCTCGGCACCGGCAGCGTCGGGCACGGGCGCTGCTTCATCCAGGCGGGCCAGCAAGGTGGCGTGCAGTTCCAGCGTCAACAGGTCGACGCCGGCCACCCTGGCGCGTACACGTGCACCGCGCGGCAGGCTTTCGGTGCCGCCGACACGGAACACCAGCGGCAGGGTGTCGGCGCGCACCAGGCCGTCCTTCATCACCGAGGCTTCCAGTTCGGCGACTTGGTTCTGCTCCAGCCAGCGCAGCGTCCACCAACGTTCGATGGCGTTCTGGAAGTCGTTGTAGGCGGCGTAGGCAGCGTCGAAGCCGCTGATGATGGAAAACAGGCCCGCGTCCTTCGGCTTGAACGGTGCGGCCAAAGCCGCAGTGCGGCCGTGGCGCACACAGGCCAGGATCTGCCACTGGTTCACCAGGTCGACATAGCGCCGCAGCGGCGAAGTCGCCCAGGTGTACTGGGCCACGCCCATGCCGGCGTGGGGGGCGGGCCGGGTGCCCATCTTCACCTTCACGCCCGGCATCATGCTGGCCTGGCTGCGGTAAATGCCTGGAACGCCGCATTCTGCAATCCAGCCGCCCCAGGTGCTGTTGGCCAGGATCATGGCCTCGGCGACGATCAGGTCCAGCGGCGCGCCGCGCTGGCGCGTGCTGATCACGACGCTTTCGCTGCCATCGGGCTCGCCTTGCTGTCCTGGCGCCCGTTCGAGCTTGAAGTTGTAGTCGGGACGGTTGAAGTTCTCGGGCTTGCCGCGCACGACTTCGCGCCGGCCCTTCAGCGCCTGGGCCAGACGGAAGGCGAATGCCAGTTCGGGCGCGTGCGCATAGTCGGCGGGCGCCTGGCCGGTGAGCGAGGCTTCGGTGATGACGCTGTCGAGCTGATCGTGTCGCAGGTTGGCGACGATGGGCACCCGTTCCACCTTCGTTTCGCTGGCGCGGACTTCCAGCGTGGCTTCGTCCAGCGTCACGTACAGGCTCACGGCCGGGCAGTCACGGCCTTCGGTCAAGGTGTAGGTCTGCACCACGCTGTCGGGCAGCATGGTGATCTTCCAGCCCGGCATGTAGACCGTGGAAAGGCGGTCGCGGGCGAGTTTGTCGATGGGCGAATCGGGCGCGAAGGCCAGCGCCGGTGCGGCGATGTGGATGCCGAACACCACCGTGCCCGTGCCCAGCCCCTGCACCGACAGCGCGTCGTCGATCTCGGTGGTCTGGGAATCGTCGATGGAGAAGGCCCGCACTGCGGCCAGTGGCAGCTCGTCCTTGACCGGCGGTGCCGTGAGCGCAGGAAAGCCCGTTCCCTGCGGAAAGGTCTCGAACAGAAAGCGCTTCCAGTGGAACTGGTAGGGGCTGTTGATGGCGCCGGCGCCCTTCAGCAGTTCCAGCGGCGCGCGCTGGCTGCGCTTGGCAGCTTCGACCACGGCCTTGTATTCCGGGCCGTTCTTGTCGGGTTTGAACAGGATGCGGTAGAGCTGCTCGCGCACCGGCGCCGGGCATTGCCCGGCTGCCAGCTCGGTGGCCCATTCTTCGATCTGCAGTGCCTGCTGGCGCTTGCGCTCGATGCCCAGCAGCGCTGCCTTCACGATGTCTTCGGGCGCCTTCTTGAAGTTGCCCTTGCCCAGGCGGCGGAAATAGTGCGGTGCGTCGAACAGGCGCAGCAGAGTGGCTGCCTGCTGGTCGGGCCCGGCCTTGGCGCTGAAGTAGTCGCGCGCCAGGTCGGCGAAGCTGAACTCGCCTTCAGGGGCGAATTCCCAGGCCAGGTCGAGTTCGATCGTCGTTGCCAGTGCCTGGGCCTGGGCCAGCAGTTCGGCCGGCGCGGGCTTGTCGAAGCGCAGCATCACCGCGCTGGATTTCACCTTCACGCGCTTGCCCGAGTCGAGCTCCACCTGCATCGAGGTGTCGGCTTCGGACATCACGCGGCCGGCGTGGAACTTCCCGCCGTCTTCATAGAGTGCATAGAACATGGGCGGGATTGTCGCCGCTCAGTCCAGGCCGAGTTGGCCGACCACAAAGGGCAAATGGGCCTCGAAGTCTGAGATGGCGTGATCGCCGCCAGGCAGCACGCGGACCCGGGTGCCGGCGTAGCGCGCGGCCATCTCGCGCCAGTCCAGCACTTCGTCACCCTGGGTCACCAGGCCGGCGTAACGTTCCGGCCGCGTGATGGCCGGCACCGCGATGCTTCGCAGTTCGTCGATGTACTCGGCGCGAAAGAAGAAGCCTTCTTCCGGGGCATGGAAGGCGGTCTGTTCGCCGATGTGGGCCGCCAGGTCGCGTGCCGGGTCGACGGCAGGGTTCAGCAGCAGCGCCGGCCAGCCCCGGGCTTCGGCCACGGCGGTGGCGTAGAAGCCGCCCAGCGAACTGCCCACCACCACCGAGCTGGCGGCCGGCCAGGCGCTTGTGCCGTCCAGCACCTCTGTCATGGCCTGTCGCGGAGAGGGCGGCAATTGCGGGCACCAGGCCTGGACCTCCGGGCGATGCCGGGCCAGCCAGCCCAGCAGTTGCCGGGCCTTCGCAGAACGCGGCGAAGAGCGAAAACCGTGCAGATAGAGAAGATGCGTCGGACGCTGCATGGGTCGTTCGCCCCTTCGGCGATGCAGGGCCGCAGTCTATCGGCGCCAGGCGCGAATCCGTCGCGTCAGCGCCGCCCTTGGTCGCACCGGACGCGGGCCTGAGGGCTTGCCCGCTGCCAGTTTGGCGCCTGACGCGCAGAATCCGGCTCTTTGCGAGCCGCGCCGGCAGCTTCAAGTGCTGCCGCAGGGCCCCTTCAACCCATTCTGGTCAAGTCCGTGAATAAAGTCTCCCATCGCCCGCCCGGCCGCCCGGCCGCCATTGCTGTTGCCGTGGCCCTGCTGGCCCTGACCGGATGTGCCACGACGGCACCCACAGCCAACCCCGTCGGCTCTGCCGGCCCCGCCGCCCAGGCCGCGGCCAAGCCGTCAGCCCCGGCTGCCGCCGCCGCTGCAGCAACGGCAGCCAGCGCGCCTGCTGCGCCCGGTGCCGCCGCAGGTGCAGCCGCCCGCCCCGACCCGACTGCGCCCAAGCCCTTTGCCGAGGTGTCGAAAGACGCCAAGCGCCATGACGGCTTCGTGCCGGTCTGGCGCAAGGACGAGAAGGTCTGGCTCGAGATCTCGCCCGAACAACTGGGCAAGCCGATGCTGTTCACCGTCAACGTCGCGCAGTCGGTGGGTGAGCGTGGCCTCTATGCCGGCGCCATGGCGCGTGAATGGCTGGTCGAATTCCGCCGGGTGGGCAACCAGATGCAGGTGCTGGCCCGCCAGCAGGGCTTTCGCGCCCCGCGCGACCCGGTGGCGGCCCGCGCTGTGGCCGAAGGCTTCAGCGACAGCCTGATTGCTGCCGGGCCCGTGGTCAGCGCTGCGCATCCCGAGCGCAAGTCGGTGCTGGTGGACGCGGCCTTCCTGCTGGCCGACATCCCCGGCACCAGCACCCAGCTGGAAGCTGCCTTCAGGCTGCCTTACGCCGTCGACCGCGCCAATTCCTCCTTCGAGAAGTTGCGCGCCGACAAGGACCTGACGACCCTGACCGCCAAGGTGCATTACGCCGTGCCGCGCATCGGTGCGCCGCCGTTGCTGCCGCCGGGTGCGCCACCGCCGCCGCCGCCGGTGGCTCCGCCGCGCACCACACCCGACCCGCGCAGCCTGTTCATCAGCTACGTCTACAACTTCCGCGCGCTTCCTGCCCAGCCCATGGCCACCCGCGCTGCCGACTCCCGCGTGGGCTTCTTCACCGACAGTTTCGTCGACATGTCCGACGACCTGTCGCCCGTGAACCGGCGCGACAACATCACGCGCTGGCGCCTGGAAAAGAAGGACCCGGCCGCAGCCTTGTCGGAACCCGTTCAGCCCATCACCTTCTGGATGGACCGCAACATTCCGCAGCGCTACCGCAAGTCGGTCGAGGCCGGCATCCTGGAATGGAACAAGGCCTTCGAACGCATCGGCTTCAAGAACGCCATCGTCGCGCGGCAGCAGCCCGATGACGCCGACTTCGACCTGCTCGACGCCAGCCACGCTTCGGTGCGCTGGTTCCAGGGTGCCGATGTCGGCTTCGCCCAGGGCCCGAGCAACACCGACCCGCGCACCGGTGAGATCCTCGACGCCGACATCCGCATGTCCGATGTCTTCGGCCGCGGCGCGCGCCGGCTCGTGGCCGAAGACCTGTTCGGCAGCGATGCCCAGCCGGCGTGGCGGCAGGGCCTGGACGCGCTGTGGGGCTTGCCAGGGCGCACTGGCAGCGATGTCTGCACCTTCGCGATGGACGGGGCGCGTGAACTCGGCTTCGCGCTCGACCTGCTCGACGCCCGCGGCGACCTCGACCCCGCCGGCCCCGAGGCCGAAAAGCTGGCGCAGGACTACGTCAAGGACGTCATCGTCCACGAGGTCGGCCATGCCCTGGGCATGCGCCACAATTTCATCGCCAGCACCACCGTCACGCAGGCGCAACTGCGCAACCCAGTGCAGGCAGCGCGGGCCATCAGCGGCTCGGTCATGGACTACAACCCCTTCAACCTGTCCTTGCAGGGCGAGCCTCGCAGCGAGCCCAACATGACCGGACTGGGCGCCTACGACTACTGGGCCATCGAGTACGCCTACAAGCCGCTGACCCCAGGTCAGGAAGCCGCCGAGCTGAAGGCCATCCTGGAAAAGAGCCGCAGCGACCCCCAGCTGGCCTTCGCCGACGACGGTGACGCCATGATGGCCATGGACCCGCGCATCAATCAGTTCGACCTGGGCGACGACCCGCTGGCCTTCGCCCAGCGCCGCGTGCAGTTGAGCAAGGAACTGTGGCAGCGTGTGCAGGCGCGTGGCGTGCAACCCGGCGACGACGCGCTGCGCCTGCGCCGCAGCCTGCTGTCGGGGCTGACGCAGATGTCGCGCATGCCGCCCATCGTGGCCAAGTACGTGGGCGGTTTCTACACCGAACGCGACATCCAGGGCACCGGCAAGGCCGGCTTCAGGCCCGTGGAAACGGCGGTGCAGCGCCGCGCGCTGGAGTTCCTGAACCGCGAGATCTTCGCCACCGACAGCTTCCGCTTCAAGCCCGAGTTCCTGGCCAGCCTGACCCCCGACTTCATCGAGTGGCAGCGCAGCATCGTCAGCATTCCGCAAAGCGTGCAGACGCTGCAGACGCAGGTGCTGGACAGCCTGCTGGCCCCGGGGGTCGCGCGCCGGCTGCTGGAGCAGCCGCTGTACCTGCCCGAAGCGCAGCGCCGCGATGCCCTGTCGCTGAACGAGGTCTACGCCACGGTGCAGGGCGCGGTCTGGTCAGAACTGAAGAGCGGGCGCGAGATCGACCCGATGCGCCGCACCCTGCAGCGTGAGCACCTGAAGCGGCTGCAGGCCATGCTGACCCGCCCGAACCCAGCCATGCCTGCCGATGCCATCAGCCTGGCCCGGCTGCAGGCGCAGGAACTGCAGAGGCAGCTGCGCACGGCCTCGGCCCGGCCGGGGTTGACGGTGGAGAACCAGGCGCACCTGCAGGACGCGCTGGCGCTCGTCACCGAAGCCTTGCGCGCCACGCTGCAGCGCGGCTGAGAAGGGGCCCGGCAGGCGCTGGGTGCCGGGCCGCGACCGTCAGCCCGGGGGTCCCTGGCCGCCGGTGCTTCAGGCGCTGGCGGACAGGGCCGTCAGCAGCTTGTCGTGGATGCCGCCGAAGCCGCCGTTGCTCATGCACAGCACGTGGTCGCCAGGGCGGGCGACGCGCACGACGGCTGCGACCAGGGCATCGACCTTGTCCAGCACCACGGCGCTGGCGCCCAGCGGCGCCAGGGCTTCCTTCGCACTCCAGCCGTAGTCGCCCTGCAGGCAGAAGCTGAGGTCGGCTCCTTCCAGCGCCCAGGGCAGCTGGGCTTTCATCGTGCCCAGCTTCATCGTGTTGCTGCGCGGTTCGAACACGGCCAGGATGCGCTGCGAAGCGCCGCCGCCAGGGCCGCGTTCCAGTTTCAGCCGCAGCCCGTCGACGGTGGTGCGCATGGCCGTGGGGTGGTGTGCGAAGTCGTCGTAGACCGCGACGCCGCGAACCTCTCCGCGCAGTTCCATGCGCCGGCGCACGTTCTCGAAGCTGCCCAGCGCCTGGGCGGCCTGGTCGGGGGCGACGCCCACGTGTTCGGCAGCGCCGATGGCAGCCAGGGCGTTCATCTGGTTGTGTTCGCCCAGCAACGACCAGTCCACCCGGCCCAGTTTCAGGCTGCCGCGCAGCACGTCGAAGGCGTGCGGCTCGCCGCGCGCGCACAGGCCGCCGGGGACCTCGCGCCGGGTGCCGAAGTGCAGCACCTCGCTCCAGCAGCCACGCTGGAGCACACGCTGCAGTGCTTCGTCGCGCGCATTCACCACCAGCCTGCCGCTCGCCGGCACGGTGCGCACCAGATGGTGGAACTGGGTTTCGATGGCCGCCAGGTCGGGGAAGATGTCGGCGTGGTCGTGCTCCAGGTTGTTCAGTACGGCCGTGCGCGGCCGGTAGTGCACGAACTTGCTGCGCTTGTCGAACAGCGCGGTGTCGTATTCGTCGGCCTCGATCACGAAGCAGGGGCCCTGGCCCAGGCGGGCCGAGATGCCGAAGTTCTGCGGCACGCCGCCGACCAGGAAACCCGGCTTGAGGCCTGCACTTTCCAGGATCCATGCCAGCATCGAGGTGGTCGTGGTCTTGCCGTGGGTGCCGGCCACGGCCAGCACATGCCGGCCGAAAAGAACATGTTCGGCCAGCCACTGCGGGCCGCTGGTGTAGGCACTGCCGGCGTCGAGCAGGGCCTCCATCAGCGCATTGCCACGGGTGACGACGTTGCCGATGACGAACACGTCGGGCTTGAGCGCCAGCTGGTCGGCGCCGAAGCCTTCGATCAGCTCGATGCCCAGAGCCCGAAGCTGGTCACTCATGGGCGGGTAGACGCCGGCGTCACAGCCGGTGACGCGGTGGCCGGCTTCGCGGGCCAGTGCCGCCAGGCCGCCCATGAAGGTGCCGCAGATACCCAGGATGTGGATGTGCATGCCATGGGATTCTAGGAGTCGCTGCCCGGCTGTCTGCTAGGGTTGTGTGATGTTCGACGCATCCGCAGTTTCAGTCGCGCCCCCGCCCGTGATCACCCCTGTCTTCGCCGGCATCCCTGCGATTGCCAGCAGCCCCTGGGCTTACCCGATGCTGGAGTCTGTGCACACCATCGGCGTGGCGCTGCTGCTGGGCAATCTGGTGCTGCTGGAGCTGCGGGTCTGGGGTCGCGGCGTCGAGATTCCCGTGCTGCCGCTGGCCCGCCTGGCCTTGTCGATTTCGCTGACGGGTTTTTGCCTGCTCGGCATCACCGGCCTGCTGATGTTCGCCGCGGCGCCGGGCGAGATGTTGGCCAACCGGCTGTTCGTCATCAAGATGGGCCTGGTCATGCTGGCCGGGTTGAACGCCGCCTGGTTCCATGCGCGTCAGGGTTTGCAGCGACTCGACGCCACCGCGCGTGCCCAGACCCTGATATCGCTGGGGCTGTGGATCGCAGCCATCATTTGTGGTCGATGGATCGCCTATCTGTGAGGATCAACATGCTAAGACGTCACTTCCTGCTGTCCACCGCGGCCATCGGCGCCGTTTCGGCCCCCGTGGCCCAGGCCCACCACGGCTGGAGCAGCTTTGACCAGGCCCGCCCCATCTATCTGGAAGGCCGGGCCGCGAACGTCGCCTGGCGCAACCCCCATGCCGAGCTGACGCTGGAACTTCCCGCCAAGCTGGCGCTGCCCGCCGACCTGGCCACCCGCCCTGTGCCGGCGCAGGCAGCGGCCGTCGACGGCGCCGGCCTGCTGAAGGCGGCCCAGCTGCCTGCTCGCAAGGACCCGCGCTGGGCCATCGAACTGGCGCCGCTGACGCGCATGAACGCCTGGGGTGTACCCGAAATCAAGAATGGCGACAGTCTGGCCGTGCTTGGCTTCACCTTCACTGGCGAGAAAGGCGATGCCGTCCTGCGGGTGGAGTACCTGTTCCTGGGCGGCAAGACCTACGGCCTGCGGTCTTCGCCGGCCTGAGGCAAAGGCCTGGCTGCCGCTAGTGCCACCAGTTTCGCAGCGCGCGCAGCAGGCTGGCGAAGACGCTCAGCAACTCGAAACCCTCTGACGGGTCGGGCCGGTTGCGGCCCATCGCTGCGTCGGCCTCGGTCTGCATCTCGCGGGCACGCTGTCGCTGGCGCTGCACACCGGCGTCCTGCGCGGCCAGGCGTTGGCGCACGACGTGCGGCGCCGGCCGTTCGGCGTGAGCCAGCAGGGCAGGGCGCAGTTCGCTGACCAGCCGGTGGGCTTCTGCCAGCCCCGGCGTCGTCACGGTGGCCTCGCATTGCGGGCAGGACCAGCCTCGGTCAGCGGGCAGGGCAGCACCGCAGGCCTGGCATCCCAGGGCGCCCGCGCGGCCAGCCACACCGTGCACCGCGTGGCCGCGGGTGGCGCCTTCAGGGTCCAGCGCCTGGGCCAGTCGTGCCACGTCGAAGACAGAAGGCACACTCTGACACCAACGGCATTGCGGGTCGCCCGCCTCGACGCCGCCGCCGCAGTTCACGCAATGGATGGCGCCATCGCGTTGCAGCGCCCGCTGACGGTCGGCCGAGCTCATCGGCCGCAGCAGGCCCTTCTCGTTCAGGAACTGGGCGAACGACTGGTAGGCGCCATGGCGCTGCGCGCATTCGATCTGTTGCGACTTGCCCCAGCGTGTCTGGTTGTGCACGGTGCGCACCGGACCGTTACAGCGCGGGCAGGGTGGGGCAGCGCGCAGCGCCTGGTGGGCCAGGGTCTGGGTGTCGGCCATTTCGCCGATCAAGGCCAGCAGCCCCGGGCCCGCCAGGCGCGCCGCTTCGATCGCGTCGAACCAGACCAGATGGCAGGGCGCGCACAGGTCGATCTCGACCTGGCTTCCGTAATGGCCCGTCAGGTGCAGCGCGCGCAGTGCGCCACCGCAGTTGCCGCAGCGCAGGGCTGGCGGCGCCATGCCCTGGCTCAGCTGCGCAGCGCCTCGGCCGCCGCCGCCACGGTGGCGGCAATGTCGGCCTCAGTGTGGGCGGCGCTGACGAAGCCGGCCTCGTACAGTGCTGGCGCCAGGTACACGCCGCGGTCGAGCATGCCGTGGAAGAAGCGGTTGAAACGCTCCTTGTCGGTGGCCATGACGACGCTGTAGTTTTGCGGCAGTTCGCTGGCGAAGAAAAAGCCGAACATGCCGCCTTCGCTGTCGCCCACGAAAGGCACGCCGGCGTCCTGCGCCACTTTCGTCAGGCCCGCCACCAGCGACTGCGTGCGAGCAGCCAGCGCATCGTAGAAGCCGGGCCTGCTGATTTCCTTCAGTGTGGCCAGCCCGCAGGCCGTGGCCACGGGGTTTCCGCTCAGGGTCCCGGCCTGGTAGACCGGACCCAGCGGCGCCAGCTGGCTCATCACCTTCTTCGTGCTGCCGAAGGCCGCCAGCGGCATGCCGCCGCCGATGACCTTGCCGAACACGCTCATGTCGGGTTCGAAGCCGGGAATGAGTTTGGCGTAGACGCTCTGTGCCCCGCCTAGCGCAACGCGGAAACCTGTCATGACCTCATCGAACGCCAGCATCGCGCCATGCTGCGTGCACAGCTCGCGCAGCCGCTTCATGAATGGCACGCTGGCGCGCACGAAGTTCATGTTGCCGCAGATGGGCTCGATCATCACGCAGGCGATCTCGTCGCCCTGCGCCTTGAAGCAGGCTTCGAGCTGCTCGATGTTGTTGTATTCCAGGACCAGGGTGTGCTGCACCACTTCGGCCGGCACGCCGGCGCTGGTGGGAAAACCGAAGGTGGCCAGGCCCGAACCGGCCTTCACCAGCAGCGCGTCGGCATGGCCGTGGTAGCAGCCCTCGAACTTGACGATCTTGCTGCGCCCGGTGGCGCCGCGCGCCAGGCGGATGGCGCTCATGCCGGCCTCGGTGCCGCTGCTGACCAGGCGCACTTGCTCGACGCTGGGCACCAGGTCGATGATGGCCTCGGCCAGCTCCACCTCGCGTTCGGTGGGCGCGCCGAAGCTGAAACCGTCGGCGGCGGCCTGGTGTACCGCGTCCAGCACGGCCGGGTGGCCATGGCCCAGGATCATCGGGCCCCAGCTGCCGATGTAATCGATGTACTTCGTGCCCTCGGCGTCCCACATGTAGGCGCCCTGCGCCCGCTGGATGAAACGCGGCGTGCCCCCGACCGCCCGAAACGCCCGCACCGGCGAGTTCACGCCACCTGGTATGACGCCCTGCGCCCGCTGAAAGAGTTGTTCGTTACTGTTCATGTCACCGTCCGAAAAAACCAAGCTTCCCGCCGCGGAACCGGCTCTGCCGGTCCGCTGGCGGACGCCCCCTCGGGGGGCAGCGAGCGCCAGCGAGCGTGGGGGCTCAATGCACACGCCTGGGCGCGCCCTTGGTGCTCTTGCCTTCGTCGAAGCCTTCCGGGCCGGCCGGGCCGCCAGCGCCGCCGCCTCCGAAGTCTCCACCTTCGCCATCGACCTCGCCGTCTTCAGGGCCGGGCAGGGCCCAGAAGAAGCGGTCGGGCACGATGTTGCCCATGCCCGGGCGGAAGCCGGCGTCCAGGCTCTGGTCGAGGAAGCTGAGCGCTTCACCGACGGCGGCCTGCAGCTCGCTGCCGGCCGCGAGCAGCGCCGCCAGGGCTGCAGACAGCGTGTCGCCGGCACCGGTGAAGCCGGCGTCGAAACGTTCGAACTTCTCGCCCGTGAGCGCACCCTGCGGCGAAGCCAGCACGTTGTCGATGTAGCTTTCGGTGCCCTGGGCCGAGGCCTTGCCGGGCAGCATGATGCCGGTGACGAGCACATAGCGCGTGCCGTGTTCGCCTGCCGCCACGGCCAGTTCGCGGGCCGAGGGCGGTCGTTCGTTGTCCCATTCGGGCAGCAGGAAGTCCTGCAGCGTCTTGTGGTTGCCCACCAGCACCTCGGTGGCCGGCAGGATCAGTTCGCGGAAGGCGTCCAGATAGGGCTGCAACTGGTCTTCCTCCAGCCAGGCCAGGCTGGGCATGTAGCTGACCAGGGGCAGATCGGTGTAGTCGGACAGCACCTCGGCCACGGCGCTGACACCGTCGGCAGAACCCAGGAAGCCCACCTTCCAGCCTGCGACAGTGACATCTTCCAGGATGGTGCGTGCCTGTTCGGCGATGACGTCGGGGTCGACGGGGTGGTGGTCGAAGGTGTCGGCGGTGTCGCGCATGACGATGGAGGTGACCACCGGCAGCGCGTGCGCGCCCATGGCGGCGATGGTCGCGACATCACCCGCGGTGCCGGTCGCGCCGCTGGGGTCGGTGGCGTTGAAGCTCATCACGCAGGCCGGGGCCGGCGGCTCGACGCCGGGGTCGCCGGGTTCCGTGGCCGTGGCGGGTTGGGGGTTCATGGATCGGGCCTCGGAAGCAAACGGACAGGTAGGAACTGCGTTTAGCTGCCCACAAATGCTCCTTTTCCGAGGAATGCGGGTCGCTAGAATCGTTCACCATTGTAGTGAGCTGACTGAGGCATCGTGACCGAACCCCGTACCTGGATGTGCCTGATCTGTGGCTGGATCTACGATGAATCCGTCGGCGACCCCGAACATGGCATTCCGCCCGGCACAGCCTGGGCGGATGTCTCAATGAACTGGACCTGCCCGGAATGCGGTGCTCGCAAGGAAGACTTCGAGATGGTCCAGATCTAGACCTGACCACGGGCTGCGCCATCGTGCGCTTCCCGCGGTTGTCCCTCGAGGAGAAGACCGCTTGGAAAGCCTGATGTCCGACCCCGGCACGCAACTGGCCGAAGGCCTCGACCCGACGGGTGGGGTCACTGGCGCCAAGGTGCTGGTCATCGATGACAGCAACACCATTCGGCGCAGTGCCGAGATCTTCCTGCGCCAGGGTGGCCACGAGGTGGTGCTGGCCGAGGACGGCTTCGATGCCCTGGCCAAGGTCAACGACCACGATCCCGAGCTGATCTTCTGCGACATCCTCATGCCGCGGCTGGACGGCTACCAGACCTGCGCCATCATCAAGCGCAACCCCCGCTTCGCCCATGTGCCCGTGATCATGCTGTCCAGCAAGGACGGCCTGTTCGACAAGGCTCGCGGCCGCATGGTCGGCAGCCAGGACTACCTGACCAAGCCCTTCACCAAGGAACAGCTGCTGCGCGCAGTGGAATCCTTCCGCCGCAAGAGCGGCTGACCCCCTGTCCAGCGCAGGAATCAGGACCCCCAGATGACGATCCAGAAGATCCTCGTGGTCGACGACTCGAAGACCGAACTGCACCACCTGTCTGAATTGCTGGGCAAGCGTGGCTACATGGTGCGCACTGCCGAAAACGGTGAAGAGGCCATGCGCCGCCTGGGCGAGGAAAAGCCCGATCTCGTGCTGATGGACGTGGTGATGCCGGGCCAGAACGGCTTCCAGCTGACGCGCGCCATCACCCGCGACCCCCGCTTTGCCGACGTGCCTGTGATCATGTGCACCAGCAAGAACCAGGAAACCGACAAGGTCTGGGGCATGCGCCAGGGCGCCCGCGACTACATCGTCAAGCCCGTCAACGGCGACGAGCTGATCGCCAAGATCCGCGCGTTCGACTGAAGGCCTGCCGCACCATGTCCAACCGCGACGCCCTGCGCGACCTGCAAAGCCGGCTGGCCGAACGCCTGCAGCTGGCTCGCACCGAAGCCCGGCCGATGTCCTGGCTGGCGGTGGAATGTGCCGGCACGGGCCTGCTCGTGCCTCTGGCCGGTGCCGGCGAGATCTTCTCCGTCAGCGCCTTGCTGCCGGTACCGCACACCCAGCCCTGGTTCGTGGGCGTGGCCAATCTGCGCGGCGGCCTGCACGGGGTCGTCGACCTGGCGGCATTCCTGGGGCTGCGACCGCCGCACCCGGCCGACGCCCCGCGCGAACAGTCCAGGCTGCTCGCCCTGAATGCCGCGCTGGGCTCGCACAGCGCACTGCTGGTGGACCGGCTGGCCGGCCTGCGCAGCGGTGAACAGCTGGTGCTCGAGGCCGACGACGACGCCGAACGGCCGCCGTTTGCCCGGGGCCGCTGGCGCGATGGCGAAGGCCGCGTCTGGCAGGAGCTCGACCTGGCGGCGCTGGCCCGCAATGAACAGTTTCTTGCGATTGCGGCATGACTTGCCGCCCCCCCGTTGCCGCCCACGACGAGCGGCGCGCGGACTAGACCCGATGAGGACCACATGAGCTTCCTGGACAGGATCAAGGGCCAGAACGGCCGCGGTCAACAAGGCCGCGACTCGATCGCGACCACCAGCCGCTTCGACGACATCGCGCTGGCCGACAGCCCGATGGAAGCCACGGTGCGCCTGGCCGGCGCCGGCACGGCCCGGCAGGACGCTGGCCCGTCGATCATTTCCGAGGCCGTGCCGTCGGAACTGGCTGCCGACTATGGTGAAACGCGCAGCATGATCGAGCCTTCGCCCGATGCCCAGCCTTCGGCGTTCAGCAGTGGCCTGCCCGTCATCGACCGCCTGCCCCTGGCGCGTCAGCAGCGAATCGCGGCCGTGCTGTTCGGCCTGGGCGTGCTCGGCCTCTTGGCAGCGGTGGTTCTGAGCTTGAATGCCGGCACCCGCAACGCCGAACAGGTGGCCGCCGCAGCGCAGGCGCAGACGCAGTCGCAGCGTCTGGCGAAGTCGGTCACGCAGGGGGTGGTCGGCCAGGCCTCGGCCTTCCCCGAGATGCGCGAGAGCATGGCCGTGCTGGCCCGCAACGTGCGCAGCCTGGGTGACGGCTCTGGCGGCGTGCCGGCGTTGCCGGTCGACCTCCAGGCCCAGCTGCAGCCGCTGCTGCCGCTGGTCGACAAGGCAGAGAAGAACGCCGGTGTCGTGCTCACCCAGGAACAGACCCTGACCCAGGTGAGCCAGTCACTGCGCGTCATCAACCGCCAGAGCGGCGAACTGCTCGAGATGGCCGAAGCGGTGAGTGCGCTGAAGCTCGCGGCTGGCGCGAACTCGGCCGAGCTGTCGGCGCTGGGTCAGCTGACGATGCTGACGCAACGCATCGGCAAGAGCGCCAACGAGTTCCTCACCACCGAAGGCGTCAGCGCCGAGGCGGTGTTCCTGCTGGGCAAGGACCTGAACAGCTTTCGCGACCTGAGCAAGGGTCTTGCCGAGGGCGACCCCGAACTGCGCCTGCCCGGCACCCGCGACGCCGCCACGCGTGACGCGCTCGCCAGGCTGGCCAGCCAGTATGAGCAGACGCGCACGGCTGCGCAGGCCATCCTGGGCAACCTGCAAGGCCTGGTGGCCGCGCGCGAGGCGCAGACGGCCATCGTTGCCGACAGCGAACCGCTGCGCCAGGGCCTGGACAGCCTGCAGCAGGGCCTGGCCGACCGAGGTGGCTTCGGCGGCTGGCCGGTATGGCTGGGGCTGGCCTCGTTGCTGGCCATGCTGGGCGGCGGCTTCGCGCTGCTGCGCCTGTTCGTCAGCGACCAGACCTCCCGTTCCAGCCTGGCCGAGGCCCAGCGCCGCGAAGCCGAGCGCCAGGAGCAGGAAGCCAAGCGCGTCAACGACGCCAACCAGGCCGCGATTCTTCGCCTGATGAACGAACTGCAGACGGTGGCCGAAGGCGACCTGACGCAACAGGCCACCGTCACCGAAGACATCACCGGCGCGATTGCCGACTCGGTGAACTACACGGTGGAAGAACTGCGTACGCTGGTCGAGCAGGTTCAGACCACGGTCGACCGCGTCACCGACACCACCCAGCAGGTCGAGCAGACATCGACCGAGCTGCTCGCGGCATCGACCGAACAACTGCGCGAGATCCGCGACACCGGTGAATCGGTGCTGCAGATGGCCGGTCGCATCAACGACGTGTCGGCCCAGGCCCAGGAAACGGCTTCGGTGGCGCGCCAGTCGCTGGTTGCTGCCGAAAGCGGCCTGAGCGCCGTGCAGGACACCATCGGCGGCATGAACGCCATCCGCGACCAGATCCAGGAAACCAGCAAGCGCATCAAGCGACTGGGCGAAAGCAGCCAGGAGATCGGCGAGATCACCGAGCTCATCAGCGACATCACCGAGCAGACCAACGTGCTGGCGCTGAACGCCGCCATCCAGGCGGCCAGCGCCGGTGAAGCCGGCCGCGGCTTCAGCGTCGTGGCCGAGGAAGTGCAACGTCTGGCCGAACGCTCTGGCGACGCCACCAAGCAGATCGCCGCCATCGTCCGCACCATTCAGACCGACACCCAGGACGCCGTGGCCGCGATGGAGCGCAGCACCCAGGGCGTGGTCGAAGGTGCGCGCCTGTCCGATGCCGCCGGCACCGCGCTGGCCGACATCGACCGCGTCGTGCGTGAATTGTCCGAGCTGATCGCCCGGATTTCTTCCGAGGCCCTGAAGGAAGCCGAATCGGCGAACGTCGTTGCCGCCAACATCCAGCACATCTTCGCCGTGACCGAACAGACCTCCGAAGGGACTCGTTCGACGGCGCAGATGGTGCGTGAACTGTCCCGCACTGCCGAAGAGCTGAAAGCTTCGGTGTCACGCTTCAAGGTGGCCTGAGGATGCACGGCACCATGTCAGCGCCGAACCTGGCCGCTCCGGCCGACGACCTGAGCGCGATTGCCTGGGTCCAGGCCGAACTGCGCCGCACGCTGGAGGCTTCGCACAAGCAACTGCGGCGTTATCTGCGCGAATCCGACTCGATTGGCGCATCCGACCTGGACAGCGCCGACCCCGCGCCACTGACCGCGGCACGCCATCTCTTGCATCAGGGTGTGGGCGCGCTGGAGATGCTTTGCCTGCCGGCCCTGGCCCAGGTGTTGCGCGCCAGCGAAGCGGCGGTGCAACGCATCATCGCCCGTCCAGCGCTGCTCAATACGGCGGCGCTGGAGGTCATCGAACGCAATTCTTTCGCCCTGCTGGACTACCTGACCCGGCAGCTGGCCGGCAAGCCGGTCTTGCCGGTGATGCTGTTCCCGCAGTACCGCGCCACGCAGCAGCTGGCCGGTGCAGACCGCGTGCATCCTGCCGACCTGTGCGCTCGCGCCTGGGAATGGCGGTCGCTGCCAATCGACCGAAGCGCCCGGCCGCGGCGGACCGACGACGCCACGCGCGCCGAGATGGAGAACCTGGTGCTGGGCCTGATGCGCCAGCCCGAGACCGGCTCGCTGGCACAAATGAGCGACCTGTGCTCCGACATTGCCGCCGGCGCCGCCGAGCAGGCCGGGGCAGACCACCTTGCAACCTTCTGGCAACTGGCTGCAGCCATGTTCGAGGCGCAGGCCGGCGGCCTGTTGAAGAGCGACATTTACGTCAAGCGCGTGGCCTCGCGCCTGCTGGCGCAGCTTCGCATGGACTCGCGCGGCCATCACGAGCCTTCTGACCGGCTTGCCCAGGACCTTCTGTTCTTCTGTCAGCACGCGGCTGAACCCACCGACGAACACCCTGCGCCCAGGCTTGCCGCCGTCCGTGCGACTTGGCCGCAGGCGGGCGCGGGTACCGCCGACTACGAAACCGCCAGCCTGGGGCGTTTCGACCCTGCCGTGCTGGCGCTGGCCCGCAAGCGCGTTGCTTCTGCGAAGGACGCCTGGTCGGCCGTTGCCGGCGGCGAACTGCACCGCCTGGGCACGCTGGGCGAGGCTTTTGCGCTGGTCGACGACTCGGTACGGCGTATCTTCCCGGCTGGCGACGTGCTCGGCGCTGCGCTGAACGCTGCTGCCGAACAGACGGTGGCTGCCGAAGCTGAACCCGCCCCCACGCTGGCGATGGAAGTGGCCACGGCGCTGCTGTATCTGGACGCCTGTCTGGAAGACGGCGACTTCGACCACGCCCAGCTGCCGGCACGTGTGCGCCGTCTTGCCGAGCGGATCACCCAGGTTGCCGCCGGCGCCGACCCGCAGCCGCTGGAAGGCTGGATGGAAGAGCTGTACCGCCGTGTCAGCGACCGCCAGACCATGGGCAGCGTGGTCCAGGAACTGCGCGCCTCGCTGTCCGAAGTCGAAAAGCACATCGACGAGTTCTTCCGCCAGCCCGACAGCCGGTCGGGGCTGGTGCCGGTGCCGCAGCAGCTGTCGTCGATGCGTGGCGTGCTGTCCGTGCTGGGAATGACGCAGGCCTCGCAGGCCGTGCTGCACATGCGGGACGACGTCGACGTGCTGATCAAGGACGAGGGCGCGCACGCAGCGGCTCTGCCTGCGGCCGAGATCGACCGTCTGGCCGACAACCTGGGCGCCCTGAGCTTTCTCATCGACATGCTCAGCGTGCAGCCGCAGCTGGCCAAGTCGCTGTTCCACTTCGACCCCGCCACCGGCAAGCTGAGCGCCTTGATGGGCCAGGCCGCGCTGCTCCGCGAGGCCCCGGCCGTTGCCGCCACGCGTTTCGCAGCGCCGCCGGCGGCCACCGAGATGCCTCTGGCCGACCAGGTCCAGGACCTGGCCCGCGCCATGCGCGAGACCGACGCCACGAGCCGGCTGGGCGACGACGAACTGCTGCAGCGCCTGGAGCAACTGTCGCAGCAGGCCCTGGCTGCCGACGAGGGCGAGCTGGCGCGCACCATGACCGGTGCTCGTGTTGCGCTGCGCAGTGCCGGCGACCCGGCCACGCGTCGAGCCCTGCGCTTCGACCTGGCGCAAGGCCTGCTGGGTCTGGCGCCGCAGGCGGCGATGCCCGCGGCTGTGCCGACCACGCCAGTGCCGCCGCCCCAGCCACCCACGGCGCCGGGCCAGACCGGTCTCGAGGAAGACCTCGAGATGCGGGAAATCTTCCTCGAGGAGGCACGCGAAGTCGTTGCCGATGCCGAAGCCGCGCTGCAGCGCCTGGGCGACCACCCCGAGTCGGCAGCCGACCTGACGCAGCTGCGCCGGGCCTTCCACACACTCAAGGGCAGCAGCCGCATGGTCGGGCTGAACGCCTTCGGCACCGCCGCCTGGGCCTGCGAACAGTTGTTCAATCACCGCCTGGCGGCGCAGCCGGCCCGCATGGATTCAGCGTTGCGGCACTTCACGGAAGATGCACTGGCCACACTGGGTCGCTGGACCGATGCCATCGAGCAGGACCAGGGTGCCGATTTCGACCCCGCCCGGCTGGTGGCAACGGCCGACGCGCTGCGTCTGGGCGAAAGCTTGCCCCTGGCAGAGCAGGGCGAGGACCTGGCCGAGGCACCGGTCCTTGCGGAGGAAACCGGGACGGCCCAGGCCTTGCCGCTGTTGCCTGATCTTCCCGAAATGACGGAGACGACGGAAGAGTTCCCGGGCCTTTCCGCGCTGCAAGCGGCAGACCCTGCCACGCCGCACGAACTTCCGGACCTGCCGGAGTTCCCCGAGCTGCAGGGAGACTCCATCCTCGTCGACGCCATCCACCAGCCCGTGGTGCCCGCGGAGCCGGCCGAGGCGGCAGCAGCGGCAGCAGCGGCCGGCACAGGCTTCCCGGACTTGCCGGAGCTGACGGACTTGCCGGCACTGCCCGATCTCCCTGATCTCCCTGATCTCCCTGATCTTCCGCAGCTGCCCGACCTGCCGGAGTTCCCGACGGTGCATGCGCTGGCGACGAGCGAACCAGAGCCAGTGCCAGAGTCCGAGCCCGAATCGGCTCCAGAGCCCGCTGAAGCTGTCGTCCAAGCGCAGGCAGGTCATGAGGCGTCCGATGACGCTGTTCTGGTCGACGACGAATCCGGCCGGCCAGACGGTTTTCCAGCCCTGCCAGCCGATGCTGCTGTCCTGCCTTTCGAACTCGATTTCGAGGGCGAAAGCGCCGAAACCGCGGCCGAGTCGCCCGGCCTGGCGACGGACCTGGCCAGCCGGGTGCCCGACCTGCCCAGCGCCGCCGACCTGGACCTGCGCGCGCCGGCCAAGCCGCGCGACGCGGTCCTGCCTTTCGAGTTCAACCTGGCCGACCTGGGCCAGGCGCCTGCCCAGCCCAGCCCGGCGGCCGCCCTGTTGCTGACGACCGAACTGCCTGCGAGCGACGTGCCGGCAGGCGAGCACATGCCGCTGGCCGGGACGCTCGAATTGCCGGCCGAAGGTCTGCCCCGTGTTACTGGCGTGGACGAACTGGTGCTGGACCTGGCCGAGCTCGACGCGTCGCCCGACGTCGACGCCGCACCCGTGGATTCCAAGGCGCCGCTGATCGAAAGCGACCTGCCCTTGGTCCTGGAAGGCGAGAGCGATTCGTCCTTCGTCGAGCATCAGGCGGATGCTGCCGAAGCCGCGGCGCAGGTCGAGGACGACGACACCACGGCCGACGACGCCCCGCTGCCCCCTGCCGAGCATGTGCCCGAAGAAGAACCGGTCAAGGTCATCGGCTCGCTGCGCATCGGCATCCCGCTGTTCAACATCTTCCTGAACGAGGCCGACGAGCTGTCGCGCCGTTTGGGCACCGAATTGTCGGAATGGGCTCTGGAGTGCGAGGACCGGCCCGTTGCCGACAGCACGATCGCGCTGGCGCATTCGCTGGCAGGCAATTCCGCCACTGTGGGCTACACCGACCTGTCGGCCTTGGGCCGGGCTCTGGAACACGCGCTGATGCGTTCGCAAGCCGCGGGCTACGGACGCGAAGGGGAAGGCGTCCTGTTCATCGACAGCGCCGACGAAGTGCGGCGGCTGTTGCATCAGTTTGCCGCCGGTTTCCTGCGGCCGGTCTCGGCTGTGCTGATGGAGCGCCTGGCCGAACACGAGCGCTGGCCCGTGCCCGAGCCCCGCCTGCGTCCGGATGCAGGCGACAGCGTGGCCGGCGCACTTTCGACCGCAGTACCTGACGATCTAGAGGCTGAGGCTGAGGCTGAGGCTGAGGCTGAGGCTGAAGCTGGCATGGCTGCGCCGCCACTCATGGCAACAGCGCAGGCCGAGCCATCGGCCGAGATCGAGGACCACATCGACGACGAGCTGTTCCCGATTTTCGAAGAAGAGGCCGAGGAACTGCTGCCGCAGCTCCAGGGCAAGTTGCGCGATTGGGTGGAACACCCCGGCGACCTGGACGCCCCGTCGGCCTGCATGCGCACGCTGCACACTTTCAAGGGCGGCGCCCGGCTGGCTGGCGCGATGCGCCTGGGCGAGATCGCGCATCAGCTCGAAGCCGCCATCGAACGCCTGGTGGCACAAGACACCGTGGCTTCGCAAGACGTCGAGCCCTTGCTGGCCCGCGCCGACACGATGTCGGTGGCCTTCGCACAACTGCGTGCACCCCATGCTGTCGATGTGGCCCCGATGGCCTCGCCGTCGCAACCCGACGAGGACCGCGCGCCCGCTTCTGTCCAGGCCGAAGCCGCGCCGGCCGAAGTGCCCGAGGACGAAGCGGCAGCGGCCGCGAACCCGGCAGCGGCCGAACCGGATGCCGTTGACGAAACGGCTGCATCCGGCAATCTCGCTGACGCCGCCGACTCCTCGGCGTCGACCGATGATGTCGATGCAGGCCAGTCCCCGGTCGAAGCTGATGCGCCTGCCCAGCCCGAGCCGGGAATTCAGATCGACGCCGACACCCCCATCCCTGCCGAGGCTGGGGCCGGGGCAGCGCCTGCTGTTGCGGCAATCGGCGTGGCCGCAGCCGCCGGCATCGACTGGTCACGCTTCAACCGGCCGGTGGCGGTGTCGGCCCAGGCGGCAGTGCCGGCAGAACGCGCCAGCAACACGGCAGGCACGGGCGCGGTGCGGGTACGCGCAGGCCTGCTCGACCGCCTGGTCAACCAGGCCGGTGAAGTGAGCATCACCCGCGCCCGCATCGACGCCGACGTGCGCACCTTGCAAAGCAGCCTGCACGAGCTCACCGAGAGCCTGGACCGCATGCGCCGCCAGTTGCGCGACATCGAACTGCAGGCCGAGACGCAGATCTCGTCGCGCATGGAGGCCGCCAAGGCCTCGTCTCAGGCCTTCGACCCACTGGAAATGGACCGTTTCACGCGTTTCCAGGAATTGACGCGCTTCATGGCCGAATCGGTCAACGACGTGGCCACGCTGCAGCGCAGCCTGCAACGCACGCTGCAGAGCACCGAAGACGAACTGGCTGCACAGGCCCGGCTCACGCGCGAATTGCAGGAAGACCTGTTGCGCACGCGCATGGTCGAATTCGAGAGCATGGCTGACCGCCTGTACCGCACGGTGCGCCAGGCGGCCAAGGAAACAGGCAAGCTGGCCCGGCTGGACATCATTGGCGGCGGCATCGAGATCGACCGCGGCGTGCTGGAGCGCATGACCGGCCCCTTCGAGCATCTGTTGCGAAACAGCGTGGCCCACGGTGTCGAGACCCAGGACCGGCGCCGCGCTGCGGGGAAGAACCCGGAAGGCCAGGTCAGCATCCAGGTGACGCAGGCCGGCAACGAGGTGGCCATCGAGTTTTGCGACGACGGTGCCGGGCTGGACCTGCCGCGCATTCGCGAGCGCGGGCTCGAGCGCGGGCTGATCACCGCCGACAAGGACCTGAGTGACGAAGAACTCTCGCAACTGATCTTCTCGCCCGGCTTCAGCACCGCCACCACGGTGACCGAACTGGCCGGCCGCGGCATCGGCATGGACGTCGTCCGGTCCGAGGTGAATGCCATGGGCGGGCGCATCGAACTGCACACCGACTCGGGCAAGGGCACGCGCCTGCGCCTGCTGCTGCCGCTGACCACGGCGGTGACGCAGGTCGTGATGCTGCGCTGCGGCGTGATGAGCGTGGCCGTGCCTTCGACCCTGGTGGAAGTGGTGCGGCGCGTGCCTCTGGCCGAGGTCGACGCGGCTTACGAAAGCGGCAGCTTCGAGTTCGGCGAGGAAACCTTGCCCTTCTTCTGGCTGCCGGCCTTGCTGCAGGAAGGCAGCCAGGGCGACAGCCGCTCGCGGTCGCAGTCGGTGGTCATCATCCGCAGCGCGTCACAGCGTGTGGCCCTGCATGTCGATGAAGTCGTCGGCAACCAGGAAGTCGTGGTCAAGAACGTCGGTCCGCAATTGGCGCGTCTGCCCGGCCTGGCTGGGGTGACGCTGCTGCCTTCGGGCGTGGTTTCGCTGATCTACAACCCAGTGGCCCTGGCGTCGGTGTATGCGGACTCGGCACGCCGCCTGATGCGCCAGCAACCCACCGGGGCCGAAGGTGCTGCGGCCGACCTGGCAGGCGCCGCCGCCCAGGCCCAACGCACGCCGATGGTCATGGTGGTCGACGATTCGCTGACGGTGCGCCGGGTCACGCAAAGGCTGCTGGTGCGCGAGGGCTATCGCGTCGTGCTGGCCAAGGACGGGCTGGAAGCGCTGGAACGGCTGGCCGAGGAGCGCCCGGCGGTGCTGTTGTCTGACATCGAGATGCCGCGCATGGACGGTTTCGACCTGCTGCGCAACGTGCGTGCCGACGCCCGCCTGGCCGGGTTGCCGGTCGTGATGATCACATCGCGCATCGCCCAGAAGCACCGCGACTACGCCATGGAGCTGGGCGTGGACCACTACCTGGGCAAGCCCTACTCCGAAGAGCTGCTGCTGTCGCTGGTGGCGCGCTACACGGGGGCCGAGCAGGCCGCGCACGCGGCCTTGCCAGCCTGACCGGAGGCAGCCGACCGCCAGCCCCCCTGGCGTTTGCCCGGTGACGATCCGCAATCGGTCGACCGGCTGGCCGTGTTGAGTGGTTCGCGTGACCGCGGACTGCTCGACGTGAGTCGGGCCGATGCCCTGGGCCACCTGCTGCAGCCGCGGCGGCCGATGGTCCGGCCCCCCGCGGACCCGGTTGACGCCGCCGGACTCCGGAGAAACCCTGGTCTTCGATCGGGTAAATCAAACGTTTGATTTTGGTCGCTACACTCGCGACCGATGACTCCAGCCACCCCGAAGGACGCGTCCGCCGAAGAACCCCGCAGCCGGCTGCTGATGGCCGGCCTTCGCCTGTTCGCGCAGCAGGGCTACAGCAAGACCAGCACCCGCGAGCTGGCGGAGGCGGCGCAGGTGAACGTCGCCGCGATCAGCTACTACTTCGGCGACAAGGCGGGCCTGTACCGGGCCGTGTTCCTCGAACCCATGGGGGGGTCGCCGGAATCCGACCTGGCGCGCTACAGCCATCCGCAGCTGAGCCTGGCCCAGGCCCTGGCCGGCTTTTACGCCTGTTTCGTCGAACCGCTGAAGCGCGGCGACATGGTGCGGCTGTGCATGAAGCTGCATTTCCGCGAGATGCTGGAGCCCACCGGCCTGTGGCCCTATGACGCCGCGCACGGCATCAAGCCCCTGCACGACGGGCTGGTGCAGGTGCTGTGCCGCCACATGGGGCTGAGGCAGGACGCCGCCAGCTGCGCCGCCGACGCCGACCTGCAACGCCTGGCCATCGGCCTGGCTGGCCTGGGCGTGCATCTGCACGTGGGCTACGACATGAGCGAGGCGCTGGCTCCGGGGCTGATGGCCGGCCCCGAGCAGATTGAATGCTGGTCCGACCGGTTGGTGATGTACGGGCTGGCCATGGTGCGCGCCGAAGCCCAGCGCCGGGGCGTCGGCTTGAACGAGGGCTCGATTCCTTGAAACACATCCACTTCCCCCCAGCGGACGGCCTGGCACGCGCCGCGCCCTCCAAGCCAGGCTTGCCTGGCATCCTGGTCGCGCTGGCGCTGCTTCAAGGCTGCGCCAGCATGGCCCCACCACCGGCCACGATGCCGGGGAAGCCCGGCGCCGACCTGGCCTGGCAGACCGTGTTGCCCTCGGCCAGCGGCCTGGTCGTGGTTCCGGCGGCCGACTTCTGGGCCCGCTTCGGCGACCCGGCGCTGCCCGCCTTGCTGCAGGCCGCGCAGGCTTCCAGCCCCAGCCTGGCCGCTGCCGCCGCACGCATCGAACGCGCCCGCGCCACGCAAACGGCGGCCGGCGCAGTGCTGCTGCCGCAGGTCAGCGCCACGGCTGGCCTGAGCGCTGGGCGCAGCGTTCCGGGCTTGGCCACCAGCAGCAGTGCCAGCGCCGGCCTGCAGGCCGGCTGGGAGATCGACCTGTTCGGCGCGAATGCCGCCGGCCGCCTGGCCGCCGGCGCCCGCCTGCGCGGCGCCCAGGCGCAGCTGGCCGATGCGCAGACGGCCCTGGCCGCCGAAGTCACCGCCAGCCTGACCGACCTGCGCGCCTGCGAGGCCCAGACCCGCACCACCCAGCTGGACGCCGACAGCCGTGCCGAAACCGCCCGCCTCACCGACCTGAGCGCCCGCGCCGGGTTCACGGCACCGGCCGATGCGGCGCTGGCGCGGGCCGGTGCGGCGCAGGCGCGCGCCGCTGCCACGCAGCAGCGCGGGCAGTGCGACCTCCTCGTGAAGGGTCTGGTCGAATTGACCGACCTGCCCGAGCCTGCATTGCGGGCGCAGCTGTCTGCTGCCACCGCACGGCTGCCGCAGCCCCCCGCGGTGCTGCCGCCCAGCCTGCCGGCCGAACTGCTGGCCCAGCGCCCCGACCTGCAGGACGCCACGCTCGCGGTGCAGGCGGCCGCTGCCGACCGCGACCGCGCTGCGGCGCTGCAACTTCCGCAAGTCAGCCTGAGCGGGTCGATCGGTGGCCTGGCGCTGCGCAGTGGCGGCGAAACCCAGCGCGGCGGCACTTGGTCGATCGGGCCGCTGAGCGTGAACTTTCCGCTGTTCGACGCGGGCAGCCGCGCTGCCAACACCGCCGCGGCCCGGGCCGAATACGACAACGCGGTGGCCCAGTACCGCGCCGCCACGCGCCGCGCGCTGCGCGAGGTCGAGACCAGCCTTGTCAGCCTGCAGAGCACCGCCGCCCGCTTCGACGATGCCCGCAGCGCCACCACCGATTTCGAGGCCGCGCTGGTGGCCACCCAGGCGCGCCAGCAAGGCGGCCTGGCCAGCCTGCTGGACCTGGAGAACGCCCGGCGCAATGCCCTGGCAGCGCAAAGCGCGTTGATCGAACTGCAGCGCGAACGCGCCCAGGCCTGGGTGGCGCTGGTGCGCGCGCTGGGCGCGGGCTGGCGGGCCGATGCGTCGCAGCCTGCGGCATCGGCCGCCGCGCCGAACCTGGCCTCCTCCAAGCCGACTCTTTCGAACCCCTCGACGACCCTGGTTTCGGGTGTACGACCATGAATGATCACGTTCTCTCTGCTTCGTCCCGCGGCAAGCTGCCCTGGCTCTGGGGCGGCGGCGTGCTGCTGCTCGCCGCCGGCACCCTGGCCGCGGTGTCGGTTCTGGCGGCTGACCCGCCCCCGGCCGCCGCTGAACAGGTGGCCAAGCCGGCGCTGACCGTGACGCTGGCCAGCCCGCAGCGCGGTGAACTGCCCGTCTCGGTGGCCGCCAACGGCAGCGTGGCCGCCTGGCAGGAGGCCATCATCGGCGCCGAGGCCCAGGGCCTGCGCCTGGCCGAGGTGCGCGTGAACGTGGGCGACCGCGTCAAGCGCGGCCAGGTGCTGGCCAGCTTTGCCGCGGCCTTGCCCCAGGCCGACCTGGCCCAGGCCCGCGCCGCGGTGGCCGAAGCCGAGGCCACGCTGGCCGAAGCCGGCGCGAACGCCAGGCGCGCACGCGACCTGCAGGCCAGCGGCGCCTTGAGCGAACAGCAGATCAACCAGTTCCTGACCGCAGAGCGCACTGCCGAAGCGCGCCTGCAGGCCCAGCGCGCGCTGTTCCAGACCCAGCAGCTGCGCCTGGCGCAGACCCAGGTGCTGGCCCCCGACGACGGCGTCATCAGCGCGCGCCTGGCCACGGTGGGCGCGGTCGTCAGCCCGGGCCAGGAACTGTTCCGCCTGATCCGCCAGGGCCGGCTGGAATGGCGCGCCGAAGTCGCCAGCAGCGAGCTCGCTGCCCTGCAGCCCGGCATGGCAGTGCGGGTGACGCCGGCCGGCGGCCAGCCCGTGCTGGGCAAGCTGCGCATCGTCGCCCCGACGGTGGACGCGGCCACGCGCAACGGCCTGGTCTATGTCGACCTGCCCCAGCCCGGCACGGCGCGTGCCGGCATGTTCGCGCGGGGGGAATTCCAGGTCGGCAGCACCGCGGCGCTGACGCTGCCGCAGACCGCCGTGCTGCTGCGCGACGGCTTCAGCTATGTTTTCCAGGTGGGCCCCGACAACAAGGTGCGCCAGGTCAAGGTGACGGTGGGCCGCCGCCTGGGCGAGCGCATCGAGATCACCGGTGGCCTGGACCCAGCGGCGCGCGTGGTCGCCAGCGGCGCGGGCTTCCTGGGCGACGGCGACACCGTCCGTGTCGTCGCTGCCGCCCCGGCTGTGACCACGGCCAAGTAACTCCTGCTGCTGAAGAGTCCAGCCATGAACGTTTCCGCCTGGTGCATCCGCAACCCCATCCCCGCGGTGATGCTGTTCATCATGCTCACGCTGCTGGGTGCGATGGGCTTCAAGAGCATGAAGGTGCAGCAGTTCCCCGACATCGACCTGCCCACCGTCACGATCAATGCCAGCCTGCCTGGCGCGGCGCCGGCCCAGCTGGAAACCGAGGTCGCGCGCAAGCTGGAGAACGCCGTCGCGTCGATCCAGGGCCTGAAGAACATCTACACCAAGGTGCAGGACGGCGTGGCCATCGTCACCGCTGAATTCCGCCTGGAAAAGCCCACCCAGGAAGCGCTGGACGACGTGCGCGCCGCTGTCCAGCGCGTGCGCGCCGACCTGCCCGCCGACCTGCGCGACCCCGTCATCAGCAAGGTCGAACTGTCGGGTTCGCCGATCCTGACCTATACCGTCTCGTCCACCCGCATGGACGAGGAACAGCTTTCCTGGTTCGTCGACAACGACGTGACCAAGGCCATGCTGGCGGTGCGTGGCGTGGGCAGCGTGGCGCGGGTGGGTGGCGTCACGCGTGAGGTGCGCGTGGACATCGACCCGGCCAAGCTGCTGGCGCTGAACGCCACCGCGTCAGACATCTCGCGCCAGCTGCGCGCCATTCAGCAGGACGCCAGTGGCGGTCGCACCGACGTCGGCGGCATCGAGCAAAGCGTGCGCACCATCGCCACCGTGCAGAGCGCGGCCGAACTGGCGCAGCTGGACATCGGGCTGAGCGACGGCCGCCGCATCCGCCTGAGCGAGGTCGCCAGCGTCACCGACACCGTGGCCGAGCAACGCAGCGCTGCACTGTTGAACGGCAAGCCGGTGGTGGGTTTCGAGATCGTGCGCAGCCGCGGCGCGAGCGAGACCGACGTCGCGGAAGGCGTGCGCGCGGCCATCGACAAGTTCACCGCCGAACGGCCCGACGTGACAGTGACCGAAGCCTTCAACTTCGTCGACGCCACCGTCGAGAACTTCCACGGCAGCATGATCCTGCTGCTGGAAGGCGCGATCCTGGCCGTGGTCGTGGTGTGGTTCTTCCTGCGCGACTGGCGCGCCACCTTCGTGGCGGCGGTGGCGCTGCCACTGTCCATCATGCCGGCCTTCGCCGCCATGTACTACCTGTTCGACTTCTCGCTCAACGTCATCACCCTGCTCAGCCTGTCGCTGGTGGTGGGCATCCTGGTCGACGACGCCATCGTCGAGATCGAGAACATCATGCGCCACCTGCGCATGGGCAAGACGCCGTTCGAAGCCGCGATGGAAGCCGCCGACGAAATCGGGCTGGCCGTGATCGCCACCACCTTCACGCTGATCGCCGTGTTCCTGCCCACCGCCTTCATGAGCGGCGTGCCGGGCAAGTTCTTCGTCCAGTTCGGCTGGACGGCAGCCATCGCGGTTTTCTTCAGCCTGGTGGTGGCGCGCATGCTCACGCCGATGATGGCGGCCTACATGCTGAAGCTGCCGACCAAGCCCCATGTCGAGCCCGCCTGGCTGACGCGCTACGGACACTGGGCCGAGTGGTGCCTGAAGCATCGTCTTTTGACGCTGCTGGCCACGGCGGTGTTCTTCGTCGGTTCATTCTGGCTGGTGACCAAGCTCGAAGCCGGCTTCATTCCGCCCGATGACTTCGGCCAGACCCAGGTGATGGTGACCCTGCCGCCCGGCAGCACCTTCCAGCAGACCCTGGCCGCGGCCGAACAGGCGCGCAGCGTGATCGAAAAGCACCCGCACGTGAAGCTGATCTACACCGCGGTGGGTGGTGGCAGCACCGGCGCCGACACCTTCACCCCCGGTGGCGGCTTGCCCGAAGTGCGCGTGGCCACGCTCACCCTGAACCTGACCCACCGCACCGACCGCGACCTCAGCAAGCAGGACATCGAAGCCGAACTGCGCGAGCTGCTGGGCGTGATTCCTGGCGCGCGCATCAAGGTCGGTTTTGGCCAGAGTTCCGAGAAGTACGTGCTGGTGCTGGCCGGTGAAGACGGCGCCACGCTGGCCGCCCATGCCGCGGTGGTGGAGCGCGAGCTGCGCACCATTCCCGGCATCGGCAACGTCACCAGCAGTTCCAGCCTGGTGCGCCCCGAGCTCATCGTGCGGCCCGATCCGGCCCGCGCCGCCGACCTGGGCGTGACGAGTGCGGCCATTGCCGACACCCTGCGCATCGCCACCGCCGGCGACTACGACCAGAGCCTGGCCAAGCTGAACTTGAGCCAGCGCCAGATCCCCATCGTCGTGCGCCTGCCGGCCGAGGCCCGCACCGACCTGGCCCTGCTGGCCAGGCTGCCGGTGCCTGGAACGCATGGCCCGGTGATGCTGGGCAACGTGGCGACGTTGTCGATCGACAGCGGGCCGGCGCAGATCGACCGGTACAACCGCCAGCGCAACGTCAACTTCGAGATCGAACTGAACCAGCGCCCGCTGGGCCAGGTGAAGGACGCGGCCCTGGCCCTGCCCAGCCTGCAGCAGCTGCCGCCCGGCGTGATCCAGACCGAGATCGGCGATGCCGAAGCCATGGCCGAGCTTTTCGCCAGCTTCGGCCTGGCCATGCTGACCGGCGTGCTGTGCATCTACATCGTGCTGGTGCTGCTGTTCAAGGATTTCGTCCAGCCCATCACCATCCTCGGGGCGCTGGTGCTGTCGATCCCCGGCGCCTTCCTGGCTCTGTTCGTTACCGGCACGGCCCTGACCATGCCCAGCATGATCGGCCTGATCATGCTGATGGGCATCGCCACCAAGAACAGCATCCTGCTGGTCGACTACATCATCATCGCTCGGCGCGACCACGGCATGGACCGCTGGTCCGCCATCCTCGACGCCTGCCACAAGCGGGCCCGGCCGATCGTGATGACGACCATCGCGATGGGCGCAGGCATGATGCCCATCGCCCTGGGCCTGGGCACCGACCCGAGCTTCCGCGCGCCGATGGCCATCGTCGTGATCGGCGGGTTGATCACCAGCACCTTCCTCAGCCTGCTGGTGATTCCGGTGGTGTTCACCTTCGTCGACGATGCCGTGAACGGCCTGAAGCGCTTGCTGCGGCGGGGCCGTCTTGCCGCGGACCAGCCCGCCGGACCCTTGATCCAGGAGAAGCAGGCATGAAACCCTTGTCCAAACTGCCGCGCCGCCTGCTGCTGCAGGCTGCTGCCGGTGCCGCTGCGCTGGCTGTGCTGAAACTGCAGGCCGCAGAAAGCCGGGTCACCCGCGCCGTCCAGGTGCTGGACCTGGACTGGGTCGACGGCGCGCGTCAGCGTCCCGTGCCGGTTCGGCTGCATCTGCCCGGCGCCACCGAGGGCAGCGCCCGCGGGCTGCCGCTGGTGGTGTTCTCGCACGGCATCGGCGGTTCGCGCCGGGGCTACAGCTACCTGGGGCAGCACTTTGCGCGCCACGGCGTGGCCAGCCTGCACCTGCAGCATGTCGGCAGCGACCGCGCGCTCAGGTCGGGCAGCGTCCTGGGCCTGCTCGGCCGCCTGCAGGACGCGGCCCAGGACGCCGAAGCCATCAACCGCGCCAAGGACCTGCGCTTTGCGCTGGACACCTTGTTGACCGGCGAGCTCGCCCCGCGCTTCGACGACAGCCGCATCGTTGCTGCCGGCCACAGCTATGGCGCCAACACCACCTTGCTGGCCGCGGGTGCCCGTGTGCCCCGCGAAGGCCGCGAGATCGTGCTCAAGGACGATCGCGTGCGCGCCGCCATCGTCATTTCCGCGCCGCCCTTCTACGGCGAAAGCGAGCCCGGCCGCGTGTTGTCCGGCATCACCGTGCCCAGCCTGCACGTGACGGCCACCGACGACGTGATCCGCATTCCCGGCTACTTCAGCGGGTCGGAAGACCGTGTCGCGCTGTTCGAGGCCATGGGCGGCGAACGCAAATGGCTGGCGGTGTTCGAAGGCGGTTCGCACAGCATGTTCACCGACCGCAGCGGCACTGGCGGCGTGACGCTGAACCCGCAGGTGAAGGCCGCCACCCAGGCACTGACCCTGGCCTTCGTGCGCACGGTGTTCGACGGCGAAGCGGCGGCGCTTGCAGCCTGGCCGCAGCAGCACGCCGGCATCCTGGCCCGGTTCAGCGCGCCGGCCTGAGGCGCTTCAGCCCGTGCGCCAGGCCAGCCTGACGCCGCCGCGCCACCACATGGCCGCCAGCGCAAAGAAGCCCAGCACGAAGATCAGCGCGCCCCACCATTCGGTGACGTTCTCGACGCGCCCCTTCCATTCGACAGGCAGGGTGGCGGCGACGATGGCATTGCCCACCCCCAGCGCCACCAGCGTGCACGCCAGGGCCACGTGGGCGCGCACCAGCGGCGCGGGCAGCCGGGTGGCGTGCGGCTGCCCTGACTGCGCCTGCGCCCGCGCCAGCATCTGCACGCCCCGGCCCAGCAGCAGCATGCTCAGGCAGGTGAAGCCGAAGTACACCACCGTGCCGTACTGCCGCAGCGCGCGGTAGACGGGACCCTCGGTGCCCAGGAAAGTGGCGTACAGCACCAGGGCCACCGCCGCCGTGGCGCCCAGCAGGGCCAGCGCCTGCAGCGAGCGGCCAGGTCCCAGCTCGTGCTTCAACCACTGCGCCGCCAGCAGCCACACCAGGCCCTGCAGCGTGGCCGCCGGAAGCATCAAGGCACGGAACAGATGGTTGGGCAGGTCGTGGCGCGCTGCACGGCTGATCGACACGCAGCCATCGATCAGGGGGTTGCAGGCCGGCACCAGTTCCAGCCGTACCGACAGCGCAAAGGCCAGCAAAGCGGCCACCAGTGGCATCAGCCCTGCGAACAAGGCCAGCGGCCACAGGGGCAGCCCCGGGGCCGGTGCGGGCGGGCGCGATTCTGCGGCCATCAGAAGCGGTGTACCAGGCCCAGGTTCATGCCCCAGCTGCCGGGTTCGCGGGTCAGCGGGCTGTCGGCGGCCTGCCCGACCAGCTGCGAGACCGCGACGCCGCCGAACACTGCCCAGCGGGGCGCCAGTGCCTGGCGCAGGCCGAGGCTGAAGCTGAGGTCGCGCAGCCCGGCCGACAGGGTCGTGACCGGGTTGCCATTGCGTGCTGCCTGCTCGGGCGTGACGCCGTAGTAGGTCTGCAGGTGGCGGCGATCGCCCCAGCCCAGCGAGAGCGTGGCGTTGGCGCCGAGCGACGGCGTCAAGGGCAGGTCCCGCGCCACCTGCAGTTCACCCAGCAAACCGCCACCACGGCCCAGCGCGTCCACGGCCGCGGTCGAACGCAGCCGCCAACCATCGTGCAGCCGGTACGACACGCTCAGGCGCAGCCGCAGGGTGCGTCGGATGTCGCCCTGGCCGAGCAGTTCTGGGCTGTCGGATTCACGGCGCCCGCTGTCGATGCGCAGGCCCAGGCCGGCACGCAGGCGTTCGCCGTCGGCCAGCTCCACCCGCAGGCCCCCGCCGGTGCCCGCCTCGGTGCCCCGCACCGAGAAGGCGCTGCGGCTGGCCAGGCTGACCCGGCCCCAGCGCAGTGCCAGGCCCGGCGTGATGCCGGTGTCGCGCCGGGCCGAACCCGGGTAGGGCGGGCCGTTGTTGGCGACGAAGCCCACGGCGGCATCCCAGGCGCGTGAGGGCGCGCGTTCGACCTGCGTCTCTTCGGCGCTCTGGGCCAGGGCAGAAGCCGCGCAGCCGGCCAGCACCGAGCCAGCCAGCGCCGTCGGCAGCAGAGCGGGGCGTGACCGACGCTGGACCATGCCCGATTGTTCCGCCCGACCCGGTTCGCACCAAGCAACAGCCCCCTGCTGGACAGGGCCAGGCGCAGGGCCCTGTGCCGCTTGTCGAGCGCCTCACGCTTTCGTGCAAATCGCGCGGCGCCGCGATGGGCAAGGCTGGATGTCGGCTGTCGGCCGGCAATCCAGCGTCGGTTCGCAGCCATCACCCGCCGTTCGTCGGCGTCAGCTACACAGCCGATGTCTCGATGCGGCTTCTCGGGCCTGGGGGGAGCGACCTCTTGACATCCGTTGCTAAGCAAGTAGGATGTAGATACAAATAAAGATATACATCATGGATCTGCAAATTGCGAAATGGGGCAACAGTCTCGCCCTGCGGATCCCATCCGAGATCGTACGTCGGCTCGGGTTGCGTGAAGGGGCTACCGTAAAGGTCCAACTCAATGTCGACGGAAGCTTGTCGATTCGGCCGGCACAGTGGAATCGCAAGGCATTTGCGCTTGAATTGACCCAGGCTCGCAGTGCCATGCCAATGAGCGACCCCGTGATGGAGGAGTTGCGCGGTGGCGCGCGGTACTGACATGGTCTACGTCGACACCAGCGTGCTCGTGCCCTTGTTTCTGAACGAACCGCACAGCGTGACAGTTGCCGCCTGGTATGCCCGCGAAGAAGGGGAACTTGTCGCTGCGGCCTGGTGCGTTCCGGAGTTCGCCAGCGCCCTCGGCATCAAGCAGCGCACCGGTTCGATCAACACGCAGCAGGCCCAGGGCGCCTGGGCCCGCTTCGAGCGCATGGTGGCTGCCGACCTTCGACTGCTTCCAGTCGAACCCGCCAACTTCCACCGTGCAGCAGAACTGGTCCTCGATGCGGCGAGCGGGTTGCGCGCTGGCGACGCCTTGCACCTGGCCTGTGCCGAGACTGCGGGCGCGAAGCACATGGCAACCCTGGACGACGCCCTGAGCCGCAATGCACAGCGCCTGAAGATCAAGCCTGTGGTGCTGCGCGTCCCGCCCTGACAGACACGGGTGGGGTTCCAGTGGCGACGATGTTTGGCAGTTGCTCCTCATCCATGAGCGGCCAAAAGCCGCTCGGGGTCGGTAACGTCCTGCGGTCTGGTCGTGAAGCAGACCTATCCCGACCCGCTCGGCCGGTTCAGCTGCCGTGCCTACGTGCCCACCCCAGCCCGGCCAGACCCAGCAGCAGTACCGCTGCACCCGGTTCAGGCACCGGCCTCAGGAAAGTCGTGATCGCGGCGCCGCACACGTTCTCATAGGCGGAGCCCTACAGGGTCATGCTGTAGTCGGCGTTGACTTGCACGTCGGCGAAGCCATAGACGATGTCGTTGCTGCCGCCGCCGCAGTCTGGCAGCCTCAGCCTGCCTGCTTGACGACGGCGTAGCGCTGCAGCGTCTTTTCGCGGGCTGCGGCGTGGTCCACCACCGGCATCGGGTAGGTCTGGCCGAGCACCACGCCGGCGGCCTGCAGATCGAGCGGCCGCGCCAGCCAGGGGGCGTGGATCAGCTTGTCGGGCAGTTCCGCCAGTTCGGGCAGGTAGCGGCGGATGAAGCGGCCCTGGGGGTCGAACTTCTCGCTTTGCGCCACCGGGTTGAAGATGCGGAAGTAAGGTTGGGCGTCGCAGCCGCTGGAAGCCGCCCATTGCCAGCCACCGTTGTTCGCCGCCAGGTCGAAGTCGTTCAGGTGCAGCGCGAAGTAGCGTTCGCCCCAGCGCCAGTCCAGGCCCAGGTCCTTCGTCAGGAAACTGGCCACCACCATGCGCAGGCGGTTGTGCATGTAGCCGGTCTGGTTGATCTGGCGCATCGCGGCGTCGATCAGCGGGTAGCCGGTGCGGGCCTCGCACCAGGCGTCGAACAGCGCCTGTGCGGGCTTGCCCTGTTCCCAGGCGATGCGGTCGTAGTCGGCCTTGAACGACTTCTCCACGACCTTGGGGTGGTGGTGCAGCACCTGGTGATAGAAGTCGCGCCAGATCAGTTCGCTCAGCCAGCTCTCGGCGCCGCGTGAGCCTTGCTCGCTGCGGGCATGGGCCTCGCGCGCCAGTTGCCGCACCGACACCGTGCCGAACCGCAGATGGGTGCTCAGGTAGCTGGGGCCTTTGATGGCCGGGAAGTCGCGGGTGTCCTTGTAGCCGTCGATGCGCTGCAGGAAGTCGGCGAACAGTTCCTGCCCGCCTGCCGGGCCGCTGGGCAGTTTCAGGCTGTGCAGGTTGGTCGGCTGGAAACCGATGTCGCCCAGGCTGGGCACGCCGCCAGCCAGACCCGGCGGCAGCGGCGCCAGCGCCGCTGCGTGCGGGGCCACCGCATAGGCCTTCAGGAAGTACGGCTGCAGCTTCTTCAGCCAGGCGTTTTTGTAGGGCGTGAACACCGAAAACGCGCCGCCACTGAGCGTGAGCACCTCGCTGCGCTCGAACACCACGTGGTCCTTGCCGGTGTGCAGGGCCACGCCGGCGCCGGCCAGCAAGCCGCGCAGCCTGGCGTCGCGTTCCAGTGCCGCCGGTTCGTCGTCGTGGTTCGCATACACCGCCTGGGCGTGCAGGCTGGTCGCCAGTGCCGGAATTTCTTCATGCGTCAGGCCATGACGCACGATCAATCCAACGCCTTCCACCCCGTGCGACGCTGCCAGCGCACGCAGTCCGGCGTCCACCCCGACCAGGCTGTCGCGGATGAATTCGACGCGGCGGTCGGCGCGGGGAAGTGGGTCGAGGATGGCGCGGTCGAAGACGAAGCACACCCAGACCTGGCGGGCACTGCGCAGCGCGTGGTGCAGGGCGGCATGGTCGTCGGTGCGCAGGTCGCGGCGCAGCCAGACCAGGGCGCGGTCCAGCGTCCTGGGGGCGATGTGGGCGAGGGTCCGGGCTGCCGGGGCAGGGCTGTTGGCGTTATTCACACCCTAAGTGTGGCCCGGGAATAAAATGCTTGCATGGACACCGGCAACCGAATCGACCTGACCAATCAGTTTCTGATTGCCATGCCCGGCATGGCCGACGACACCTTCGCCGGCACCGTCGTCTATCTGTGTGAACACACCGAGCGCGGCGCGCTGGGCCTGGTCATCAACAAGCCGATCGACATCAAGCTGAAGAACCTGTTCCAGAAGGTCGAACTCAGTATCCCTGCGGCAGGCCTGGCCGAGCAACCCGTTTTCTTCGGCGGCCCGGTGCAGACCGAACGCGGTTTTGTGCTTCACGACCAGCTGGGCACTGAAGGCGAGGCCGGCCCCTACAGCAGCACCATGGCCGTGCGCGGTGGCCTGGCCATGACGACGAGCAAGGACGTGCTCGAAGCCATGAGCGAAGGCACTGGTCCCAAGCGCGTGCTCATCACCCTGGGTTGCAGCGGCTGGCAGGCCGGACAGCTGGAAGAGGAAATCGGCCGCAATGGCTGGCTCACGGTCGACGCCGACCCGGCGATCATCTTCGACACGCCGATCGAGCAGCGCTACAACCGCGCCGTGTCGCTGCTGGGCTTCGACCCGCGCATGCTCTCGCAGGAAGCCGGGCATGCCTGAACCGGTGGCGCCGGCCGTGGTGCATACCTTCCTGGGCTTTGACTTCGGTACCCGCCGCATCGGCGTGGCCAGCGGCAACTCGCTGCTGAAGCAGGCCCAGCCGCGCGGCACGCTGCAGGTGGCGGCGGGTTCGCAGCTGCATTTCGCCGAAATCGCCAAGCTGATTGCCGAATGGCTGCCGGCGGCCCTGGTGGTGGGCGTGCCCTTCCACCCCGACGGCGCCGCCCACGAGAACACCCTCCGCGCCCGCCGCTTCGCGCGCCAGCTGCATGGCCGCTTCCGCCTGCCGGTGCATGAAGTCGACGAGCGCTACAGCACCACCGAAGCCCTGGCCTCGGGCGCGAAAGACGCCGACGCCGCCAGTGCGGCCATCATCCTGACCCAGTTCCTCAACCCCCTGCACGACCCCGCCACCCATGCTGCAGCTTGACGCCGAAGCGCTTTACGCCGAACTGCGCAGCGGCGTACGACTGTTGCTGCAACCGCAGACAGTGCTGGTGGGCATCTGGTCGGGCGGGGCCTGGCTGGCTGAACGCCTGCAGGCCGACCTGGCCTTGCCGGGCCAGCATGGCGTGATCAGCAGCACGCTGCACCGCGATGACTTCAGCTCGCGTGGCCTGTCCAGCGGGGGTGATGCGACCCAGCTGCCCTTTGCCATCGAAGGCCGGCACATCGTGCTGGTCGACGACGTCCTGTACACCGGCCGAACCATCCGCGCCGTCGTCAATGAGTTGTTCGACTTCGGCCGCCCGGCCAGCGTGCAGCTGGCGGTACTGGTCGACCGCGGCGGGCGTGAACTGCCCATCGGCGCGGCGTTCTCGGCGGCGCGCATCAGCCTGCCGGCGACGCAACGCTTGTCGCTGGTGCGTGGCGAAACGGGGGCCTTCAGCTTCTCGCTGCGCCGGAACGCCAACGCCGCCGACAGCGCCGGAGCCCCGTGATGCTGTCGCGCCGCAACCCCCAGTTGAACAAGCATGGCGAACTGATCCACCTGCTGTCCATCGAAGGCCTGCCCAAGGCCGTGCTGACGCAGATCCTCGACACCGCCGGCACCTTCCTGTCGGTCAACGACCGCGACGTGAAGAAGGTGCCGCTGTTGCGCGGCAAGAGCGTCTTCAACCTGTTCTTCGAGAACAACCTTCGAGATCGCCGCCAAGCGGCTTTCCGCCGACGTCATCAACCTCGACATCGCGCGCAGCAGCGCGGCCAAGGGCGAAAGCCTGCTCGACACCATCGCCAACCTCAGCGCGATGCATGCCGACATGTTCATCGTGCGCCACGCCGAAAGCGGCGCGCCCTACCTGATTGCCCAGCATGTGGCGCCGCATGTGCACGTGGTGAACGCCGGCGACGGCCGCCACGCCCACCCCACCCAGGGGCTGCTGGACATGTACACCATTCGCCATTTCAAACGTGATTTCACGCAACTTCGCGTGGCCATCGTCGGCGACATCGTGCATTCACGCGTGGCGCGTTCCGACATCCATGCGCTGACCACGCTGGGCGTGCCCGAGATCCGCGCGGTGGGCCCGAAGACGCTGGTGCCCGGCGACCTGTCGGCGATGGGCGTGCGCGTGTGCCACACCATGGAAGAAGGCATCAAGGACGCCGACGTCGTCATCATGCTGCGCCTGCAGAACGAACGCATGAGCGGCGCTATGCTGCCCAGCGCCGGGGAATTCTTCAAGAGCTTCGGCCTCACACCCGAGAAGCTGGCCCTGGCCAAGCCCGACTGCATCGTCATGCATCCCGGTCCCATCAACCGCGGGGTCGAGATCGACAGTGCGGTGGCCGACGGCAGCCACAGCGTGATCCTGCCGCAGGTGACCTTCGGCATCGCGGTGCGCATGGCGGTGATGAGCACGATCGCAGGCAATCAAGCATGAAGACCCTCATCCGCAACGGCCGCGTCGTCGACCCGGCCTCGGGCCGCGACGAGGTCTGCGACCTGGCCGTCGCCTCGGGCCGCATCGTGGGCATCGGCACGTCGGCCGATTTCAATGCCGACTTCAGCGCCGACCGCGTGGTCGACGCCACCGGCCTGGTGGTGGCGCCCGGCCTGGTGGACCTGGCCGCGCGCCTGCGTGAACCCGGCCAGGAACACGAAGGCATGCTGGAAAGCGAACTGGCCGCGGCTGCCGCCGGCGGCGTCACCAGCCTGGTGTGCCTGCCCGACACCGACCCCGTGCTCGACGAGCCCGGCCTGGTGGAAATGCTCAAGTTCCGCGCCCGCAAGCTCAGCCGCTGCAGAGTGTTCCCCCTGGGCGCGCTGACACGCAAGCTCGAAGGTGCGGTGCTCACCGAAATGGCCGAGCTCACCGAAGCCGGCTGTGTCGGCTTTTCGCAGGTCGATGTGCCGGTGCGCGACACGCTGGTGCTGTTGCGCGCGATGCAGTACGCGTCGACCTACGGCTACACCGTCTGGTTGCGCCCGCTGGACGCCTGGCTGGGCGGCGGCGTCGCCGCCAGCGGCGCCATGGCCACGCGGCTGGGGCTCAGCGGGGTTTCGGTGCAGGCCGAAACCGTCGCCTTGCACACCATCATCGAGCTCGCCCGTGCCACCGGCGCACGTGTGCACCTGTGCCGGCTTTCGAGCAGCGCCGGCGTGGCCCTGGTGCGCGCCGCCAAGTCCGTGGGCCTGCCGATCACTGCCGACGTCAGCATCAACTCGCTGCACCTCACCGACGTCGACATCGGCTACTTCAACCCCGACATGCGCCTGGTGCCGCCACTGCGCCAGGGCGCCGATCGCGAAGCCCTGCGCCAAGGCCTGGCCGACGGTACGCTGGACGCACTGGTGTCCGACCACAACCCGGTGGCCGACGACATGAAGCAACTGCCCTTCGGCGAGGCCGAACCCGGTGCCACCGGCCTGGAGCTGCTGCTCAGCCTGGCGCTGCGCTGGGGTGCCGACAACGGCCTGTCGCTGCCGCAGGCGCTGGCCCGGGTGACCTGCGACCCGGTGCGCGTGCTCGGTGGCGCGCTGGACTCGCTGGCCAACAGCGCCGGCCGGCTGGTGGAAGGTGGCGTGGCCGACATCTGCCTGTTCGACCCGGCCGCCGAATGGGCGGTGTCGCCGGCGGAACTGGTCAGCCAGGGCAAGCACACGCCATTTGCGTTTGCGTCCACGGGCATGGCTCTGCCGGGTCGGGTGCGCGCCACCTGGGTCGCCGGCACACTCGCTTTCGAGCGTCCTGCCGCCTGATGGCTGCGGTGCCGAAAGTGGCCTGGCCGGTCGCTGTGTGGCGGGTCGTGCGGGCGGTGGTGCACGTGCTGCATGGCATGCTGGTGATGACGCGGTTTCCGGTGCTGGACGCTGCCGCCCGCCATCAGCGCATCCAGTGGTGGTCGGCCGGGGTGCTCAAGAGCCTGGGGCTGCAACTGCAGGTCGAAGGCACACTGCCGCGACCGGGCGCCACGCTGCTGGTGGCCAACCACGTCAGCTGGCTCGACATCGTCGCGCTGCACGCCGCCACGCCGCAGGCGCGCTTCGTCAGCAAGGCCGACGTGCTGCACTGGCCCCTGCTGGGCTGGCTGATCAAGGGCGCGGGCACGCTGTTCATCGAACGCGAGCGCAAGCGCGACGCCGTGCGCGTGGTGCACGCCATGGCCGAAGCCCTGCTCGCCGGTGACACCGTGGCCGTGTTTCCCGAGGGCACCACCGGCCCGGGGCCCGAACTGCTGCCTTTTCACGCCAATTTGCTGCAGGCGGCGATTTCGACCAACACCCCGGTTCAGCCCGCGGCCCTGCGCTATGCCGACGCGGGCCAGCCCTTCAGCACCGCCGTCGAATTCCTGGGCGGAACCACGCTCCTGCAAAGCTTGTGGCGGGTGGCCAGCGCGCGCGGCCTGTGTGCGCACGTGACGCTGTTGCCGCCCCAGGGCACCGAACACGCCGACCGGCGCGCACTGGCCGAACATCTGCGTGAGCAGATCAGCGCGCGCCTGCCAGCCCAGGGTCCTTCGGCTTGACGCCGCTGGCGCCGGCCCGGACATTCGGGGCATGAGCGTGCTGCTTGCTTTCGACGACGAAGCCGGCCTGGCGCAGGGCCTGTCGCAGGCGCTGGGCTGGCCCCTGGCGCTGATCGACCGCCATGGCTTCCCGGACGGCGAAACCCGGCTGCGCCTGCCGCACCGGCTTCCGGCACGCACGGTGATGCTGCGTGGCCTACAGCAACCCAACGCGCGGCTCACCGAACTGCTGCTGGCCGCCGCTGGCGCACGCGAACTGGGGGCGCAGCGGCTCACGCTGGTTTGCCCCTACCTGGCCTACATGCGCCAGGACATGGCCTTCACGCCAGGAGAAGTGGTCAGCCAGCGCCACGTCGGCGCCTTGCTGGCGACAGCCTTCGACAGCATCGTCACTGTCGACCCGCACCTGCACCGCGTGGCGACACTGGCCGAGGTGATGCCCGGCCGCCAGGGCGTCGCGCTGACCGCGGCGCCGCTGTGGGGCCATTACATCGCGCAGCGCCTGCCCGGCGCGCTGCTGCTCGGCCCGGACGAGGAAGCCGGGCAGTGGGTGCGCGTGGCCGCTGCTGCGGGCGGGCTGGACCATGCGGTGTGCCACAAGCAGCGCCATGGCGATCACGATGTCGATGTCGCGCTGCCGGGCGTGCCGGTGCAGGGCCGGGCGGTGGTGCTGCTGGACGATGTGGCCAGCACCGGCCGCACGCTGGTGGCGGCAGCGCGCGGTGCGCTGGCTTCGGGTGCAGCCAGTGTCGACGTGGCAGTGACCCACGCGCTGTTCGTGGGCGATGCGCTGGCCATGCTGAAGGCCGGCGGCGTGCGCCATGTCTGGAGCAGCGACGCCGTGCCGCATTCCAGCAACGCGCTGTCGCTGGTCCCTTTGCTGGCTGCGGCCCTGGCCTAGCTGCCCTGGGAAGAGCCCGCGCTGAGGCTGGCGGCCAGGCCCGAGGTGGGCGAGGGCGTGCCGTCCAGGTAGCGGCTGCCGATCGGCTTCAGTTTTGCGTCGAGCTCATAAACCAGCGGCACGCCGTTGGGGATGTTCACGCCCACGATGTCGGTGTCGCCGATGCCGTCAAGCGTCTTGACGATGGCGCGGATGCTGTTGCCATGCGCGGCGATCACCAGTCGCTGGCCCGAATGCAGGGCCGGAGCGATGCGCTCGTTCCAGAACGGCATCACGCGATCCACGGTGTCCTTCAGGCATTCGGTCAGCGGAATCTGCTCGGGTGCCAGCTTTGCGTAACGCGGGTCGTCGCGCTGGCCGCGCGGGTCGGCAGCGTCCAGCACCGGCGGTGGCGTGTCGTAGCTGCGGCGCCAGATCAGCACCTGCTCGTCGCCGTATTCGCGCGCCATGTCGGCCTTGTTCAGCCCCTGCAGCGCGCCGTAATGGCGTTCGTTCAGGCGCCAGTCGTTCTGCACCGGTACCCAGGTGCGGTCCATCGCGTCCAGGCAGTGCCACAGGGTCCAGATGGCACGCTTGAGGACCGAGGTGTAGGCCAGGTCGAACTCGAAGCCCGCGGCCTTCAGCAGTGCGCCGGCCTGCCGCGCCTGGGCCACGCCGGTGTCGGTCAGCGGCACGTCGGTCCAGCCGGTGAACCGGTTCTCGAGGTTCCACGTCGATTCCCCGTGGCGGATCAGGACTAGTTGATGCATCGGCGAATTCTATAATCCGCGTTTTTCCCTAAAGGCTCGAGCCCCGCCGTGAAGTTCATCGTTGAAAACTGGCATCTGCTGCTCGTCGCCTTTGTCTCGGGCGCCATGCTGGTGTGGCCGATGGTCCGCAAGTCCGGTGGTGGCGCTGCCGTCAGCCCGAACGAGGCCGTGCGCCTGATCAACCGCGAGAAGGGCGTGCTGATCGACGTGTCCGAGCCCAACGAGTACGCCGCAGGCCATGCCAGCGGCGCAAAGAACGTGCCCGTCGGACAACTGGAAAAGCCCAAGGAACTGCCCAGCAACAAGGCCTTGCCCATCCTGCTGATGTGCCCCACTGGCGCACGCGCCGGGCGTTCGGCGGCACTGCTGCGCAAGGCTGGCTACGAAAAAGCGGTGGCCGTGTCCGGCGGCACACCGGCCTGGCGCGAAGCCGGCCTGCCCATCGACAAGGAAGAGCCGAAGTCCTCGGCCAAGGCCACCGCCTGACATTCCCGCAGCATCGAAGCCCGCGCCATGCAAGCCGTCAAGATCTATCTCACCGCCACCTGTCCCTACTGCATCCGCGCCAAAGCGTTGTTGAAGCAGCGCGGCGTCGAGCACATCGAGGAAATCCGCGTCGATCTCGATCCTGCGCAGCGCAGCGTGATGACGGACCTGACCGGCCGACGCACCGTGCCACAGATCTTCATCGGCGCAACGCATGTGGGCGGTTGCGACGACCTCGTGGCGCTGGACCAGCGTGGCGGCCTGTTGCCGCTGCTGGCCTGAGAACCACTTCCCTGCGCGCAGCCCGTCACGGGCGCGCAAAGGCCGCTGGCCCATAATCTGCGGCTCTTCGCGGCTCCACCGCGTCCCGTTTCGACCCTACCGGATTCCCCCACCATGGCCGACCAGACCCCTGTTTTCCAGATCCAGCGCATCTACCTGAAGGACCTGTCGCTGGAGCAGCCCAATTCGCCGGCCATCCTGCTGGAGCAGTCGCAGCCGCAGGTCGACATCAACCTGGGCATGGCGGCGGCGCCCGTGGCCGAAGGCGTGTTCGAGGTCACCGTCACCGCCACCGTCACCACCAAGGTGAAGGACAAGGTGCTGTTCCTGGTCGAAGCGAAGCAGGCCGGCATCTTCGAGATCCGCAACGTTCCCGAAGAGCAGATGCAGGGCATCATCAGCATCGTCTGCCCGCAGATGATCTACCCGTATCTGCGTGCCATCGTCAGCGACGTCTGCACCCGCGCCGGCTTCCCGCCGATCCTGCTGACCGAAGTCAACTTCCAGGCGATGTTCGAAGCCCAGCAGCAGCAGATGGCCGCAGCCCAGGGCAATGGCGGCTCGAGCATCATCACCGGCGTGAACTGATGGCGTTTCCGGCGCGCGCGACATGAAGGTCGCCGTGCTCGGCGCCGGCGCCTGGGGCACCGCCCTGGCGCTGGCCGCCGCCCCCCGCCACGACACGCTGTTGTGGGCTCGGGATGCCGCCCAGGCTGCCGCCATCACGCAGTCCCGCATCAACGAGCGTTATCTTCCGGGCGTGCCCATGCGCCCGGAATTGCAGATCGGCCATGATTTCGACCGAGCCCTGGCCCACGCCGCCGGTGGCTTGCTGGTGCTGGCCACCCCCATGGCCGCGCTGCGCGGGATGCTGCAACGCCTGCCCGCACGGCAGGGCGTGGTCTGGCTTTGCAAGGGCTTCGAGGCCGGCACCGGCCTGCTTGGCCACGAGGTGGCGCGTGCCGCCGGGCACCCGGGTCCTTCCGGCATCCTGTCGGGTCCGAGCTTCGCGCTCGAAGTGGCGCGTGGCCAGCCCACGGCGCTGGTGGTCGCCGCCAGCGACGAAGCACTGGCCAACCTGGCCGTGACGGCTTTCCATGGCGACACGCTGCGGGTCTACCGGTCCGACGACATCGTCGGCGTCGAAGTCGGTGGCGCCGTGAAGAACGTGCTGGCGATTGCCGTCGGCATCCTCGATGGCATGCCGCAACGGCCCGAGGCCTGGCCGCTGTCGCCCGGGCTGAACGCGCGGGCCGCGCTGATCACCCGAGGCCTGGCCGAGATGACGCGGCTGGGCCTGGCGCTGGGTGCGCGGCCCGACACCTTCATGGGTCTGTCGGGGCTGGGCGATCTGGTCCTCACGGCCACGGGCGACTTGTCGCGCAACCGCCGGGTCGGCCTGCAACTGGCCGCGGGCCGGCCTCTGGCGCAGATCCTGGCGGACCTGGGACATGTCGCCGAAGGGGTGCTCAGTGCGGAGCGGGTACTGGCGCGAGCGCGCGGGCTGGGCGTGGACATGCCGATCACCGAAGCCGTGGTCGGCGTGCTCGAAGGCCAATTGCGGCCCGACGAAGCGCTGGCGCGCCTGATGGCCCGCGACGCCCGCAGCGAAAGCTAGTCCGCGCCGGCGTAGCCGCACTGCCGCCAGGCGTCGAACACCACCACCGCCACGGCGTTGCTCAGATTCAGGCTGCGCTGTCCGGAGCGCATCGGCAGGCGTACCCGCCGGGCCGGGTCGAAGCTGTCTCGCAGCGCTGGCGCCAGGCCGGCGGTCTCGCTGCCGAATACCAGCCAGTCGCCCGGGGCCCAGCGCATCTGGGCCAGGGGCTGCGAGCCACGCGTGGTGAAGGCAAACAGTCGCAGCGGGTCGGGGTTCTCGCGCTCCAGCAAGGCCGGCCAGGACGCATGGCGCATCACCGCGGCGGTCTCGTGATAGTCCAGGCCCGCACGGCGCAGCAGCCGGTCTTCCATGCTGAAGCCCAGGGGTTCGACCAGGTGCAGCCGGCAGCCCGTGTTGGCGGCCAGACGGATGACGTTTCCGGTGTTCGGCGGGATCTCGGGCGCCACCAGGACGATGTTGAACACGGCGGGCCCGTCTTCAGTGGCCGTGCGGCGGTGCTGGCGTTCGCGCCAGCACCCAGACATCGACCCGTGACGCGCCGGCGCGCAGCAGGCAGGCGGCAGCTTCGCGCGCACTGGCGCCGGTCGTCATCACGTCGTCGACTAGGGTCACGTGGCGGCCCTGGAGCCCGTGTCGGTGCGCCGGGTCCACCATGAATGCCGCGCGCAGGTTCTGCTGGCGCGCGCTGCGGCCCAGTTCGGCCTGTGATCGGGTTTCCAGCACCCGCTGCAGCAGGTCGGGGCGGGCGGCCAGGCCCAGCGCTGCCGCCAGCCGGCGCACCAGTTCCCAGGCCTGGTTGTAGCCGCGGTCGGCCAGTCGTTCGGGAGCCAGGGGCATCGGGATCAGCACCGTACTTTCCGGCAGGGGTGGGGGCTGTCGCAGCATCAGCATGGCCAGCGCATCGGCCAGTTCCACCTGCCCTTGGAACTTGAACCGGGCAATCACCCCGTCCCAGGGAAAGCCGTAATCGAGCGCGCAATGCGTTGCCAGGAAGGGCGGCAAGTCGCGCAGGCATTCGCCACAACAGTCGACCGTCAGCCCCGTGCGCAGCCCGCAGCGTGCGCATCTTGGCGTGGGCTGCATGAAGCGGTCGGTGCATTCGGTGCAAAGCCGGGCTCCCTGCCACTGTCGACAGACCTCGCACAAGCCAGCCCAGGCCGGTGCCCGTACCATCGTGCCGCCGCGAGCTTGCTCCATCCAAACGACTATAGCCGCGCCGCTTGTCGCTTCCTGAACTGGCCATGGCCGCCTCTGCACCCTCTTCTGCACCCCGACCGCTGGACCCCGTGGCCCTGGCCCGCGTCGTGCGACGCCTTCACGCCGCCGAGGCCCCGCCCTGGCTGCATGGCGAAGCCGCGCGACGCATGGCCGAGCGGCTTTCCATCGTCCGGCTCCAGCCCGCCACGATCGCGGCCTGGGCGCCGAAGGTGGGCGGGGGCATGGATGTCTTGCGGCAGGCCTACCCGAAGGCGAGGCTGACCGCCGTCGAGCCCGAAGCCAGTGCGCGCCCGGCTGCCGTGGCCCAGCCTTGGTGGTCGTTCAGGCGAGCGTCAGCCGTGGCGCTGGCGCCTGCCGACCTGCCCGAGGCCGCCTGCCAGCTGCTCTGGTCGAACATGACGCTGCACGGCAGCGCCTGCCCCCAGGACGTGCTCCGGTCGTGGCACCGGGCGCTGGCGGTCGAAGGCTTCCTGATGTTCTCGACCTTTGGCGCGGGCACCTTGCAGCGGCTGCGCGACGTGTATCGCGCCGAAGGCTGGGCGCTTCCGAACGCGCCCCTGGTGGACATGCATGACCTCGGCGACATGCTGGTCGAAGCCGGCTTCGCCGACCCGGTGATGGACCAGGAGACCGTCACCCTCACCTGGGCCGACGCCACTGCGGCGCTGGCCGAGTTGCGTGCGCTGGGAGGCAATGTCGCGCTGCAACGTCATGGTGGCCTGCGGACCCCGCGTTGGCGAACCCGTTTGCTGCAGGCCCTGGCGCAGGGTGCAGGTACGGCCGATGGCCGCATTGCCCTGGACTTCGAGATCGTCTATGGCCATGCCTTCAAGCCCATGCCCCGGCCGCGCCTGGCTGCCGAGACTCATGTGTCCGTCGACGACATGCGCGCGATGGTGAGATCAGGGCCCCGCAATCGCTGACCGCCGGCCGATGCCTGGGCTAGAATTCGCGGTCGCTTATATGGTTTTCCGCGAGAGTGCTTTTGCCCTCGCCATGTGAACATCGCCGCACGAACCCTGCAGTAACTGTTCGATGAGTCTCTCTTCGTTGTCACCCGCCTGGCCCGCAGCCTCCACCGGCCCTTCCTCGGCCTGGACTTTCGGGCGCGAACAGGCTGCCGGCGCTGACGGCACGACGTCTCTCGAATGGCTTTTGCGGCGGAATTGCTCCATCACCCCCAGCCAGATGCTTGGCTTTTACGTGTCCCTGTGCATGGTGTCGCTGTGCATCGCGCTCTGGTTCCTGGTTCAGGGCACACCTTTCGTCCTGTACTTTGCCGGCATCGAACTCGCTGCCGTCGGCGCGGCCCTGCTGGTTTTCGCCCGGCACGCGGGCGACCGCGAAACCATCACCCTGGCAGGGCGCCATCTGCGCGTCGAACAGCGTGTCGGTAACCGCGTTGAATGCACCGATTTCGCGGCTGAATGGCTCAGCGTTGAACCGGCGGCGGGCCAGGGTTCATTGGTCCAGTTGTCTGGCGAGGGCCGCCGCGTGCATGTGGGCCGCCACCTTCGGCCTGAACAGCGGCCGGCTTTTGCCCGTGAGCTTCGGCGTGCGTTGCGCCGATCGCCGGCGCACCATGCCAACGAGACACAAGATTCACCTTGAAGTGGGAATGACGAAGATGACGACCCCTCACCTGGCCGCGTGGCGGCAACGTAGCGCTCAGCTCAGCCTGACGCTGGCATCGTTGCTGGTCACGGGCGTGGCCTACGCGCAACAGGCCGTGGGCGACCTGCCCGGTGGCCCAGCCGTCCGCCAGCTCGACCTGCATCCGCCGGCAAGCGAAATTGCACAGCAGCAGCAGTCCTTGCACTACATCGTGCTGACGATCTGCATCGTGATCTTCGTCGCTGTCTTCGGGGTGATGTTCTATTCCATCCTCAAGCATCGCAAGTCGGTCGGCCACAAGGCAGCCAACTTCCATGAGAGCGTTTCCGTCGAGATCGCGTGGACCATCGTCCCGTTCCTCATCGTCATCGGCATGGGCGCCCTGGCCACCCGCACCGTCGTGGCCATGAAGGACACCAGCAACGCCGACATCACCATCAAGGCCACCGGCTACCAGTGGAAGTGGGGCTATGACTACCTGAAGGGCGAAGGCGAAGGCATCGCCTTCCTGTCGTCGCTGGACCAGGCGCATCGCGTCATGTCCGACAGTGGCAAGCCCAGCGGCGACGACTACCTGCTGAAGGTCGACAACCCGCTGGTCGTGCCGGTCGATCAGAAGATCCGCATCGTCACCACCGCCAACGACGTCATCCATGCGTGGATGGTGCCTTCGCTGGGAGTCAAGCAGGACGCCATCCCGGGCTTCGTCCGCGACACCTGGTTCCGTGCTGACAAGACGGGCGACTTCTATGGCCAATGCGCCGAGCTGTGCGGCAAGGAACACGCTTACATGCCGATCCACGTGAAGGTGGTGACGCAGGATGAATATGCCGCCTGGGTGGCGGGCAAGCAGAAGGAAATGGCCGCATTGGCCGACGACCCGACGAAGACCTGGGCCCTGGCCGAGCTGGTGGCCCGTGGCGAAAAGGTCTACGCCGCGAACTGCGTGGCCTGCCACCGCCCCGATGGCAAGGGCGCGGGCCCGATCAAGGCGCTTGATGGCAGTCCCATCGTGCTGGGCGACGTCGCACAGCAGATCAACATCCTGCTGAATGGCGCGGCCAACGGCGCCATGCCCGCCTGGAAGCAGCTGTCCGACACCGAGATCGCCGCAGTGCTGACCTACAGCAAGAATGCGTGGAGCAACCAGACCGGCAAGCTCGTTCAGCCTGCCGAGATCCTGGCCGCGCGCAAGTAAACACCTTCAAGGATCATCCATGAGCGCAGTTCTCGACCCGCACGGCCACGCCCACGGCGCCGAACACGACCACGCCCACGACCACCCGCACGGCTGGCGGCGCTGGGTGTTCGCCACCAACCACAAGGACATCGGCACGATGTACCTGCTGTTCAGCTTCGCGATGCTGATGGTGGGTGGTGTTCTAGCAATGGGTATCCGCGCCGAACTGTTCCAGCCCGGCCTGCAGTACGTGAACCCTGAGCTGTTCAACCAGCTCACCACCATGCACGGCTTGATCATGGTGTTCGGCGCCATCATGCCGGCCTTCGTGGGCTTTGCGAACTGGATGCTGCCGCTGCAGATCGGCGCATCGGACATGGCCTTCGCGCGCATGAACAACCTCAGCTTCTGGCTGCTCATCCCGGCTTCGCTGCTTCTGGTGGGCAGCTTCTTCATGCCTGGCGGCGCTCCCGCGGCCGGCTGGACGCTGTACGCGCCGCTGACGCTGCAGATGGGCCCCTCGATGGACGCCGCGATCTTCGCGATGCACATCATGGGTGCGAGCTCGATCATGGGCTCGATCAACATCATCGTCACGATCCTGAACATGCGCGCGCCCGGCAGGCCGCTGAGGAAGATTCCTTTGTTCGCC
>LNET01000092.1 GCA_001464055.1 Burkholderiales bacterium Ga0077543
TCGTTTCAATCATGGAAGGCTGCTCGAAGTACTGTTCTTACTGCGTGGTGCCCTACACCCGCGGCGAAGAAGTCAGCCGTCCATTCGACGACGTCCTGACCGAGGTGGCCGGCCTGGCCGATCAAGGCGTGAAGGAAGTCACGCTGCTTGGGCAGAACGTCAACGGCTACCGGGGCCGCATGGGCGAAACCAGCGAGATCGCCGACTTCGCGCTGCTGCTGGAGGTGGTGGCCGAAATCCCCGGCATCGAACGCATTCGCTACACCACCAGCCACCCGAACGAATTCGGCCAGCGCCTGATCGACGCCTACGGCAAGACGCCCAAGCTGGTGAACCATGTGCACCTGCCGGTGCAGCATGGCAGCGACCGCATCCTGATGGCCATGAAGCGCGGCTACACCGCGATGGAATACAAGAGCACCATCCGCAAGCTGCGCGCAGTGCGGCCGGGTATCAGCCTGTCCACCGACTTCATCGTCGGCTTCCCGGGCGAGACCCAGGACGACTTCGACAGGATGATGAAGCTCATCGACGACGTCGGCTTCGACTCGTCCTTCAGCTTCGTTTTCAGTGTGCGGCCCGGCACCCCCGCCGCGGCCCTGCCCGACGACACGCCGCAAACCCTGAAGCTGCAGCGCCTGCAGTTGCTGCAGGCTCGGATCGAGGAGAACGTGCGCCGCATCAGCGCCAGCCGCGTGGGCACGGTGCAGCGCATCCTGGTGGAAGGGCCATCACGCCGCAATGCCAGCGAGCTGATGGGCCGCACCGAATGCAACCGGATCGTCAACTTCGACGGCGGCCCGCTCGCCAAAAGGCTGGTGGGCCAGCTGATCGACGTCACGATCACCGAAGCCCTGCCGCATTCGCTGCGTGCAGTGGTGCCGAGCGAAGGGCGCCCAGCTACTTCCGCCCCGGTCCAAAACCCCGCCACCACAGCGTGAACGCGCAGGCTGTCACCATCGCCGCATACATGGTCATCGTGCCGTCCCGGCCTTGCAGCACCAGCGCTGCCAGCACCACGGCTGCACTGGCCAGGCATGCTGGCACGGCCAGGCGCCGCCAGCTCACCGCCAACAGCTCGCGACGCCAGACCAGCTTGGCGGCTGCGGCGGACAAGGCGCCCAACGCCAAGGCCGGCAGGAAAAGATTCAGAAGGTGGCCGATCGCGTCCAGAGGTCCCATCGTTGACGTGTGCTGCTGCCTGAAAGATGATTCGAAAGAATTGCGCCGGACAGGGCAATTTTGGCGCCCGGGCAACTCCGTAGTCCGATCGGTGTCAACCTAGATTTACAATTTCCACGTGAGCGTCCTGGCCCTCGGGCTCAACCACACCACCGCCCCGCTCGATTTGCGGGGCCGGCTGGCCTTTGGCCCCGACCGTCTGGTCCCGGCCCTGCACGGCCTGCGTGAACAATTGCGCGGGGCTTCGCCTGAAGCGGCGCTGGTATCCACCTGCAACCGCACTGAACTGTACGTGGCCGCGCCAGCCCATGCCGTTCATGAACTGGTGCAGCCTGCCGTGGACTGGCTGGCGCAGCAAGGTGGCGTCAGCGGCAGCCACCTGCAGGCCCATGCCTACGTGATGGAAGACCAGGCCGCTGCACGCCACGCGTTCCGCGTGGCCTCGGGTCTGGACTCGATGGTGCTGGGCGAGCCTCAGATCCTGGGCCAGATGAAGCAGGCCGTTCGCCAGGCGGACGAAGCCGGTACTCTGGGCAGCACCTTGCACCAGCTGTTCCAGCGCACTTTTTCGGTGGCCAAGGAAGTGCGCAGTTCCACCGAGATAGGTGCACATTCCATCAGCATGGCCGCGGCCGCAGTGCGGCTGGCTTCGCAACTGTTCGAGGACATGGCCGACACCCGCGTGCTGTTCGTGGGCGCTGGCGAGATGATCGAACTGGTGGCCACGCACTTCGCCGCCAAGTCGCCCAAGGCCATGGCCGTGGCCAACCGCACGTTGGAACGCGGTGAACGCCTGGCCGCACGCTTCGGGGCCAAGGCTCTGCGCCTGTCCGACTTGCCCGGCAGTCTGCACGAATACGACGCCGTCATTTCCTGTACCGCCAGCAGCCTGCCCATCATCGGCCTGGGCGCAGTTGAACGTGCGCTGAAGGCGCGCAAGCACCGCCCCATGTTCATGGTCGACCTGGCGGTGCCGCGCGACATCGAACCGGAAGTGGCGCGCCTGTCCGATGTCTACCTCTACACCGTCGACGATCTGTCGCAACTGGTGCAGACGGCCGGCGAAAAGCGCCAGGCTGCCGTGCAACAGGCCGAAGCCATCATCGAAACGGGCGTACAGAACTTCGCCCACTGGCTGGGCCAGCGCACCGCGGTCCCGCTGATCCAGGCACTGAACCGGCAGGCAGAAGACTGGGCCAGCATCGAGATGGCCCGTGCACGCAAGATGCTGGCGCGCGGTGAACCTGTCGAAGCGGTGCTCGAGGCACTGACCCGCGGCCTGACCCACAAGATGCTGCACGGCACGATGGCCGAACTGCACACCGCCGACGGCGACGAACGCGCGCATCTGGCCCAGACCGTGTCGCGCCTGTTCCTTCGCCAGGGCACCCGTCTGCCAGGCGGCGAAGGGCCCGCCGGGCGTTAGCGCCCCGGGCAGGCCCGGCTGCGCCACCCTGGCGCAGCAACGGGCCTGGCTTGCCCACCACGAGACTGCCGTCCATGACCCCTTTGCTGCGCGACCAATTCGAACGCCTGGCCCTGCGCCTGGCCGAACTGGATGCGACCTTGTCCGACCCGGCGGTGGCCGGCGACATCCAGCGCTGGCGCGCGCTGTCGCGCGAGCAGTCCGAAGCCCAGGGAATCGTCGGACGCTACCGCCGCTACCAGCAGCGCGAAAGCGATCTTGCTGCCGCGCGCGAGATGCAGGCCGACCCCGAAATGGCCGAGATGGCGCGCGAGGAAATCGCCAGCGCCAGCGCCGACCTCGAACGCCTGCAAGCCGAACTGCAAGCCGCGCTGGTGCCGCGCGACCCGGATGACGAGCGCAACGCCTTCCTGGAAATTCGCGCCGGCACTGGCGGCGACGAATCGGCGCTGTTTGCCGGCGACCTGGCCCGCATGTACCTGCGCCATTGCGAGCGCAAGGGCTGGCGAACCGAAGTGCTGAGCCAGAGCGACAGCGAGCTCGGCGGCTACAAGGAACTGGTGCTGCGCATCGAGGGAAACAGCGCCAGCCCGGCGGTCTACGGTGAAATGCGCTTCGAAAGCGGCGGCCACCGCGTGCAGCGCGTGCCGGCCACCGAAAGCCAGGGCCGCATCCACACCAGCGCCTGCACCGTCGCGGTGATGCCCGAGCCCGACGAAGCCGAGGAGGTGCAGCTGAATCCGGCCGACCTGCGCATCGACACCTTCCGCGCCAGCGGCGCTGGCGGCCAGCACGTCAACAAGACCGACAGCGCGATCCGCATCACCCACCTGCCCACCGGCCTGGTGGCCGAGTGCCAGGACGACCGTAGCCAGCACCGGAACAAGGCCAAGGCCATGGCCGTGCTGGCTGCACGCCTGCGCGAGAAGGACCGCAGTGAACGCGCTGCCAAGGAGGCCGCCACGCGCAAGGGCTTGATCGGCAGCGGCGACCGCAGCGACCGCATCCGCACCTACAACTTCCCGCAAGGTCGCATCACCGACCACCGCATCAATCTCACCTTGTACAAGCTGGGCGCGGTCATGGACGGCGACCTGAGTGAAGTCACCGAAGCGCTGCGCGCAGCCCGCGCGGCAGAACAGCTGGCCCTGCTGGAAAGCGGCGAGGCCTGAGCATGAACGTCGGCCAGGTCCTGGCCGCGGCCCGCGCACTGGGAGTGGACCGGCTCGACGCGCAATGGCTGCTGGCGCACCACCTGCAATGCACACGGGCCTGGCTGCTGGCCCACGAAGATCATGGTCTCGCGCCCGAGATGGCTCGGACGATCGGCGAACAACTGGCCCGCCGCGCAGCCGGCGAGCCGCTGGCCTACCTGTTGGGCGAGCGCGAGTTCTGCGGGCTGAAGCTGCAGGTGAGCCCCGCCGTGCTGATCCCGCGGCCGGAAACCGAGCTACTCGTCGACTGGGCCACGCAGCTGCTGCCCACCGCCCCGTCTGCCGAAGTCGTCGATCTCGGCACAGGCAGCGGTGCCATTGCGCTCGCGCTGGCCGCGCGCCGCCCCGGGCTGGCCGTCACGGCCACCGATGCCAGCGACAGTGCTTTGGCGGTCGCACGCGGCAATGCGCAGCGCCTGGGGTTCAAGATCGATTTTGCGCTCGGCCCCTGGTGGGCGCCCCTGGCCGGACGGCGCTTCGGGCTGGCGCTGGCCAACCCGCCCTATGTCGCCGAGGGCGACCCCCACCTGGCCGACCTGGTCCATGAGCCGGTGTCGGCATTGACTGCAGGCGGGCAAGGGCTGGACGAGCTTCGACGCATCGTGGCCGGGGCCGCGGCCCATCTGCAACCCGGCGCATGGTTGCTGCTGGAGCACGGCCACGACCAGGGTCCGGCGGTCCGGGAGATGCTGAAGGCAGCTGGATTCTTCCTGGCGCAGACAAGAACCGACCTGGCAGGCCAAGATCGTTGCTCTGGTGGTCGGATGCCGATGTTTGACCAGGAATTAACGCCCGAAGCACACGGATAAGGGCACAAGTTCCCCACTTCTGCCGTCTTTCGGCGCATCATGGATCGTCAGACACTGATGTTCCACCGATGCAGGAGTTTCACGGATGTCCGCTCCCACGCCCCTCAGCTCCGTGTTCGCCGCTGCCCTTCTGACAGGCAGCAGCACCATCGCCATGGCTTCAGGCGGCCTGCTGCCCCCTGCCGACGACGAGTTGTGGCCCAGCCTGCGCGCCCGCATCACCATCCAGACCGCTGCCGTCTCGCCTTTGTCCCTGTCGGGGCTGGCGGACGGCGGGCAGGGCCTCAGGGGCGGCGCCGTGCTGGGGGACTACGTCTTTGCAGAGCCCTCTTTCGGCAGCTTTCGCGCCACCAGCGGCCTGGTCTTCGGCAGCCACGCTGGAGCCCCGCAATTCAGCATCACGGCACCGGGCACTGCCTCGCGCCTGGGTCTGACCATCAACCAGGGGCGCGGGCTGGCGGTTGCAGCGCAGGGCGGCGAGAACTGGCAGGCTGCGCCCTACCTCGGTCTGGGCTTCAGCAGTCCGTTGGGTGAGAGCGGTTTCAGTCTCAGCGCCGACCTGGGCTGGGTGGCCGAGTCCTTGGGCCCTGGCAGCGAAGCTCCGCGCACGCCGCTGGGCGTGCAGGGCAGCGACAAGCAGAGGCGGGAAATGCGCCTTTCGCCCCTGCTCCAGTTCGGCATGCGCTATACGTTCTGATGGATATGGCGGGCCAGAAACCAGGCGCGACCGGGGCTTGACGCACAATCCACGCTTGAGTCCACTGCTCCACAGGAAACGCCCATGAGCGACGTACAGCAACGCATCGACGAGCTCGTCAAGTCCAACCCCGTCGTGCTTTTCATGAAGGGTACTGCCCAGTTCCCCATGTGCGGCTTTTCGGGTCGCGCCATCCAGCTGCTGAAGGCCTCAGGCGCCACCCAGCTCAAGACAGTCAACGTGCTGGAAGACGAGGAAGTGCGCCAGGGCATCAAGGATTACGCCCAGTGGCCCACGATCCCGCAGCTTTATGTCAATGGCGAATTCGTCGGTGGCTCGGACATCATGACCGAGATGTACGAGTCGGGCGAACTGCAGCAGTTGCTGGCCAAGGGCTGAGCCAGGCACCTTGAAGCCTCGTCTAGTCGTCGGCGTCACCGGCGCTACCGGCGCGCTGTACGCTGTGAAGCTGCTTCAGCGAGCCCGCGACATCGGTGTCGAGACCCATCTCGTCGTGACACCGTCGGGTGTGCTCAATGTCCACCACGAAACCGGCCTGGACCGCCGCGCCATCGAGGCTCTGGCCGACCAGGCCTACTCCCCCGGCGACGTGGGTGCCTGTGTGGCCAGCGGCAGCTTTGACACGGCGGCCATGGTCGTGGCCCCATGCTCGATGAAGACGCTGGCCGCCGTCGCCCATGGCTTCGCCGACAACCTGCTCACGCGTGCGGCCGACGTCACCCTGAAGGAGCGTCGACGGCTGGTGCTGATGGTGCGCGAGACGCCCTTCAACCTGGCCCACCTGCGCAACATGACCGCCGTCACCGAAATGGGCGGCATCATCTTTCCGCCGCTGCCGGCGTTCTACCACCGGCCCAGCAGCATCGACGAGCTGGTGGCCGAGAGCGTGGAACGAGTGCTCGCTCTCGTCGGCTTGCAGGGCGCCACTCCCAAGGTCTGGAGTGGTCTGTAGCCGCTGCCGCATTCAGCTCGTAGGAATGTCCCAGGCGCGCCGGGCGCCATAGACCAGGTTCGGATACTGCGCCCTGCCGCGGCTGCCGTTATAGCGCCCCAGGGCCATGAACATGTCACCGCGCTCGCGGTCGAGGTAGTGGCGCAGGATCACGCAGCCGAAGCGCAAGTTGGTCTGCAGATGGAACAGGCGGCGGTCGTCGCCGTCGCCTATCAGGCGCGCCCAGAACGGCATCACCTGCATGTAGCCGCGCGCGCCGGCGCTGCTGATCGCATGCTTGCGAAAGCCGCTCTCGACCTGGATGAGCCCGAGCACCAGTGCCGTTTCCAGCCCCGCGCGGCGGCTCTCGTACCAGACGGTCTCGAGGAATTCGATGCGCGTGGGGTGGTCGGGCTTGCGCCGCTTCAGGCGTTCACTGGCCTGGCCCAGCCAGCGCAGATGGGCCAGGCGCTGGTCCATCGTCTCGAAACTCGGCTTGGGGGGCGCGGCGTCGGCCACCGCGGCCGACAGTGCCGTGCGCACGGCATTGGCCAACGGTTCTTCGATCTGGGCGCCGGCCCGGGCCTGGCCAGATTGCAGCAGACCCACGCCCGCCAGCAAGAACGCACGGCGGTAAATCAGCACGGTCTTTCCATCGGGCTGATTTACCTGCTCATCGCACGGGCGCGGACCGGCTGGCTCATCCCGCCAGGCGGCCCTTCAGCAGGGCAGCCACCTCGGCCAGAGGAACCGCGGAAGCCTCGGCATCCCTGCGACCCTGGAGTTCGACAGTGCCGGCCTTCAGCCCGCGGTCGCTGATGACCACACGTTGCGGAATACCGATCAGTTCCCAGTCGGCGAACATGGCGCCGGGACGCTCGCCACGGTCATCCAGCAGCACGTCGACGCCGGCGGCTGCGAGTTCGCCATGCAGCTGTTCTGCAGCGGCCTTCACCTCGGCACTGCGGTCCATGCCGATGGGGCAGATGACGACAGCAAAAGGCGCCATCGCCAGCGGCCAGATGATGCCGCGCTCGTCGAAGTTCTGTTCGATCGCCGCACCCAGCAGGCGAGTGACGCCGATGCCGTAGCAGCCCATCTCGAAAGGCTGGGGCTTGCCGTTTTCGTCGAGAAAGTTGGCTCCCATCGGTCCGCTGTACTTTTTCGTGCCCAGATAGAAGACATGACCGACCTCGATGCCGCGCTGGATGGCCAGCACACCCTTGCCGTCAGGGCTGGGGTCGCCTTCGACGACATTGCGGATGTCGGCCACCAGATCGGGTTCCGGGAGGTCACGGCCCCAGTTCACGCCGGCGTAGTGGAAGTCGGCCACGTTGGCACCGCAGACGAAATCGGACATCAGGGCCACGGTACGGTCAGCCACGATTCTCACCGGCTTGCGCGTGCCGATCGGACCCAGATAGCCCGGCTTGCAGCCGAAATGGTCTTCGATCTCGGCCACGGTGGCAAAGCGAAAACCTTCCTTCAGACCTGGCAGCTTTCCGGCCTTGATTTCGTTGAGGCTGTGGTCGCCGCGCACCAGCAGCAGCCAGACGGTGCTCTTGACCACGTCGCCAGCTTCATTCAGCACGTCGGTGGCCAATACCAGTGACTTCACCGTCTGCGTCAGGCTCAGACCCAGCAGGGCGGCCACGTCTTCGCAGGTGGCCTTGCCGGGTGTGGGCGTTTTGGCGCAAAGCTGGGCAGGCGCGCCGCGCTCGGCGATCAAGGACACGGCTTCAGCCAGCTCGATGTTGGCCGCGTAGGGGCTGTTCGGGCAGTAGGCGATGGCGTCCTCGCCCGTATCGGCGATGACCTGGAATTCATGCGACGCGTCGCCGCCGATCGAGCCCGTGTCGGCCGCCACCGCACGGTACTGCAGACCCATGCGGTCGAAGATCGCGCAATAGGCCTGGTACATGGCGTCGTAGCTTTTCAGCGCCGAGGCCTTGTCACGGTCGAAGGAATAGGCGTCCTTCATCGTGAATTCACGGCCGCGCATGACGCCGAAACGTGGCCGTCGCTCGTCGCGGAACTTGGTCTGGATGTGATAGAAATTTCGTGGCAGTTGCTTGTAGCTGCGCAGTTCCTGACGGGCGATGTCAGTGATCACTTCTTCGCTTGTGGGCTGAATCACGAAGTCACGGTCATGGCGGTCTTTCACTCGCAGGAGTTCGGGGCCATAGGCCTGGAAGCGGCCGGTTTCCTGCCAGAGTTCGGCCGGCTGCACCACGGGCATCAGCAGTTCGATGGCGCCAGCACGGTTCATCTCCTCGCGGATGATGGCCTCGACCTTGCGGATCACGCGCAGCCCCAGCGGCATGTAGTTGTAGATGCCGGCGCCCAGGCGCTTGATCAGGCCGGCGCGCAGCATCAGGCTATGGCTGACGATCTCGGCGTCGGAAGGGGCTTCCTTGAGGGTAGAAATGAAGGTCTGGGAGGCTCTCATGTCGGCTGGTTGTCGCGCTCGGCGTCAGGAGGTGGACACCGTGTTCGCGGCCTTGGAGAGCGGCTCCGGGTTAGCGAGGGTTCGCTGTCCGCACCGCGCCGGTGCAATAATGAAAATAGTCACAAATCCGAGGTCTGATTATGCTCGACCGGGAAGGCTTCAGGCCCAACGTCGGCATCGTCTTGCTCAACTCGCGCAACCAGGTCTTCTGGGGCAAGCGGCTGCGAACACATTCGTGGCAGTTCCCCCAGGGCGGCATCAAGTACGGTGAGTCGCCCGAGCAGGCGATGTTCAGAGAGCTGCACGAAGAAGTGGGGCTGCTGCCCGACCACGTGCAAGTCATCGGCCGCACGCGCGACTGGCTGCGCTATGAAGTGCCCGACCACTTCATCCGCAAGGACGCGCGTGGCCATTACCGCGGTCAAAAACAGATCTGGTTCCTGCTGCGGCTGGTGGGCCGCGACAGCGACATGAATCTGCGTGCCACCGACCACCCCGAGTTCGACGCCTGGCGCTGGAACGACTACTGGGTGCCGCTGGACGTGGTCATCGAGTTCAAGCGCGGCGTCTATGAAATGGCGCTGACCGAGCTCTCGCGCTATCTGCCACGGGTGCACCACCACAACCGCTTCCTGCGATCGGGACTGCGCGCACAGCGGCATGACCAGGAACACAGCGCGCCCGAACCCGACCCCACCTGCCAGGGGGGAGCAGGCGTTGCCGCCCCTACATCAGCACCAGGTTCGTACGGTGAATGAGTTCGGGCTCGTTGGCGTAGCCCAGTAGCGCTTCGATCTGCGACGAAGGCTTGCGCGCGATGAGGCGGGCTTCGCCGGCGCTGTAGTTCGCCAGCCCGCGGGCGACGTCGACGCCCTGGGCCGTGCGCACGGCAATCACGTCACCACGCACGAAGTCGCCCTGCACTTCCAGAACGCCGATCGGCAGCAGGCTCTTGCCCTCGCCACGCAATTTGGCCGCAGCGCCTTCGTCGACGAGCACGGCGCCACGCAGCTGCAACTGGTCGACCATCCATTGCTTGCGCGCAGCCATCTTCGGCGTCGACGCAAGCAGGGCCGTACCGATGCGCTCGCCTGCTGCCAGACGCACCAGCACGTCGGTCTCGCGACCCCAGGCGATCAGGGTGCTGGTGCCGCTGCCGGCGGCCCGCTTGGCCGCCAGTATCTTGGTGAGCATGCCGCCCCGGCCGATGGCCGTACCGGCACCACCGGCCATCGCTTCCAGCGCAGGGTCGCCAGCGCGGGCTTCCTCGATGAAGCGGGCAGCCGGGTCGCGACGCGGGTCGGCGGAATACAGGCCGCGCTGGTCGGTGAGGATGACGTAGGCGTCGGCATCGACCAGGTTGGCCACGAGCGCACCCAGGGTGTCGTTGTCGCCGAACTTGATCTCGTCGTTGACGACCGTGTCGTTTTCGTTGATGACCGGGATGACGCGCAAGCCGAGCAGGGTCAGCAAGGTCGAACGCGCGTTCAAATAACGTTCGCGGTCGGCCAGGTCGGCATGGGTCAGCAGCACCTGGGCGCTGGCCATGCCCTGCTCTGACAGGCGACTCTCGTACATCTGGGCCAGGCCCATCTGGCCCACCGCGGCCGCTGCCTGCAACTCGTTGAGCTCTTTCGGGCGCTGCGTCCAGCCCAGGCGTTTCATGCCTTCGGCGATGGCGCCGCTGGACACCATCAGCACCTCGCGCCCCTGCCCAGCCAGCACGGCCAACTGCCGCGACCAGTTGCCGATGGCCTGGGCGTCGATGCCGCGGCCTTCGTTGGTGACGAGACTGGAGCCGACCTTGACGACGATGCGCCGGGCGCCTGTCAGCACGCCGGGGCCCGTGGTGGCATTCAAGAAGAACCCCCCGGACTGCCCCCGACGTCGGGCGCAGGCGTGTCGAAACGCTGGTCGGGCACGGGCTCGGGGCGTTGCTGCGCAGCCACGTGCTCGTAGATCTTGTCGACCAGAGGCTTCAAGCCTTCCCGGGCCAGCGCCGAAATCGCAAAGACCGGCCCTTTCCAGCGCAGGCGGCGTACGAAGTCTTTGACGCGAGCCTCGCGTTCTTCGGCCGGCACCATGTCGAGCTTGTTGAAGACCAGCCAGCGCGGCTTGGCATGCAGTGCGGGGTCGTACTTCTTGAGTTCAGCCACGATGGCACGCGCCTGGACCACCGGGTCGACATCGTCGAACGGCGCCATGTCGACCATGTGCAGCAGCAGCCGCGTACGCTGCAGATGGCGCAGAAACTGATGGCCCAGGCCGGCGCCTTCAGAGGCACCCTCGATCAGTCCGGGGATGTCAGCGACGACAAAGCTCTTCTCGGGCCCGACGCGCACCACACCCAGGTTGGGGTGCAATGTCGTGAAAGGATAGTCGGCAATCTTGGGGCGCGCGTTCGAGATCGCCGAGATCAGTGTCGACTTGCCGGCGTTGGGCATGCCGAGCAGGCCCACGTCGGCCAGCACGCGGAGTTCGAGTTGCAGCTTGCGCGCTTCACCGGGCCAGCCGGGCGTCTTCTGCCGGGGCGCACGATTGGTGCTGCTCTTGAAGTGCAGGTTGCCGAAACCGCCGTCACCGCCCTTGGCCAGCAATGCGCGCTGCCCATGTTCCAGCAGTTCGACCAGGGTCTCGCCGCTCTCGGCATCGCCCACGATCGTGCCCACGGGCATGCGCAGTTCGATGTCGGGCCCGGCCGCGCCGTACTGGTCGGACCCCCGCCCCGCTTCCCCGTTCTTCGCAATGTGGCGGCGGGCATAGCGGTAGTCGATGAGCGTGTTGATGTTGCGGTCGGCCACGGCCCAGACGCTGCCACCCCGTCCGCCGTCACCACCGTTCGGTCCCCCGAACGGGATGAACTTTTCGCGTCTGAAGCTCATGCAGCCAGCGCCGCCATCGCCTGCGGCAATGTCGATGGTTGCTTCGTCTACGAACTTCATGGCTGGAGTGTGGTGGAAGGGCGACCCGCACCAAGCAAAAGCCCCGGCGAACCGGGGCTTCGGCAGTGGGCGTCAGGCAACGGCTCAGGCCGGTGTGACAAACACCGTCTGGCGGTTCAAAGCGCCTTTGATCTGGAAGGACACCGCGCCGTCGGTCAGCGCGAACAAGGTGTGATCCTTGCCAATACCGACGTTCGTGCCTGGGTGGAACTTCGTTCCGCGCTGACGAACAATGATGGCGCCGGCAGAAACCTGCTGACCGCCAAACACCTTCACGCCTAGCATCTTCGGCTGCGAATCGCGGCCGTTGCGGGTTGAACCCCCGCCCTTTTTCTGTGCCATCTTTGTGCTCCTTCAGTCGCTCAGGCGACGACCAGCGAGCCGATTTCCAGCTCGGTGTAGTTCTGGCGGTGACCGCCATGCTTCTGGTAGTGCTTGCGGCGACGCATCTTGAAGATGCGCACCTTGTCGTGCCGGCCATGTGCCACCACCGTGGCCTTGACGCTGGCACCTGCGACCCAGGGAGCCCCAACCTGCAGGTCGGCGCCGCTTCCGACGGCCATCACCTGCTCGATCACGATTTCCTGGCCCACGTCCGCAGCTATCTGTTCTACCTTGATCTTCTCGCCGGCTGCAACCTTGTATTGCTTGCCACCGGTTTTTATGACCGCGTACATATGTGACCTTTCAAACGAAATGCCCGAAGCGCTCAAGCAATCGCAAAGCGCGCATTTCGGACAGCCTTCCAATATAGCACGCAAGTGGGTACCAGTGGCAAAAGTTTGACCGTGGGCGCCGGCACGACTGGCCAAGCCCGCCGCTCGAACGACTTCTGCAACCCGATTCTTATAGACTAGGCCGCTCTGGACAGGCTGCTCAGTGCTAGAGACAACCGCACCCCCCACCGCCGCGCCCGACATCACCGACCTGGCCATGCGTCAGGTCGATGCGGTTATCCGTGAACGCTTGTCGTCGCGCGTGGCTTTGATCGACCAGATTTCGCGTTACATCGTCAACGCCGGAGGCAAGCGCATCCGGCCGCGTCTGGTGTTGCTGTTCTCCGAAGCCCTGGGTTTCGATGGACCGGAACGCTTCGAGCTGGCTGCCGTCGTCGAATTCATCCACACCGCGACCTTGCTGCACGACGACGTCGTCGACGAATCCGACCTGCGCCGCGGCCGCCCGACCGCCAACGCCATGTTCGGCAACGCAGCCAGTGTGCTGGTGGGTGATTTCCTCTATTCGCGCGCCTTCCAGATGATGGTTTCGGTCAACCGGATGCGCGTACTCGATGTGCTGGCAGATGCCACCAACGTCATCGCAGAAGGGGAAGTGCTGCAGCTGATGAACATGCACGACCCCGACCTGGCGGTCGAGGACTATCTGCAGGTCATCCGCTTCAAGACCGCCAAGCTCTTCGAAGCCAGCGCCAGGCTCGGCGCTGTCCTGGCGGGCGCAGACGCGGCGCTGGAAGATGCCTGTGCGGGCTATGGCCGCGCCCTGGGCACCGCTTTCCAGCTGGTCGACGACCTTCTGGATTACGAGGGCAACAGCAGCGAACTCGGCAAGAACGTGGGCGACGACCTGCGCGAGGGCAAGCCTACCCTGCCCTTGTTGCTGGCAATGGAGCGCGCCTCCGGGGCTGAACGTCAGCTCATCCGGCACGCGATCGAGCAAGGCGAGGTTCAGGGCCTGCCCGACATTCTGTCGATCGTTCGCCGAACCGGCGCACTCGAGGCCACCCGGGAAGCGGCCCGTCGCGAGACGGAGCATGCCTGCGCGATGCTCCAGGCACTGCCCGATTCGAGGGCCCGTCGTGCTCTGCTAGAATTGTCAGTTGTTGCGGTGCAGCGGTCTTCTTGACGCAGCGCTTGCCTGCAGCGGTGCGCAATGCACCTGCCGAACAACGGGGTGTAGCTTAGCCTGGTAGAGCGCTACGTTCGGGACGTAGAGGCCGGAGGTTCGAATCCTCTCACCCCGACCAGGTTTTCATGCCACATCGCACAGCCAGGGCTCCTCACGGGGGCCCCCGGAATGCGGCTTGCGTTTACACCCCGGCCCGGATAAGAGATCATCAGCCGTTAGCAATCCAGCAGGCAAGCACCGCCCTGCGCAACTGATTCCTCATGGCAACCGACACCCTCGTTGAACCCTCTTCGTCGACGCTGACCGGTGTTGCTCGGGTGCTGGTCAATGCGGGCAAGATGAGCGCGAAGGCCGCCGACGATCTGGTGAAGTCGGCGCGCGAGCGCAAGTCCAGCTTCATCACCGCGGCCATCACGGGCGGCGCGATCAAGCCCGACGACCTGGCTCACGTGCTGTCGTCAGCATTGGCCCTGCCACTGATCGACCTGAATGCCGTCGACCTGCAGAAGCTCCCACGCAATCTGATCGACCAGAAGATTGCGCAGCAGTACCAGGTCATTGCGCTGGGCAAACGCGGTAACCGGCTGTTCATCGGCGCCGCGGACCCCACCGACCAGGAGGCCGTGGAACGCATCAAGTTCGCGACACAGCTCACGCCGGAATGGGTGATCGTCGAGTACGACAAGCTGATGCGCCAGATCGAGGCGCAGGGCGCCAGCGCCAGCGAGGCGCTCGAGTCCCTGTCCAGCGCCGAGTTCGACTTCGACGTCACCGAAGAAGAGGCCAGTGCGCCAGAGAGCGCCGACGTCTCCACCGAGGTCGAAGACGCACCCGTCGTGCGCTTCCTGCAGAAGATGCTGATCGACGCCATCAACATGCGCGCGTCAGACCTGCACTTCGAGCCCTACGAATACAACTACCGCGTGCGCTTCCGCATCGACGGCGAATTGCGCGAGATCACCCAGCCGCCCATTGCCATCAAGGACAAGCTGGCCTCGCGGATCAAGGTCATCAGCCGCATGGACATCGCCGAAAAGCGGGTCCCGCAAGACGGCCGCATGAAGCTGAAGTTCGGCAGCAAGGCCATCGATTTCCGCGTCAGCACCTTGCCAACGCTCTTCGGCGAAAAGGTCGTGATCCGGATCCTGGACCCGTCGAGCGCGAAGCTGGGCATCGAGGCCCTGGGCTACGAGAAGATCGAGCGCGACCGCCTGACGCAGGCCATCGGGCGGCCCTACGGCATGATCCTCGTCACCGGCCCCACCGGTAGCGGCAAGACGGTGTCGCTGTACACCTGCCTGAACATCCTGAACCAGCCCGGCGTCAACATCGCCACGGTCGAGGACCCTGCGGAAATCAACCTGCCGGGGATCAACCAGGTGAACGTGAACGACCGCGCCGGCTTGACGTTCGCCGCCGCGCTGAAGAGCTTCCTGCGCCAGGACCCGGACATCATCATGGTCGGCGAAATCCGCGACCTGGACACCGCCGACATCGCCCTGAAGGCCGCCCAGACCGGCCACCTGGTGATGAGCACGCTGCACACCAATGACGCGCCGACCACGCTCACGCGCCTGCTGAACATGGGCGTGGCGCCGTTCAACATCGCTTCCAGCGTGCTGCTGATCACGGCGCAGCGTCTGGCGCGCAAGCTCTGCGAAAACTGCAAGAAGCCGGCGGATTACCCCCGTGATTCCATGCTCAAGGCGGGCTTCAAACCAGAAGAATTGGACGGTAATTGGAAACCGTACCGCGCGGTCGGCTGCAGCTCCTGCAACAACGGCTACAAGGGCCGCGTCGGCATTTACCAAGTGATGCCCATCACCGAAGCCATTCAACGCATCATCCTCAGCGAAGGCACGGCACTCGACATTGCCAAGCAGGCGGCACTGGACGGCGTCCGCGACCTTCGGCAGTCCGGCCTGGTTAAGGTGCGGCTGGGGGTGACGACGCTGGAAGAAGTGATCACCGTCACGAACGAGTAGCCCCGCGCACTTCAGGAAGAGTCGACGAACCATGGCCACAGCAGCACTCGCCAAGAACTCGAAGGAATCCATCTTCGAGTGGGAAGGCAAGGACAAGAACGGCAAGCTCGTACGCGGTGAAATCCGCGCCGGTGGCGAGGCCGTGGTCAGCGCCAGCCTGCGCCGCCAGGGCATCCTGCTGACGAAGGTGAAGAAGCGCCGCACCAGCGGTGGGCGCTCGATCAAGCAGAAGGACATCGCCATCTTCACGCGCCAGCTCGCGACGATGATGAAAGCGGGCGTGCCGTTGCTGCAGAGCTTCGACATCGTGGCACGTGGAAGCACGAATCCGCGCATGACCAAGCTGCTCACCGACATCCGCAACGACGTCGAGACCGGCACCAGCCTGTCGTCGGCGTTCCGCAAGCACCCTCTGCACTTCGATTCGCTGTACTGCAACCTGGTGGAAGCCGGCGAAGCTGGCGGCATCCTTGAAGCCCTGCTCGACCGCCTGGCCATCTACCAGGAAAAGACCATGGCCATCAAGAGCAAGATCAAGTCGGCCCTGATGTACCCGGTGGCGGTCATCGTGGTGGCCTTCGTCGTCCTCACTGTGATCATGATCTTCGTGATTCCCGCCTTCGAGGACGTCTTCAAGTCCTTCGGCGGCGAGCTGCCCGCACCCACCCAGGCCATCATCTGGATGTCGCACTTCTTCGTCACCTGGTGGTGGGCCATCTTCGGCCTCATCTTCGGTGGCGGCTACTTCTTCTTCGAGAGCTGGAAACGTTCCGAGAAGATGCAGATGACGATGGACCGCATCCTGTTGCGCGTGCCGATCTTCGGCGACCTGATCAACAAGTCGGTCATCGCACGCTGGACGCGCACCCTGTCCACGATGTTCGCGGCTGGCGTGCCACTGGTCGAGGCCCTGGACTCCGTGGGCGGCGCGGCTGGCAATGCGGTTTACGCCCAGGCCACCGAACAGATCCAGAAGGACGTCTCCACCGGCTCGGCCCTGACCACCTCGATGACCTCGACCGGCGTCTTCCCGACCATGGTGCTGCAGATGGCGGCAATCGGCGAGGAATCGGGCTCGCTCGACCACATGCTGGCCAAGGCCGCCGAGTTCTACGAGGACGAGGTCGACGAGATGGTCAAGGGTCTTTCCAGCCTGATGGAACCCTTCATCATCGTCATCCTGGGCACCCTCATCGGCGGCATCGTGGTGTCGATGTACCTGCCCATCTTCAAGCTGGGTTCGGTCGTCTGATGTTCGACCCGGGGCTGGCCGCGGCGCTGCTGTCGCCGCCAGGCCTGGGCGTGCTGGGGCTGCTGATCGGCAGCTTCCTCAACGTCGTGGTGCATCGCCTGCCTGCGATGATGTGGCGGGCCTGGTGGAAGGACTCGGTCGAATTCCAGCTGGCCGACCCGTTGGCCTGGCAACCGCTGTTCGGGGGTCAGTCCACGCCACCCCCGCAGCTGGCGCAGGCGGCGCAGGCGGTCGACGCCGAACTGCGCAAGCTGCCCGAGGAGACGCTGACGCGACCCCGTTCGCGCTGCCCGAAGTGCGGCCATGTGCTGCGCTGGTGGGAAAACATCCCGGTGCTGAGCTGGCTGATGCTGCGCGGCCGCTGCTCGGCCTGCGGCACGCGCATCGCTTGGCGCTACCCGGCAGTCGAGCTCGTCACCGGCGGTTTGTTCGCGGCCGCCGCGGCCCACTACGGCGCCCAGCCCAGCACCCTGCTGTGGTGCCTGGCCATCGCACTGCTGCTGACGATGGCGCTGATCGACTTCGACACCACCTTGCTGCCCGACGGTCTGACCTTGCCCCTGATCGGCATCGGCCTGGGCGGCGCCCTGGCCGGCTGGACAGGGGTCAGCCCAGCCGACGCCGCCGCCGGCGCCCTGGCCGGCTACGGCGTGCTGTGGCTAGTGGGCTTCATCTGGGGGCTGTTGCGCAAGGTGGATGCCATGGCCGAAGGCGACATGAAGATGCTGGCCGGCATCGGCGCGCTCTTGGGCTGGCAGGCCTTGCCGTCGGCACTTTTGCTGGCAGCAGCGGTGGGGGCCGTCGTGGGCCTGGTGATGATTGCCGGAATGGGCCGTGACCGCAGCAAGCCCATTCCCTTCGGACCGTATCTGGCCCTGGGCGGCCTGTGCTCGATCTTCTTCGGGCCCGCCCTGCGGTCGGTCTGGCTGCTGTGACCGGCCTGCGCATCGGGCTGACCGGCGGCATCGGCAGCGGCAAGAGCACAGTGGCCCGATTGTTCGTCGATCGCGGGGCCAGGCTGGTCGACACCGACGCGATCGCGCGCAACCTGACCGCAGCGGGCGGTGCCGCCATGCCCGAACTCGTCGCCGAATTCGGCCCCGACATCGTCGACGGAAGCGGCGCACTGGCGCGCGAAGTGATGCGTCAGCGGGCGTTCACCGACAGCACGGCGAAGCGCCGGCTGGAGGCCATCCTGCACCCCCTCATCACTGCCGAGGCCCTGCGTCAGGCTGCTACGGCAGACCAGGGCGCCGCCATCGTGTTCGATGTGCCTTTGCTGGCCGAGTCACCCCACTGGCGCGCGCGTGTCGACAAAGTGCTGGTGGTGGACTGCAGCGAGGCTACCCAGGTCGCCCGCGTCGCCCAGCGTGCAGGTTGGGACGCCCTGATGGCGGAACGGGTGGTGGCCCAGCAAGCCAGCCGGGACGTACGCCGCGCGGTGGCTGACGCCGTGATCTTCAACGACGGCCTGAGCCTGCCGGCCCTGGCCAGCGAAGTGGAAGCCCTGGGTGCCTGCTGGGGCCTGTGGAACAATCCGGGCCGGGGCTGACTCCACCCCGGCCGCCACCCACTTCTGCAGCTCGCCTTGGTTCTATACGAGTACCCGTTCAACGAAGGCATACGCACCATGCTGCGGCTCGAACACCTGTTCGACCGGCTCGGTGTGCTGGTGGCGCGCGACCTGGCCGTCGACCACCACTTTGCTCTGGTGACGATGTTCGAGATCATGGACGTCGCATCGCGCGCCGACCTGAAGAGCGATCTGTTGAAGGAACTGGAAAAGCACCGCAGCCAGTTCGAGAGCTATCGCGGCCACCCCAGCATTTCCGAGCAGGCTCTGGACGACGCCGTGGCCAGCATCCAGCGCGCCCATGAAGGCTTGAACGCGCTGCAGGGCAAGGCCGGGCACAGCCTGGCCAGCAACGACTGGCTGATGAGCATCCGCAGCCGCATCAGCATTCCCGGCGGCACTTGTGAATTCGACCTGCCCGCCTACTACGCCTGGCAGCAGCATGCCCCTGAGCGCCGTCGTGCCGACCTGGACGGCTGGCTCGCCAGCCTGCTGCCGCTGGCACTGGCGCTGCAGGTCCTGCTGGGGCTGCTGCGCGACAGCGGCCCGCTGCAGCGCATGGCGGCCCCAGGTGGGGTCTACCAGCAGAGCCTGCCCCAGGGCAAGACCTATCAGCTGATGCGTGTGCGCATTGCGGGTGAACTGGGACTGGTGCCGGAAATCACCGGCCACCGCCTGATGGTGGGCGTGCGCTTCATGCGGCCCGACGCCGAAGGCCGACTGCGCAATGCCGGCACCGACACCAGCTTCGAGCTGGCCCTGTGCGCATGACGGCACCTGCGGCCGCGCGCCGTGTGCCTTGCCCCGGCTGCAAGGGCCCGGCGCTGTACGACCCCAGCAACCGCTGGCGGCCTTTCTGCAGCGAACGTTGCCGCAGTGCCGACCTGGGCGCCTGGGCCAGTGAACAGTTCCGCGTGCCCGGCGACGCGCCCAGCGACGACGACCCGAACGTGCCGTCGGCACACTGATGCAGCTGACTCCCGGCAGGGCTTCGATCGAAGGTCACGTGCTCGGCCCAGCGGGTTTCGTCCGTGGACGGCTGCGGCTGGTCGACGGCCGTGTCGAGAGCCTCACGGGCACGCCGGTGGCCGACGCCGAGGTGCTGAACGGTACGCTGCCCATCGTGCTGCCCGGCTTCATCGACCTGCATGTGCACGGCGGCGGCGGCTTCGACACCATGGCCGGAGGCGACGCGCTCCTGCGCATTGCCAGGCTGCACGCCAGCCATGGCACCACGTCGCTGCTGGCGACCACGATGACCGCACCGCGTGCGGAAATCGAAGCTGCCCTGCGCGCCGCCGCGCCCTTGTGCGAAACCCGCCCGCCGGGCAGCGCGCGGGTACTGGGCGTGCACCTGGAAGGCCCCTACATCGCGCCCGACCGGCTGGGCGCGCAACCGCCATTTGCAGTGCCTGCCACGCTGGACGAAGTGCTGGCCCTGCACGCCATCGCACCGCTGAGACTGGTGACGATCGCGCCCGAGCTGCCAGGCCATCTGGACCTGATCGTGGCCTTGCGGGCGCGCGGCTTCATCGTCCAGATCGGCCACAGCAGCGGCACTTACGAAGATGGCGTCGCGGCGCTGCAGGCCGGCGCCACCGGTTTCACGCATCTCTTCAATGCGATGAGCGGCCTGCACCAACGTGCCCCGGGCCTGGTCGGCGCGGCGCTGGCCCACGCCGAACGCGCCGAGATCATTCCCGACCTGCTGCACGTGCATCCCGGCGCCATTCGCGCGGCGCTGCGCTGCATTGCGGGGCTGTACTGCGTCACCGACGCCACCGCGGCTGCTGGCATGCCCGACGGCGACTACCCGCTGGGCCGGCACACGGTCACCAAATGCCTGGGCGGTGTGCGCCTGGCCGACGGCACCCTGGCCGGCAGCACGCTGACCATGGACCAGGCCCTGCGCAACCTCGTCGGCCTGGGCCTGCCGCTGGCCGAGGCCTCGCGCCGCACCGCCACGCTGGCGGCCGAGCATCTTGGCCTGACAGACCGCGGCCGCCTGGCGCCAGGCGCCTGGGGCGATGCCGTGGTGCTGGACACGCAGCTGCAGCTGCGCCAGGTGTGGGTGGAAGGAGAACGGCTTGAGCTCGACGCCATCGCCTGACAGCAGCCGCATGCTCGCAGAGACGATGCAGGCCCCGCAGGCGGTGGCTAGGGCGCTGGGCCTGGACGGCGAGCGCTACACCGCCCTGGCCAGCGCGCTGCGCGGCCAGCCGCCACGTGCCCTGCTGACCCTGGCCCGCGGCAGTTCAGACCATGCCGCCAGCCACTTCGCCTACCTGGTGATGGCGCGACTGGGTGAACTCGTCACGTCCCTGCCGATGTCGCTGGTGACCTTGCAGCCACCCCGGCTGCGCTGCCAGGGCCTGGCAGCGTTCGCGTTTTCGCAGTCGGGGCAAAGCCCCGACCTGCTCACCCCCACCCAGCACTTCCGCGCGGACGGCGCCTGCACTGTGGCCTTCGTCAACGACCAGGCCTCGCCGCTGGCCCGGGCAGCGCAATGGCTGCTGCCGCTTCACGCCGGAACCGAGACCAGCATTGCCGCGACGAAGAGCTACATCGCGCAGCTGGTGGCGGGCGTGCGCCTGGTCGCGGCCTGGGAGGGCGATGCGGCGCTCGAGCAGGCCCTGCAAGCCCTGCCCGATGCGCTGGAGCTGGCCGCCGCCTGCGACTGGAGCCATGCCCTGCCGCAGTTGATCGCTGCAGAAGGACTCTATGTGGTCGGCCGCGGTACCGGCCTGGCGGTGGCACTGGAAGCCGCGCTGAAATTCAAGGAAACCTGCGGCATCCAGGCCGAGGCCTTCTCGGGCGCGGAACTCCGCCATGGCCCGATGGCATTGGTGGGCAGCGGCTTCCCGGTGCTGGTGTTCGCACCACGCGGCCCGGCGCAACCCGGGCTGCTGGCACTGGCGGCCGAGCTGAAGGCCCGCGGCGCGGCGGTGCTCCTGGCCGCGCCTGCCGGCACACCGGGCATGGACCTGCCGCTGCAGACGGCAGCGCATGAAGCACTGGACGCCATCACCGCGATCCAGTCGTTCTACCCCTTCGTCGAAGCCCTGGCCCGTGCCCGCGGCCGCGATCCTGACGCACCCGCCTTCCTGTCGAAGGTCACGCTGACGCGCTGAGCCTTCAGGGCGACAGGCTGCGCAGGAAGGCCAGCAGGTCGTTGCGCTCGGCCGCCGACAGCTTCAGCGGGCGCAGGATGCGCTCGCCGTCAGTGTGCAGGCGCTCCTCGTTCAGTTCGCTGTAGTGGTGCACGACCTCGTCCAGCGTCGCCAGGCTGCCGTCGTGCATGTAAGGCGCGGTCTGCACCAGCCCGCGCAGGGCGGGCACCCGGAACTCGCCGAAATAGCGGTGTTCGATGACGACATGGCGCGTCGCCACCGCCCGCGGGTCACTGACGGCGCCATGCGGCCCCAGGCGGTTGTAGGGCGAGGCCAGCAGCGCCTTCAAGCCGGCATGACGGCCGGCGTCGACGCCACCCGGCACGAAGAAGGGAATACCGATGTCGGCGAATTCGCCGTTGCTGAAGCTCGGGCCGGCATGGCAGATGCTGCAGCGGCCTTCGCCGATAAACAGTCGCAGCCCTCGTTGCGCCGCCATCGGGTAGCGGGCTGCGGTCTGCGTGTCGCCCCGCAGCAGGGCTTCGCGGAAATCGTCGAAAGGCGTGCGGGGCGACGCCAGGGTCGACTGGTAGGCCGCCAGGGCCTTGGCCAAATTCACCACCAGCGCCACGTCGTCCCCTGGCATGGGGCCCAGCGCCCGTTCGTGGCCAAGCACCAGGTCGGGCTTGCCACGCACGCGCGCGGCCAGTTCGTCGATGCGGTTGCCCATCTCGGCGGCGGCCAGCAGCGGGGCCAGGCTGGCAGCCCACAGCGAATCGTGTTCGCCACCCCAACCCAGCCAGCGGCGCTGTGCGCTGTCCAGCAGGCCAGGGGTGTTGCGCACACTGGCGGCCACACCGTCGCGCAAGCGCGGCACGGCTCGGCCATCCTGGAAGGCCAGCGCCGGCACATGGCAGCTCGCGCAGCTGGCCCGCCCGTCGGCCGACAGGCGCCGGTCGACGAACAGGCGGCGCCCGAACTCGACGGCTTGCGGGCCCTGCGCCGCGGCCTGGGCCGGGTCGGGTTCGGTCAGCGCCGGCCAGGGGCCATGGCCGGCGATGCGCGCCCGCTCTTCGTCGGTGAAGTCGATCAGGCCGGCTGCGGCCAGGGCCGACAGCGGCACCAGCAGGGCCAGCATCGCGCAACCGGCACGCCAGGCCCGCAGCATCGTCAGCACAACATCAAGGACGCAACATCACCGACGTGCGCAGCACCTCGGTGCGCCCCAGGTGCTGCACGTCCCAGCGCAGTTCCCAGCGGCCGGCCATGTGCCAGAGCATGCCGTCCACCTGCCAGGCGCCGGGCTCAAGCGCCTTGAGCGTGGGGCGGTAGTTCATGCCGTGGCGGTGGTCGGGCATGGTCGCGTCCACCCGCCTGAGCACGGCATCCTTCGGGCACACCTGCACTTGCAGCACGAAGGGCTGGCCGTTGAGCATCGGCGCGGGCGTGCTGCGCCAGGCCAGTTGCACCTGGCCTTGCTGCACCAGGGTGCCGTCGTCGGCCTGCAGCGGGCAGGCCTGGACAGTGGGTACTGCCAGCAGGGTGGCCACGAGCAGCAGCCTCATCTGCTCGCCAGGCGCTGGCCGAACAGCTCTTCGCCGTTGCGCCAGGCAATCCGTTCAGCCACTGCCGGCGGCAGGGTGGCCAGCCAAAGGCGCGCGCTGTCGGCGTGGTCGACGACGTAGTGCCAGCGCTCTGGCGTGAAAGTGTCGGTGCCGACCATGAAGCGGTCGGGGAACTCCAGGAACGCGGCGCGCCAGCCATCGTCGACCCGGCCCATGCTGGCATGGTCGCTGCGGAACGCCAGGTCGCACCACAGGCGCGGGTGACGGCGCAGCATGTCGCGCACGTTTTCAGGGGTGTCGAAGCCAGCGTGGGCCCAGAGGATGCGCGCATCGGGGTCCTGGCGGAACTGGCGGTCGATGGCGTCGGCGTCGCTGTGCGAGTGCAGGAACAAGTTGTGTTCACGCGCCAGGGCGACCACGCGGCGCATGACGGTGCCGTCGGCGTCGGCGCCGAAGACATGAAACTCCCCTATGGCCACATAGCGGTACTTCGCCAGCCTGGCTTCGAGGTGGGCGACGACGGTGGCGTCCCGGGTCCAGGTGCCGATCTCGCTCCGGTTGCGGTAGGGCCGCAGCGAAGGCAGCACCAGGTCGGGGGCGGCCTCGTACAGCATCTGCGTACCTTCGTCGCTGCTGCTGGACACCAAAGCCCGCTTCAGGCCAGCCTGCCGCAGCAATGCCACGGCCTGCGCCGGCGGCAGCGGGTCCCAGGCGTCGTGGCTGTAGTGGAGGTGGGCGTCGAAGATCGGCAACGGGCTGGCCGCTGCGGCACCGGCCCAGAGGGGCAGCGCGGCAAGCCCCGATGACACCAGCAGTTGCCGGCGGCGAAAGAGCGCAGGTGCGTGCTTCATACCCCGATGCTAGCCAAGCGCTTGCACTGCCACGCGGCAACCCTATAATCCCGCTGCTAGCACTCACCACGGTTGAGTGCTAACGATCGATGAAGGGTCGATGAAAGATCGGCCAAGCGGCTGAAAAGCTCTTGAAAAGTCGTCGGTCAACCTGATGTTGATGAGTACCAACTACCTTGGTTCTCACCATCCTGCCTCAGCAAACCTCAAGGAGATGATATGAAACTTCGTCCATTGCACGATCGCGTGATCGTCAAGCGCCTGGAACAGGAAACCAAGACCGCTTCCGGCATCGTCATCCCTGACAACGCCGCAGAAAAGCCCGACCAGGGTGAAGTCCTGGCCGTGGGCCCGGGCAAGCGCAACGACAAGGGCGACTTCATCGCCCTGAACTGCAAGGTCGGTGATCGCGTGCTGTTCGGCAAGTACAGCGGCCAGACCGTCAAGGTCGACGGCGACGAACTGCTCGTGATGCGCGAAGAGGACCTCTTCGCCGTCGTCGAAAAGTAAGCGCGCAGCGCTTGCTTTCGTCGCAGGCCAGCTTCGCGCAGCGAAGCCAAGGCGCAAAGCGCCGGCCGCACACAAAAGAATTCACCGGCGCAAGCCGGCACTTCAAGCTTTAGGAGATTTACACATGGCAGCAAAAGAAGTTGTTTTTGGCGGTGACGCCCGCGCCCGCCTCGTCGAAGGCGTGAACGTTCTGGCCAATGCGGTCAAGGTCACGCTGGGCCCCAAGGGTCGCAACGTGGTGCTCGAGCGTTCGTTCGGCGCGCCCACCGTCACCAAGGACGGCGTCTCGGTCGCCAAGGAGATCGAACTCAAGGACAAGCTGCAGAACAT
>LNET01000093.1 GCA_001464055.1 Burkholderiales bacterium Ga0077543
TCGCGTCGATGGACTTCAGGCCGGTCTGCAGCGGCTGGTCGACGCTCTTGCGCGCGATCACGCCCGGGGCGACCTTCTCGATGATGTCGGTCATCTTGGCGTTGATCGGACCCTTGCCGTCGATCGGCTGACCCAGCGCGTTGACGACGCGGCCAATCAGTTCGGGGCCGACGGGCACGGACAGGATGTTGCCCGTGCACTTCACGGTGTCACCTTCGCTGATGTGCTCGTACTCGCCCAGGATCACTGCGCCCACCGAGTCACGCTCGAGGTTGAGCGCCAGGCCGAAGGTCGGCTGGCCGCTGGCGGTGGCGGGGAATTCCAGCATCTCGCCTGCCATCACGTCGGACAAGCCATGCACACGCACGATGCCGTCGGTGACGGACACGACGGTGCCCTGGTTCTTGATGTCGGCAGCTGCGCCAAGGCCTTCAATGCGGCTCTTGATCAGCTCGGAAATTTCTGCGGGATTCAGTTGCATGGTGTTCTCCGGGGACGGTGTTCCGGCGCCGCTGGCCAGCGGAACAGGGCGCCTGGGCCTGGGAAGGCTCAGGCGGTCAGTGCAGTTTTCATGCGGTCCAGACGCGCTCTGACGGATGTGTCGAGCACTTCGTCACCCACTTCAGCGCGGATGCCGCCGATCAGGTTGGCATCGACGTGGACGATGAGCTCGAGCTTGCAGGCAAAGCGCTTTTCGAGCACTTGGAGCAGTTCTGCGGCTTGTTCTTCGCTGAGTGCAAAGGCGCTGGTGACACGTGCCTGCGAGATGCCAGCGCGTGCATCCAGCAGTGCCTGAGCCTGTGTCGCCATTTCCGGCACGGCCATGAGTCGGCCGTTGTCGATGACGGCACGCAGCAGGTTCTGCACCGGCACGGACAAAGGCTGCCCGGCCGCCGCAGCGATCAGGTCGAACACTTGTTCAGGCGTGGACTTGGGATGCCGCGCGAAGCTCTGCAGCTCCGGTTCGGCAGCCACCCGGGCCACAGCGTGCAGCTGGGCCACGGTGGCAGCGTCGGCACCGGCGCTGATCAGGGCTTCGGCGTAAGGCCGGGCAATGGTGGCGAGTTCAGCCATGGCTCAAAGCTCTGCCTTCAGGCGCGACAACAGCTCGGCATGCACCTGGCTGTTGACTTCGCGCTTCAGGATCTGCTCTGCGCCTTTGACGGCCAGCACCGCCACCTGGTCGCGCAGGCTTTCGCGTGCAGACACCAGTTGCTGTTCAGCGTCGGCCCGGGCGGATGCCAGGATCTTGGCGGCTTCGTCGTTGGCACGGCGCTTGGCTTCTTCGACGAGTCCTGCAGCCATGCGCTCGGCGTCGGCGATGCGCTTCGTGCTTTCTTCGCGGGTGGCAGCCAACTGTTGCTCAACCCGCTGGTTGGCGGTGCTGAGCTCCTGCTTGGCGCGGTCGGCCGCAGCCAGACCATCTGCCACCCGCTGGGCCCGTTCGTCCAGGGCCTTGGTGATGGGCGGCCAGATGAAGCGCGCCGTGAACCAGGCCAGGAAAAGAAACGGGATCCACTGGATGAACAGACTTGCGTTGATGTTCACAGCTTGACTCCTTTCGAGCGTGAAAGGGAGCCGTGCTTACTTCGGCAGGTTCGCCAGGAAGGTCGCGGCGAACGGGTTGGCGAAGGCGAACAGCAGGGCGATGGCCACGCCGATCAGGAAGGCCGCGTCGATCAGACCGGCCAAGATGAACATCTTGGTCTGCAGTTCGTTCATCAGCTCAGGCTGGCGAGCAGCCGACTCGAGGAACTTGCCGCCCATCAGCGCGATGCCGATGGATGCGCCGATAGCGCCGAGGCCAACGATGATGCCGCAAGCCAGAGCGACCAGACCGAGGATGTTTTCCATTTTTAATGCTCCTAGAGGTAAGAAAAAAGTGAGACGAGAGGGAAGGAAAGAACAGTGATGACCAAGCTCAATGCGCGTCGTGAGCCTGGCCGATATAAATCAGCGTGAGCATCATGAAGATGAAGGCCTGAAGCACGATGACCATGATGTGGAACAGCGTCCAGATCGTGCCTGCGATGACATGCCCCAGCGCCATGGAGACACCGGTGGCGCTGAGCGCCCAGGCGCCGCCCATCAGCGCGATGAGCATGAAGACCAGTTCGCCGGCGAACATGTTTCCGAACAACCGCATGCCGTGGGAAACCGTCTTCGCGACGAACTCGATCATCTGCATCAGGAAGTTGAAGGGCCACAGCACCGGGTGGTTGCCGAAAGGCGCCGAAATCAACTCGTGGCCCCAGCCACCCAAGCCCTTGATCTTGATGTTGTAGAAGATGCACAGCAGCAGGACCAGCGTGCTCATGCCCAGGGTGGTCGACAGGTCGGCCGTGGGCAGGATGCGCAGGTAGTCCTTGAAGCCCAGCGCCGGGCCGACGGTGGCCCAGATCTGCGGAAAGAAGTCCACCGGGATCATGTCCATGAAGTTCATCAGGAAGATCCACACGAAGACGATCAACGCCAGCGGACCCACGAAACGGCGGCTCTGGGCATTCTTGATGACGCTCTTGGCCTGGTTGTCCACCAGTTCCACCAGCATTTCAACGGCTGCCTGCCAGCGCCCGGGAACGCCCGAGGTGGCGCGGCGCGCGCCGGTCCACAGCAGCAGCAGCGCAAGCAAGCCCAGAACACTGGAAAAAACGACCGAATCCAGGTTGAACACACTGAAGTCGACGATGTTCGTCTGCTTGACGCTTTGGAACTCAAAGTCCTTCTGCAGATGCTGCAGGTGGTGGACGATGTATTCACTCGCGCTCGGGCCTTGTTCCTCGGCTGCCATCTTGGTTGTTCCCGTCGGTCAGTTCTTTTTCGAGCCACGCCACAACAATGCGGCCCAATAACACTTCAAACACACCACCAGACCCGCCAGCAGCGCTGGCCAGGACAGAGGTTGCAGGATCAGCGGCGCCAGCAGCAGCATGACAACCGACAACCCCACCTTGACTGCTTCCCACACCATGAAGCTGGCCAGGCCCGAGCCTGCCGGCCGGCCTGCACGTGGCTTCGAGATTCCCCAGGCCATCAAGGCGCTTGGCAAAACCACGGCGGCCGTCCCGTAGAGGAACGAACCGACCCAGGCCATGGGGCTAGACAGCAGCACCATCGCCAGGGCAAGCGCCAGCCCCACACCAGCCTGAACCCCCACCACACGCCAGGGTGATACCGGCATCTGACGGGCGATCAAGGCCTGCGCCTGGTCTCGCGTCAGCGCCTGGGCAGCTGGGTTCACTGCTTCGCCGAGTTGATCAACGTCGTCCCACCCCAGAGGCTGCACAGCGTGACGAGATGTCGAATTTTCTTCTTTCATCGACAGACCGTTGTTCCGCGTCAGCGCCTGTGTGGTCGCTATGTCAAGAAACTCTAACGAGACCAGCAAAGCCGCAGGAGTATACGAAGAAACCCGCAGACTCCGAAACCTCGTGAAACTTCTGCGCCCGCCGCGTAAGCTGCGGCACGGCCTGCAGGTCGGCATCCACACCGTGTTTGACCTCACGCTTTCCATGGAACTCGAAGCTCCCGAGACTCTCTGACCAGCCCATGTTTCCAGCCCCAGCCATGCCCCTGTTTCGCAGCGCCTGCGCGGCGCTGATGCTCGCATCGCCCTGGGCGCTGCAGGCCCAGCCGACGAGCCAAGCGCCTGGTCCCGTCGTCACCACGCCGCAGGTCAGGGCCGAACTGCTGGCCCATGCCCCTGAAGGCATCGGTGCCGGCAAGACCGTCTTGCTGGGCTTGAGGATCGATCACCAGCCGCACTGGCACACCTATTGGAAGAACCCCGGCGACTCCGGCCTGCCGACAAGCCTGCAATGGACTCTGCCTGGGGGTGTGCAGGCCGGCGAGATCCAGTGGCCGACGCCGAAGCGGCTGCCCATCGGCCCGCTGATGAACTACGGCTACGAGGACACCCTGCTGCTTCCGGTGACCCTGACGGTGCCCGCGGGCTTCGATGCCGACACCCTGGAAGTGCAACTGCGCGCGGACTGGCTGGTCTGCAAGGAAGTGTGCATTCCCGAAGGTGGCGACTTCCTGCTGAAGCTGCCGGCACGTGCCACGACGGCCGGCAGCGGCGCCCTGTTCGAGGCTGCGCAGGCCGCCATGCCCGTCGCCATGCCACAGGCCCAGGCCTCGGCCGAGGTGCGCAACGGCGCCCTGGTGCTGCGCGTGGCCGGGCTCCCTGCTCCCTGGCAGGGCAAGGCCATCGCCTTCTTCCCGGAAACCGCGGGCGTGATCAACAACGCCGCCAGGGTGCCCGGGCAGTGGCAGGGCGACGTCTGGTCGGCCAGCGTGCCGCTGGACCCGCAGCGCACCGAAAGCCCGGCGCAGATGCCTGCCGTGCTGGTTGCCGATGGCCAGACCACCGGCGGCCTTTTGCAGGTGCAGGTCACCACACCCTGGCCGGCACCCGGCACGGCCACCACGCAAGCGCCCTTGCCGGCACTGGGCGAGGGCACGGTCACGACGTCCAGCCCTGCTGCTGCGCCGGTCGGCCTGGGGCTGGCACTGCTGTTTGCCCTGCTCGGGGGCGCCCTGCTGAACCTGATGCCCTGCGTGTTTCCCGTGCTGTCCTTGAAGGTGCTGGGCTTCGCGGCCCACGCCGGCGACCGCCGGCAGTTGTTGGCCGGCGGGCTGGCCTACACGGCCGGTGTGGTGGCATCCTTCGTGGCGCTGGCGGCGCTGCTGCTGGCCCTGCGCGCCGGGGGCGAACAACTCGGCTGGGGCTTTCAACTGCAGTCGCCAGCGGTCGTGGCCGTTCTGGCCGCCTTGTTCACCCTGATCGGATTGAACCTGGCCGGCGTGTTCGAGTTCGGTTCAGTGCTGCCCAGCAGCCTGGCCGCAGCGCGCGCGCGCAATCCGCTGGTCGACTCGGCGCTGACGGGTGTGCTTGCCGTGGCCATTGCCTCGCCCTGCACTGCGCCTTTCATGGGCGCTTCGCTGGGCCTGGCGGTGACGCTGCCGGCGGTCCAGGCCCTGCTGGTGTTCGCTGCGCTTGGTCTGGGCATGGCCTTGCCGTACCTCGCGGCCAGCGCCTGGCCGGCCTTGGCCCGCGCGCTGCCGCGACCCGGTGTCTGGATGGCGCACTTCAAGACCGTGATGGCCTTCCCGATGTTCGCCACCGTCGTCTGGCTGGTCTGGGTGCTGGGCCAGCAGGCCGGCATCGACGGTGTGGCCGCGCTGCTGGCCTTGCTGGTGGTGTTGTCGTTCGCAGCCTGGGCGCTGGGCTCGCCCACGCTGGGCCCGAAAGCCCGCGGCGGCTTCGGCATGGCTGCAGCGCTGTTGCTGGCGGCGGTGCTGGCCTGGAGCGTGCCCACCCTGCGCCAGGATGCGATTGCCGCGCAACCGGCCCAGGCCAGCGACGACTGGCAGCCCTGGAGCGCCGAGCGCGTGGCCCAGGCCCAGGCTGAAGGCCGGCCGGTATTCGTCGACTTCACCGCGGCCTGGTGCGTGACCTGCCAATTCAACAAGCGCACCACCCTGGCAGATCGCGAAGTCGTGTCCGACTTCGAGGAACGGCGTGTCGTGCTGCTGCGGGCCGACTGGACACGCCGCGATCCCCTCATCACGGCCGAACTGGCCCGCTTCGGCCGCAATGGGGTGCCGGTGTACCTGGTCTACACCCCAGGCGCTGCAGGGCCACGGGTTCTGAGCGAAATTCTGAGCGTTGCCGAAGTGCGCGCAGCGCTGGCCGGCGCACCCGGCTGATCCACCCCCACCCCGAGGAACCATCCATGAAGCGTCTTGCCATTGCCGCCGCCTTTGTCCTGGCCGCTGCCGCCTCGAGCCTGGCCACTGCCGCCGCCACCGTCGGTCAGCCTGCACCGAACTTCACGGCCACCGACACCAGTGGCAAGGCAGTGTCGCTGTCCGACTTCAAGGGCAAGCACGTGGTGCTGGAGTGGGTGAATCCGGGTTGCCCGTTCGTCGTCAAGCACTACAGCAGCGGCAACATGCAGGGCACGCAAAAGGAAGCCGTGTCCAAAGGCGTGGTCTGGCTCGCCATCAGCAGCACCGCGCCCGAGGCCTCCGACTACAAGAAGCCGACCGATCTGGCGGGCTGGATGAAATCCCAGAAGGCCGCAGCCACGGCGACGCTGATGGACGACGACGGCAAGGTCGGCAAGGCCTACGGTGCGCGCACGACGCCGCACATGTACATCGTGAACCCGGGCGGCACGCTGGTGTACGCCGGCGCCATCGACAACAAGCCCACCTCGAACGCCGCCGACATCCCTGGTGCCACGAACCACGTGAAGCAGGCACTGGCCGAGTCGCTGGCCGGCAAGCCGGTGACGACGGCCTCGACCCGGCCTTACGGCTGTTCGGTGAAGTACGGCTCGGGCGCCTGAGCTTTGCTGGCCGGGCCTGGCCGGTCAGGGCAGTCGAAGATACTGTGCTGCAAGCAGCTTGAAGGCTTCGGATTCAACCGGCCGGCCCAGCTCTTCCTGCAGGATGGCGGCCACGGCATCGGCCTGCAGCGCTGCCGCAGCCGCGTCCAGGAACAGGAGCCGGCAACGCCTGGCCAGCACGTCTTCGACGCTGCGCGCCATTTCGTAGCGCGCGGCAAAGCGCACCATCGCTTCGCTCAGGCCACCACGGCTGCTCTCGCTGTCGTGCCAAAGCCAGTGCCCGGCGCCGGGCAGCGTCTGCAGCAGGGCGGCCTCGCTGCCGTACAGATGCTCTCCGGGCGGTTCTGACAATGACCGACCCGGGGCCGCGCCCAGCAGGCGCAGGCCGTTGGTGATGCCGGCAGGCTTGTGCGGCAGCAGGCCGCGCGCCATGGCGCGGTCCAGCACGTCTTCGGCCATCGCGCGGTAGGTGGTCCACTTGCCGCCGGTCACCGTGACGAGGCCACTGGCAGCCACCTGCACGGTGTGCTCGCGCGACAATTTCTGCGTGGCGCCGCCGGCCTCGGCCGCCACCGGCTTGACCAGCGGGCGCAGGCCCACCCACACCGAACGGACGTCGGCACGGCCAGGCGCACGCGCGAGGTAGCGCGCCGATTCACGCAGGATGAAGCCCACTTCCTCGGCAAACGGCTCGGGTTCACGCGCCAGGTCGTGGCGCGGCGTGTCGGTCGTGCCCAGGATGGTCTTGCCCAGCCAGGGCACGGCGAACAGCACGCGGCCGTCGGCCGTCTTGGGCACCAGCAGCGCATGCTGGCCTGGCAGGAAGGCGCGGTCGACGACCAGATGCACGCCCTGGCTGGGGGCGACCATGCGCTCGGCCGTGGCCATGGCCGGCGCGTCCATGGCCCGCACCGCATCCACCCACACCCCTGTGGCATTGACGACGCAGCGGGCGCGCAATTCGCCGGCCAGGCCGCTTTCTGCACAGCGCCAGGCCAGGCCACGCACCTGCGCGCGTTCGTGCAGAAGTCCGGTGACGGGGCAGTGGTTGACGAGCAGGGCGCCGCGCGCAGCGGCAGTGCGCGCGAGCGCCAGTGCCAGCCGCGCATCGTCGAACTGGCCGTCCCAGTAGCGCACGCCGCCCCACAGCCCGCGCGGCTGCACACCGGGCAGCAGTTCCAGCGTGCGGCGGCTGCTGAGCCATTCGGTACCGCCCAGGCCCTGGCGGCCGGCCAGGGCGTCATAGGCCTTCAGTCCGACGCCGTAGAAGCCCCGTTCCCACCAGTGGTAGCCCGGCATCACGAACGGAATGCGCTGCGCCAGGTGGGGCGCGTTGGCGAGCATCGCGCCACGCTCGTGCAAGGCTTCGCGAACCAGCGGCACGTCGCCCTGGGCCAGATAGCGCACACCGCCATGGGCCAGCTTGGTCGCACGCGACGAGGTTCCTGAAGCGAAGTCGTGCGATTCGAGCAGGACCACGCTGAAGCCCCGCGCTGCGGCATCCAGCGCCACGCCCAGCCCCACCGCGCCGCCGCCGACGATGGCCAGGTCCACTTCGCCTGCAGTCTGCAGGCGGGACAGCAGTTCCGGACGCGGCAGCGGCGTGGTCAAGCGGGGCGGGGCATCAGGCGCGGGCGAAATTGACCGGCAATCCCGGCGTGTCGACGCGCAGGGTCAGCACCTGGCCGGCCAGGGGCTGCAAGGCCAGTTCGTCGGCCGGTCGCTTGTCGCGCGCGGTGGTGATGAACAGCGTGCGCAGGTCGGCGCCGCCGAAGCAGGGCATGGTGGCGCAACGCACGGGCAAAGGCAGGTCGGCCAGGCGCGTACCGTCGGGCGCCAGGCGCACCAGGCGCTGGCCCTCGTACATGGCAATCCAGTAGGTGCCGGCGCTGTCGACCGCAGCACCGTCGGGGCGCCCGGCATAGTCGTCCAGGGCCTGGTCGGGCTTGCGCTTGTCGAACTGCGCGAACACCCGTCGGTGCGAGATGGCGCCGGTGGCGAGTTCGAAGTCGAAGGCATAGATGCAGTGCGCCGGGGTGTCGGCCCAGAGCATGGTGCGGCCGTCGGGTGACCAGGCCAGGCCGTTGCTCAACGTGATGTCGCCGGCCATGCGGTCGAGTTGGCCATCGGCCCAGCGGTACAGCGCTGCCGCCGGCCGCGTGCGCGGCTCGTACATCGAACCCACCCAGAACCGGCCCTGCGGGTCGGCCTTGCCGTCGTTGAAGCGTTGCTCAACCGGGTCGTAAGGGGGGTCTGCCAGCGGCTGGCGCTGGCCGCTGGCGGGGTCGAAGCGCCAGAGTCCGTCGCGCATGGCCAGCAACAGGCCGCTGCCGGGCAGCGGCGCACAGGAAGCCGGTTCGCAGTCGAAACCCCACTGCGTGTGAAGGCTGCCCGCCTGCACCCACCGGTGCAAGGCCTTGCCAGGGATGTCGCACCAGTACAGCGCGCCTTCGTCGGGGTGCCAGAACGGTGACTCGCCCAAGCCGCAGGCGGGCGTGGGCAGGGCCTGGAACAGGCTCACGCGGTGGTGACCTCGAGCTTCATCCAGGCGTCCAGCGTGGCGCCTGCGTCCAGCGTGCGCAGGCCGTGGGCACCGGGCTCGGTCATGTGGATGGCATTGCTGACGTGGCTGACGGGCTCGACGCAGTAATACGGGCTGGTGGCCGGGGTGTAGACCACCAGGTAGGGCAGCGAGGACGTCAGGCGCAGCGACAGCTTGTCGTCGCGGATGCGCGCCGGGCCGCGCCAGCCTTCGAAGCAGTTGTCGAAGGCCAGGTGCGAGACGTCGCCGTCGATGCCCGGTTGCGGCACGCGCCGGGTGGGCAAGCCGCTGGCATCGCTTTCCCAGCGGTCGGTCAGTTCGATGTGCAGCCGGCTGTGCGGCCGCTTGGGGAAATAGGGATGCCAGCCCAGGCCGACGGGCTGGGTGTGCGCGGCCAGGTTGGTGAAGGACATGTGCACCTCGAGCGCGCTGGCCGAAAGCACGAAACGCTGGCGCACGTCGAAGGCAAAGGGCCAGTGCGCGTCGGGCTGGTGGCTGTAGCCCAGCTCGATCTGCTGTTCGTCGTGGCGGAACACCTGCCACGGCCGCTGCCAGGCCACGCCATGCACCGAGTGCGGGTTGTCGTCGAAGTTGGGCTGGGTGGTGTGGTCGTGCCCGAGCCACCGAAAGCGCCTGTAGCCCAGGCGGTTGGAGTAGGGCACCAGCGGATAACAGCCGGCCTGGCGCGCACTGGCCAGCTCAGCCGGTTCGCTGCTGCGCATGACGGCAATGTCGCGCAGCCACAGGCCGGCGATGGCACCGCCCAGATCGGGGCGCAGCGACAGTCTCAGATCGCCGTTTTTCAGTTCAAGGCCGGTGGGGGTCATGACGCTCTTCTTTTGGGAGGGAGGATTCGAAGCCGATGCCGATGATGCCCGAAGCCCCGTCTGGCACGACGCTACCAGCGCGTCGCCACCTGTCCGAGGTCGACCTTCAGGTAATGCGCACCGGCAATGGGGTTGTAGTAGTACGGCGGCACCTCGACAAATCCGAGCGACGCATACAGGCCCCGCGCCGCTTCCATCTCGTCCAGCGTGTCGAGCAGCAGCGTCGAGTAGCCCGCCTCGGTGGCGCGGTCCAGCAGCGCACGCGACAGCAGACGGCCCAGACCGAAGCGGCGGAAGGCGGGGCGTACGAACAGCCGCTTCATCTCGCAGGCGTTGGGGTAGTCGACGTCGGACAAGGGACGGATCGCCCCGCAGCCTGCCGGCTGACCGTCGATCATGGCCAGCAGCAGCACACCGCCGGGCGCGGCATAGTCGCCAGGCAGCGCGGCCAGTTCGGCCTCGAAGCCCTGAAAGCACAGGTCGACCTGCAGGCTGGCGGCGTAGTCCATGAACAGTGCCCGCACCAGGGCCAGGAAGTCGGGCAGGTCGCCGTCTTCGGCACTGACCAGGCGGATCTCAGAATCCAAGCGTCGACACCCAGAAGGCTGCACCCGCGCTGACCGCGCCCAGGAACAGCGCCATGGCCCGCGTCGCGGCCGTGTCGCGGCTCGCGGGTGTTTCGGCAGGCAGCAGCTTGTCGCCGCTGATCATGGGCCGGATGAGGTTCGTCTTGCGCAACAGCAGGTAGCCCAGGACCGCGGCAACGTGAACTGCCACCAGGCCGATGAGGATCCACTGCCCCGCTTCCTTGTGCCAGCTGGTGGCGAGCAGGCCGGTCTCGCTGGCGACAAAACGGTTCAGCGGGCCCAGGTTGGCGATCTCGTCGTCGGCCAGCAGCCCCGTGCCCAGTTGCACCAGCAGGATACCCAGCAGCGCAAACACCGACAGGCTGCCGAGCGGGCTGTGACCCACGTCGAGATGCTCTGCGGGCCGGGACTGGCCACGCAGGTAACGCAGCAGCGTGGCCGGGGCAAAGATGAAGCTGGCAAAGCGTGACCAGCGCCCGCCCACCAGACCCCACATCACGCGGAACAGGACCAGGGCCAGAACCAGATAGCCGAAACGGAAGTGCCACACCATGGCGTTGCCGCCCAGCTTGGCGCTGACCACGCTGCCGACCACGGCGGCTGCCAGGATCCAGTGGAAGGCGCGGGTGGGCAAGTCCCAGACGCGGACAGTGGACAAACTCGGCAGCGGGCTGCCTCTCGGCGATTCGGTCATGGCTTTATCTTTGCAGTCATCCTGCCATGCTGCAAGCCCGGGATGCTTACACTGCGGCCGGGTGCCGTCCCCGACCCGTCCCCCTGCCGCAAGGAGATTCCTGCATGAAAGTCATGATCGTCGCCGCTGCCACCGTGGCCGGCCTGTTGGCCGCCCTGCCCGCCACGGCGCAGTTCCAGAAGCCCGAAGACGCGGTCAAGTACCGCAAGGCCGGCTTCACGCTGATCGGCGCCCACTTCAGCCGCATCGGCGCAATGTCCCAGGGCCGGGTGCCCTTCGATGGCGCCGCCGCCGCGGCCAATGCCGACATCGTCAACGACCTGGCGAAGCTGCCCTTTGCCGGCTTCGTCGACGGCACCTCGGGCACCGAGAAAGGCACGCCGAACGGCAAGGTCTGGAGCGAGCGCGCCAAGTTCGACGCCGCAGCCAAGAAGATGCAGGACGAAGTCGCGAAGCTGGCCGTGGCCGCCAAAGCAAACAACCTGGACACGCTGAAGACTGCCTTCGGCAGTGCCGCCGGCACCTGCAAGGCCTGCCACGACGACTTCCGCAACCAGTGACAACCGGCTGAGGCCCGTCTTCAGCTGCGCAGCACCACTTCGCCTTGCGGCGTGGTGAACGTGGCGGTGATGGGCACACCGGCTTCGGCAAGCGTTGCCACGCCAGGCAGACCCAGCAGCGTGCTGCAGCGGTCGGGCAAGCCGCGCAGGGCCAGTGCCTGCAAGATCACGCCTGAATCAGGCATGGCCTGAGCCGGGTGCGCTCCCTGCCACTGCAGCAGGGTCGGCAGGGCACCGGCGCAGCCCATGCCGCCGTCCTCGCGCAGCAGGATCCGCCAGCTGAGCAGGCCAGCGGCAGTCGGCCGGCTGGCGGCCACTGCGTCGCCCGGCGCCTGACCGGCCTCGATGAGCGCGGCGCGGTGCGCGTCGAGATCCGGTGAACGGGCCACGAAGTGCACGAGTCGCGGGCCCGCCTCACGCAGCCTCGACTGCAGCGCAGGCTCGTCCAGGCCGAACCAGCGCCGGCGCGGTGGCAGCGGCGGCGGCGCGGCCGGGTCGATGGCGATGATCTCCAGATAGGCGTCGGGAAAGACGCTGGTCGCGATCTTCAGCAGGCGGTTGTGCGTGCCCATCAGCGCATGGCGACCACCCGGGCCAGGCGTCACGCCCAGCGTCGCCTCGCACCAGGCCACACCCTGCTCCAGCGTGGCCGCGGCCACGACCAGGTGGTCGACGAGCGCGTTCAGATCGTCACCTCGCCGTCGATGCAGGCCACGACGTCGCCACCGATCCAGATGTCGGCACCCTGCTGCTGCACGTGCACGCGGCCGGCCCGCCCCAGCGCCGTGCCCTGCGCCGCCACGTACAGCGCCGGCGCCAGCCCGGCGCCGATGAGCCACTGCGCGATGCCGGCGTTCAGGCTGCCTGTGACCGGGTCCTCGGGCACGCCCAGGCCGGGCACGAAGGCGCGCACTTCGAACTGCGTGTCCTGGCCCGGGGCCTGCGCCGCCACCAGCCCCAGCTTCATGCCGGCCAGCCTGGCCATGTCGGGCCGCACGGCCAGCACCTCGGCAGCGCTGCGCAACAGCAGGCCGCACCAGGCCGGGCCGTTGTCCAGCCACTGGTGGTGCAGCACGGCTGCGGGGGCCAGGCCCAGCGCGTCGAGCGCGCGAGCCAGCAACTCGTCTTCCAGCGGCCCGCTGCGCCGCAGGGGCGGCGCGGCAAACGCCAGCCGGCCGTCTTCGCCCCGGCGCACGCGGACCAGGCCAACGCCACATTCCTGCACCACCACCTGCCGGTCCTGCGGCTGGCCACCCGCGGCCAGCCAGGCCCAGCAGCTGCCCAGGGTGGGGTGGCCGGCGAAGGGCAGCTCGCCGCCTGGCGTGAAGATGCGCACGCGGTAGTCGGCAGCGGGTTGCGTGGCTGGCAGCAGGAAGGTGGTTTCCGACAGGTTGGTCCAGCGCGCAAAGGCCGCCAGCGTCTCTTCATCCAGGTCGGTGGCGGCATGCACCACGGCCAGCGGGTTGCCCTTCAGCGGCTGCGCCGTGAACACGTCGACCTGATGGAAGCGATGCCGTGCTGGCGTTCTCATCGCGCAGCCTCGTCCAGCGCCCGGCCCAGAACGCGGCCGAGCGCGGCCACGCCTTCGTTGATGCGCGCCGGCGACACCGTGACGAAGCTCAGCCGCAGCGTGTGCGCTGCCGGGCTGCCGCTGCCGGCCTGGGCGAAGAAGGGTGCGCCGGGCACATAGGCCACGCCGGCTGCCACCGCCCGCGGCAGCAGCGCGGTGGCGTCCAGCGTGTCCGGCAGGGTCACCCAGAAGAACATGCCGCCGCTGGGCCGGGTCCAGCGGCAGCCGGCTGGCAGGTGGGCCGTCAGTGCGGCTTGCATCGCGTCGCGCTGGGCGCGATAGCGGGCGCGGATGGTGGGCACGTGCGTCGCCAGGAAGCCGTCCTTGATGACCTCGAACACCACGCGCTGGTTGAATCCCGGCGTGTGCAGGTCGGCGGCCTGCTTGGCCTGCAGCAGCTTCGGGAACAGCACGGGCGGCGCGACCAGATAGCCCAGACGCAGCCCGGGTGCCAGCACCTTGCTGAACGAGCCCAGGTACAGCGCATGCTCACCCAGCCGCGCCGCCAGCGGCGGCGGCGGCGGCTGGTCGAACCAGAGTTCGCCGTAGGGGTTGTCCTCGACCACGGGCACGCCGGCCTGCAGTGCCGCTTCGACCAGCGCGTCGCGGCGCGCGGCGCTCAGGCAGCGGCCGCTGGGGTTCTGGAAATTGGGCAGCAGGTAGGCAAAGCGGGCGCCCCGCGCCGCAGCCAGCGCATCGGGCAAGGGGCCTTCTTCGTCGCCCGCCAGCGCATGGAACTCGGGTTCGTAGGGCGCGAAGGCCTGCAGCGCGCCCAGGTAGCTGGGCTGTTCGACGGCCACCGCGCTGCCCGGGTCGATGAGCAGCTTGCCGGCCAGGTCCAGCCCCTGCTGCGAGCCGGTGGTGATGAGCACTTGCGCTGCGTCGACCTTCAAGCCCTGCGTGGCCAGGTCGGCCGCCACCCAGTCGCGCAACGGGCCGAAGCCTTCGCTGGCGGCGTACTGCAGGGCTTCGCGCGGCTGCTCGCGCAGCACGCGGGCGCTGGCCTCGGCCATGGCCTCGACCGGGAAGCCGTCCGGCGAAGGCAGCCCGCCGGCCAGCGAGATGACGCCGGGACGTTCCGTCAGCTTCAGGATCTCGCGGATCGCCGAGGGGTTCAGCCGCTGCGCGCGGCGGGCGGTTTGCCAGTTCATGAGGACACCTTGGAAGGCAGGCCGACAGGCATGCGCCGGCCCAGGAAGACGACGCCGATGACGGCCAGCGAAAACACCAGCGTGCCGGGTTGCAGCACTTCGCCCAGCACCGGCACCGCGAACATCAGCGCGAGGAAAGGCTGCAGCAACTGCACCTGGCTGACCCGCACCACCCCGCCCAGCGCCAGGCCGCGGTACCAGGCAAAGAAGCCCAGCCACATCGAGAACACGGCGGTGTAGGCAAAACCGCCCCAGGCCGCGGGCCGGATCACGAGCTCCGGCGGGGGCCAGAACCACAGCGCCGCAGGCACGGTGAGCGGCAGGCCGGCCACCAGGATCCAGCAGATCACCTGCTGCGCCGGCACCACGCTGGCCACGCGCGCGCCGGCCACGTAGCCCAGCGAAGTCGACACCACGGCCAGCAGCAACAGGCCATCGGCGGGCGACAGCTTGCCGCCGCCCTGCCAGGCCGCGAAACCCAGCACCAGGGCGCAGCCCGCCACGGCACAGACCCAGAAACCCACCGATGGGCGCTGCCTGAATGCCAGCGCGGCCACCACGGCCGTGCCCAGCGGCAACACCCCGGTGACGACGGCAGCATGCATCGCGTCCACCTCGCGCAGCGCCAGTGCCAGCAGCAGCGGGTAGCCGATCACGGTTCCCAGCCCGCTGACGGCCAGCGCCGGCCAGTGCTTGCGGGCGGGTGGCCCGGCACGCACTGCCAGCAGGTACAGCGCGCTGAGAACGCCGGCCACCGCGGCGCGGGCGGCAGTGACGAAGGCCGGCGGCAGCTGCGGCGCGCTGGCATCGCCCACCGCCAGCCGCGTCATCGGCAACGTCATCGCGAAGATGGCCACGCCCAGCGCGCCCAGCAGCAGTCCCTTGGTCTGGTCGTTCACAGCCAGGCCATCCACAGCGCGGTGGCCACCAGCACCGCGGCCATCACGCGGTTGAAGACGAGGAGCCGGCGGCCTTGCGCCAGCCAGCTGCGCAGGGCCGAGCCGACCAGGGCGTAGGTGAAGTTGCTGGCGAAACCGAAGGCCATGATCAGCGGCAGCACCACGGCCAGGCGCGGGCCCACGGGCTCGGCCACCGTCACCCAGCCGGCGCTGATGAGCAGCGCGTTCATCCAGGCCTTGACGTTGACGAACTGCAGCGCCACGCCGCGGCCGAAACCGACATCGAAACCAGCGCCCTCAGCCGAACCCAGACTGCGCCGCTGTGCCAGGCCCCAGGCCAGCCACAGCATCACGGCCAGGCCGCCCCACTTCAGCAGCCCGCGCAGCGCGGGCTGGGCCTGCACCAGGCCCCCCAGGCCCAGCACGCAGGCCAGCAGCAGCAGGCTCCAGCCGAAAGGCACGGCGAGCACGAAGCGCATCGCATGGCGCAAGCCGTGGTTGGCACCCAGGGCCGCGGCCAGCGTCGTGTTCGGGCCCGGCGTGAAACTCATCGCGGTGGCGAAGACCAGCAAGGCAACAAGTTCAGACCAGGGCATGGCCAAAGTCTAGGCGACAACGCCAGTACAGCAGCCATACACTTCAAGACACACGCCTCCAACCTGTACCGCCCATGTCGACCGCACAGCCCTGGCCCGACCTGACCCGCGCTGCCGGCGCCACGCTGGCCGAACAGCTGGCACAGCGCTACACCGAACGCATCCAGCAGCGCCTGCTGCTGGCCGGCGCGCGGCTGCCTTCGGTGCGCGAGGCCGCACGGCGCCATGGCGTCAGCCCCAGCACCGTGGTCGATGCCTACGACCTGCTGCAGGCCCAGGGCCTGGTGCAGGCGCGACCGCAGCGTGGCTTTTACGTGCGCGGCGAACGAGCCGCTTCGCCCCTGGCGAGCGTCGCCTCGCGCCAGCCCAGCGCCGAAGTGGCCCTGCGGCCAGCCGCGCCAGTGGACGCCACGGCGCTCATCCGCAGCATGTTCCAGGCCCAGGGCAGCCTGCCCGCGCCGGGCATGGGCACGCTGCCCGAAGACTGGCTGGATGGCCCGCTGCTGCAACGGGCGATGCGCCAGGTGGTGGGCGGCGGCAACCGCGGTGGGCAGACCCGCGCCCAAGGCGGCCATGGCGGCGACCCGGCCGCCTGGCTGCGCTACGGCGAACCCGCCGGCGACCCTGGCCTGCGCGCTGCCCTGTCGCGCCGCCTGGCCGACCTGGGCGTGGCCGCAGCGCCAGGCCAGATCGTCACCACCGTCGGCGCCACCCAGGCGCTGGATCTGGTGTCACGGACCCTGCTGCGCCCGGGCGACGCGGTGCTGGTGGACGAACCCGGCTGGGCCGTGGAATTCGCCCGGCTGGCGCTGTCGGGCCTGCGCGTGCTGCCGGTACCGCGGGGCGCCGACGGCCCCGACCTGGTGGTGATGGAGCGCCTGCTGCAAGCCCATCGCCCGCGCCTTTACGTGACGGTGTCGGTGCTGCACAACCCCACCGGGCACTCGATCAGCCCGACCCAGGCCCACCGGCTGTTGCGCCTGGCCGAAGCCCATGACCTGACCATCGCCGAGGACGACACCTACGCCTGGCTGGCACCACCACACGCCACCCGGCTGTCGCAGCTGGACGGCCTGCAGCGCACCGTGCTGATCTCCGGCTTCAGCAAGATCCTGGCGCCGCAGTGGCGCGTGGGCTTCGTCGCCGCGGCTCCGGCGCTGGCCGAAAGACTGATCGACACCAAGCTGCTGGCCACGCTGACCACCGCCGCGCCGCTGGAGCAGGCCGTGGCCTGGTGCCTGGACCAGGGCGCTTTGCGCCGCCATGCCGACCGCGTGGTCCAGCGCCTGGACGCAGCACGGGCGCGCACCGTGGCGCTGGCGCTGGTGGCGGGCTGCCGCTTCGTCACGCCGCCGCAGGGGCTGTTCGGCTGGGTCGACGTCGGCACCGACACCGATGCGCTGTCCCAGGTGCTGCTGGACGAAGGCTGGCTCGTCGCCCCGGGCAGCCTGTTCCACGCCACTCCCCGACCGACGACGCTGATGCGGGTGAATTTCGCCACCGCACAGGACGCACGCTTCTGGCGGCGACTGGCCCCCCTAGTTCGCGAGTGAACAACATTCGGTTACGTCTGAAACCAATCGGCGCAGTCAAACTGCACGGGCCAGCCGTTCCAATCAGCGTTAACACCAGTTACGCCTTGCTCACCAACGGGCTCCGGTCGCCAAGCCGTGATCTTCGAACCTACTCTTCCTGCCGATGCCGCCGAGCTGATGCGCGTCAGCGCATTCAGGCGCTATCTGCACGACGACAGCAACACCGACAGCGAGTCGGCGCGGCTGAGCACGCGGCTGTCGGCCCTGAATCCTTCACTGGTCCAGGACCTGCGCCGTTTCGAAGCGCCCGCCGGCCCGGCGCCGGCCCTGGAACTGCTGGAAGTGATGGCCGCCGCGGTGCGCCACGGCAAGCGCCTGCGCATGCATTTGCAGCATGAACTGCGCACCTTGCCACTGACGGTGTTTCCGGCAGAAAGGCTGGTGCACTGCCCGCTGCCCATGGCCTTGCTCCTGGAACTGCGCCTGGCCGACCTGCAGGTGCTGCACGTCGAGCCGGCCGTGCTGGGGGCACCCGGCGACGGTCCGGGCGCGCGGCTGGCCGACAGCGACCTGTATTCGCCCCTCGGCCCCTGGCTGTGGGAACTGTCGCTGCGCGGGGCGCGCGAAGAATTGCTGCCCGAAGTGGCCGGGGTCGCCGCCTACAGGGTGGCCCCAGGCGCCGATCTCGCTGCCTTGGGCCTGGCCGGCACGCTGGCCGCCGCCGTGCAAAGGCTGCAGCGCGACAACGCCAACCTGCGCGACATCACCGCCTGGCCCGGTTTCGACCGCAGCCGCGCCATGCGCCTGCTCAATGGCCTGTACCTGCAGGCGGCGCTGATCATCAGCCGCACCCATCCCGCCGCCGCCAGCGAGCCCCGCGCCCGGCCCTGACGAGGACCCGACTTCCCCCTGGAAACAGGCGCGCGGCCTTCAGCCCAGCCAGGCCAGTACCAGCAGCCACAGCGACGCCGTGGCGACGAAACCCAGGGTCGAGAACACGATCGTCGCGTTGGCCTCGGCTTCCAGCGTGCGATAGCGCTGGGCGAAGATCAGCACGTTGCTGCCGGCCGGCAGCGCCGCCATCATCACGACCACCTGCAGCGGCAGGCCCGACAGGCCGAAACCCCAACGCGCCACCAGCAGCACGGCGGCCGGCAGCAGCAGAAGCTTCAGCAGCGACAGCTTCAGCGCCCCGACGGCGCGGCCCTGCAACCCGTGATACGCCAGTGTCATGCCGATCAGCACCAGGCAGACCGGCACCACGGCCGAGCCCAGCGTGGCCAGGGTCTCGTCGGCCACCGGGTGCAGCCCCAGACCGGTCGCGTTCCAGGCCAGCCCGGCCAGCACCGGCAGCACCACCGGGTGGACGATGGTGTTGCGCGCCGTCGCAGCCAGCGTCTGAAGCAGGCTGCCGCGCCCGGCCTTGCCGGCCCGCGCCAGGTCGAGTTCGGCCAGCACCGTCAGCACCGACAGCAGGGCCAGCGCATGCAGGCTCACCAGCGCGATGTGGATGCCCAGCCCGGCCTCGCCAAACAAGGCCGCCGCCAGCGGGATGCCGACCTGCACCGAATTGCCGAAGCTGGCACCGATGGCGCGCACCGACGGCGCGGCCGCGCCGTCGGCCTGCCCGCCCGGCCGCAGGCGCTGCCAGTTGTAGACCGCGCCCAGCACGGCCAGCACCGGCACGAAGAACGCCACCACCGTGGGCCAGGGCATGGCAGCGAAGTCCAGCCGCACCGTGGTACGGAACAGCAGCGCCGGCACGAAGATGTAGAGCGCAGCGTGGCCCAGCACCCGGGCCGGGTCGTGTTGGACGCTGCCCAGCCAGCGCATGCGACCCGCGACGAAGCCCAGGGCCACCGTCAGGAAGATGGCCAGCAGCTTGTAGAACACGGCCACCGTCATGCCGCGCCCCCCGGAACCGGCTCGACGCCGGTCAGGCGGTGGCCTTCTTCGCGGCGGCCTTCTTCGCGGCGGTCTTGGCCGGCGCTTTCGCAGCCCGGGGCTCGAACTCGAAGCTGACCTTGCCTTCCTTCGCGTCGTAGGCCAGGAAGGCCTTGAACTTGCGCCGCGTCTTGTTGCTGACGAAGTTCTCCAGCAAATCGGTCTTGCCGGTGGCCAGCAGCTTGCTCACCTGTTCGCGTTCGATGGGTTGCTGCAGGATGATCTTGCCGCTCTTGAAATCGCAGGTCACGGGGGCACCCACGGCGTGTTCGCACACGTAGTTGCTGCCGTGTTCGAAGACCCGGCTCTTGCACTTGGGGCAATGCCCCAGGCTCTGCTGGTCGCCGAAGTCGACGGGTTCACCGTCGCCTTCGCCGTTCTTGGCGTCGTCGCCGAAATCGAACTCGAGCTTCCAGTTGCCGATCTCTTCGTCGAAAGCCAGCTTCATCTCGGCGGTGAAAGGCCAGCCGGCCTTGCTGCGGAAGCCTTCCAGGGGGCCGATCTTCTTGTCGCGCAGGAAGGCCTCGACCTCGGCGGTCTCGAAGGCGCGGCCAGCAGGAATCTTGGTGATGGAAAAGCCGCAGCCTTCTTCAGCCCCGCCCTGCCCCGTGCAGGTGAAGCGCCGGTAGTTCTCCTTGACCACCCCACCGCAGTTCGGGCAGGGCTGCGCCAGCGTGGCGTAGTCGCCGGGAATGGTGTCGCGGTCGTATTCCTTGGCCTTCTTGACGATGCGCTCGGCCATCTTCGCGATGCCGGCCATGAACTCGTCGCGCTTCAGGCGGCCCTGCTCCATCTCCGACAGCTGGTATTCCCATTGCCCGGTCAGTTCCGGCCGGGTCAGGTCCTCGATGGCCAGGCCGCGCAGCAGCGTCATCAACTGGAAGGCCTTGGCCGTGGGCACGAGTTCGCGGCCGTCGCGCAGCATGTATTTCTCGGCGATCAGGCCTTCGATGGTCTGGGCGCGCGTGGCCGGGGTGCCCAGGCCTTTTTCCTTCATCGCGTCGCGCAGGTCTTCGTCCTCGATCAGCTTGCCGGCGCCTTCCATCGCGCTCAGCAGCGTGGCTTCGGTGTAGCGCGCCGGGGGCTTGGTCTTCAGCGCGGCCACGTCCACGCCTTCGGCACGCACCAACTCGCCCGGGGCCACGGCCACCAGGTTGGCATCGTCTTCCTGGATCTCCTTGCCGTACACCGACAGCCAGCCCGGCTTCACCAGCACCTTGCCGTTGGTCTGGAACCTGTAGGCCTTGCCGCCGGCTTCCACCGTGCTGATGCGGGTGGTGACCATGAACTCGGCCGAGGGATAGAACACCGCGATGAAGCGCTTGACCACCAGGTCGTAGAGCTTGGCCTCGATCTCGCTCAGGCTCTTCGGTGCCTGCAGCGTGGGGATGATGGCGAAGTGGTCAGACACCTTGGCGTTGTCGAACACGCGCTTGACGGGCTTGATGTAGCCCTCGTTCAGGCCGAAGCGGGCGTGGCGCGCCAGTTCGCGCAGCGGGCCGGGCAGGTCTTCGCTGGCGATCATCTCGAAGGTGCTCTTCACCGTCGGCACGTAGTCTTCGGGCAGGGCGCGGCTGTCGGTACGCGGGTAGGTCAGCACCTTGTGCTTCTCGTACAGCGCCTGGGCCAGGCTGAGCGTGGTCTTGGCGCTGAAGCCGAAGCGCGAATTGGCTTCGCGCTGCAGCGTCGTCAGGTCGTACAGCAGCGGGCTGGCCTGGGTGCTGGGCTTGGCCTCTTCGCTGACGCTGGCGGGCTGCCCGACGCAGGCGGCACGGATGGCCTCGGCCGTGGCGGCGTCCCAGAGGCGGTCGGCGCGGGTATCCGGATCGTCGGGATTCTTCTTGAAGCCCGGGTCGAACCACTTGCCCTCGTACTGCCCGGCCTGAGCGTCGAACGTCGCCTTCACTTCCCAATACGGGCGGCTCACGTGCTTGCGGATCTTCTCTTCGCGTTCAACCACGATGGACAGCGTGGGCGTCTGCACCCGGCCCACCGTGGTGAGGAAGAAGCCGCCGTCGCGGCTGTTGAAAGCCGTCATCGCGCGCGTGCCGTTGATGCCCACCAGCCAGTCGGCTTCGCTGCGGCTGCGCGCGGCGTCGGCCAGGCCCTGCATCTGGGCTTCGCTGCGCAGCTGGTCGAAGCCGTCGCGAATGGCCTGCGGCGTCATGCTCTGCAGCCACAGCCGCCGGATCGGCTTGACGGTGGGCTTCTTCTCGCTGTTCGCCGCGTACTGAACGATCAGCCGGAAGATCAGCTCGCCCTCGCGCCCCGCGTCGCAGGCGTTGATGATGGCCGTGACGTCCTTGCGCTTGACCAGCTTCACCACCGCGTTCAGCCGCGTCTTGGCCTTGTCGATGGGCGCCAGGTCGAAGTGCGGCGGAACCACGGGCAGGTTGGCGAAGCTCCACTTGCCGCGCTTCACGTCGTATTCCTCGGGGGCCTTGATTTCGACCAGGTGACCCACCGCCGAGGTGACGACGTACTGCTCGCTTTCGAAATGCTCGGCGAACTTCTCGAACTTGCCCGCGGTCGGCGTCAGTGCACGCACGATGTCCTGCGCCACGCTGGGCTTTTCCGCAATGATGATCGTCTTGCTCATGTCTTCCTTGTTTCGTCTTCCACGCGATGTCACGGCGTTGCAGGTCGAAGGCCCGTGCCTACAATCGCCGCTTTCTCGCGCGCCCGCATGCACACACACGCGCGCACGCCCATGAATTCAATGTACCGAATGGCAAAGACACCACAAGCCGCCAAGGCCCCCAGTTCGGCCACCAGCGACGCACGCCGCATCCAGGTACGCAAGAGCGGCGTCCATGGCAAGGGCGTCTTTGCGCTGCGGGCCATTCCAGCCGGTACGCGCCTGATCGAATACACCGGTGAACGCATCGGCTGGCCCGAGGCCATGCGGCGCCACCCGCACGACCCGGCCGACCCCAACCATACCTTCTACTTCAGCCTGGACGACGGCCGCGTCATCGACGCCAACCACGGCGGCAATGCGTCGCGCTGGATCAACCACTCCTGCGACCCCAATTGCGAGGCCGACGAAACCGACGGACGCGTCTTCATCGACGCGCTGCGCGACCTGCAGCCAGGCGAGGAATTGTTCTACGACTACGGCCTGATCATCGACGAGCGCTACACGCCGAAGCTGAAAAAGGAATACGAGTGCCGTTGCGGCGCGCCCAACTGCCGGCGCACCATGCTGGCACCCAAGCGGCGCAGCAGCCGCTGAAGGCCGGCGAGCCCATGCCCTGGCCCACGGCCGAACTGCAGGCCAGCTTGCAGGCCCTGCTGCCCGGGCTGCAGGTCCAGGTGGTGGGGGAAACCGACTCGACCAACACCCGCCTGGTCGAACGCGCCCGCGCCGACATCACGCCCTGCCTGCTGGTGGCCGAACGCCAGACCGCCGGCCGTGGCCGCCTGGGCCGGGCCTGGCAGGCACGGCCCGGGGCTTCACTGACCTTTTCGCTGGGCCTGCCGCTGGCGCCGCAGAGCTGGCAGGGCTTGTCGCTGGCCGTGGGGCTGGCCCTGGCCGACGCGCTGGACCCCCCGGGCCGGCGCCCGCCCGGCGTGCCGCCGGCCATCGGGCTGAAGTGGCCGAACGACCTGTGGCTGTGGGACGGCCCCGGCCAGGGACGCAAGCTCGGCGGCGTGCTGATCGAGACTTCGGGCAGCAGTGCCAGCCGGCATTGCGTGGTGGGCGTCGGGCTGAACATTGCGGCGGTGCCAGCGCCTGACGGCACGGCCACGGCCTGCCTGCAGGACATCGACCCCGGCGCCAGTCCGCAGACCGCCCTGGCCGCCGCGGCGGCGCCCTTGCTGCAGGCCTTGCTGCGCTTCCAGGATGAAGGTTTTGCGCCGCAGGTGGGCGCCTATGCCTTGCGCGACCTGCTGCGCGGCCAGCCGGTGCACACCAGCGGCAACCCGCCCCTGGCCGGCCTGGCCGACGGCGTCGACGAAGAAGGTGCCTTGCGCCTGCGCGGCCCCGGCGTGCACCGTGTCGTCAGTGGCGAAGTCAGTGTTCGCTTCGCCAATACTCCTCTTCCGGCAACACCTTCATGCTGAGAGGCCTGCTGCTGGCGCTGGTGGCTGCCAATCTGTTTTTCCTGACCTGGTCGCAGGGCTGGATGGCTCCGGCCTGGCCCGGGCCACGGCTGGGGCAGGGCGAACCACAGCGCCTGGCCAACCAGGTGCGGCCGGATTGGGTGCAGGTGCTGCCGGCCGCCGCGGCGGCCAGCCGCGTCGCGGGCGCCCGGCAGAGCGCGCGGCTGTGCCTGGAGGCCGGTCCGCTGGGCGAGGCCACGGTGGCCGCAGCCGAAGCCGCGCTGGCGGCCGCGGCGCTGCCGGCCGACAGCTGGGTTCGACGCAACGAGGAATCGGGCGAGATCTGGCTGCGCGCCGATGGCGCCAATGCTGCCCTGCAGGCCCGCCTGCAAGCGCTTCCTGCCGGCGAACTGGCCGGCGGTTTCAAGCCCTGCCGGACACCCTGACCGAATCGCGCGCCAGCGCCCAGACCGCCAGGCACAGCAGAAGCAGCCAGGGCCAGGACATGGCACCGCCCCCGCCGCCGCCGGCATCGACCGCCGGTGGCGGCGTCGGCGTGACCGGCGGATTCGGCGTCACGGCACCCGCGGCGACCGTCACCAGCTGATCGCTGCTGGCACTGAGGCCCAGGTCGTCGGTCACGGTCAGGCGCACCGTGAAGCTGCCGGCGCCCGTGGGCGTGAGACTGGCCGTGGGACCGTTCGCGGCCCCGCTGAAACCCGTGGCGATGCCGCCGCCCCCGACCACCGACCAGGCCCAGCCCACCAGCGTGCGGCCCGTCCCCGTGGTGCTGGTGCTGCTGCTGAATTGCACCGGAAGGCCGGCCGTCGGCGTGGCCGTGCCCACCGTGATGCGGGCGGCCAGCGCAGCCACCGCGCCGACCGCCGCGCCCGCATCCAGCATGCCCGCACCGCAGACGCTGGTGGTGCAGTAGCACTGCAGCTGCTCGACACTGCTGCTGGGCGCCTGGCACTGGGCCACGGGAGTGGGGTCGGGAAAGTTGTCGCCACCGGTGGTGGGAAAAGGCCGCGCCGTGCTCTGCAAGGCGGTACGCACCTGCGCCGGCGTCAGGCCCGGCTGCGCCGAAAACATCAGGCCGACGGTGGCCGCCACGAGGGGCGAGCTGAAGCTGGTGCCCACCGTGATGTCGAAGCTGTTGGTCCAGGTCGGGCCGGTGGGCGCCTGTGCGCCGCGGTCGGTGGCCGCCAGGATGGGGAACAGGCAGGCGTCGCCGGAAGCGATGTTGACGCAATTGCCACCAGGCGCGGCGATGGTGATTTCCGGCCCCAGGTCGGAGAAGCCGACCTTCGTGCCGACATGGCGCAGCGCCGCCACCGCAATGACGCCACGGCAGCTGGCCGGCGTGCCCACCGGCCCGCCCGTGCTGTTGCCGGCGGCCGCGACGATGACCACGCCGCGCGCCAAGATTTCGTCGACCACGGCCTGGTAGGAAGCGCTGCAGGCGCCGCTGCCACCCAGGCTCATGTTGAGCACCTTGGCGGGGTTCGGGTTGGCGGGCACGCCCGCCACCGGGATGCCGGCGGCCCAGCGCATGCCGGCCTGGATGTCGCTGTCGACGCCGAAGCACTTGCCCAGCACCCGAACCGGCAGCACCTGCACGCCCGGCGCGGCGCCGGCCATGCCCACGCTGTCGTTGGTCGAAGCGCCCACCAGGCTGGACGTGGCCGTGCCGTGCCATGAACTGGACGCAGCGCTGCAGTCGCGGAACGTGGCGGTGGTGGACTCGGCCGCCGTGACCCAGTCGCCCGGGTCACTGGGGTCGGCATCACGGCCACCGCCGTCGTTGGCCACGGTGGCGTTGGTGACGAAGTCGTAGCCCGGCAGCAGCTTGCCGCCGCTGGCCACGCGGCCCAGGTCGGGATGTTCGAAGCGCACGCCGGTGTCGAGCACGGCGACGACGACGCCGGGGCTGCCGGTGGTGCGGGCCCAGGCGGCTTCGATGTCGATCGAGGACACGGGGCCCTGGGCCAGGGTGGCGGCGGGCGCGCGCAGGTACCACTGGCCGGCGTCGGGGCCGCTGGGGCGGCCGGCCTGGTTGGGGTAGAGCGGGTCGTTCGGTGCGCTCAGGCGGCGCTTGCGGCCGTTGGGTTCGGCGAATTCGACCTCGGGGTCGGCCGCCAGTTCGCGCGCCAGCGTGGCAGCGTCCACGCCCGTGGCACGCAGCACCTGCATGCGTTCGCCCACCGCGCTGCCGCTGCGCAGGCTGCGGCCGGTGCGGCTGGCCATCACCTCGGCACGCCGCTGCAGGACATCGGCCACCGCCGTGGGGTCGGCGCGCGTGGCCAGCGCGTGGCGGCGCAGCAGCTGGGCGTCGGACTTGAAGCGCACGATGACCTCGCCGTCGGCTGCCGCCAGCTCGGACCGCACTGGCGCCGCGGCCTGGGCCGGGGCACTGCCCAGCATCAGCAGCCCGGCCAGCATCCCGGCCTGCAGCCACAGGGCCGACCGGCGCCTTGCGCTGGCTTCGAGAAGATGGGCGGGGCGGGCAGAGGTGGTGCGCATCGTGGGCAGTGTAGGGAGCTTCAGGCCGGCTGTCTGTGCCCGCCCCATGCGAGGCCGGGCGCCGGGGTCGCCGCCGGCCGTCGGCCGCCGTCGGGTTGAACCTGCGATTTCGGCCGAACCGCAGGCAACTTGACCTGCGCCGCCCGGCCAGCAAAAGGCCCGCAACAGCGGGCCGGGTGCTCGGCGAGGCGGCCTGTGGCCTCAGCGCGCCATCACCTGCACCATTTCCAGCACCTTGTTGCTGTAGCCCCACTCGTTGTCGTACCAGGCGACGATCTTCACGAAAGTCCTGTCCAGCGCAATGGAGGCATCGGCGTCGAAGACGCTGGTGCAGGGCTCGCCGCGGAAGTCGGTGGCCACGACCTTGTCCTCGGTGTAGGCCAGCACGCCCTTCATCGGGCCGTTGGCGGCGGCCTTCATCGCGGCGCAGATGTCCTCGAAGCTGGCCTCCTTGACCAGTTCGGCGGTCAGGTCGACCACGCTCACGTCGCTGGTGGGCACGCGGAAGGCCATGCCAGTGAGCTTCTTGTTCAGCTCGGGGATGACCACGCCCACGGCCTTGGCCGCGCCGGTGCTGCTGGGAATGATGTTCTCCAGGATGCCGCGGCCGCCGCGCCAGTCCTTGTTGCTGGGGCCGTCCACCGTCTTCTGCGTGGCCGTGGCCGCGTGCACGGTGGTCATCAGGCCGCGCTTGATGCCGAAGCTGTCGTTCAGCACCTTGGCCACCGGGGCCAGGCAGTTGGTGGTGCAGCTGGCATTGCTGATGATGGCCTGGCCGGCGTAGGTGCTGTCGTTGACGCCGTAGACGAACATCGGCGTGTCGTCCTTGCTGGGCGCGCTCTGGATGACCTTCTTCGCACCGGCGTCGATGTGCTTCTGGCAGGTTTCCTTGGTCAGGAACAGGCCGGTGGCCTCGACCACGATGTCGGCGCCGATGTCGCCCCAAGCCAGCAAGGCCGGGTCCTTGTGCGCGGTCAGGCGGATCTTCCTGCCGTTGACGATGAGGGTGTGGCCGTCGACCGCGATGTCGCCCTTGAAGCGGCCATGCACGCTGTCGTAGCGCAGCATGTAGGCCAGGTAGTCGGGTTCGAGCAGGTCGTTGATGCCGACGATCTCGATTTCGGGGAAGTTCTGCACCGCAGCGCGGAACACCATGCGCCCGATGCGGCCGAAGCCGTTGATGCCTACCTTGATCGTCATGGGATTCTCCTTCGAAGTTACTTGGACAGGACCTTGCGCACGACAGCCACGAGGTTGGCCGCCGTCAGGTGGAAGTGCTTGAACAGCGCCGGTGCCGGCGCGCTTTCGCCATAGGTGTCGATGCCCAGCACCGCAGCGCAGCCGTACTTCCACCAGCCGTCGGTGACACCCGCCTCCACCGCCACGCGCGGCACGCCGGCGGGCAGCACGGCCTTCTTGTAGGCCAGGCTCTGGCGGTCGAAGACATTCGTGCTGGGCATGCTGACCACGCGCACCGCGATCTTCAGTTTTGCCAGTTCGGCCTGGGCATGCAGGGCCAGCTGCACCTCGCTGCCGGTGGCGATGATCACGGCCTGGGCTTTCTTCTTCAGGCCCACCTCGCCGGGTTCGGCCAGCACGTAGCCGCCCTTGGCGATGTCGTCCAGCGCCGCCTTCGGCAGATAGGGCAGGTTCTGGCGGCTGAGCAGCAGCGCGCTCGGGCGCGCGGCGTTCGACAGTGCCATGGTCCAGGCCACCGTGGTCTCGGCGGTGTCGGCCGGGCGCCAGACGTCCAGGTTCGGCATCAGGCGCAGGCTGGCGGCGTGTTCGACGCTCTGGTGGGTGGGGCCGTCTTCGCCCAGGCCGATGCTGTCGTGCGTGAAGACGTGGATCACCCGCCTCTTCATCAGCGCGGCCATGCGGATGGCATTGCGGCTGTAGTCGCTGAAGGTGAGGAAGGTGCCGCCGTAGGGGATGTAGCCGCCGTGCAGCGCCACGCCGTTCATGACGGCAGCCATGCCGAATTCACGCACGCCGTAGTTGATGTGGCGCCCGCCATTGGGCGCGCCGTGCTCGTCGAAGCGCAGCGGCGGCGTCGACGTGGTGTTGGTCAGGTTCGAACCCGTCAAGTCGGCGCTGCCGCCCAGCATCTCGGGCAGGGCCTGGGTGAAGGCCTCCAGCGCGATCTGGCTGGCCTTGCGGCTGGCCACGGTCTCGGCCTTGGTGTGCGCGGCGATCGCGGCGTCCACGGCCACCTGCGCGAAGTTCGCGGGCAGGTCGCCGCGCATGCGGCGCTGGAACTCGGCGGCCAGGTCGGGGTGGGCGCTGCGGTAGCGCGCAAAGCGTGCGTCCCAGTCGGCCTGCGCCGCGGCACCGGCGGCCCTGGCGTCCCAGGCGGCGTAAGCCGCTTCTGGAATGACGAAGGGCTCGTGGGTCCAGCCCAGGGCCTCGCGCGTGAGCTTGATCTCTTCCGCTCCCAGCGCTTCGCCATGGGCCTTCGCCGTGCCGCCGCGGTTCGGGCTGCCCTTGCCGATGGTGGTCTTGCAGATGATGAGCGTGGGCTGGGTGGCGCTGGCCCGGGCCCGGGCCAGGGCGGCGTCGACCGCGGCCACGTCGTGCCCGTCCACCGGGCCCAGCACGTTCCAGCCATAGCTGGCAAAGCGCCCGGCGGCGTCGTCCACGTACCAGGGCGCCACCTTGCCGTCGATGCTGATGCCGTTGTCGTCGTACAGCGCCACCAGCTTGTTCAGTTTCCAGGCGCCGGCCAGCGCGCAGGCCTCGTGGCTGATGCCTTCCATCAGGCAGCCGTCGCCCAGGAAGGCGTAAGTGCGGTGGTCGACGACGGTGTGATCCGGGCGGTTGAACTCGGCGGCCAGCAGCTTCTCGGCCAGCGCCATGCCCACCGCGTTCGCGATGCCCTGGCCGAGCGGGCCGGTGGTGGTTTCCACGCCCGGGGTGACGTCGACCTCGGGGTGCCCCGGGGTCTTGCTGTGGAGCTGGCGGAAGTTGCGCAGCTCGCTCATGGCCAGGTCGTAGCCCGTCAGGTGCAGCAGCGCGTAGATGAGCATGCTGCCGTGGCCGTTGCTCAGCACGAAGCGGTCGCGGTCGGCCCAGTGCGGGTGCGCCGGGTTGTGCTTGAGATGACGTCCCCACAGTGCCACCGCGATGTCGGCCATGCCCATGGGCGCACCCGGGTGGCCGCTGTTGGCCTGCTGGACGGCGTCCATCGCCAGGGCGCGGATGGCATTGGCCATCAGGGAAGTATCGGCATCAAGAACGGGCATGGTCCAGGGCTTTCGAATCGGGCTGCGGGCGGGCGCATTCTAGGTTGCGCCCTGGGCGCAGCCTGGCAAGGACGGCAGGCGCTGGGGTCTGCCTGGACAGACGCGCGCGCTCGTCCGTGGACAATCCGGCGTCACGGCCCGACCTTGTTCCAGACACTCTCACTCCTGTCCCCCTTCTGAGTCCAGCCTTGGCCTTCACCCGCCTGTTCCAAAGCCTCCGCGCCGCCACCGCATCGCTGACGGCCTGGGGCAGACACATCGCCAACGGCCCGAATACCGGGCATGGCAACACCGCCGACCACAGCGAGCTGCTCGCGCAGACCTTCGATGCGGTACCCGCAGCGGTGGCGCTGTTCGACGCCGACGACCGGCTGCTCCTGTGCAACGGCGACTTCCGCAAGCTCTACGCACCGTTGGCGGCGCAGCTGCAAGCCGGAGCCCGTTTCGAAACGCTGCTGCGCAGCGCCGTGGCCCTGGGGCTGGTCCCGGAATCCCGGGGCGCCGAGAAAGCCTGGATCGCCGCCCGTCTGGCCGCCCGCAGCCAGCCCGGCGAGCCCTTCGTGCGCCAGCTGGCCAACGGCCGCTGGCGCCGCATCGTCGAGGAACGGCTGCCCGACGGCCGCTTGCTCGCTCACAGCGTCGACATCACCGAATTGCACTTGAAACAGCAGGCGCTGGAAGCCGCTCGCCAGGAAGGCGAGGCCGCGCGTCAGGCCAGCGCGCTGGCCCATGCGCGGCTGCAGGACGCCATCGAGGCCCTGCCCGCGGGCTTCGAGCTGTACGACGCCAACGACCGCCTGCTGATGACCAACAGCCTCATGCGCAGCATGTACCCGCTGGTGGCCGACCTGGCGCAGGAACAGCCCAGCTTCGAGGAGATGCTGCGCGCGCTGCACGCCCGCGGCGGCATGCCGCAGCTGCCCGATGAAAGTGCGCTCGACGCCTGGCTGCGCGCGCGCCAGGCCGACCGCCACGCCGCGAGCCTGGCCCCGGTCGAATCGCCGGGCGTGCGCCAGGCCGGCAATCGCTGGATCCGCAGCCATGAGCGGCGCACGCGCGAAGGGGGTGTCGTCGGCATCCGCATCGACGTCACCGAGATCGAGGAACAGCGCGCCGAAGCCGTGGCCGCGCGCGCCGCCGCCGAACAGGCGTCGGCGCGGCTCACCGACGCCATCGAAGCCCTGCCAGAGGCCTTCGTGCTCTTCGACGCCGACGACAGGGTCGTGCTCTTCAACAGCCGTTATCCCGCGATGTACGCGGCTTCGGGCGACCAGTTCTGCACCGGTGCGCGCTTCGAGGACATGCTGCGAGTCGGCCTGGCCCGGGGGCAATTCCCCCAGGCGCTGGGGCGCGAGGAAGCCTGGCTGCAGGAACGCCTGGAACAGCATCTGAACCCGCGCGGCCCGATCGTGCAGGAACTGCCCGGCAATCGCTGGCTGCGCATCGACGAGCGGCGCACGCGCGACGGCGGCATTGCCGGCGTGCGCAGCGACATCACCGAACTCGTGCGCCGGGAACAGCAGCTGTCTGCGCTGAACCAGCAGCTCGACAGCCTGAACGCCGAGCTGGCGCGGCTGTCGGACACCGACGCGCTCACCGGCCTGGCCAACCGCCGCCGCTTCGACCGGCAGCTGGCCATCGAGCTGGCGTCCAGCAAAAACCATGGCACGCCGCTGGCGCTGGTGCTGTTCGACGTCGATCATTTCAAGCACTACAACGACCTGTACGGCCACCCTGCAGGCGACGCCTGCCTGCAGCGCGTGGCCGAGGTGCTTCAGGCCTGTGCACGGCCCGGCGACACCGTGGCACGCTGGGGCGGCGAGGAATTCGCGCTGCTGCTGCCGCAGACCGGGGCCGACCCGGCGCGCCAGCGCGCGCAGGCCTGCCTGGAGGCGCTGGATGCGCTGCAACTGCCGCACGAAGGCTCACCACTGGCCGCCCATGTGACGATGAGCGGCGGCCTGGCCTTGCACGAGGAAGCCCGGTTCGACACCCCGCACGGCTTGCTGCAGGCCGCCGATGCCGCGCTGTACCGCGCCAAGCTGGCCGGCCGCCACCAGGTGGCCGTGTGAACGGCCTGCACCTGACGGCCGATTTGAGCGGCTGCCGCAGTGGCGATTCTCTGCACACCGACCCCGAGGCATTGCGCCACCTCTGCCTGAAGGCGGTGGCTGCCAGTGGCCTGCAGGCCGTGGGCCAGCTCTTCCACCGGTTTCCTGCGGCGGGCGGGGTCACCGGGGTGGTGCTGCTGGCCGAATCACACCTGGCCGTGCACACCTGGCCGGAACTGGCGGCCGTGACGCTGGACGTCTATGTGTGCAACCTGGGGCGCGACAACACAGCCGCCGCAGAAACACTGATGGCGGCCCTGGTGGCCGCCTTCGAACCCGCCGCGGTGCAGCGCCAGGTGCTGCACCGCGGGCAGGCGGTGGGCTGAAGACTTCAGCTTTCCGTCATCGGCTTGCTGGGGTCCCAGCCGATCACGCCGCCGTCGTTGCGCGTGATGACGATGGTGCCCGAGCGCGGCCGTGCGTTCGCACCGCCCGGCCCGTAGCCTGAGTTGCCCGGCCAGTTGCTTTCGAACGGGCCGTTCAGCGTGGCCGGCGTCAGCGCCACGCTGGGCGGCACCGCGCCCGTGCGGCCGGTGTTTTCACCCGGGTGCTGGATGTTGATGAACAGCGCCTTGCCGTCGGGAGTCTCGGCCAAACCCGTGATCTCCGCACCGAAGGGCGCCACCACCATCCGCTTGAGCGTGGCCTCGGTCATGCGCTTGCCGGCGTAGGTGCGCACCGTCACCGGCTGGGTCACGGCCGGGTTGTTGATGCCGTTGGGCTGGTTCACCACATCCACCACCGCGCCATCGCCATAACGTCCAGGCAAGGCTGCCAGCATCATGGCGTTGCTGCGGTCGGTCATCGTGTTGTCGTCGGTCTGGATGTACAGGATGCCGGTGACGCGCGAGAACCAGCAGCCGTCGGGCTTGGAGAGCTCGTTGACCGAGGTCAGGCCGCTCAGGTTGACGTTGGCCTGGTAGTTGGCTTCGTCGGCCGCGTTGTCGGCATTGGCCTGGGCACCGAACAGGAAGATGTCCCAGCGGAAGCTCAGTGCTGCGGCGTCGTCGCCGTCTTCGCGGATGCGCACGATGTGCCCATGCACGTTGCCTTGCTGGTTGGGCTCTGCTGCGCCCTGGCTGGTGGCGCCCTTGGTGCCGCGCCAGGCGCGGGGGTTGGCAGCGTCCAGCGGCGGGTTGGGCACGTTGTTGCCGCTCACGGCCTGGGTGCGGCCGCGGTCGGGGTTCTCGGTCATGGTGATGTAGATCTCACCATTGCTGGGGTTCACCGCGGTCCATTCCGGGCGGTCCATGCGCGTGGCGCCGCAGGCACCGGCGGCCAGGCGGGTGTTGACGCAGATGTCGGCCAGGTCCTGGAACTGGTAGCCCTCGGGGTTCTGCGGCGAGACCGGCACGCCAGCAGCGACCTTGGGGTTGGCCAGCGTCAGCGGCTCCCAGCGGCCGGTGCCGTCGGCGTTGAACACGGCGGCGTAGATGGTGCCCTTGTCCATGTACTTGTCACCGGCGGCCATGCCGCCACGGCGTGCGTCCAGCGGGTTCCACAGCGCGTCGCTGACGTACTTGTACACGTACTCGTTGCGCGAATCGCAGCCGATGTAGAAGGCGATCGGGCGCCCGGCCTTGGGGTTGCTGCTCCAGGCGCCTTCATTGGCACGGCGGCCCAGCGCGGTGCGCTTCTTCGGGCGCGACAGCGGGTCGTACGGGTCCATCTCGACGATGTAGCCGAAGGCGTTGGGCTCGTTGCGGAAGTCGTCTGTGGGGCTGGCGCCGGTCACCGTGCAGTTGAAGCGGGTGAACTCGGTGCTGGTGGGGTCGGCCGCCACCACGCTGGCCCAGCGGCGGTGCGCGAAGCCGGCAGCGTTCGGGCGGATGCCGTTGCGCAGGAACTGGGTGTTCTCGCGCTGGCTGCGCAGCGCAGCGTCGTTGCCGCGGATGAAGTAGCCGGCCCAGTTCTCCTCGCAGCCCAGGTAGGTGCCCCAGGGCGTGACGCCGTGGCCGCAGTGGTTCAGCGAACCGCGCACCGTCAGGCCCTGCGGCGAATACCTCGTCTTGACGTAGTTCGTGCCGCGCACCGGGCCGGCGATCTCGTGCACGGTGCGGCCGGTGACGCGCCGGTTGTAGCGCGAGTTGAGCTGGCGCTCGAAGCGGTCGCCCACCTTGCGGATCTCGACGACGGAGATGCCGTGCGCGTCGATTTCCTTGAGCACTTCGCTCTCAGGGCGCGGGCCGGCACTGGCGCTGTTGTTGGTCTCGCCTTGCGGGTGCAGGAACTGCGCCGTGCCGGTGATGTTCTCGTGATTCACCACCAGCAGGCCGCGCGTGCTGCTGCTGCGGTCGGGCACGTCGGCCATCGGCGACAGGCCGAAGTACTCCATGCCGTCATGGTGGTCGCCCGAGCGCAGGTCGTAGCGGTCCTCGCTGCCGTCGCCCACGTACTCGGGAATGGCCGGGCTCAGGCGGTCGCCGGTGGCCCAGATCACGGTGGCGTTGTAGCCCGGGGGCACGGTCACGCTGTCGCTCAAGGTGGGGGACACGGCCTGAAAGTCCAGCTTCGGGCTGGGGGCAGCGCCACGCGTGCCGCGGGTCTGGGCCTCGGCGTCTTCGGCCGCGGTCAGGGCCACGCTGGTGAAGCCGGCCACGGCCATCGCGCCAACACCGCTCTTGATGATGTCGCGGCGGCTGATGCGGTCGGCGATCAGGTCGCGCAGGTGCGGGGCGGTGCTGGGGTTGTTGTCGTCGCGGTCATCGGGATCGATGAGCTCGAGCTGGTTCAGTTCGGTCTGGTTGATGGTGTTCATGCGAATTCCTTTCAGCGGGTGGCCGACTTGCGGCGAACGGTGAAGACGATGGCGCCCAGGCCGGCCAGCAGCAGAGCGTAGGTGCCCGGCTCGGGCACGACGCTGGCGCTGTAGACGGTGACGCCGCTGTCCAGGAAGGTGGTCAGCAGGCTGCCGGTGGTGTTGGTGACGGTCAGGCTCAGCGTGCCGATGTCGTTCAGGCTGTAGCTGCCGACCATGCCGGTGCTGGCCGGGCCGCCCAGTTCACGCAGGGCTTCGTCGCTGCCCACGGCCAGCAGGCCGCTGGCGTAGCTGTAGAAGTCGCCGGTGCTGTAGTTGGCCGGCAAGGCGATGTTGGTACCCGTCACCGACAGCAGCAGGGCGCCCTGGAAGGTGACGCTGGCGCCGGCGGCCAGGCTGAAGTGGGAACGCGCAAAGCTGGTGGCGTCGGCCCGGCCGCTCTCGGGCACCAGGGCACTGGCCGACAGCGTGGCGGCACTGGGCACACCGAAGCTGAAGGCATTGCCGAAGACGCCGCCCGCCGCCGAAGGCGCGCTGGACACGGGCACGCCGACGCCAGGAACGACGTTCGTTGCCGAAGACACCGGGCCGTAGACCGGGCTGAAGATGCCGGCCGAGAGCTCGAAACCGGTGATCTCGGCCGCGGTCGAAGCGCTGTCCGCCACCGACACGGGCGTCGTCAGCCAGGTGAAACCCGGGCCGGCGATGACGTTGAAGGACAGCGACGCCGAAGCACCGCTGTTGGCATGGGCCAGGGGTGAAGCAAGTGCCAGCACCAGAGGTGCGGCAGCCAGCAGAGCGAGATGTTTCATGGAGGGCTTTCGCGGCAGTCGTGACAGGAAGCACGAATCCTCGCGACATGCCATGACGGTCCTGTGTCAGGCCCCCCCAGGAATGCGGGATGAGGGGAGGCTCGCGCCCCTCAAGCGCATCAAAACCGGGTCAATCCGCCAGCGGCTGGGTCATGGCCTCGATGCGCGCCATCAGCTCGGGCGTCAGCTTGTCGATGACCGCCAGCGCGCCCAGGTTCTGCTGCAGCTGAGACAGCTTCGAAGCCCCGGTGATGACGGTGCTGACACGCGGGTTCTTCGCCACCCAGGCCAGCGCCAGCTGGGCCAGCGAAGCCCCCAGTTCCTCGGCGATGGGCATCAGCTGGCTGACGGCGTTGTTCTTCTCGACGCTGAGCAGCTTGTCGCGCAGGAAGGCCATGTTCTCCATCGCGCCGCGGCTGCCTTCGGGCACGCCACCGCGGTACTTGCCGGTGAGCAGCCCGCTGGCCAGCGGGCTCCAGGTCGTCAGGCCCAGGCCGATGTCCTCGTACAGCCGGCTGTATTCCTTCTCGACGCGCTGGCGGTGGAACAGGTTGTACTCGGGCTGCTCCATCACTGGCTTGTGCCAGCCGTGGCGGTCGGCCAGGTGCCAGGCGGCGTGGATGTCCGACGCGCTCCACTCGCTGGTGCCCCAGTAGAGGGCCTTGCCCTGCGTGATGATGTCGCTCATGGCGCGCACGGTTTCCTCGATGGGCGTGTGCGGGTCGGGGCGGTGGCAGTAGATCAGGTCGATGAAGTCCAGGCCCATGCGCTGCAGACTGCCGTCGATGGCCTGCATCAGGTACTTGCGGTTCAGCGTGTTCTTGCGGTTGATGCCGTCGGCCTGGCCGGCAAGGCCCCAGAAGAACTTGGTGCTGACGACATAGTTCAGCCGCGGCCAGGCCAGCTGCCTGATGGCCGCGCCCATCACCTCTTCGCTGCGGCCGGCGGCGTAGACCTCGGCGTTGTCGAAGAAGTTGATGCCGGCGTCGAATGCCGCGGCCATGATCTCGGCCGCGGACTGGGTGTCGACCTGGTTGTGGTACGTGACCCAGCTGCCCAGCGACAGGGTGCTGACGCGCAGGCCGCTGCGGCCCAGGCGGCGGTAGGTCATCGGGGTGGTGGTCATGGTGTGTGCCTTGTTTTCTGCAATGTTCGGGTTGTGAAGCTCAGCCGCGGGAGCCCAGGGCTTCCCAGCGCTCCAGTGCGGCCAGCAGTTCGTCGTCGATGGCGGCCATGCGTATCTGCGCGGTGGCCACGTTCTGCGGTTCGCGGGCGTAGAAACCGGCGTCGGCCAGGCGTTCGGCCAGGGCCTTCTGTTCGGCTTCCAGCGCTTCGATGCGCGCCGGAAGGCCTTCCAGTTCGCGCTGTTCCTTGTAGCTGAGCTTGCGCGGCGCGGCCGCGCTGGCGGTGGCGGGCGCCGGGCTGCTGCCGCGGGTGGCCGCGGCGCTGGCGGCAGGCGCGGGGGCCAGGGCAGAAGCCGGCGAAGGCGCCGGCGCACTGCCGGCCAGGGCCAGGCGCGTGCGTTCGCGCTGGGTCTTCCAGTCTTCGTAGCCGCCTTCGTATTCGCGCCACAGGCCGGGGCGGCCGCCGTAGGCCGGGTCGCCTTCCCAGGCGATGGTGCTGGTGACCGCGTTGTCCAGGAAGCGCCGGTCGTGGCTGACCAGGAAGACCGTGCCGCTGTAGCTTTGCAGCAGTTCTTCCAGCAACTCCAGCGTTTCGATGTCCAGGTCGTTGGTGGGCTCGTCCAGCACCAGCACGTTGGCCGGCAGCGCAAACAGTCGCGCCAGCAGCAGCCGGTTGCGTTCACCGCCCGACAGCGTGCGCACAGGCGAATTGGCACGCGCCGGCGAGAACAGGAAGTCGGTCAGGTAGCTCATCACGTGCTTGCGCGAGGTACCGGTCTCGATCCACTCGCTGCCGGGGCTGATGGTGTCCACCAGGGTGGCGTCCAGGTTCAGGCCGGCGCGCATCTGGTCGAAATACGCCACCTGCAGCCGCGTGCCCTGGCGCACGCTGCCGCTGGTGGGCTGCAGTTCGCCCAGGATCAATTTCAGCAGCGTGGTCTTGCCCGCGCCGTTCGGGCCGATCAGGCCGACCTTGTCACCGCGCAGGATGGTGGCGCTGAACTTGTCGACGAGCAATTTGTCGCCGAAGCGCATGCCCACGTCCTTCAGCTCGGCCACGATCTTGCCCGGCGGCAGGCCGGCGTCGAGCTCCAGCCGCACCGCGCCCAGCTGTTCACGCCGTGCCACGCGCTGCGCGCGCAGCACCTGCAGCCGGGCGATGCGGCCCACGCTGCGCGTGCGGCGCGCCTCCACGCCCTTGCGCACCCACACCTCTTCCTGCGCCAGCAGCTTGTCAGCGCGCGCCGCGGCCAGGGCTTCGTTCTCGATCTCGCGCTGCTTGGCGGCTTCGAAGGCCGGGAACTTGCCGGGGTAGCTGCGCAGCTGCCCGCGGTCGAGCTCGACGATGCGGGTGGCCACGGCGTCGACGAAGGCGCGGTCGTGCGACACCAGCACCAGCGCGCCGCGCCAGTCGTTCAGCAGGTCCTGCAGCCATTCGATGGCGTCGATGTCCAGGTGGTTGGTGGGCTCGTCCAGCAGCAGCAGTTCGGGGCTGGCCACCAGTGCGCGGGCCAGCGCCACGCGCTTTTTCGTGCCGCCGGACAGCGACTCGACCCGGGCTTCGGCGTCCAGGTGCAGGCGCTGCAGGGCCTGGTCGACACGCTGCTCCCAGGTCCAGCCGTCCAGCGCTTCGATGCGCGTCTGCAGCGCGTCCAGGTCTTCGCTGCTGTCGTGCGCTTCGTAGCGGGCGCGCAGCTCGCGCGCTTCGGCCACGCCTTCACCCACGGCGTCGAAGACGCTGATGCCGGGCTCGAACAGGGGTTCCTGCGCCACGTAGACGCGACGCAGGCCGGTCTGCAGCTGCAGCACCCCGTCGTCGGGCTTGTCCAGCCCGGCCAGGATCTTCAGCAGGCTGGACTTGCCGGTGCCGTTGCGGCCGATGAGCGCCAGGCGCTCGCCGGTGTCGATGGACAGGCCGGCGCCGTCGAGCAGGGGCACATGGCCGAAAGCGAGGTGGGCATTGCTGAGTGTGAGAAGGGCCATCGCCGGATTGTCGGCGACCGGGCCGCTTTCAGCAGGCCGGCTCCTTCACCGCCCGCGTGGCACCGCCGCGGCGGCCGGCATCCTGAACGGCACGGCTGGCCGCGCGCTGCCAGTCGGGCGCACCGCCGTGGGCCGCCTGCTCCTGCCGGCAGGCGTCGACCAGCTTGACCAGGTGGTCGTCGTCGCTGGCCACGGCAGCCTGCTGCAGCACCGGCCAGTCCAGCAAGGCCGCCGCGCGGCCCGGAACTTCGCGCGCCGCCACCACGCCGGCGGCATAGGCGCGCCAATAGGCGGCCACGGCCGGCGCACCGTCGTCGATGAAGGGCAGCAGCACGCGCAGTGCATGGGCGCTGGTGACGAGATGCAAAACCGTGAAGTTGCCACTGCGGGCGTAACGCTGCGCCGCCAGCCGGGCCAGGCGCGGCAGCGTGTCTTCGTCGATCTTCAAAGGCGCCACGGCGGCGTCGAAGCCGCGCAGCTGTGCCGCATCGAACATGCGCAGCGCGATGAGGGGGGCGTGGCTGGGCGCCAGGGCAGCCAGCGCGGGCAGCAGCTTGCCCGGGTCGCGCACCGGCGCCGTGCCCGCCGGCACATCCTGGGCGGGCCCCAGGTCCATCCAGCGGCAGGCCCAGTAGGCCAGGCCGTCGGCCAAGGCTTCCGGGGCCACGGCCTCGAAAGCGTAGGCCACGCGGATCATGCCGTGGAAGGCCGCCGCGCCGCAGCCCTGCACCAGCGGCGGAAGGACCTGCTGCAGCACGTCGGCAATGCCTTCGTGCGACAGCCATTGGCGGAACAGGCTGCGGTAGATGGGCCAGGCATGCGGGTCGCCGAAACGGTCGCGCCAGGGGTCGCCAGCAGGCCAGGTTTCGATGGCCGGCGCCGGGTGCAGGCGCGGCGTGTAGCGCTCGGTGTAATCGGCCAGGCGTTTGTCGCTGGCGCCCAGGCGGTGCAGCGCGGCCAGCGCCATCGGCAGGTGGTTGCTCAGGCTGCCGGCGTATTCGGCGTCCCAGTGCGTGGACGCCAGCAAGCGGGCGCGCAGTTGTTCGAGTTGTCGCGCCTGGGCACGCGTGGGCGCTCGGGCGGCCGCGGGCTTGCTGCTCATGCCAGGGCCCCTTCCAGCACGTCGATGAAGCGCTTGGCGACGTCGTAGCCGCTTTGCTGGGTGATTTCCTGGAAGCCGGTCGGACTGGTGACGTTGATCTCGGTGACGCAGCGGCCGATGATGTCCAGGCCGATCAGCATCAAACCGCGCGCGGCCAGCACCGTGCCGATGCTGCGCGCCACCTGCGCGTCGTGTTCGTTCAGCGGCTGGGCCACGCCCTTGCCACCGGCGGCCATGTTGCCGCGGATCTCGGTGCCCTGCGGAATGCGCGCCAGCACGAAGGGCACGGGTTCGCCGCCGATGATGAGCACGCGCTTGTCGCCCTGGGTGATCTCGGGCAGGTACTTCTGCACCATCACGGTCTCGGCGCCATGCTTGTTCAGGGTCTCGATGATGCTGCCCAGGTTCAGCGCGTCGGGGCCGACGCGGAAGATGCCCATGCCGCCCATGCCGTCCAGCGGCTTGCAGATGATGTCGTGGTGTTCGGCGTGGAAGCGCCGGATGTCGGAAGCGTCGCGCGTCACCAGGGTCGGGCCGATGAACTGCGGGAACTCCATGATGGCGAGCTTCTCGGGGTGGTCGCGCAGCGCGCTGGCGCGATTGAAGACCTTGGCCCCTTCGCGTTCGGCCTGGCCCAGCAGGTGGGTGGCGTAGAAGTACTCGCTGTCGAACGGCGGGTCCTTGCGCATCAGCACGGCGTCGACGTCCCGCAGCGCTTGCGGGCGTTCGTCGGGCGGCTGCTGCGCCGCGCTGAACCAGTCTTCGCTGTGGCCGTTGCCGGGGCGGCCGGTGAGCGTGATGTCGCGCACGAAGGCGGTGACGGGTTCACCGCGCTGCCAGCGGATGTCCTTGGGTTCGCAGGCCATCAGCGTGTGGCCGCGCGAGGCGGCCTCGCGCATCATCGCGAAGGTGGAGTCCTTGTGGGTCTTGAACGAGGCCAGTGGGTCGGCAACGAAGAGCAGTTTCATGGGGCAGGGGCGCGGTGCGCCGGGCTGAAGGCGCCGGCAGTGTTGCACAGCGCCGGTGGCAGCGGCTTCGGGCGGCCGGCGCAGCCCTCAAGCCCGCCAGCGCTGCACGAACAGCGTCAGCGCACCGGCCACCACGCCCCAGAAGGCCGCGCCCACCCCGGCCAGGCTCAGGCCGCTGGCAGTGACGAGAAAGGTGACGAGCGCGGCTTCGCGCGCGCCCTCGTCCTTCATCGCCGTGGCCAGCCCGCCGCCGATGGTGCCCAGCAGCGCGAAGCCCGCCACCGCCAGCACCAGCGGCGCCGGAAATGCCGCGATCAGGCCGACCACGGCGCCGCCCAGCAGCCCCAGCACGATGTAGAAAACACCCGCCGCCGCCGCGGCCACCCAGCGCCGGGCCGGGTCTTCGTGCGCCTCGCGTCCCATGCAGATGGCCGCGGTGATGGCCGCCAGGTTCAGCGCATAGGCGCCGAAGGGCGCCAGCACCAGCGTTGCCAGCCCGGTGGTGGCAATCGCCGGCGACACCGGCACGTCGTAGCCGGCGGCGCGCTGCGCGGCCACGCCGGGCAGGTTCTGCGAGGCCATGGTCACCACGAACAGCGGCAAGGCGATGCCGATGGTGGCGGCCAGGCTGAACGAAGGCATCGTGAACACCGGCGCGGCCCATTGCCACTGCACGGCGTCGAAGTTCAGCTGGCCCTGCAAGGCCGCCACCGCCAACCCGGCCAGCAGCACCCCTGGCACGGCATAACGCGGCCACAGCCGGCGCCCGGCCAGGTAGGCCAGGAACATCACGAACACCAGGGCAAACTCGCTCTGCAGCGACGTGAAGGCGTCGAAGGCAAACCGCGCCAGCACGCCGGCCAGCAGGGCTGCGGCCAGCGGCTGCGGAATGCGGTCCATCACCCGTGCGAACCAGCCGGTGGCCCCGGCCAGCGTGATGAGCAGGGCACACACCATGAACGCACCCACCGCTTCGGCCATGCCCACGCCACTGCCGGCCGTGACCAGCAGCGCCGCGCCCGGCGTGGACCAGGCGGTGAGCACCGGCATGCGGTAGCGCAGGCTCAGGCCCAGGCTCGTGAGCCCCATGCCCAGGCCCAGAGCCCAGACCCAGGACGTGGTCTGCGCCGGCGTGGCGCCCAGCGCCGCCGCGGCCTGGAAGACGATGACCACCGAGCTGGTGAAACCCACCAGCACGGCCACGAAACCCGCCACGACGGCGGAAAGCGACACATCCTTCAGCATGCACCGAGGATAGAGGCGCGCCGCCACGGCGGGCGGCACCCGGGGACCGGCCGCGTCAGCGCGGCGGCGCACCCTCGGAGCCGGTCCGCCGCGCCAACGCCGCCCACGCCAGCCCGCCCAGCAGCCCCGCCGCCAGATACAGCGCCGCACCCGGCCAGCTGTCCGCGCCGGGCAAGGGCGCGGGGCCGAAGGCCGCCGCCGGCCCCCACAGGGCCAGCGCCAGCGCCGCCAGCCCGGCCAGCGGGTACACACCCCATGCGGCCCAGCCTGCCCGGCGGCACAGGCGGGCGGCCGGCAGCGCCAGCAGCCCATGGGCCAGCAGCAGCAGCAGGCCCCAGGCCCAGCGCTGCGGCAGGTCCTGCAGGGCCAGCCAGGCCAGTTCGGCCGAGGGCCGGGCCGAGCCGCCACGCGCGGCCGCCAGCAAGTGCCAGGACACCACCACGGCCAGGCCGTAGCTCAGCGCCGCGGCGGGCAGCGCCGCCACCAGGGTGCGGCGCGACGATGCATGCTCAGTCAAACTGCACCCCCTCGATGAGTTCGAAGCCTGAATACACCACCGCCTCCTGCGAGTAGTTGTAGAAGCCGAAACGCCCGGGCTCGAAGCGTTCCTTCACGTCGAAGACCTTCACGCCGTCGATGAAGACCTGCAGCCGTTCGCGGCCGTAGCGCGCCTCGAAGCGGTGGGCGGTGTCGACCTTCCAGCCCTTGTCCGGGCCCAGGTTGGTGGCCAGGCGCTTCACCGCCGGGCCGTCGACCATGCCCCAGTACGCGGCCAGCTCGTCGTCCACACGGCCCTGGAAGCGCGCCAGCCGCAGCCCGGCCTGCAGTTCATGGCCGTCGCTCGACTGGTCGCCGCGCTTCCAGTCGAGCAGCACGAAGTCGGCGTCCATCCCCTCGGCGGCCGGGCCGCGCCAGCCCAGCACGAAGCCGACCAGGTCGTCGTCGCCGGCCTCGGCGATCTGGATCTGGCCGCGGATCGTCACGTCGATGAGATCGCGCGGCCCGATGAAGAAGCTGGGGTCGCCATTGACGGACTGGCTCACCGAACGGCCATCGGGCGCCACCGTCCAGCGGCCGTTGCCAGGCTTGCCCTGCTGGCGCCAGCCGTCCAGATAGATCGGCGACGCCACGGCCAGCGCCTCCAGCTGGCCCAGGCCGCGGAAGGCGCTGGCCAGCGCGTTGTTGCCGGTCAGGGCCACGTCGAAGGTGCAGTCGTCCAGCGCCGGCCCAGGCGCCACGCCCACGCCGCGGCAGTGGGCCTGGGCGGCGGCGCGCCGGTCGGCCGGCAGGTCGGCCAGGCTCAGGTGGCGCTCGGGAAAGCCCGGCAGCGCAAAGCCCGCGGCCGATTCGCCTGGCCCGTAGTCGAACAGCGACTCCTCGGCACTCACGCGCCAGCTGCGCGCGAAGACACCGTAGAGCTCGTCGATGCCGATCGGCCCCTGGTCCGGGCGCCAGCTCAGCGCCGGGGTGGTGCCGGGGCGCACCTGCAGGTCGTCGTCGCGGCGGCCGTTGAAGTTGCCCAGCAGCCCGACGAGGCCGCCCTTCAGCCGCGCCGGCGGGCGCACGTCGATGTCGCTCCAGACCCCGAGCGCCACGCGCACTTCGCCGCCCACGGCGCGGGGCCAGCTGACGGTGTAGTCGCCTTCGCCCAGGCGGGCCACCTGCCCGCCACCGGGCAGGTCCAGGGTTTCGGCCACGGCCACCCGCCGAAGCTGGCCGTTGACGCGCACGCCCTCCGGCGCGCTGGCGTACAGCCCGACGCGGTCGGCACCCACGCGCAAGGCGAAGGCGGTGTTGGCCGAGACCGAGCGCGAACCGACGAAGGGCTCCTGCCGGGCCTGCACCACGAAGTCGCCAGCGGGCGATTGCGCCAGCACGAATTCGCCGGCCGCCTGCAGGCCGTAGGCCAGGCCGTCGAAGGTGTAGAGGTGAGGCTCGCCCCTGGACTTGCCGCCGCCGGCGTCGTCGGGGTCGGGCTCGCGCGGCGGGTCGCAGCTGGTGATGAGCCCGCAGTTCACCAGGCGGCAGTAGGTGCCCGAGGATCTGCAGTTCTGGACGTAGACCGTGCGGCAGACCTGGCCCAAGGCAGGATGCAGCTTGCAGAGCTTCTGCACCGCCTTCACGCAGTTCTTGGCTTCTTCGTTGCACTCGTCCTGGCACTTCTGGACACACGACGCCAGCCCCGCGGCCGCGGCCGGGCTGGCCGCCAGGCCGCCCAGCAGGACCAGCGCCCCCAGGGCACGCCAGGCCCCGCGCGCCCAGGCGCGGCGGGCCTGCCGCATCCACGACCTGTCTGTCGGTATCCGTGTCAGTGTCTCTGCCCTGGGCATCGCTCGGCTCCTGCTGGTGGTGCAGGAAGAAACGCGATGCCGGGGCCAAACCCCTCAGCGGCGGCTACAACTTGCCGTAGAACACCACCGGCCCGGTGGGTTTGCCCGTCGGCGAGCCGCCCGGGGGCTCCACGCTGACGGCCATGTGGTCGAGCTGGCTGCCCTTCAGCCCGCCGGGCAGCAGGTCTTTGGGCAGCACGGTGACGCCGTCGGGCCTGATCAGCCCCAGCGACTGCGGCGGGCCGTCGACGGTGGCCCACCACAGCTGCAGCACCTTGTCCTGACCCATCGACACCGGTGTCAGCGTACGCGCGGTGACGGCCCGGCCGTCGCCGCTGAAGCTGGCCACCATGCTGCCGCCAACGGTGCTGTCGTTTCCCGTGGCCTGCAGCACCACCACCACTGGCGCCACCGGTGGCGGCGGGTTGGCCAGCAGCACGCCCAGGGTGAGCGCGGCGATGCTGGCGAAACCCGCCAGGCCGCGCCACCAGGCCAGGCGTTGCCAGCCGCCCGGGCTGGCAGCGGGCACCACGCGCGCTGGCGCCGGGGCGGCCGGCCACAAGCGGGCTTCGATGCCCTTCCAGACCTCTGGCGAAGGCGGCTCGGGCGGCAGCACCGCCGTCAGCGGCATCAGGCGGCCCTGCCATTCGCGCACGGCATGCTGCAGCGCCGGGTGGCTGGGCAGCAGGTTCTCGAAGCGCCTGCGGGCGGCGCCGCGCAGGGTGCCGGCCACGTATTGCGCGGCCAGGGCGTCGGCGAGAGAGGGGCGTCCGTAGTCCATGGTTACTGCACCCCTTCATTGTCGCGAACCACGGCGCGTTCCAGGCAGTTCTTCAAGGTCTGCAGCGCGCGACGCACCCAGCTCTTCACGGTGCCCAGGGGCTGCTTCAGGTGGCTGGCCACCTCGGCGTGCGACAGGCCGTCGAAGAAAGCCAGCGCCACGCTCTGGCGCTGCGGCGGGCTCAGGTCGTCCATGCAGTGCTTCAGTTCGCGCGCTTCGCTGGCAAGGCCCAGCAGTTCCAGCGGGCCGGGCCGGTCGTCGGCCAGGGCTTCGGCGGGGTCGGGGCGGTCGTCGTCCTCGTCGCGGGTGCTGCTCTCCAGCTTCGGCTGGGCGCCGGCGCGGCGCAGGCTGTCGATGGCGCGGTTGCGGGCGATATGGGTCAGCCAGGTCAGCGGCTGGCTGCGCGCGGCGTCGAAGGACGAGGCCGCCTTCCAGACCGAAACATACACTTCCTGCAGCAGTTCTTCGGCCTGGGCACGGTTGCGCTGGATGCGCAGCACCACCGCGAGCAGGTGGCCGCTGGTGCGTTCGTACAGCTGCGCGAAGGCGGCGCGATCGCCCAGGCCGGCGCGCGCCAGCAGGCCGGACAGTTCGCGGGTGCGCTCTGGCCAGTCCTGTTCATCGGTTTTCATGGGCGGTCCCTAGAATCGTGACTATGGCTACTGAACAAGAATTCATCCTCACGCTGGCATGCCGCGACGCCAAGGGCATCGTGCACGCCGTTTCCGGCCTGCTGTACCAGGCCGGCTGCAACATCATCGATTCGCAGCAATTCGGCGACCTGCACGGCGAACACGCCACGGGATTGTTCTTCATGCGCGTGCATTTCGAAGCACCGCCGCAGCTGGCCGAGGTGCCCCGGCTGCAGACGCTGTTCGAACACACCCGCCAGCAGTTCGGCATGACGCTGCACCTGCACGCGCTGGCCCGGCGGGCTCGCGTGCTGCTGATGGTCAGCCAGCACGGCCACTGCCTGAACGACCTTCTGTTCCGCTGGAAGAGCGGCTCGCTGGCGGTGGACGTGGCGGCCATCGTCAGCAACCACCGCACCTATGAAGACCTGGCCGGCAGCTACGGCATTCCTTTCCATCACCTGCCGCTGGCCGGCGGCAGCAGCGCCGAGGTGAAGCGGGCCCAGGAAAGCCAGGTCGAAGCCCTGATCGAACGCGAAGCCATCGACCTGGTGGTGCTGGCGCGCTACATGCAGATCCTGAGCCCCGAGTTCTGCCGCGCCCTGGCCGGCCGGGCCATCAACATACACCACAGCTTCCTGCCCAGCTTCAAGGGCGCGCGGCCTTACTTCCAGGCGCATGCGCGCGGGGTCAAGCTCATCGGCGCCACCGCCCACTACGTCACCGCCGACCTGGACGAAGGCCCCATCATCGAACAGGACGTGCAGCGCGTGGACCACACGCTGTCGGCCGAAGACTTCACCGCGGTGGGCCGCGACATCGAATGCATGGTGCTGGCACGCGCGGTGCGGTGGCATGTCGAACACCGGGTGATGGTGAACGGCCACAAGTCCGTGGTGTTCCGCTGAAACATGGCGCCCGTGCCACCACCGGCCGGCCTGGCCAGCACGCCAGACGAGCTGGAAGCCCGCCTGTACGAAGCCCTGCAGCGCGGCGACCTGGAACTGCTGATGTCGCTGTGGGCCGACGACGACGAGGTGATGTGCGTGCACCCCGGCGGCCCGCGCGTGGTGGGGCTGGCCGCCATCCGCGCCAGCTTCGAAGCCATCTTCGCCAACGGCGGCATTCCGGTCCAGCCCGAGCAGGTGCACCGGCTGCACTGGCTGGGCGGCGCGGTACACCACCTGGTTGAACGCATCAGCGTGACCACCCCCGACGGCGTGCAGACGGCCTGGGCGCTGGCCACCAACGTCTATGTCAAGGGTGCCCTGGGCTGGCAGCTGGCGGCCCACCATGCCAGCCCGGCCGCGCCAATGGCACCCACCCTGGGCCCGGACGCGCCGTCCACGCTGCACTAGTGAGCCTGCGCGACCCAGGCCCGTCGTTCGGGCAAAGCTACCGGCCGCCAGCCTGGCTGCCGGGCGGCAACCTGCAGACCCTGTGGGCAGCGCGGCTGTCACGCCCGCACCTGCCCGGCCCGGCACTGCAGTGGCGGCGCGAACGCTGGGACACACCTGACGGCGACTTCATCGACGTCGACCACAGCCTGCCCCTGGCCGGCGCCGCGCCGCCGCAGCGCCAGCTGGTGCTGTTCCACGGGCTGGAGGGCACTTCGGGCAGCCAGTACGCACAGGCTTTCGCCAGCGTCGCGCGGCAGCGCGGCTGGGCCTATGCGGTGCCGCACTTCCGCGGTTGTTCGGGTGAACTGAACCGCGCACCCCGCGCCTACCACTCCGGCGACTTCGAGGAAATCGGCTGGGTGCTGCAGCGCCTGCGCGCACGGTCTGCGGCGCCGCTGCTGGTGGTGGGCATTTCGCTGGGCGGCAACGCGCTGCTGCGCTGGACCCAGGAAGCCGGCGACAGCGCAGCCGCCGTGGCCGGCGCAGTGGCCACGGTGTGTTCGCCCATCGACCTGGCCGCGGCCGGCCGCGCCATCGACAGCGGCTTCAACTGGGCCGTGTATTCGCGCATGTTCCTGGCCACGATGAAACCCAAGGCGCTGGCCAAGTGGCAGCAGCACCCCGGCCTGTTCGACCGGGAAAAACTGGCCGCGGCGCGCACCCTGTTCGAGTTCGACAACGTCTTCACCGCCCCGCTGCACGGTTTTCGCGACACCCCCGACTACTGGCAGCGCGCATCGGCCCAGCCCCACCTGGCGCGGGTGCGCATTCCTGCACTGGTGCTGAACGCCCGCAACGACCCCTTCGTGCCGGCTTCGCACCTGCCCCGGCCGCCGGACGTGGGGCGCTTCGTCACGCTGTGGCAGCCGGCGCAGGGCGGCCATGTCGGCTTTCCGGCGGGCGGCTTTCCCGGCCATACCCTGGCCATGCCCGTGGCCGTGGCCGACTGGCTGGCCGAACACGGCTAGCCGCGCGACACTGCCGCCATGGACGACATCGTGCTGCAGGCCATGCAGAAGTGGCCGAACGTGCCGCACTGCCACGGCTGGCTGGCACTGGACGCGCGCGGCAACTGGTACATGCGCGACGACCGGGCCCAGGCCGCCGGGCCCTTTCCGCAGGTGAAGGGCAGCCGCATCGACCACGACAAGCTGCGCGCCTTCATCGAACGCAACTACCTGGCCGACGCCAGCGGTGCCTGGTACTTCCAGAACGGGCCGCAACGCGTGTTCGTCGACCTGGAAGCCGCACCCTGGGTGTGGCGGGTGCAGGCCGAACCCGGCTGGCCGCTGCTGTCGCACACCGGTGTGCGCGCCGAACGGGGCACGACCTGGCTGGACGAGGCCGGCCGCCTGTTCGTGCACACGACCCTGGGCCTGGGCCTGGTCCACACCCTGGACACCGGGCTGGCGGCCGAAGCCATCGAAGCCGGCGCCTGGCTGCAGCCGCAGACACTTCGGTTCGCGGGCATGCCGCAGCGTTTCGGCTACTGCCTGCAACCGCGGCCTGCGCCAGCGACGGGGTGAAAACAAACGGGCCACAGGGGCTGTACGCCCGATGTGGCCCGCTGGATGCTGCGCCCTTGTGGCGCAGTGCCTACTTCGGTGCGCTGGCGGCGGCTTCGGGAGCCGAAGCGGCAGCGGCGGGTGCCTGGGGTTCAGGGAAGCTGGCGCCGGCCTTGTTGGCCATGTACACCACCGCACGGCCGATTTCCAGGTCGCTGTATTCGCCACCGCCCTGGGCGCCCATGGCCCCCTTGCCCTTCAGTGAAGAATTCAGCAGGGCTTCGTAGCCGGTCTGGATGCGCGGCGCCCAGGCGGCCGGGTCGTCGAGCTTGGGCGCACCGGCCGCGCCAGAGTTGTGGCAGGCAGCGCACTGCGCCTGGTAGACGACATCGCCCGTGCGCAGCAGGCGCGGGGCCGAAGCGTCGCGCAATTCGACCTGACCGACGGGCTGCAGGCGGCTGGCAATGGATTCAGCGCTCATGCCGTCGCTGCCAGCGCCCGGCTTGTCGCCGAAGACGACGTAGTTGGCGAGCAGCACGATCACGACGATGGGAATGATGAACGACGCAACCACCGCAGCGACCAGCTGCTTCGGGGTCTTGATGGGCCCTTCGTGAGGGCCGTCGTGAGCGGGGTCGTGGGAGTCGTTCATTCGCTGCTCTGGGTGGGGCTTTTTAAAGGCCCGGGGTTCGACACAAAACCGGCGGATTATAGGCAGGCCCACCACCGCGCCCAGGCCACCTTGCAGACTGTATGCCCGGCAGCGCTAGAATGCGCGGTTCGCTGCGACCGTGGTGAAGTGGATATCATTGGGCCCTCCGAAGGCTTAGTCGCAAGTTCGATTCTTGCCGGTCGCACCACTTCTACACGCGCCTGGGCTCGGCACAGACCTGTGGAGTAAAGCAATACATGGCGGTTCTGCCAGCTATTGCTTGATGCCAAGCGGCGCCAGGAAGTGCTTTAGCGTGGCCCCGCGCCAGACTCCCAGCCCGCCACCCATGAAAAAGCCGCTGAGGGCATCTGCCCTGAGCGGCTTTTTTCTTCCGGCTCGGCGCCGGGTTGGCGATCAGTCGGCCTGGAGTGGCAGGGGAATCTGGGCCTCGCCGATCTCAGGCCGCAGCCTGCCCGCCGCTTCGCTGATCCGCTGCAGGTAGCGCGGACCCAACCTGGCCGCCACGGCGGGGCCATTGGCCTTCCGACCACCGAGCGCAGTTCGCATCACACTGAGCACCACCGACTCGACGCTGCTGGGCGCGAAGCGATTGGCGCCCTCGCGCAACGCGTTGCGGTGGGTGAGACGCTTGCCGCGTTCGGCGAGATGGGACGCCATGGTCTCGACCTTCTGGATGGCCGCCAGGTGCCGGGCCTCCTCCGCTGCGGCATTCCGGCGGGCGGTGGCTTCGCGCACGGGCACATACAGGTCTCGATGCTTGGCCAAAGTGGCCAAGTCGACGCGCAGTGCTCTAGCCACGTCTGTCACCGAACGCTCCTCAGTCACTGCCAGAGCCAGCGCAGACCGAATCGCCTCGTGGTCTACAGGATCGCGACGGCGCCTGACCCGCGATGGCGCCAGCCCGGCCGCACCGGGCGATGCCACCACACGTCCCTGCAGAAGTTCTGCAAGATCCACCTCTTCCACAGCGCAGATGTCGAGCAGCTGCTCGAAGCTGAGGCGCCACTCCTCGTTCTTCAGCCATTGCGTCAGAACCGACTTCGGCGCCCCGGCCCGAAACGCGAGGCTGCTCACGGCCCCCCGCCCTGAGCACAGCGCCCGTACCGCGGTTCGGACGGGCGCAGGGCCAGAGCGCTCGATGGACGGAAGCGCGGCCAGGACCCGAAGACACTGCTCTGCGCGCCACACCTCATCAGGACCAGCGTCCCCTGGCTCCTGTTTGCTGCAGCGATGGCCTATCGAGCCACAGCTCGCACAGACGCCGCTGAGCTTGACCCGCCCGTAGTCCGCCGCAGCCGCTCGCCCAGTGCGGCCGCACACGGGCGCCAGCAGCCGCTTCCGATGCAGCGGGCAGCAGGTCACGGGCCGCAGGCGCCACAGCAGTCGCCCGTACGGCTTCTCCCCGCTGGCCTTGTCGGCAGCGAGGCAGTCGAGACAGACCCTCTCCTCGCTGGTGATGAGGTTGCCCGTTGTCAGAAGCTCCAGGGGAAGCAGTGTGCTGAATCGCAATCCAGTGAGGCCCGTGGCTGCCTCCATCACTCGAACCCATCGAGCGGCAGACTCATGCATGCCGACCATCTCCTTGCCGGCATGCCTGTCCCAGGCCCATCCCACCTTGTGACTGGGACACGTCGCCAGCACACCCAGCTTCTCCTCCACGCCGGGCAGCACATGCGATACGACCTGCCTGGGCGACAGGCGCTGCTCGTAGCTCAACGTCAGCAGATGGCTGAAGAGGGATTCCACTTCCCCCGTCCCTGCGCCGCGCGGAGGAATGCCGTACAGCGGCGTGGCCGGAACCACGGGCCCGTCCGCCTCTCGCCAGAGGCGGCTCGCGTTGGCTAGATCACGCACGGCGCTGCCCCCGCTTCGGTGTCCAGAGCGCAGCAACACCGGGATCATCCAGGTCAGCCTCGCCGTAGCACGCTCCGCGCAGAGACTCCTCGCCGTCCACCATCTCCGCCTCGATCTGGTCGAGCATCTTCGGCGGCTTGAACGCACGCCGAACATCTTGCTTGCGGACTCGCTCCGACTTATGCGCCAACTGCAGCGCAGCGAGCTGCGTGACTTGCATCTTCATCAGGCCCACGGAGCCGAGTGACGCGCGCATCACGAACTGCCACGCCGCCTGAAGATTCGGAACTTCCTCGCAGGGCCAGTCTTCCTCGACGTTCTTCAGTACCTCGCGGAACGCTGCCTCGTCTTCTGTTGGACTGTCGTCCTTGGGTTGCGCAGACAGGTGGTAGCGCTTGTAGTGAAGGATCGCGCTACGCCGAGCGAGTTGGCCATACGTCGTCAGGAGCGGCGCGATCTGATAGGTGCCGACCAGCATGAGCTTGGTCTCAGCCTGGATGTCTGCCAGGCTCTTGAGCGTGTCCATCATCGCGTCGCTGGCACCGAACCGCAGCAGGTGATGCGACTCGTCGATGCCGAGCAGTCGAACACGGCGATGACGGACTTCGGCCTCCAGGAACTCGCGGCGCTGGGCAAGGCCGATCCGATCGGCGCGGACGGCGGTCAGTTCGTCGTTCGTGACCTCGGCCTTGCGCTGCTGGTCCAGAAGGACCCCACCGCACGCGGTTTGCATGCGTCGATACATGGTCCGCCAAGACAGCGATCGCTCGCCGTTGGCAGGCGCAGACACCATCGCCACCGGGACTTCATGTGGGAGGCGCACGGGCGCGAACCGCTGAACCAGACTGTGCAGGCACTTGTCGATCAGCGTGGTCTTGCCGATGCCAGTGGGGCCGATCAGGGCGATGACCTTGATGTCGTTTCCTGGCTCCATCAGTTCGTGCAGGTGCTCGACCGTCCTCAGAAGATTGGGGTGCGGGTAGGTGAGGGAAGAGAACCAGCGGAGTCGATCTGCTGCCGGCCAGGTGATCACGTCCTCACGGGTCATGCGTTCGGGAGCGGCTTGAGTCGCACTCGGCGTCGGCTTCGGCTTGGGGGTGGAGTTGTTGTCGCAGGTAGATGCGGGGTCCGTGTTCATGTGATTTCCTTGAATTGAGATGTGTTGCGGTGCTCAGCGCAGACCCAGCGTCGCGCCCGTGATGCGAAAAACGGGTTCATCGTCTTCATCTGAGAGATCGTCGGTCGGATCATTCGCCGACTGGCCCACCGGGAGCGCGTCCAGATTGGCGCTGGCGAGAGATGCTTCATCCGAGGGCTGGGCCGTGTCATCGAGCTGATCCGGCTTTGCAGTCGGACTGGTAGGTACCGCGGCCGCCGATGGAGAAGGACTGTCGTTCGCCGCTGCCGCGCGAGGCATGGCCATGGCAGTCGCCCCGATGGCGCCCTGGGCCTCATAGAGCCTTTTCACCTCGACTTGCTGCATGGCGATCAGCGGATCGAAGTGCTCTGGCAGCAGCTTGACGGACCGGAACGACTTTCCTGCCCGCGCCTTGCCGTCCTTGCGTGCATCCTCTCGGGCTTGCTTGCTGTGGGCGCGATAGGCCATCTCGACTTCATGATTGCCGCGCTCGGACAGAAAGCGCGCTGAGGTCCCGACCGCTGTGACCCAGCGGCCACCAACATGGACGTAGACCACGCTGGCGTTCCACCACTCGATCCGTACTTCGACGGAGGTCTTCGGACGTACGTTCTGGAAGGCCGGGTGCTGGTAGTAGACGCCGTACACGTTCACACCCCGGCCGCGAGTCACCACGCGTTTAGCCTTGCGCTGTGGGTGTGGCGAGGTGAGCAGCATGGCGTTCTCATCGAGGCGGACCACCATGTGCTCGCGCGCGCCGGTCTCTGCCGTGCGCCGCTCCTCGTACTCGTTGGGTGTCATTCCCAGCTCGGGGTGCACGCGGTTGGGGTGCTCCTCGAACAGGAACTTCGCGATGGCGCCATGCACCGCTGTCAGCGTCCAGCAGGCCCGGTTTGTGGGCAGCATGTCGCCGGTCCGCAGCCGGGTGCTGGTCTTCATGGACCGCGAGTTGCCCTCCAGCTCTGCCAGCACTTCCTCGGTGACAGCGCCAAAGCTGCGCTCGATCAATGCACCGCCGCGAGGTTGACCCGGAGCGCGATAGCGGATCTCGATGCCATAGGTACGGCAGAGAAACTCGAACTCGTGGCTGTGGAACTCTTTGCCGTTGTCCACCACGATGACCCGCGGCACCCTGTTGTACTTGGCGATGTAGGCGCGGAGCAGCAGCATCACCAACTTGGCCGACGCGGGCTCGTACATGACCACGAACGCCCGCACTTGGCGCGTGCAGCCGTCGATGGCCATCGTGAGGGTCGGCTTTCTGAGCGGCTTGGCTTGCGGGCTGACCGTCTCGATGTCGGCGATGGTGTGGTCGACGTAGAGCACGTCATGCGGCCGCAGGCCATGAGCGACATGCTCGTTGCTCAGCAGGGGCACGATGCGCGCTTGCTGGTAGGCAGCGCGCTTCCCTTCACGCGCCCGCACGCAGGTGCGTTGTTTGCACCGCCTGCTGAACGTCTGGATCGAAACCGGCTCGATCGCCGCACCGCCAGGTTCTGTGACGCCTTCCAGCGTCTTGACGTACTTCTCGTAGGCGCCCTTGGCCGTCGGCAGATCTCCGGTGTTGTAGTGGTTCTCGATGGCCTTCTGGATCAGCTCCTCGTGGACTTCCGAGAACCGCGGCTTCTTGTTTCCGCGCTTGTCCTCATCGTCGATGAGCAGTTCGACTGCCTCGATGTCGTTGGCTGCGCCTTGAATGCGCGCCCTGAAGCGATCGATGGATCGTTCCGAGAACTCGGTCTGGTTGGGATCGCGTACGGCGCGAAGGCGTCGCATCGCCTTCTCGATCTTGTGCTGCGGCGCGGCCCACAGCGTGGTCCGATCAGAGTGCAGTCGGAACGCTTCCCCCTTGGCATCCCCACGCTGATGCAGGAGGCGGATTTCGTCGACCGACTTGGTCACCACGGTGCCGAGCGAGTCCCTCAACATCACGTCCCGCTCTCCCTCCAGGAGAACGTGGTACTCGCGGTCGTAGATGGTCAGGATCGAACCCGAGCGGAGCATCAGCGTGCCCGGGATCGGGGGGGGTGGTTCCGCCGACAGCGCACCGATCTGCGCGTGGACCTGTGCGGTCGCTTCGTCCATGAAGAGCTTGACGTTGTCGGTGTCCGAGATCCGCATGGTCTCCAGAGGCACATGCACAGCCCGTTCGGCGATGGCCTTGTAGACCCAGTCGGAAGGAACCCCGTCGTTCAGCAGGGCTCGAAGCGGTACCCATCGATCCGACTCGACCCGCTCCACGACCGCCTTGCGCTGGTCGTCGGTGAGCGGCGGGCAGGACTCGCGGTAGTAGTCCTCCAGGAATCGCAGGTTTTCGACGAGCCGGTGCGGCAGTTCGCTGACCACGTGGAACTCGTAGTCCAGGCCCAGTGCCTTGTAGTGCTGCTCGGCAGGCAGGTTGCGGTAGGTGCCATCCGGGTCGCGGAAGTAGCGCTCAGGATGCTTCTGGCTGTCGGCATAGAACCGGGCGCCGTCGCGCACCTCCTTCATGCAGATCCGCTGTTCCCCGATCACCATGAAGTCCGGCGTGTACCGAGTGCGTGTAGCCCGGCTGCCATCGGCTCTCAGGATGCTGAGGTCCACCGAGGTCGGCTGCGCGAAGTACGCCAAGACGTCCGACGCGCACTCCAGCATCCAGGCGAGGACGCTTTCACCGCGGCGGCTCTCCAGCATCATGGTGGCGCCCATCTTGTTGCTGTAGTGGCGCACGCAGGTGCCGCCGTTGTGTGCCTGTACCGGCCGCGCGGGCCCGGTGCTCATCGTGTGCTTCACGTACTCGCGGCCCTGGACCGGCATCTGAGTACGGCGGAAGATCGAGTCGACGTGAGACAGCAGCGCTGGCGGCGCGGTCCAGGGCTGGAAGTGCCGGGGATTCATTGCGCACCCCCTTGGACACGGGCCTCTGCCAATGCGGCGAGGGCTGAAGTTGCATGGCTGTAGTTCATGGGTCTTTCCTTTCGTTGGGCGTGAGTTCGCCCTGGCCACCTTGTTGCTTTAAGGCAGCCATCGGTCATTGACTGGGTGGGCCACGACATCTGTTGCCGCTGACCCGTTGTTCGCTCGGAAGCGAAGGTGGTGCGGGATCGGCTCTAGCCCGAGCCTGGCTTCACGACTTCTTGGTTCATGTAGTCCTCATCGTTGCTTTTGGGGTGTGCTCCGCCCTGGCCCCCATTGAGGAGCCATGGCCAAAGCAATCAAGGAGGGCAGGTGCGCTCCCGCGCACGTGCCCAGCGCTGACGAGGCGCTTTACGGCGGGTGCGAGATGGGCTGTGCGGCAGTGGTCATCGGCTCATTCCTTTCAGCGACGACCGATGCAACCTTGCCGGGCGTCAGAGTTCTTGTCGGCGTTTCCACAAAGAACTTAAAAACATCGATAGTGATGCGATTCAACTCACAAAAGGTATCGGAGGTATCCTTTCAGGATGACCGCCTTACCAACTCGAACCCCACCCAGCTTCAACGGCCAAGAGCCCGAGCTCTTCGCCGTTGAAGCCACCCGGATCCTGCGAGCCGAGATGGCACGCAAGGGCTTCAGCTACAAGTCGCTGGCCGAGGCCATGAGCCGCCAGGCTGGCGAGCCCAAGGAATCGACGCAGGCCCTGACCAACAAGGTGAATCGAGGCAGGTTCTCGTTCGCCTTCTTCTTGCGGGCGTGCCGCGCGATGGGGGTGGTTCGAGTCGACCTGTCTGACCTGCTTGAAGCGAAAAACTGAGTTTGCTGATGCGGAACGTGGCCCGGAATGCCGCCTTCGTCACCGCAACTTCAAGCCCGTTTTGCCCTTCAGCACATGCGCTTTAAGTCCGCGTTGGCTGAAGTTTAGTAATACCCAAAAGGACAATGCAAGAAGATTTTTAATTATCTGCAAACCGTTTTTCCGTAACGACGACAAGCACTTAGCAGCGCCTACCGTATCAGCGAAACGACTCAAGTAAATGGCCTCTCGTTACTGCGTAACGGCAGAACCAAAGTAATGCAAGCCATTGATATTCAAGAGATTCGCTCAGATGAATCCACCGACGGCAGCGGGTCGCTGGCTCAGTTTCAGGGACAGCCGAAGAGAAGGGCTGCAGGCGGCCGGGGGCCCGTTACGCCGTAACGGCGAATCCGACAACCAATGGGGTGGGGCGCGGCGGGCGCGGCGCGGGAGATCTCTGTGCAAAGAGCCACCCCTCAGCGCGGCTTTGCCTGCGCGTACAGTCAGTGCGGAGGTTCCGCTCGGTACACATGAGCACCGACGCGGGATCTCAACGAGTTTGACGACTGGTGCAGGTCGATCGGTACGCGGTGAGCCGGAACGGCCTGCCGAACCAGATCGCCGCGTCACTTCCCTGGGAGGGGGATGAACAAGAAGGCCCTCAGCGAAAGCGACATCTGCGACAAGTTCATCCGGCCCGCCATGCAACAGGCCGGGTGGGACGGGATGGTGCAGGTCTACCGCGAGTTCCCGCTGCGCGCCGGGCGCGTGGTCGTCCGCGGCCGCCGGGCCAAGCGTGATGCCTCGACGGTGCTCCGGGCCGACGACGCCCTGTTCTTCAAGCCCAACATTCCGCTGGCCGTCGTAGAAGCCAAGGACAACAACCACGCGATGGGCGCCGGCATGGCGCAGGCCATCAACTACGCCCAGCTGCTGGACGTTCCTTTCAGCTTCTCCAGCAACGGCGATGGCTTCGTTTTCCGCGACGCAACGCTGGCCGACGGGGTGCTCGAACGCAACCTGGCCCTCGAAGATTTCCCGTCCCCCGCTGAGCTGTGGGCACGCTACTGCGCCTGGAAGGGCTGGACGCCCGAAGTGCGCAAGGTCACCGAGCACGACTACGCGCCAGCCAAGACCCCGCGCTACTACCAACTCAATGCCATCAACCGCACCGTCGAGGCGGTCGCCCGAGGCCAGAACCGGGCGCTGCTGGTCATGGCCACCGGCACCGGCAAGACCTACACCGCCTTCCAGATCATCTGGCGGCTGTGGAAGAGCGGCGCCAAGAAGCGCGTCCTGTTCCTGGCAGACCGGAACATCCTGATCGACCAGACCATGGTCAACGACTTCCGGCCGTTCAAGGGTGCCATGGCCAAGCTCAGCCCTCACGCCAAAGGCGTGGAGGTGGTCGATGGTCAGGGCAAGACCACGTTGGAAGACGTCGACCTGGCTATCAATCGAACCATCAAGCAGGTCAACAAGAGCTACGAGATCTACCTGTCGCTGTACCAGGCCGTCAGCGGCACGGAAGAAGAACGCAACATCTACAAGCAGTTCTCGCCCGACTTCTTCGACCTCATCATCATCGACGAGTGCCACCGCGGCAGCGCCGCCGAAGACTCAGCCTGGCGCGACATCCTCAGCTACTTCGGTACCGCCACCCAGATCGGCCTGACGGCCACACCCAAGGAGACCGCCGACGTCTCCAACACCGACTACTTCGGCGAGCCCGTCTACACCTACAGCCTGCGCCAGGGCATCGAGGACGGCTATCTGGCCCCGTACAAGGTGATCCGCGTCGACCTGGACAAGGACGCCTTCGGCTGGCGCCCGCCCGAGGGCATGACCGACAAGCTGGGCAACGTCATCGAAGACCGGGTCTATACGGGCGCGGACATGAACCGCAAACTGGTGCTGGAGCGCCGCGACGAGGTGGTGGCCGCCAAGATCACCGAATACCTGAAGGCCACCAACCGCTACGACAAGACGATCGTCTTCTGCGAAGACATCGAGCACGCCATCCGTCGCGACAGCAGTCGATGAGCGAGGAGCGACGCGCGCAGCAGCTCTCCGAGGCTCGTCGGGTGAACGCTGCATACCTTGTCCTGTGGACGAAGCGTTCGGGCGGTGGCTGAAATGGCGCTCGCAACGAATGTGTTGCTCAGCCGTACTAGCAAAGTTGCTACCCGTCGGGCCAGAGGCGGTTCTGCCGGCTGCTGCGTGAGCGGGAAACTGCTTGTGAACTCCATCCCATCGCTACGTCTGATATGCCTAAGCCACCTCGCATGCTGAGGAACGTGCCAGAACTGGCGCGGTATCCCTCAGTGCGGCCTTCTCTTCACGCAGTGATGCGCTCGGAAGAGCGCTGCGGCATGACACCGCATGAACTGGACGTGGCGCTCACAGAGTGGTCGGTCCCCTTGAGCGGTACATCCAGGGACCTGATTAGCGATGAAGTTCAGCAACCCTGATCCCGCACTCCGGACGCCTGGGCGCGCGGACCAGCGCGCAGAGCAGGCCGTTCAGGATGGTCCGCAAGTCGTAGCGCCGGTTGAAGCGGAACTGCACCTCGGCGAGGTAGCGGTAGGCGTACTTGGCGAACTTGATGGCGTGGTACGTGCCGGTGAGCGCTGTCTTGACGTTGCCGATAAGGGTGTTGACCGCCGCGAACTTCTCATTTCGGACGCTGGCCTTTCCACCGCCCGTGATCTCACGGTCGTGGACCGCGCCGGCGCTGGTGGCCACCTTGAAGCAGTTGAGACCATCGGAAACCAGGGTCAGCGGCAGCGCCGTGTGGCAGGCCAGGAAGTCCTCTACCGCCGCGTTGGTGAACGGCCGTGGCGACAGGCATACCAAATGCGGCAGGCCGCTTTCGGTGGTCTGAACTGCAGCCACGAAGGGAATCTTGTTCTCCGAGCCCCGGCCAGCCTTGCCGCCGCTGCGCTCGCCTCCGAGGTAGGCGTCGTCGATCTCGACCCGGCCGGTGAGATGGCGGCCGTCTTCGGCCAGCCGCATGCCCTCCAGGATCTTGTGCTTTACCAGCCAAGCGGTGCGATAGCAAACCCCCAGGTGACGCTTGAGTTCCAGGGCCGAGACGTTGGTCTTGGACTGGGTCAGCAGCTGCATCGCGAGGAACCAACTCGTCAGCGGCAGCTTGCTGGCCTCGAAGATCGTGCCGCTCAGGACGCTGCACTGGTACTGGCAGCCGGCGCACTGCCAGTAGCGCCGCCCCTGCCGCTCAAAGCTCGTGCGTGCCTCACACACGCCACAGCGCGGGCACTCAAAGCCCCGTGGCCAGCGCCTTGCAATGAGCGCCGCCTCACAAAGCTTCTCGGTTCCGTACAAGCTCAAGAACTCTCGCATCGACAGCCCAGGCTGGAACTGCACTCGGTTCATCGGCATCGCGCATCTCCTCGGTGGATGCAGCCATCCTCGCGGTTCACTGGCTCAAAGGATGAGCCTGCTGAACTTCATCGCTAATCAGGTCCAGGGATGACCGTACTTGCCATCTGTTTTTCGTGCCGCGAGCCGCGAACTTCTTCGTTGGAATCGTTGCGCCCACCGGATCGGTGCCCGCTGTTGTAACCGTGCTGGAGAAGCTGCAGTTCGAAAACTCTTTCGGCCCACTTCCCGCTGACGCGCTCAAGACCGCCGCGTACCGTGCTCTTACAGCAAGCGATTTCGAGCGTTGGGCAGCAGCGTTCGACTGGGCAGCACAGCGGATAGCTCACCGCGAGCTAAAGATCCGAGCCCGTTATCAGCTCGAAGATGGAGAGATGTGCGAAGTTGAGGTCCCGATGGTCTCGGCGCCCGCCGACGCGCTCTCTGGTGGAAAACTCAGCCAGTTGATGGTCGACAACGGGTTCTTAAATCGAACCATTGCGAACCTGTACTCGCATCTTGGTGAGGATGCGCACGTAGCCCTGTCTAACCTCTCATCGTTGGAGATAGTCTACGGCTTTCAAGCCATCTTTGACATGCTGGTAGCTGGCGGGGCCGACCTGTTGATTCGCCTCAAAAGCTGTCCCATACACCGCACGGACATCACGCTGTTTGGGACTTTCGTGCATGGTATGCGGCTGCATCACTTCCAAAAGTCAGCCCCGCGCATCCCACCTGAGTTCGCTTTCCTAGACAGGCTTCCAAACCTGTGCCAAAGCGACGAATTCTTGGCCATCGTGCGGGATGAAGTCGCCAGGCGCCAGGTGCCTCCTGAGGATCTTCTCCAGGCACTCACGTCGATCAGCGATCTGTATGTTGAGCTCGATGGACGCCGCATCGATCTCATCACATCGAACGAGTACTTGGCTGTTCAGCGCCTGAAAAGCCTGGCCTGAAGCTACCGGATCGGAATCCTGACCCGATCATCCGTTCCACTTCACAAAGACGCCCTTCAGCCGTTCCACCGTATGCCGCCACTTCGGCGTCGTCGGCTGGCACACCGTGTTCTGGTTGCCATGCTTGTCGGCTCGCGCTGAACTTCGGCCGTCGGGCGCTTGCAAGGGCTGGTTCGCCGCTGTGAATTTCAATAGTTGTATGCCCGCTTCGGGTCGACCGCCCTACGCGAACAGCGGGTGACCGGCTCCCCGATTCATGGAACTCGACCGCCGGAAAGCGGGCACTCGCCGTAAGCGCGCGGCGATCCCATCTTGAAGTGGGGCTTGGCCCCGATAACGATCGTGTCCACGTACGACTTACGTGGACACGATGACAAGCGACAAGACAACGACTCGACGGCGCTACAGCGCGGACTTCAAGGCACAGGTACTGGGCGAGTGCGACGCACCCGGCGCCTCGGTGGCCAAGGTCGCGATGTCGCACAGCATCAACACCAACGTCGTGCACGGTTGGCGCAAGCTGGCTCGTGAAGCAGGTGCGACCAGTGCGGTGTCCTCGCGCGAGTTCGTCCCCGTGGTGTTGCCGGCCGCGCCGATGCAGTCCGTTGCCGAGCGTGGCATTGAAGTCGAACTGCGCCGCGGCGCCGTGACGATGAAGATCACCTGGCCGTCTTCAGCGACAGCGGACTTCGCCGTCTGGACGCGCGAGCTGTTGCGGTGATCCGGATCGACGCCGTGTGGCTGGCGGTCGCGCCGCTGGACATGCGCGCCGGCACCGAGTCGGCGCTGGCCCGGGTGGTCAACGTCTTCGGCGCCGCCCGTCCGCATCACGCGTACCTGTTCGCAAACCGCCGCGCCAATCGCATGAAGGTGCTCGTGCACGATGGCATCGGTGTCTGGCTGGCGGCACGGCGCCTGAACCAAGGCAAGTTCGTGTGGCCCCGCGAAGGTGCGCCGACACTGACGCTGACGCGCGCGCAACTCGACGCACTGGTGCTCGGCCTGCCCTGGGCGCGCATCGGCGAGGCCGGCGTGATTACGGTGCTGTAGAGCCGCGCGCACTTCAATTGCTGAATGTGCCCATGCGCAAGTGCGCGGCACTCGGCAAGATCACGATCCGTGATCGCCAACCTCGACACGCTCAGCCCGGACCAACTGCGAGATGCGGTTCGCACGCTGATGGCAGACGTGGCCAGCAAGAGCGCCGAGATCGCCTTCAAGCAAGCCACGATCGACAAGCTCGCCCACGAGATGGCGGTGCTCAAGCGGTTGAAGTTCGCGGCCACGTCCGAGGCGTTCAACTCCGAGCAGAAGAGCCTCATCGAGGAGACCATCGACACCGACCTGGCGGCGCTGGCCCTGGAGATCGAGCAGCGTGCGCCGAGCAAGGACTCGGGCGACAAGCAGCAGCCCAAGCGTGTCGCGCTGCCGGCCGATCTGAGAGCTGGCCCCGGTTGTTTGAACACGCAACGGCCTGAGATAAGTGGATTGGCTGCGGTTTGAACTTCTTCAATCCCAGGCCCCTGCCAGGCCGCCGGA
>LNET01000094.1 GCA_001464055.1 Burkholderiales bacterium Ga0077543
TCCGCATTCCGGTTCACATGATCGAGACGATCAACAAGATGAACCGCATCTCGCGCCAGCACCTGCAGGAGTTCGGCTACGAACCCGACGCGCCGACGCTGGCCGAGAAGATGGAGATCCCGGAAGACAAGATCCGCAAGATCATGAAGATCGCGAAAGAGCCGATCTCGATGGAAACGCCCATCGGCGACGACGACGACAGTCATCTGGGCGACTTCATCGAGGACACCAACAACACCGCACCGATCGAAGCTGCGATGCAGGCCGGCCTGCGCGACGTGGTGAAGGACATCCTCGACAGCCTGACCCCGCGCGAAGCCAAGGTGCTGCGCATGCGCTTCGGCATCGAGATGAGCACCGACCACACGCTGGAAGAGGTGGGCAAGCAGTTCGACGTCACGCGCGAGCGCATCCGGCAGATCGAAGCCAAGGCCATCCGCAAGCTCAAGCACCCGAGCCGGTCGGACAAGCTGCGCACCTACCTTGACAATCTCTGAGGACGTGCCGTCCAGGCTGCGCCGCCGTACACTTTGGCCGGCATGACACGCATTTCAGATCGCACCGTCCTGTTCGCCGACCTGCGCGGAAGCACCTCGCTGTTTGAAACACTGGGCAATGCCGAGGCCACCAGCGTGGTGACCCACTGCGTCAATGCACTCGGGGCCCCGGTGTCGGGGCACGGCGGCATGGTCGTGAAGACCCTCGGTGACGGCCTGATGGCCGTCTTCGAAGACCCGCCCAGCGCCATCCAGGGCGCCATGCTGATGCACGACGTACTGGACGGCATCGCCTCGCGGGGCCAGGAACGGGGCGCATCGGCAGGCTTGCGTGCCTTGCGTCTGCAGGTTGCCGTTGCCCGCGGCGAGGTCGTCGAAATGGCCGGCGACTGCTACGGCGACGCGGTGAATGTGGCTGCCCGCCTGCTGGACCATGCCAGCGACAACGAAACCTTGATCACCGCCGAAGTGCTGCAGGACCTGTCGCCCGACCTGCAGGGACGTTTCCGCAACCTCGACAAGCTGGTGCTGCGTGGCCGTGTCGAGCCGGTACATGTGCATGTGATGGGGGGGCGCCGCGCCAGCAACGACCAGGCGGTGACGCTCTTCGGCGACGTGTCCACCGTGGTCGAACCGGAGGGCCTGCGCCTGATCTGGGACGACCTGCAGCGCGTCTATGCCAACGAACAGATGCCCGTGGTGCTGGGTCGCAGCCCGCAAGCCAGCTTTTGCGTCGACGACTCGCGTGTATCCCGTTCTCATGCACGGGTCGATTGGCATGGCGGCAGCTTCCAGTTGACCGATCTCAGTTACAACGGCACCTATGTACGCTTCAACGATGGCGAGATCGTCAGCCTGCGCCGCGGCAGCTGTACCCTGCATGGCAGCGGCGCCATCGGCCTGGGGGGGTCACCGACCGACCCCGCATCGGCCTGCATCAGCTTCGAGGTGCTGCGCTTCGCCGACACACAGCCGCAGCAGGTCCGCATCGATTTCCGCTGACCCTGCATGCCTGAGCACCTTCACTGAGATGCGAGTCCTCTACGTCGACGACGACCGCGTCAACAGCCTTCTGTTCACTGAAACTTGCCGCCTGGCCGGGGATATCGAGGTTGAAACCGCCGTCACTGGCGCCGAGGCGCTGGAACTTGTCCAGACCTGGCGGCCGGACCTGATGGTCATCGACCTGCACCTGCCCGATACCGACGGCTACCAGCTCCTGGCGGCCCTGCGCAAAACGCTGGCACAGCCTAAGCTGCCGGCCATCCTGTGCACTGCCGACGAGGCCGCGCTGGTGCAGGAGCCAGCCCGGGCGGCCGGATTCGACAGCTGCTGGACCAAGCCGGTGGAACTGCAGTCGGTGATCGACGAGCTCACGCGCCGCAATGCCAGCCCGGGTGCGGCGTCGTGACCTTCAGGAACGAGCCAGCCTACAGCCACGGTCAGCCCCCGCGCACGGCCGTGCTGCTGGTCAACCTGGGTACGCCCGACGAACCAACCGCGCCGGCACTGCGGCGTTACCTGGCCGAATTCCTGAGCGACCCTCGTGTTGTCGAGATTCCGCGCCTGGTCTGGATGCCCATCCTCCACGGCATCATCCTGCGCACCCGGCCAGCCCGTTCAGCCGCCAAATACGCCACCGTCTGGATGCCCGAAGGTTCGCCGCTGGCGGTGTGGACCCGGCGCCAGAGCGAAGCCGTTGCGCAGGGTCTGGCGCAGCGCGGCCACCGGGTACTGGTCCGCCACGCCATGCGTTACGGCAATCCGAGCATCCCGTCGGTGATGGACGCGCTGCGGACCGAGGGGGCCACCCGGGTGCTGGTGCTGCCGCTGTACCCGCAATATGCTGCCGCCACCACGGCCAGCGTCGCCGACAAAGTGCTGCAATGGGCGACCCAGGCCCGGCGCATGCCCGAACTGCGATTCATCAACGAATACGCTGACGATCCGGGCTACATCGCGGCCCTGGCCGAACGGGTTCAGGCCCATTGGGCAGAGCATGGGCGGGCCGAAAGACTTGTGCTGAGCTTCCACGGGGTGCCGCACCGCTCGCTGATCCTGGGCGACCCGTACCACTGCCAGTGTCACAAGACTGCGCGGCTTCTGGGCCAGGCCCTGGGTCTGGCCAAGGACGGGCTCCTGGTCACGTTCCAGAGCCGTTTCGGAAAGGCGAAATGGCTGGAGCCGTACACCGAACCCACCCTGAAAGCCCTGGCTGCAGAAGGCGTGAAATCGGTCGATGTGATGTGCCCTGGCTTCGCCGCCGACTGCCTGGAGACCCTGGAAGAAATCTCCCAGGAAGCGCACGAGGCCTTCATCGAGGCCGGCGGCCAGCAGTTCCGATACATCGATTGCCTGAATGCCCAGCCCAGTTGGATCATGGCGTTGTGCGATCTTGCCGAACGTCACCTGCAGGGCTGGGACACACGAGCCGAGCCGGATCTGGCCGACCTCGCCGTTCAGCGTCAGCGCGCACTGGAACTCGGCGCAGCGGATTGAGCATGGACGGGTGACGCGGGCACTGCGTACTCCCGCCGCTGCCCGATCGGGACGGCAAGGGGCTGGACGCGACCTGGCGTCTGCAGCTGCGCCATCCTGAGACAATCTTCACAATGCTCGAGAAACCGCCACTGGAACGTCTGCGCCTCGACAAATGGCTCTGGGCAGCCCGGATCTACAAGACGCGTGCCTTGGCTGCCGAAGAAGTGGACCTGGGCCGCATCAGCGTCAACGGCCAGTCTGCCAAACCCTCTCGCGAGCTGAAAGCCGGCGACCTGCTCGTCCTGCGGCAGGGCCCGGTCCACCGAGAATTGCGGGTGCTGGGCCTGAGTGCGATGCGCGGCCCGGCGCCCGTCGCCCAGACGCTCTACGCCGAAACCCCGGAAAGCATCGCAGCACGAGAAGCCGCGGTCGCTCGCCGCCGCATGGGCGTGGAACCGGCCGACGCCCAGGCCCACGGCCGCCCGACCAAAAAGGACCGCCGGCAGCTGGCGGACTGGCAGCGCTGGAGCGCCAGCACCGACGATCTGGCCTGAGACGCCCCGATCGCAAGACCGCGAGGATGTGACAAAAGCCCTCTTGAAGTCCTGGTCACCATCCCCAAATCCACGTTGAAGAACGTGGACATCGCGATGAACCCTGAAAACCAATCCCCCGTGCAGACCGAGCAAAACCAGGCCGAAACCGCCGTCGAAACCCCTGGCCAGCCCGATCCGGCCGCGCAGCTGGCCGAGCTTCAGGCCCGCCACAGCGAATTGAACGACGCTTTCCTGCGCGCCAAGGCCGAGTCCGAGAACACCCGTCGGCGGGCCGACGAGGAAATGAGCAAGGCGCGCAAGTTCGCCATCGAATCCTTCGCCGACAGCCTGCTGCCCGTGAAGGACAGCCTGGAAGCCGCCATTGCACTGCCGAACGCCACGCCCGAACAGCTGCTCGAAGGCGTGCATGCCACGCTGCGCCAGTTGAGCGCTGCCCTGGAACGCAACAAGGTGATGGCCATCGCCCCACCGGCGGGTACCAGGTTCGACCCGCACCAGCACCAGGCCATCAGCGTCGTGCCGGCCGAACAGGACGCCAACACCGTGGTCACGGTGTTGCAGAAGGGCTACCTCATCGCCGACCGCGTGTTGCGCCCGGCTTTGGTGACCGTGGCCGCGTCGAAGTAGCCCGGTTCCCCACAGATTCACAGCCCGCGCAGCTTGAAAGTGCGCGAGTTATCCACAAGTTCCAGTCATTCAGATCCACTCCACAGGAGCGAAGAAAAATGGGCAAGATCATCGGCATCGACCTCGGCACCACGAACTCGTGCGTCGCCATCATGGAAGGCAACACCACCAAGGTGATCGAAAACAGCGAAGGTGCACGCACCACGCCGTCGATCATTGCTTACCAGGAAGACGGCGAGATCCTGGTCGGCGCTTCGGCCAAGCGTCAGAGCGTGACCAACCCGCGCAACACGGTGTACGCATCCAAGCGCCTGATCGGACGGAAGTTCACCGAGAAGGAAGTGCAGAAGGACATCGACCTGATGCCCTACAAGATCACGGCCGCCGACAATGGTGACGCCTGGATCGAGGTGCGCGGCAAGAAGATGGCGCCGCCACAGGTCAGCGCCGAAGTGCTGCGCAAGATGAAGAAGACCGCCGAGGACTACCTGGGCGAAGAAGTGACCGAGGCCGTGATCACGGTGCCGGCCTACTTCAACGACAGCCAGCGTCAGGCGACGAAGGACGCCGGCCGCATCGCCGGCCTGGACGTCAA
>LNET01000095.1 GCA_001464055.1 Burkholderiales bacterium Ga0077543
GCTTGCCGCCCTGGTTCACGGCCACGGCCGTGTCGTTCACCACCTTCAGGAAGGGCACCACGCCCTGGCTCTTGCCGTTGGTGCCCTTGATGTAGCTGCCCAGGGCACGCACACGCGTCCAGTCGTTGCCCAGACCGCCTGCGAACTTGCTGAGCAGCGCGTTTTCCTTCAGGGCTTCGTAGATGCCGTCCAGATCGTCGGCCACGGTGGTGAGGTAGCAGCTGGACAGCTGGCTGCGGCGCGTGCCGGCGTTGAACAACGTGGGCGTGCTGCTCATGAAGTCGAAGCTGGACAGCACGTTGTAGAACTCGATGGCACGGGCTTCGCGGTCGATTTCGTTCAACGACAGGCCCATGGCCACACGCATGAAGAAGGCCTGCGGCATCTCGATGCGCTGTTCATCGATGTGCAGGAAGTAGCGGTCGTACAGGGTCTGCAGACCCAGGTAGTCGAACTGCAGGTCGCGGCTGGCATCGATGGCCGCCCCCAGGCGAACCAGATCGAACTGCGCCAGCTTCTCGTCCAGCAGTTCAGCGCCGATGCCCTTCTTGATGTACTGGGGGAAGTAGTCGGCATAGCGTGCCGCCATTTCGGCTTGCGTGACCTCGCCACCCACGATCTCGCGGCGGATGGTGTGAAGCAGCAGTCGGGCGGTGGCACGGGTGTAGGCCGGGTCTTTTTCGATGAGCGTACGTGCGGCCAGGATGCAGGCCTTGTAGACCTCGTCGATGGGCACGCCGTCGTACAGGTTGCGGCGGGTCTCGGCCAGGATCGGCTCGGCCTTGACGTCGGCGCCCAGGCCCTCGCAGGAGGACTCGACGAGGGCCCGCAGGGCCGCCATGTCCAGCGGCACACGCTGGCCACCTTCGAGCACGTAGAGTTCGGCCGCCTTGACGGCCACCGGCGCCACCTGCCGCGCCCGCTCCTGGGAACGGCGCTCGCGGTAAAGCACGTAGGCACGCGCCACGTCGTGCTGGCCGCTGCGCATCAGACCCAGTTCGACCTGGTCTTGCACATCCTCGATGTGGAAGGTGCCGCCGCCGGGCCGCGAGCGCAGCAAGGCCCGAACCACACTTTCGGTCAGGCGGTCGACGGTCTCGCGCACGCTGGCCGAGGCCGCACCCTGTGTGCCGTGCACGGCCAGGAAGGCCTTCATCAGGGCCACTGCAATCTTGTTGGGCTCGAAGCCGACCACGGCACCGTTGCGCCGGATGATCTGGTAGCCGGCATAGGCCGATGCGGCCGGTGTCGGACCGGCAGCGGACACGGCGCGTGGCGCGACCGCGCTTTCAGTGGTCATGGCATGAGCGGTTTGCATGAGCTTCCCTTCTGTCTGTGTTTGTTGGGGTATGGGTTCGTGACCAGCCAGCGGATGGGGCAACAGGCTGGCGGACTGGTCAGTGTGGTCAAGCTTCTGGTGCATGCCTTGGCTGCACCGGATATCGGGGGCCTCGGGACGGCGTGATAAGAGTTACCTCATGCCGGGACGGCGCCCGCGACGCTGATCGGTGTCATGCACGAGACTGAGCCTGCTGCAGGGTTGTCAGCTGCCCGACTGCCCGTGTGGGCTTGACCCTGATACGCCTCACCCTTGTCTACTGACATTGGCTGTAGCCCTTGCCTGAACCACCTGTTAGCTTACCACCCCGACCCCGGACAAAGCACTATATATGGGGGCAGGGTGACTCACAAGCCACTACGGGTAGTGTTTTTCCGAATCGAGCTGCAAGTCGCACCGAGCCTCGCTGCTGCGTTCATGCAGCGACCCGCGCCATCTCCGCGGCCAGCCTGCCTCGGCGTCGATGAAGCCGCGCCAGATGGGCGTTTGCAGCCAGTTTGCGGCGCTAAGCCGCGGCGTCTGCGGGCCCTGCCGGCCCGCCCACGCCCAGCCGCGCCATGCGGTATCGCATTTGCCTGAGGGACAGCCCCAGGCTGGCACCTGCCGCGGTCCGGTTGTAGCGATGGCGTTCGAGTGCGGCTTCCAGGATGTCGCGCTCCACGCCGTCGAGATAGGCCGCCAGGTCGCTGGGCAACACCAGGCTCTGCAGCGCCAGCCCTGGCGACAAGGGTCCCTGGGCCACGGGAGCAGGCTGCGGTTCAGCCACGTCCGCGGTTTCTGCTTCGTCAAGCAGCGAGCCAGGCAGTCCGAGGTCGCCGCGTTCGATCATCGGGCCGCTGGCCAGCGCCACGGCGCGGTGCAACAGGTTCTCGAGTTCACGGACATTCCCGGGGAACGGATAACGGGCCAGGTGATCCAGCGCGTCGGGCATGAGCGTGGGCATGGGCGAGACACCCGCGTCCCGGGCGATGCGCTCCAGCACCGCGCGGCAGATTGCCGGCAGGTCGGCCATGCGTTCACGCAAGGGCGGCACGGAGATCCGGATCACGTTCAGCCGGTAGTACAGGTCTTGCCGAAACCGCCCGGCCAGCACTTCGGCCCCCAGGTCCTTGTGGGTGGCACTGACCAGACGCACGTTGACGGGGGTCTCGGCGACGGCACCCACGGGCCTGACGGCACGCTCCTGGATGACCCGCAGGAGCTTGCTCTGCATCTGCAGCGGCAGGTCGCCGATCTCGTCCAGGAAGAGCGTGCCGCCCTGCGCCGCCTGGAAGAAGCCTTCGCGGTCGTCCTGCGCACCTGTGAAGGCGCCTTTGCGATAGCCAAAGAACTCGGCCTCGAGCAATGCCTCGGGGATTGCTCCGCAGTTGACGGCAATGAAGGGCTGCGCGCCTCGCGGCGACACTTCATGGATGGCCCTTGCGACCAGTTCCTTGCCTGTGCCGGACTCACCTTGCACCAGCACTGGCGCCATGCTGCGAGCCACTTTCTCGACCATCTCCCGCACGTCCTGCATGGCGCCGGAAGCTCCGGCCATGCGCTCCAGCGCCGGGTGGCATGGCTGCTGCGGAACTGCAAGCCGGGCCGAGGGCAAGCGCAGACCCGGCGCCGCCAGCGGCCGGCCCAGCGCCGAAGCGACCACGGCACGGAACTGACGCAGGTCGACAGGCTTCGTCAGGTAGTCATAGGCGCCGGCTTTCAGCGCCTCGACCGCGTTCTCGGGCGAACCGTAGGCCGTGATGACGATGCCCTTTTCGCCCCGGCCCGCGGCTTCGAGACGCCGCAGCAGATCGAGGCCGGTGCCGTCAGGCAGACGCATGTCGGTGATGAGCAGTTGAAAGCCCTCGGGGCCGCGCTGCTGCAGCAGCGCCCAGGCTTCTTCCACGGTGCCCGCAGACTCGACGTCGTAGCCTTCACGAACGAGGGTCAGTTCGTACAGCGTGCGCAGGTCGGGTTCGTCGTCGACGACCAGCAGGCGAGGGCTCGGAGAGTTGTTCATGCAGACAGCGGAAGGGGTGGAACTTCATACCGCGAAGGCAGGGTGTCGCGGGTCATCTCCACGCTGAACTCGTTGCGCAGTCTTTCGGCGGCAGGACGCGGCCGGTACTCGATGCTCGCGTCGTACCGCTCACACAGTTCCCGGCAAATGTACAAGCCCAGTCCCGAACCGCGACTGCGCGTCGAGAAGAAGGGTTCGAACAGATATCGCTCCACCTCGGGTGGAATCAGGGGGCTGTCGCTCAGCACCGAAAGCACGGCCAAGGCTTCATCGCGCGCGGCCAGGCGCAGAAAGATCGCCCCTGGCTGCTGGCTGGCATGCCGCGAAGCGTTGTCCAGCAGATTCACCAGCACACGACGCAAATGCTCGGGGTCGAAGCGCACGCCCAAGGGCTGAGCAGGCAGCTCGCACCTCAGGCGACTGTCGGCCCCCAGACCGACACCAGCGGTGCGCGCCCAGTCGACCACGATGTGGCCGACGACCTCGGTGGCGTCGATGCAGCCCGCTTCAGGCGTGCTGCCCGGAGCCACCTCCATCACGTCGTCGACGAGCCGCTTCAGGCGTTCGACGTTGTCCGCCACCATTTGCGCCAGCAGCCGCTGGGCAGGTGGCAAGGGGTCTTCCAGCAAAAGCGCATTGGCCTGTGCGATGGCGGCCAGGGGGTTGCGGATCTCATGCGCCACGCCCGCCGACACCCGGCCCATCGCAGCCAGCTTCTCCTGGCGGATGCGGGCCTGCGCGGTTCTCACATCCTCCAGCAGCACCACGACCACGGGCTCGCGGCTGCCAGCGTCACGACCGGTGGCTGGCGCGTCGTCGTCGCCCAGCTGCCCGAGTGCGCGTGCGCGCAGGAAGCGCACTCTCATGCGCAGGTTGCGCACATGCCCCTGGCCGAACGCGATGGCCAGTTCGCGCCCGGCTTCGGGCCAATCGTTCACGCCCAGGGCTTGCTGGATGGCATCGGCCAAACCCGCCCAGGCCGGGTTCGCGTTCAACAGGAACGGCGCAGGTGGACACAGCCCCTGCTCCACCAGCAAGGCACGCGCCGCCGGGTTGGCTGCACGCACTCTGAGCCGGCTGTCGACGACAAGCACGCCGTCGACCATCTCCTCGATCACCAGTCGGTTCAGCTGCGCCTGCTGGCGGGCCAGTTCCATGCTGCCCCGCGCCGCCAGCTCCTCGCGTGCCAGCCGACCTGCCAGTTCGCCGGCCAGCAAGGTGATGATGAACAGACCGAGCCCGACCAGGCCCGACTGCAGCAGCAGCGCAGGCGCATTCCCGACACTGGCACCCCCGACCCAGGCCACGGCCAGCAGCAGCAGGGCGACTGCAGCAGCCGTGCCCAGCGCTGTCAGACGCGATGTCAGCACGCCAGCCATCAACACCGGCAGAGCCAGCAAGGCACCGTAGTTGAAGCTGGCACTCAAGGCCAGCACGTGCAGCGCGCTGAAGCACACCAGGTCGACACCCAGGGTCGCCAGCCATGGCCTCATGCGGGCCTGGGCGCCACCGGGCAGCATGCGCGCCCGAAAACGTGGCAGCAGCCACAGCGTGATGGCCTGAACGGCGTAGCCGATGCTGAGCAGGGTCACCCATTCCGAGGTACCGGTACCGAACAGCGCGCCTGCACCTTGCGCCGCCACCAGGCCCAGCCCGATCGCGGCACGCGCTGCGGAATAGGTGCGCAGGACCCGGGTGAGCGCACTGCCTTGCCGGGCCGCGGCAAGGCGGGCCTGGCGACGCTGCAGCCGGCTGTCGGCCGGTCTATCGCCAGCAGCCAGCCAGCCCGGATCGAAGATGGACTCGCCCTCTTGCGACCGGGTGTCGGCATCGCCCAGGCTGTCGAACAGGGAGTCGTCACGGCGCCGGCCCTGGGGCTGTCGCCGGTCGTCGTGCCGGCGATCGCCTTGACGCCTCTCGCCCGGTTCTGGCGGCCTGGGAGCCGCTGCCGAGTCAGGGCCGGCTGGTTCAGTTCGGCCCGGCGACACGGTGTTCAGGCGTGCAGAACGGTCGGCCGGCAACGTCGAATGCGGCTTCGCTGCGCGGCAGATGCACGCCGCAGTGCGCACAGGCAAGCATTTCGATCCGCTTCTGGGGCACTTCCTCGGGCGGCGCCGCCTTGGTGCTGGCCGGCGGCTCGACCTTGCGACGCCCGCGGCCGAAGAACCAGCCGACGACCACCGCCAGGATCAGAAGCAGGACAAGGTATTTCATCGCGCGACAGGATGAGAAGTCACGCTCAGTGGCCTGCCGATGGCGCCATGAGCACTTCGATGACGAAGCGTGAACCCACATAGGCCAGCAGCAGGAGCCCGGCGCCCACGTACAACCAGCGGGTGGCCCGGCGGCCCCGCCAGCCGCGGAAATGCCGGCCAGCCAGCAAAGAGGCGATCACGCCCCAGGCCAGGAACGAGAAAACCGTCTTGTGGTCCAGGAACCAGTCGCTTCGCTGCGCAGTGGCCACACCCAGCAGCAGGGTTGCGGTGAGAACGACGAACCCGGCCTCGACGAAGCGGAAGGTCAGCCGCTCCAGCTGGAGCAAAGGCATGCCGAGCGCGCCACGCCCGCCTGAACCTCCCCCACGCAGCGCCCGCTCGGCGCGGTCGAGCAAGGTCGCATGCACCACCGCGGCACCGAACAAGCCGTAGGACCCCACGCCCAGCGCAAAGTGCAGCGGCGCAAGGGCCGAAGACAGGGGCCGCAATTCGCCCGGGAACACAAGGGTCAGCAGCACCGCCGCGACGCCTGAAGCCCCCAGCAGCACCCGGATGGGCGGCAGCGGCACCAGTCGGCCCTCGATGCTGTAGACGGCGATCACCAGCCATACGGTCATCGACAACACCGGCGCGAAACCGAGTCGCGTGCCGGGCATCGGTTGTCCGATACCGCCGATGTCCACCACCAGCAGCAGGCCGTGGATCAGCCAGCCGCCCACCAGCGCCGCCGCCGACATGCGCTTGAGCAGTCCGGACGGCAATGCAGCCAGTGCGTACAGCACCGCCGCCACCACGGCCAGCAGCAGGCCACCCATGGGGGCCAGCGTGGGGAGGGGCGTCGATAGAATCATGCGCACAGTGTAATCACCGGCCGCGCCGTCTTGCGGGGCCACAACCGGCATCTCCACCTCATGGCATCCGCCCTTTCCGACCGCCTGTCGAAGCTGGTCAAGACCATGCGCGGTCAGGCGCGCATCACCGAAGCCAACGTCCAGGACATGATGCGCGAGGTGCGCATGGCCCTGCTCGAGGCCGACGTGGCATTGCCGGTCGTCCGCGACTTCATTGCCCGCGTGAAGGACAAGGCGCTGGGCCAGGAAGTGGCCGGCTCGCTGAATCCTGGCCAGACGCTGGTGGGCATCGTCCACAAGGAACTCGCCGCGACCATGGGCGAAGGGGTCTCGGACATCAACCTGGCGGCACAGCCGCCGGCCGTCATCCTGATGGCAGGCCTGCAGGGCGCCGGCAAGACCACGACCACGGCCAAGCTGGCCAAGCACCTGATCGAGCGGCGCAAGAAGAAGGTGCTGACAGTCTCGGCCGACGTCTACCGCCCTGCTGCCATCGAACAGCTGAAGACCGTGACACGCCAGGCCGGCGCAGAGTGGTTCCCGTCCACGGGCGAACAGAAACCCCGCGAAATCGCTCTGGCCGCGCTGGACCACGCCAAGCGCCATTATTTCGATGTGTTGCTGGTCGATACGGCAGGCCGGCTGGGCATCGACGAGGCGCTGATGGCCGAGATCAGCGATTTGCATGCCGCGCTGAACCCGGTCGAGACGCTGTTCGTCGTCGATGCCATGCAGGGCCAGGACGCGGTGAACACCGCCAAGGCCTTCAAGGATGCGCTGCCGCTGACCGGCGTCATCCTGACCAAGCTCGACGGTGACTCGCGCGGTGGCGCGGCGCTGTCGGTGCGGGCCATCACGGGCGCGCCCATCAAGTTTGCGGGGGTCTCGGAAAAGATCGATGGCCTGGAAGTCTTCGACGCCGAACGCCATGCTGGCCGGGTGCTGGGCATGGGCGACATCGTCGCGCTGGTCGAGGAAGTGCAGAAGGGCGTGGACATTGGCGCGGCCAAACAGTTGGCCGACAAGGTGAAATCTGGCGCCAGCTTCGACCTGAACGACTTCCTGATGCAGATTTCACAGATGAAGAAGATGGGCGGCCTGTCCGGACTGATGGACAAGCTGCCCAGCCAGCTGACCGGCAAGGCCGCTGGCGCCGACATGGACCGGGCCGAGCGCGACGTCAAGCGCATGGAAGGCATCATCTGTGCGATGACGCCGCTGGAACGCCGCAAACCCGAGCTCATCAAGGCCAGCCGCAAGCGCCGCATCGCCGCCGGGGCCGGCGTGCCCGTGCAGGAAGTGAACCGCATGCTCAACCAGTTCGAGCAGATGCAGGGCATGATGAAGAAGATGAAGGGCGGCGGCCTGATGAAGATGATGAAACGCATGGGCGGCATGGGCGGCGGCGGATTTCCCGGCATGCCCCGCTGAAACATCACGAAACCAGCGCGTCGGCTGGGGGACTGAAGTTTCGGCGCGAAATGGTCGATGTACCGGGTAGGTCGAGGCTCAACCGGAAACACCCGCACACCGTCCGATGGAACTGCTGCCCCTTTTCTGAACCTGGCGCTGCCCGCCGCCGCCATCCTGCTGCTCACCTGGCTGGCGCTGCGCCTGCGCGGCCGCAGCAGCAGCAAAGCCCGCCGCAGCAGCCCGTTTCTCGACACCGTGGCCAGCTGGCCGCCGGAAGCCGCCCGCGTGCTGAACCGCCACGAACGCCAGGCTCTGGAACTGCTGCGCAGTGCCGTGCCAGGGCGCATGGTGCTGGCGCAGGTGCCGTTGTCGCGCTTCCTGAGGGTTCCGCTGCAGAACGGCTACACCGAATGGCTGCAGCGAGTCGGTTCGCTCAGCGCCGATCTGCTGGTGTGCGACCACGACGGCCGCGTGCGCGTGGTGGTGGACATCCGCGCCGCGCAGGAAAGCGCGCGCAGCCGCCAGCGCCACGACCGAATGGGCCGGGTGTTGCGCGCTGCCGGCATCCATGTCTGTGTCTGGCGCGAAGGCGCGATGCCGACGACGACCTCGGCACGCAGCGAACTCTCTGAACTGCTGCCGGTGGACGCCGCTGCGGCCGCGACCCCTGGTTCGGGGCCGATGCCCCTGATCCCGGTGCCTGAAATGGCCGAACTGCTGGCAGATGGTGACAGCCGCCACTTCGCTGAGTTCGACGCGGCAATGGAGCCGGTGCCCTCGGCCTTCTTCGACGACATGGAAGCTTCCCCGAGCACGGCACGCCGCTGAGCGGCTGCCGGCACCGCAAGCGCTGCGCCTATTCGCCCAGCAAGGCCTGTGCAAATTCGTGCGCGTCGAAGGTCTGAAGGTCCTCGACGCGCTCGCCGATGCCGATGAAGTAGACCGGGATCACCCGTCCCTGCTCTGCGCCCCAGCGCGCGATGGCCGCCAGAACCCCGCCCTTGGCCGTGCCGTCCAGCTTGGTGACGATGAGCCCGGTCAGGCCCAGTGCGGCATCGAAAGCCTTGACCTGGGCCAGTGCGTTCTGGCCGGTGTTGCCGTCCACCACCAGCAGCACTTCGTGCGGCGCGCCTTCCTGCGCCTTGCCGATGACGCGGTGGATCTTCTTCAACTCCTCCATCAGGTGGAGCTGGGTCGGCAGACGGCCGGCGGTGTCGGCAATGACAACGTCGCAACCGCGGGCGCGGCCGGCGGCCACGGCGTCGAAAGTCACCGCGGCCGGATCTCCACCTTCCTGGCTGACCACCTGCACCTGGTTGCGGTCGGCCCAGACCGCCAGCTGTTCGCGCGCCGCTGCGCGGAAGGTGTCGGCCGCGGCCAGCAGAACCTTGCATTCGGCGGCCGCGAGATGGCGCGTGAGCTTGCCGATGGTGGTGGTCTTGCCCGCACCGTTGACGCCGGCGACCATGATCACGGTCGGGCTGGCACTGCCGATCTGCAGCGATTTCTGCAAGGGCCGCAGCAGGTCGGCCACGGCCTGCGCAAGCAGCCGTTTCACGGCGGCCGGGTCCGTGGTCTTGGTGTCCTTCACCCGGCGCTTCAGGTCGGCCAGCAGGAATTCGGTGGCGCCGACGCCAGCGTCGGCCATCAGCAGCGCGCTTTCCAGGTCTTCGTACAGGGCGTCGTCGATGCGGGTGCCCGTGAAGACCTGGGCAATGCTGCTACCCGTCTTGCGCAGGCCTTGCGTCAATCGCGACAGCCAACCCTTGCGCTCGGGCGGCGGCGGCGCAGCAGCCGTTTCGGCCGCAGCGGCCGCTGGCGAAGCGGCAGTGGACCGGGCAAGTGCCGGCAGCGCATCCGGCAGTGGTGTGGGCGCGACAACCGGGTCTGCGGCTGGCGGCGGAGGTTTCTTCTTGAAGAAGCTGAACATCTTGAGCGGGGGCAACAAAGGCGGATATGCCGCGGAAAAGGTCCGCAAGGGCACCCGGAAAACAAGCCGGCCTGCCCCGCGCGACAAACGCGCCAAGGCGCCGATATAATCGTGGGCTCAGGCGCTTTAGCTCAGCTGGTTAGAGCGACGGAATCATAATCCGCAGGTCCGGGGTTCAAATCCCTGAAGCGCCACCAGACACCCGGCCCGAGACTGCAAACCGCATCTCGGGCCGTTTTTCCATTCACAGCCTCTGGATCAACACCATGCCTCGCTGTGTTCTGACCGGCCTGGCTGCTGGCTTTCTGCTGGCCGCCACCGCACCCGCTTTGGCGCAGGTGCAACGCAGTTTTCCGGCCACCGCCTTGCGCGGTGAACTGCGCATCACCCAGCCTCCCGAAGCGCTGCTGAATGGCCAACCGGCGCGCCTGGCGCCGGGCGCGCGCATCCGCGACAGCCAGAACATGCTGGCCATGTCCGGCGCTCTGGCCGGGCGGCCGATGGTGGTGCACTACACGCTTGACACGCTGGGCCTGGTGCTCGACGTCTGGGTGCTGACCGAAAAGGAACGCGCCCGCCAGCCCTGGCCCAGCAGCCCGGCGCAAGCCCGCGCCTGGGTTTTCGACCCGGCCGCCCAGACCTGGAGCCGACCATGAGCGAACCCGGCAAGAAGGTCTACATCCGCAGCTTCGGTTGCCAGATGAACGACTACGACAGCGACAAGATGGCCGACGTGCTGCACGCCGCCAAGGGCTACGAACCCACCGACGACCCCGAACAGGCCGACCTGATCCTGTTCAACACCTGCAGCGTGCGTGAAAAGGCCCAGGAAAAGGTCTTCAGTGACCTCGGCCGCGTCAAGCATCTGAAAGCAAAGGGTGTGCTCATCGGCGTCGGCGGCTGTGTCGCCAGCCAGGAAGGCGCCGCCATCATCGACCGCGCACCCTACGTCGACATGGTGTTCGGGCCGCAGACGCTGCACCGGCTGCCGCAGATGATCGATGCTCGCCTGGCGCAACGCAGGCCGCAGGTGGACATCAGCTTCCCCGAAATCGAGAAGTTCGACCACCTGCCCCCAGCCCGCGTCACGGGCGCCTCGGCCTTCGTTTCAATCATGGAAGGCTGCTCG
>LNET01000096.1 GCA_001464055.1 Burkholderiales bacterium Ga0077543
TGCTCATCTGCTCTGCTCCTGTCGTCTCGGGCTCTATCCTCGCCCAACGGAGCAGCCTTTCCACTTTAGGCCGTGTTCAGATTTGCGCGGCCGGCTCTCCAGGGACCGGCTTCGGCCTGAGAGACATGCCAGCCGAGATTCCAGGTGGCAACGCGCAAGGTGTTCGCCGCGGCCGCGGCCGGCTGAAGGAACCCCGTGGCGATTGCCGCAGTGATGAACAGCGCTTGGAGAGGATGACGGGCCATGGGCTTTGTGATGAGTGTTGTGGAGAAGCTGGATCGGCCTGTCCATTCTGCGTGGACCGCCAGCCTGGTGGCCGTGCATGGGGGAATCCGCTTCGAACGAACAGGCGGAAGCTCAAGTGCCCCATAGCCCTTGCGCCTGCTCGCGGCTGCACAACGCATCATGGACGCTCAGAGCCTCGCCTTTTTGCGAAGGCCATGCGCCGGAGCTGGCAGCGCGCTGCGGGTCGGTCGGCAGCCCGGTCGCTTCACAGTTTGCCGTGGCTTTTGTGGCTGGTGCTCGGATTCTGGATGTCGGTGCAGGTTCGGGCCGCGATGTCGCAGCGTTGTTGGCAGTGGGATACGACGCCTACCCCGATGAGCCGGCCAGCTGGACCGTGAAGCGTGCGCTGCGCGAGGGCGATCTCTTCCTGGCCATCGGCAACTCGGGCGTGGCGTCTGCCGCATCAGAATAGGTGCGGGGTGCCGCCTTCGCCGGTGCCAGGACGATCACCATGAACGTGGAGCCGCTGCCGCCCGGGGCGCGTTTCTTCCAGGAACAGATGCTGGGGCGGGCCGAAGACCTGCTGCCCAGCGTGCTGGGGCCGGGCGCCTGAAACGGAGGCTTGTTCCTTGCTCACGCTCTACATCGCCAACAAGAACTACTCGTCGTGGTCGCTGCGGCCTTGGCTGCTGCTCAGGCAGTTGCAGATGCCCTTCGATGAACGGCTGGTGCCCTTCGGATCGGCGGCCGACGGCGGCGGCATTCAGGCGGTCTCGCCCACGGGCCGGGTGCCGTGCCTGGTGGACGACGGGTTCGTCGTCTGGGACTCGCTGGCCATCGCGGAGTACATCGCCGAGTTGAACGCCCGGGCCTGGCCCTCAGACCTGCGCGCCCGGGCCTGGGCCCGGTCGGCCTCTGCCGAGATGCATGCCGGGTTCACGAACATCCGCAATGTCTGCACGATGAACTGCGGCTTGCGTGTTCGCCTGCATCAGGTAACGCCTGCGCTGGCGCGTGAATGGGCCCGCATCGACGGGCTCTGGCAAGACGGCCTGCAGCGTTTTGGCGGCCCCTTCCTCGCCGGGCCGTCGTTCACGGCCGTGGATGCGTTCTTTGCGCCGGTGGCCTTTCGGGTGCAGTCGTACTCGCCGAGTCTTTCTGCGGCTTCTGCCGCCTATGCCCAGCGCTTGCTCGCGCTGCCGCCCATGCTGGACTGGTACCACGCCGCCCTGCAAGAGCTGTGGCGCGACGAGGCGCACGAACAGGAAGCGCGCGAAGCGGGCGAGTGGCTGCAGGACCTTCGCGCCACGGCGCCCAGCGCGGGCTAGCGGCAGCAGCAATGCACCAGGAGCGCACAGCCATGCCAAAGGTCTCCAAAGTCTCCAAGGTCTTCGGCAGGTTCGCCGTGGCTGCCTGGCCCGTGCTGGCAGCAGCGGTGATGGCCTGGCCGCTGTCGGCCGCGGCGGCCTCTTTCCCGTGCGAGAAGGCCAAGACGGCGGTGGAACTGGCCATCTGCGCTTCGCCGCAGGTCTCTGAGCTCGACGAATACCTGGGGCGCTACTACGCCGCAGCCCGGGTGGCCTTGAAGCACGCCGATGAATGCCTGGTCGCCGACCAGCGGCAGTGGCTGCAGACGCTGCGCAACCCCTGCAAGACCGCAGACTGCCTGCAGCAGGCCTACCTGCGGCGCCTGAGCGTGCTGCACGCCGTGCAACCCGGCGCCACCCGCCTGCGCACGGTGGCGCTGCCGGCTGAACCCCAGTTGGTGTGGATCGTTCCGCCCGCGGCCGACCAGGTGGCCGCACCCAGGAACCGGCCCACCCGGCCCTGGGCCGCGCAGGGCCGCATCGTCGACGAAGTGGCCACGGGCGACGGCTAAGTGCTGCAGACCGCGGCGGGGCGCAAGCACCTCGTCGTGGGTGTGATGTTTCTGGAAGCGCCCACGTCGGAGGTGCTGGCCCAGCTGTCCACCGACACCGGCGGCAGGTACGAAGTGCGCGGCCAGACCGATGCGATGTCGGGCGAGGCCGTGGCCTTTTCGTCCGGGCGCTGTGCTTACGTCTACAGTGCGCTGAAGTGACACCTCGCCCCAGGCGCCTGCCGGCCCGGCGGGCTTGAAGCTGCATGCATCCAACCACCCATCAACCGCTGGCCGATCTCGCCGCCACCGCCGTGCGGGCGCTGATGCTGTGCAGCCTGGCAGAACATCAATCCGGCCGTGCGGCCACCAGCCGTATCACGGCCCAGGGGGCTTCTTTCAGCATTTCAGACAACGGCCGCGGGCATCCCCTGGACAAGACCGTCGAGGGCACGCCCTACCTGTGGTTCATCAACACGCACTTCGACCCTCCGTTCGACGCCCGTCCCTGATTCCTGGTCTGCCCATGGTCTTCAAGCTGCTTCGTTCGCTCGTTTCCAGCAGCCCGCCCCAGCCTGCGGCTGCGGCGGCTGCGGCGCCGGGCCGGAACGTCTTGTCATCGCGCCCTGCATCACCGTGGACGCAGGCGGCTTTCAGTGCGTTTGCCGGGTTGGCCCTGTCCTTCAGCCGAGCGGTGGGTGTCGAACTCGGGCGTGAGCTCCGCTACGCTTTGAATGGGTTAAAGAGCGGAACCCCGAAAGCCTTGAAATCCGCCACGTTTCTCGTCACCACCGTCAAGCCATGAACCTTCGCCGTCGCCGCGATCATGGCGTCCTCGTAGACCGTGTCAGACTTCCTGTGCATCAACTTGGCCCACGCCCTGAAGGCTCGAGCGTCCATCGGAAGCACGTTGTATGACGCAGCCACCAGCGCCAGCCAAGCCTGGATCTCCAAGGCTTTGGACTCGTCTTGTTCGCGAGTGAGTTCGATCCCGGCTTGAATCTCACCGATCGTGACTGCAGAGAGATGCAACTGCTCATCTGCACGTGCTTCCAACCAGGCCAGCACCGCCCCATGGGGCTTCGGCTTGCGGAGCTCGGAAACAACATTCGTGTCAAGCAAGTACATCAGGCTTAACCTGCGGCAGTGGGTGCGCGCCGGCGAGCCCGCCCCCTTGCGGGAAGAATCATGTCACCTCGCCCTTGTTCCGAAAGCAGAAGCTGCTTCAATGAGGGGCGGGCAGCAGCTTGCAGCCGCCGCCACTCATCCACAGGGACCAGCACTGCTGCCTCAGAACCCCTCTTCGTCACCATTTGCGGTCCTTGCGCCAGGCAAGTCTCCAGAAACTCGCTGAATCGAGCCTTAGCGTCCTGGACCGGCCACGTTTGCATGGGGAACCCCTTGCTGACTAGTAATCTGACTAGTTTATCATCAGTTCGCGCAGCGCTGCTTCACCCCTCTACAGACGGCGGCAGGACCATCACCATGAACGTGGAGCCGCCGCCGCCCGGGGGCACCGCCTGGACAAGACCGTCGAGGGCACGCCCTACCTGCAGTTCATCGACACGCACTTCGACCCTCCGTTCGAGGCCCGTCCCTGATTCCTGGTCTGCCCATGGTCTTCAAGCTGCTTCGTTCGCTCGTTTCCAGCAGCCCGCCCCAGCCTGCGGCTGCGGCGGCTGCGGCGCAATGTCTTGTCCTCGCGCCCTGCATCACCGTGGACGCAGGCGGCTTCCCCCGCCTGGACTGGGAAGCCGTCAGGCAGTGGGTGCAAGGTCTCGACGAGCCGCTTCGCGCCGCCGCCTGGGGCCAGGCCGAACTGGCCTGGCTCGAGCATCTGTGCGGCAGCCTGGGCGCGGGGTACCGGCTTGAAACGCAAGGTGATGCGGTGCTGCTCTCATCGCTGGATGCGAACATCGCCCGGTCGACCCTGGACTTCATGACGAAGTCGCAGCGGCGCATTGCCGCGGTGCTCGAAGGCCTGGCCACGACGCCCGAGTGGGGCCACGAGATCCTGGTGGTGTTCGAGGACGACGAAACCTACTACCGCTATGTCTCGCACTTCTACGGTGAAGACGGTGAATTTGCGGCCAGCGGCGGCATGTTCATCAACGACGGCTGTAGCCACTTCGTGACGATGAAGCACGACCTGCGGGTGATCGAGCCCGTCATCGTCCACGAGATGACCCACGCCTGCCTGGGCCACCTGCCGCTGCCCGCGTGGCTGAACGAAGGGCTGGCGGTGAACACCGAGCGGCGCCTGTCGCCCCCACTGTCCCCCGAGCCCCTGACGCCGCGCCAGATGCACCTGAAGCACCAGGCCTTCTGGACCGAAGAGACGATCCAGGAGTTCTGGTCGGGCAAGTCGTGGCTGCGCACCGACGACGGCAACATGCTGTCCTACGACCTGGCGCGGATTTTGGTTTCGGAATTTGCCGCCGAGTGGGACAGCTTCAAGCCGTTTGCGCTGCAGGCCGACCTGGCCGACGCAGGGCAGTCAGCGGCCGCCGAGCACCTGGGGGTGGACCTGGGTGCAGCGGTGTGTGCCGTGCTCGAAAAGGAACCCCAACCCGCCTGGCGGCCGGCACCGGCAGCCTGGCTCGAGGCGCCTGAACGCGGGGCGTTCAGAGCGGTGGCCGGGTGGGGCCCACAAACGAATATCGCTGCGACCCATGCCTTCACTGAACACCGTTGAACGCTTCGTTGCCATGGTTGAGGCCGGGCAGGGCGTCGAAGCCCTGAAACAGTTCTATGCCGATCATGCCTCGATGCAGGAGAACGGCGCCGCACCCCGCGTAGGGAAGGAGGCATTGCTCAAGTTCGAGCAAGCCGCGCAGGCCTCGACCACGAACCTCAAGTCCACGTGCATCAGGCCGGTTCTGGTGTCCGGGAACGTGGTCGTCATTCGTTGGGTCTTCGAATACGCCACCCAGGCCGGGAAGGCCGTCCGCTTCGAAGAGTTGGCCTACCAACGATGGGAAAACGAACACATCGTTCAAGAACAGTTCTTCTATGACCCTGCGCAGTTCAAATAGCGGTGTCGCTGTGAACCGCCCGAAGTGTCGGCAGTGGCGATTGCGTCACGCCGTGGTCTCCAGCTTTGTCGAAAGTTAGGCCGCACAAACGATGGCAATGCAACTCATCGGCCCGTCGAACGGCTTTGCTTCGCACTGCGAGAAGATCCTGCGGTCACTGCCCCAGTGGTTCGGCATCGAGGAATCGCTGCAGGAGTACGTCGCCGACGCCGGGCGCTACCCGACGTTCCTCGCGGTCGCTCATGAGCCGGTGGCCTTCATCACCGTCCGAGAGCACTTCCCGAGTTCCTGGGAGGTTCACTGCATCGCGGTCGATGCAGGTCACCGAGGCACTGGCGTTGGACGAGCGCTGCATGAGCATGTCGAGTCCTGGCTCGCCAGGCAAGGGTGCAAAGTGCTTCAGGTGAAAACGCTCGCGCCTTCTCACCCGAGCGCCGAGTACGCCCAGACCAGGGGGTTCTACGAGCGCCTGGGCTACGTTCCGCTGGAAGTGTTCCCGCTGCTGTGGGGACCACACCTGCCGGTGCTGCAGTGCGTCAAGCACCTGGGCCACTCCAGCGGTGAGGCGCCTCGCTCAACCTGACCCGCTGCGGCAAGCCGCGCCAGCCCGGGCTGCAGCATGCGGGCTATCCTTGCAACCCGGCCTGACGCCGCCTGCCTGCGCGGGCCGGTCAGAACGAACCTTAGGCCAGACAAGAAACACACCAGCTTCTTCACGGAGTCCGAATGCAGATCACCGTTTCGACTGTCGTCAACGCGCCCATTCATGACGTCTGGACCGCGTACACCACACCGGAGGACATCGAGCTCTGGAATGCAGCATCGCCAGACTGGCACACGACAACTGCAAGAGTGGACCTGCGCCCCGGAGGCGAGTTCTGCTCTCGCATGGAAGCAAAGGACGGTTCCTTGGGCTTCGACTTCGAAGGTCACTACACCAAGGTAGTGCAGCATGCGCTCATCGAGTACCAGTTTGGCGGGCGAATGGCGGTCGTCACGTTCGTGGAAAGCCCCAAGGGAGTGGACTTGACCGTCAGGTTTGATGCTGAAACCACCCACCCCGAAGAGCAACAACGAGCCGGGTGGCAGGCCATCCTGGACAACTTCACCCGCCACGTCCACGGCAAGTTTTCCGCCACATAGCGTGCGCACCGTCTGCCAAAGTCCGGTCCCTCGCCCCACCTGGTCCGCTACGGCAAGCGGTGCAAGCCCGGGCTGCAGCAGGCAAGCTAGCCGATCCCCAGGTTCCGGTTCTTTGTGCGCTGCGGCTTCGAGACTTCGACGCTGCATTCGCTGACCTTGTGTTGGTGCGCCCGCAGGCCGCTTGAGGCTGCTGGCGCGTGCTTGCCGATGCCTGCCCGAATGGGCAACGAGTCCCAGCGCGGCCGGAGCTTGAACAACAGACAAGTCAAGCCTGGCGCAAAGGGTGGAAGCACACCGGCAGGGTTCGTGGGCGTGGTTGCACGCCAGCGATGTTTGAATGAAAATACACACATCGACGTACACACATAGGGCGCGACGTGGAAACGCTCACCACCAGAGTTTTCAACAACGGCAACAGCCAGGCGGTCCGCATTCCTGCCGAGTTCCGGCTCGACACTGACCGCGTGAGCATTTCGCGCAACGAGTCGGGCGATCTGGTGATTCATCCCTTGCGGGCCGAACGTGGCGCTGCGCTGTTCGATGCGCTGCGCGCCGTGGGCGAGGCGGACCTTGCCTTCATCGCTGCACTGGAGGCTGAACAGGCCGGTCAACAGCCCTTGCAGGAGCGCGAGGCCCTGTGATCTACCTGCTGGACACCAACATCCTCATCTACCTGATCAAGAACCAGCCGCCCGCCATCGCGCAGCGGGTGGATGCGCTGCCGCAGGATGCCCGGCTGTGCATGTCCTTCGTGACCTGGGCTGAGTTGCTGAAGGGCGCCGAGCGCAGCACGAAAAAGCCGGAGGTCCTTCGCCGGCTGGAAGCCTTGGCCCGACAAGTGGCGGTGCTGTATCCGGCAGGCCCCGCCATCTGCGAGCACTACGCCGAGCAGTCCACGCGTCTGAAGGACGCAGGCACGCCCGTCGGTGCAAACGATCTATGGATCGCCTGCCACGCACTGGCCGAGAGCGCGACGCTGGTGACGAACAACACCAGCGAGTTCCTGCGCGTCGGGGGACTGAAGGTCGAAAACTGGGTCGATCCGGCGTGATCGTCGTGGCTGCTGCACTGGTGCCTGAGCAGATTGGCTCGAACGCCGGGCCACACAACAAGCTCGGTTGCGGTGTCCGGACCAAAGACGCCAGCGATTCCGATCCAGACCAGCCACCATTCCCGACTTGAACTCACCGCAGATTCCTCCGCCTGATCGATGCCTTTCCACCCCACCTTGCCGGATCGCTTTGCCGTGTGGCCGCTGCCGCCAGCGCCCATGAGCATTCAGACACTGGGCAGGCCTGCGCGTTGAAGTCGCCCCTGCCATCAGGCTCGGCCGCAGCAGCCCGCTGGCCCGCGCTGGCCCCGCTGCGCACGCGCGCCTTCCGCATTCAGTGGCCGGCCGACCTGTGCACCGCCTGGGCGCTTGAAATGGAGACGCTGATCCTGGGCTGGTACGTGCTCGTGGAGACGGGCTCGGTGCTTCAGCTGACGATCTTCGGCGCGCTGATGTACGTCGGCACGCTGCTGTCGCCCGTGCTGGGCACGCTGGGCGACCGGCTGGGCCTGCGTCGTGTGCTGGCGGGCATGCGCATGAGCTACGCCCTGCTGGCCGGCGTGATCCTGCTGCTGGCCGCCACGGACCAGCTCAGCCCGACCGGCGTGTTGGTCGTGGCCTTCCTCGTGGGCTTGGTCAAGCCCTCGGACATCGGGCTGCGCACGGCCCTGGTCAGTGCCGTCGTGCCGCCTTCACAGCTGGTCGCTGCGATGGGCATATCGCGGACCACGGGGGATTCGGCGCGCATCGGCGGCGCATTGGCCGGGGCCGGCTTCATGGCCAGTCTTGGCATGCTGAGCGCGTATGGCGTCATCGTCGCCTTGTACCTCGTCGGTGTGGTGCTGACCTTGCGATCGGGTCCGGCCGGCGTGAAGACTGCCGCTGCCGCGCCGGCCCGCACGTCGTCACCTTGGCGCGAACTGGTCGAAGGCTTGCAGCATGTCTGGCACACGCCTGCGCTGCGTGCCGCGATGGCGGTGGCTGCGCTGGTCAACCTGTGCGCCTTTCCGCTCAGCGGCGGCTTGATGCCCTACATCGCACGCGACGTCTTCGGCCTGGACCAGAAGGGCTTGGGCTGGCTGGTGGCCAGTTATGCCAGCGGAGCGCTGCTGGGCTCGGTGGTGATGAGCAGCCGTGGCGCCGCACTGCGCCCGGCACGCACGATGCTGGCCTCGTGCGCCGCGTGGTACCTGTGCCTGCTGGGCCTGGCGCTGCCCATCACGGCGTCCAGCGCGATGGCGCTCTATCTTGCCGCAGGCTTCTGCCAGAGCCTGAGCATGCTGGCCCTGGCCGTCTTGCTGATGCGCGGCAGCGACGAGCGCTTCCGCGGCCGGGTGATGGGTGTGCGCATGCTGGCCATCTACACCCTGCCTCTGGGCTTGCTGTCGGCGGGCGCGCTGATCCCGGTGCTGGGCTTCCGCGGCCTGGTGATGGGCTACGTCGGGCTGGGCCTGGCCATGGTGGCGGCGATTGCCTTGACTTGGCGATCGGTGCTGCTGCCGCGCATGGCGCCAGCCAACGCGACCGGGTGACGAGGCGGGGCACGGCGGTGGAATGAGCCGCAGCCAGACCCGCCCATGCGCAATCTGCTCTGCCGGCCGGTCAAGCGTGTCTGCGTCGATCAGTTTCTGAGCCGACGAAGAACTCAGTGACAGCGAAGGCTGTCGTTCGCAGGTCACCAGCATCGACTGGGAGAGGCCCCCGGCTGAACGACAGCATCTGAAAGCCGCGAACTCGCGCTGTCGACCCACAGCCGGCATCGGCCGCCTTGATTCGTAGCGGCAGAGCCGCCAGCCAGACAACTACCCAGGCATCTGACAGGCGCGTTCGCGACGCGGCCTGCGGCAGCATTCCTGGATCTGGAGGTGTTCCTTCCAGCGGACTTGACAACTGTTGTCAAGCTGACCAAGATGCCTGCATGAGCCGCCAAACCATGAGCTTTGCCTTGCCAGAGTCGATGCGCGAGTACATCGATCACCGGGTCGCCACCGGCAACTACGGCAACACCAGCGAGTACATCCGCGACCTGGTACGCCGAGATCAGGAAGAGCAGGCCAAGAAGCGGCTTCGCGATCTCATCGAAGAAGGTCTGGCATCCGGGCCTGGTCGGCGCCGCACCAAGGCGGACGAAAAGGAACTGCTGGCGATCGCTCGCGGCGAGATCGATTGAAGCCGGCAGTTCTGCGCCCGCAGGCGCTGCGCGATCAGCAGGGCGAGGTCAGGTGCTACCGCAAGGAGGGTGGTACCCGTGCGGCAGTGAAGTTGGCCACCGCCTCCAACGCCGCGCTTGACCAGATCGAACTCGACCCAGGCATCGGCTCACCGACACTCGGCAAGCTGCTCGGTGTTCCGGGGCTTCGGACTTGGCGGGTGGCGAAGTTCCCGCTGCTTTGGTGCTATTTCGAACGCGAAGACCATGTTGATGTGGTCCGGTTGTTGGGCGAGCGCCAGAACATCGCCGCGATCTTGGGCGACGAGTTCGCCTCGAACTGACGGCATCAGGGTCGCGGCGGGTGCAGGTCCAGAGCTCGATGACTGGTCAGCGCCTGGTTCTGGCGGATCGCGCATCGGGATGGGCCTCTGCCCATGCCACGCGCCAGCCCAACAACATGCCGATCGCACCCAGGATGAACAGCACCCAGGCAAAGCCGCGGAAGATCGGCTCTTCGGTGGCGCGCCCGTCGTTGCGGAAGTTGATGACCTTGGCCACATCGGCGTAGCGCACCAGTTCACCAGCGGGCGCCGCCAACGTGTAAATCTGGTTGGCATCGCTGGCGTCGAATCGGGCGTTGACCACCTGGCCCACCAGGGCAGTGACCTTGTCCTTGGTCAGCCACTGGCCGCCCAGGACCAGGGTGACGGGGGTGCCGTTTCGATCGACCGTCAGCTCATGGAACTGCGCCACCACCATGCGGTTTCGAACGGTCTTTCGGGTCACCTCTCGTGCGGCGACCACCGGGCCACTGATGGTGGACAAATTGCCCAGGGCAGGCGCCGGCATGGGCGTTGGCATGTTGCGCACGCGCAGCGTGGTGACGATGACCAACACCAGGCCGATGAGGCAAAGCCATTTGGACAAGCGCAGCAGCGTCATGGGTTGTGCGGTTGGGTCATAAGTGGGCCCGGCCGCTGGGCGCAAGCGCTGTGGTCAACGGGCTGAGCGGCTGCATTGCCAGGCGCCTGCGCGCTGCAGAAGGGGCGGTGCAGCGACGCTTGCATAGTCAATCCAAGGCATTGGCATAACAGCCAAAGTATTGGGGAAATGCTGCCAAGCCTTCCAGCAGATCCTGAAACATGGCGACACGCACGAAGGGTGCCCGGTGCAGACCGTAGCGCCGCGCACGTTCAGCCACATCCGGCGCCCCGGCGCAGTGGGCCACTGCCAAGCAGGCCGCGCTGGGGTCGAGAAAGACGCTAGCGGTCGGCTCGGCCAGGGGCTGGGCCAGAAATCCGCGGATGGTCTGGCAGGCGTCCAGCAGCGGCAACCAGTGTTGCATCGCCCAATTGGCGAAAAGGCCCAAAAAGCTGACCAGATCGGGCACCGTTTGGCAGCTGAATGATGTGTCGAACGCGCTGCGTCTTCCCGGGTTCTTGTAAAAAGCAGCGAGCTCGGGCAAATGCATTGACCTTAGCCAGATGCCGTGTTGCGCCCCACACCACGCCTTGAACTCCTCGGGCAACCGCGGTTTGAGGTCGCATGACAGCCACAGGTCAATGTGGTCGTCGGCCCAAAACGCATCAGACCAGCCTTCCACGGTGATGACCATGCGCTGTTGCCCCATCGGTGTGCTGCGCACCAGCGCCAGTTCATCGAGCGGCTGGTGCCCGGTGACCCAGGTCAATTGAAACCCATGCGGCGCGAACTTCGGCAGCACCAGCGCGCGCACCTGGGCTTCCAGGCGCCGCGCAGCCGCCGCCTTGAAATCGACCTGCGGCACGGCGGCCGTCTCGGGCCATTCCAGCGGCTCGCGGCCCTCGGGCGTCAGGCGCCAGCGGCCGGGCAAGAATACCTCGCCGCTTTGGCCGTCGTACACGGTCAGCCCCAGGGCCAGCGCCAGGTCGATCAACCTGGGCGCTACTGTGTCCAGCTGGTCCACCGACAAGGCCAGCGCCCACACGGCCTCGTGCACATCACCGTCGGGCTCGCCTTCCAGCCAGGGTGAGCCAGCATCGCCGGGCTGGGCTGGAAACGCCGCACGCAGCTGCCGCGCCAGCAGCGCAAACAGCGGGTTGGGCGGGCAGGCGCGGCCGGTCAGCTGCGCCAGCAGCGCATCGGCCTGCGCCCAGGTCTGCGGGCTGGGCTGCTCCCAGATGTGGACGACATAGCTCATCGGTCTGCACTCTTGAAAACCACGATTGTGGCCGGCCCGGCTGGCGCCAAGTCGGGCTCAGCGCCCGCCCATCAGTTGCTCCCACTGCGCCTTGGCGCGCTCTTCCAGTTCTTTGAGCCATGCATCGCTCAAGGCGCGCGCACGGTCGGCCTCGGCTTGGGCGATTTCAGCGGCCGTCTTGGGCGGCACCAGGGGTGCCGCAGGCGCCGCCAACATGCCTGCAGCTGCCACCAGTGTGGCGCTGGTCGCCGCCGCAGCCGGCCTGACAGCCGCACTGCCGGCCAGCACCTGCACCTGCTGTGTGGCCGCCTGCAGCACCACGAACGGATTGACACTGACTGGCGTGGCAACCGCCGTGCCGGCCAGCACCCGCACCTCCACAGCCTGGCTGACCGACGCGCTGGCACCGTTGCTGGCCTCAGCGCTGGCCGCCACAACCGTGAGCGTGAGGATAGGTTTTCCAAACGCGCTTTTTCTCCCCGACGGCACCCCGAACGCGGCAGAGCCGGGGCGAAACGCGGCTTTCGGTGGCCACCAGCCGCTGCGGGTTCACCTTGGCTGTGCCTGGCCAGAGATCGAGCGCCGGACGCTGGCCCGCGGGGACCGCACACTCGCCGAGGCCCGACACGGCTACGAGAACGGGGTGGTGCCCTCGGTCCACCATCATCACTTCGACACGACCCGTCGCCATTCGCAGGAAATCGCGGTAGAACTCGCGCAGTTGTTGTTGTCCCTTCCAACCCGCGCAGCCTGAGCCCACAGCGGCGGCTGCGCCGACCAGGAGACACCCGATGCCCAGCCTCGACCCGGTCTTTGCCGAACTGCGTTCGATCATGGCGCCCTACGCGGCCCGGCTGGACGCGAAGAAGGACGACGCGACCGAGCTGTATCTGGACACCCGTTTCCTCCAGAAGAACAAGAAGCCCCTGTTCTTCGGCGCGGTGCAGGTGAAGAAGGCCTTCGTCAGCTTTCACCTGATGCCGGTGTATGCCCGGCCCGGGCTGCTGGACGGCCTGTCGCCCGCGCTGAAGAAACGCATGCAGGGCAAGTCGTGCTTCAACTTCGCCGAGGTCGACAAGCCGCTGTTCAAGGAACTGGCCGGGTTGACGAAGGCCGCTTTTGCCAGCTACGAGGAGCAGGGTTTCGTCTAGCCCCGCACAGCCATCGCCCCGCATGGCGCCGCGGCCTGGTTCGGCCTGGCCTTAACATGACGACCCCGTTCAAGGAGAGCACCATGGTTCATGACCACGTGCGGGTTCAGAAGCGGCAGGCCATCGCCTATTGGCACCAGCACAAGATGAACCGCCCGGTGAAGATCACTTCGCTGTCCCGTCCGCCGATGTTCTGGGCGGAAGGCTTCGTCACCTGCTACAAGTTTGTCGCCGGACGCACCCTTGCCGAGGCCGAAAGAATCCTCGGCCTGCAGCCCGGCGAACTGGCCAGCGGCGCCTACTTCCATGAATTCCAGTCGTTTCCCGCGGAAGACGAATTCGAACTGAAGGGCTACACCCAAACCCCGGACGGGCAGAACTGGACACCCGACAGCGCGTATCCGCCGGGTTCAGGTGCACCGCAGTGGCGCATCCTGAAGCACGCCTGCCTTGCCACGCGCACGGTGGTCGTCGAGCCCGGCGCCAGGTTCCCCTGAATCGCCGACGCCGCAGCGGCGGGCCGCCGCCGATCTGAAGCCGTCTTCGCGCGATGGCGTTCGACCACGGCGCCCTGCGCTGCCACTGAAGAAAACCCGCGCCAAAACCCCCAGCACGTACACCCCATGGACGACACCCATTCGCTCGAAGGCAGCTGCCACTGCGGCGCCCTGGGCTGGAAGTACCTGGGCATGCCGGAATCGGCCACCGCCTGCAACTGCACGTCGTGCCGGCGCTGGGGCGGGCTCTGGGCTTACGGCACGGAAGGCGAACGCATCGCCGTGCGTGGCGAAAGCCGGGTCTACACACGTGGCCCGAACCTGGCCTACCACTTCTGCCCCACCTGCGCGGCGGTGGGCTGGTGGCGCCTGCAGAAGCCCGATGCCGACGGCAGGTTTGCGGTGGCCGTGAACCTGCGGCTCGCCGAACCGGGGCCGATCGCGCACCTGCCCATCGAGCACTTCGAAGGGCTCGAGGCTTTCGAAGACTTGCCGCGCGACGGGCGTTGCGTGCGCGATCTCTGGTTCTAGCCGGTGGGTGCAGACTCGGGCCCCTTGCTGCCCAGGGAAACGGCGCATTTCCTCATGGCCTCGGGCTGGACGGTGCTGGACGGTGCTGGCCGGGATCTGTTGGTGAACCCCGGCAGCGTGGGCCTGCAGGCCAGGCGAGGCTGCGTCGCGTGAAGCGCCGCGCGTCCTGCCCAGGCTCGGCCTGGGCTGCACAGTCGGTGCAGCCCGCCTGCCTGCGCCCCTTCCACCCGAACCGCCAGGACATCGGGTTTGGCTGAGCTTGTCCTTGTCGACCACCAGCCGGACTGGTCGCGCCAGTTCGCCGTGCTGGCCGGCGAACTGCAGCTCGCCTTCGAAGGGGCAGACGTGTGCATCGAGCACATCGGCAGCACCGCCGTGCCTGGGCTGTGTGCCAAGCCCGTGCTGGACGTCTTGCTGGGCGCCGGGGCGCTGTCCGAGATCGAAGCCCGCGTGCCCGCGCTGGCCCGGCTTGGTTTCATCTACCGGCCAGAACACGAGGCGGCGCTGCCGGCGCGACGCTACTTCACGCGCAACGCGGTGGCGCTGCCGGCGTCAGCGCGGGTCCACCTGCATGCGGTGGTCGTCAACGCGGCCATCTGGCAGCAGCACATGGCGTTTCGCAATGCGCTGCGCGCCAGCCCGCCCCTGAGGGCGCAGTACGCTGCGCTCAAGCGCGTCCTGGCGGCAGAGCACCTGCACGACAAGGCGGCTTACACCGCGGCCAAGGGTCCGTTCATTGTTGGAGTCGTCAGCGCAGCCCTGGCCGCGGGAACGGCCGACCCGCGCGGTGCCGCCTGAACCGGGCGGACCGAGGCCTACGGAAAGCGCAGCAGACTGGGTGCGTCAGCCTGCGGGCCCGAGGCGGGCCGCCGTAACCGGGCCGGCCCTGGCGGCAGTTCTTGCGCCTTCAGGGCAGGCGCCGGCGGACGGTCTGTCGCCGGGCTGCGAGCAAGCCGAGCAGACCCAAGCCCAGCAGGGCGGCGCTGCCGGGTTCCGGAACGGCGGTGAGTGTTCCGAAACGGAAGTCGTCAAACGCCACGTTGTTGGCCGCCGAAAAGAACCGGACCGAGTGGATTCCGGGGGCCGATACCGTCAACGTCGCGCCCACCCCGTTGACATCGATCTGGGTGTCACCCGCGATCTGGATGCCTTGAACATCGAAGGCCTGCAGGAAAACGTTCTGGTTCGTGCCGATGAGGTCACCGCGCACGGACACCAGGTCGGTGACGGCTGGTGTCGAAGTCACGCCAGGAACAAAGAAGCTCGCGATGATCGGTTGCGAATAGAAGAGCCGGCCATCGGCTCGCACGCCGCCGATGCCGTTGATGCCGCTGGTGGCGTGCCCGGAACCCAGCTGCACAGCGGCCACGAAGCTCGCCTCTTGCGAGCGGAAAGCCACCCCCAGCGTCGACAGGTATTGGTCAGACAGCTGCGACGCCGCGGGCACTGGGGAGTTCCCGCTGGGCATGCCCGACAGACCTTCAAAGTCGATGACGACCTGGGCCTGCGCGAGTGCGGCTGCACTCCAGAAGAACACACAGACGGCTGATTTGGCCAGCAGGGTCGACATTCGCAGCATCATGATCCTCCGTTGAGATTTGCATTCGGAAACTGTGAAGGTGCAATAGGTTGCACCTGCATGGCTGCAGCATGCCGGGCCACCGTTCCGCCATCGTCAATCGTTCCGCCCCGTGGGGCCCCTCGTGTGGGGGGTGGGCGCCGGGGGCAGGCTTCTAGAATCCGGCGGCGGTCGTTCTTCCGGACCAGTCCGGTCCCAGGTCTCTCGGACTCCGGCTTGGCGCGGGCGCAGGGCAGGGCCCCTGGGCCCACCTTCCTGGCGAAGTCGCAGCACCCGTCCCGGCCGAAGGCGGCTTCAGACACCCCATGACCCACTCTTCATTCGGCTCGGGCCCGGGCAGCCAGACCCCCGATGGCTGCTCCGTCGACCTGTACCGCCGGCTGCCCTATCTGGGCGACCTGCAGGACGTCGAATCGGAATTGCTGAAGTTCCCGGCGGCCCTGGAACTGGGCTGCGGCACCGGCCGGCTGTGCCTGCGGCTGCAGCAACTGGGGCTGCAGCCCACGGGGGTGGACGAATCGGCCGAGATGCTGGCGCACCTGCCGCCCGGGGTGGCGGGCATCCAGTCGGCCATCGAGACGCTGGACGCGGGCCGCCATTGGCCGGTGGTGCTGCTGCCCAGCCACCTGATCAACCACCCGGACGAATCGACCCGCCGGCGGTTCGTGCAGGCCGCCAGAAGACACCTGGCCCCCGGCGGCATCTTCTTCGCCAAGCGCCATTCGCCGCACTGGCTGGCCGCGGCCACGCCCGGGCGGCTGGGTGCGGCCGGCGGCGTTGTGCTGGTGGCCGAACACGTGGCGCGCGACGGCGACCTGGTCTCGATGCGGCTGCGGTACGAAGCCGATGACGCCGCGTGGACGCAGTCGTTCACCACGCGCAGCCTGGAACAGGCAGACATCGAAGTCCTGCTTGCAGCCTGCGGGTTCGGCAGCTTTCGTTGGCTGGGTGAGCAAGGGCTGTGGCTCATGGCATCCGCCTGCGATACCGTTGTGCCGTGCTGAAATCGCGTTAGGCCGCAGAATCGAAGCGCCATGCAGTTCCGTCGCACCTTCAACCAGCGAACCATTGCGCTCTTGCTCGCCTGCGCGCTCACGTTCGGGCCGCTGCTTGCGCTGAACTTTCGCAGCCTGCCAAGGACAACAGAGAATGCATTCGAGAGAGTCTCCTATTTGAGACTTCCACAGGCGCCAACCACGGCACCTGAACCGGCAAAGCCGCCCAGCGTAGGAAAGACCAGGAGACTCGTCGGTTCACCGAGGGCAACAAAGACCGCCGAATCGACTGCCCCACCTACTGCCGTCACTGAATACACCCCTACGTTGGAGGTGGTCCAACCCATCTCCGCAGCCAAAGCAGAAGCGCCAGAACGAGCTGAATTACCAGCAAGTGCGCCAATCAAACTTGATCTGGCCACTGTTCGTGCAGCGAACCGGGCATCCAAGAGTGATGTGCGAAACCTGGCAGAGAACAGCGGAACCTACTTCGGGGATGAGCCTTCGTCCAAGTCCGAGCAGCTCGCTGATGCAATCACCCGTACTGGAAAGGAAGATTGCATCGGTCCGAACCCCGGGGGTTCGATACTGTCTGTCCTCGTCATTGCCTATATGGCAGCCAAAGACAAGTGCAAGTAGCGTCGCTGCTGAAGGTGGCCGTGACCGACGCTGGCCGGGTGGCGTACTTCTGGGTGAAGGACGTCCACGAAACCGACCGCGTGTTCAGCGGTGGCCTGAACAAACGCCAGGTCGGGCTCAGCTGCGATTGACACCGGGGCGCCCGGCAGCCGGTCCAGTGCAAGCGCAGGGCAAGGTACATTGATGCCCATGCCTTATCTCTTGCCGATCCTCGCCATCTTCGCTGCGCTGGGCATGTGGACGGTGGGTTGGATGTTCGACAGTGCGGCGATCTTCGCGCTGTCTGTCGTCCTGTCGGCGCCTCTCCTGGGCATGTTGGTCCGGTTCTGGCTGCCGAAACTGGTGGGCCAGTCGCTGCGCGCCGCGAAGGAACTGGCCTATCGCGACATCGAAGGCCGACACTTCGAATACAAGGGCCGGGCGATGCTGGTTCGCGAAGACCTGGCCGGCGACCGCTGGCTGCGTACGCGCGACATCCACAAGATCGTGCCCGGCTTCCCGCGTGACGCCGTGCTGCAGCGCCTGTATCCCCAGGCCTTGGGCCAGGCCGAAGCCCGCCACGGCTTGTTCCTGCAGGCGCAGGCGCTGGACAGCCACCTGCAGCGCAGCCAGGACGACGCGACGATCCGGTTCCGCCACTGGCTGCAGCGCGAAGTGATCTTTCCGGCCCAGCGGGCCAGCCAGAAGAACCGAATCCAGACGTGAACCTGCTGATCCCGTTGAACTCGCTGAATACGATGACCCCGCCGGCTTCGCCCATCCCTCAGGTCCGCCGCGAACGGGTCCTCCCTTCTCCTGCTGGTCGCGCCCGCCGCGGGGCGCTGCTGGCCAGCATGCTGTGGCTGGCGGGTTGCGCCGCGCCCTTGCCGGCCGTGCAATGGCTGCGCCTGCCGGCGCAGCCGCCCGAACCGCTGCCCACGGCCGCCGCGGCTGGTGCCGGCGTCACCGCCGGCCCGGCCTTGCAGCTGCTGGGCGCGGTGGGCCTGCCCGGCCACCTCGACCGCAGCGCGCTGCTGGTGCCGCAGGGCAATGCCAGCCTGCAGCCGCTGGGCACGGCGCGCTGGGCCGAGCCGCTGCGCGACGCCGTGCCGCGCCTGCTGCGGGCCGACCTGGCACGGCTTCTGGGTGCGCCGGTGTGGGGTTCGCCGCTGCCGCCTGGCGTGCCGCCGCCGCTGCAACTGCGGCTGGAACTCCACGCGCTGGACGTGGCGCCCGACCTGCGCAGCCTGCGCCTGCAGGCGCGTTGGTCACTGGCCGACCCGTTGGGCACGCGCCCGCCCAGCCTGCACGAAGCCGGCTTCGACACGCCAGCGGCTTCAGCCGACGCCGACGCTCTGGCCCAGGCCCACCGGCGGGCGCTGTGGACCCTGGCGCAGCAGGTGGCGGCCAGCACGGCGGGCTGGCGCTAGTCCAGTGCGCCGCGTTGTGCGCCTGGCCAACCGGCACCGGCCGGTCGAGGTGTGTCTTGCCGGCCTGCGGCCCGTGGCAGCTGCGCTGCCTGGCCTGGGCTTTCAAGGGGCGGCTGCCGCTTGAAAGCCTGTCTGATGACCGGGGCGCAACGAAGCCCGACGCCCGAGAAGGCGCCCGGCTTGGCTAGGGCCGCTCGCGTGCCGGCACCCTGGTTTCCAGGGCCGGCGGCGTGTAGGTCGGGCTGAACCTGCAGCCCACGCCGGCGCTGAAGTTCGTCAACGCCGCGGTGCAGGCGTTTGCAACGCTCTGCGGTGTCGGCTTCTGGCCATTCTCAACCCACTGCACCAGCGACGACAGCAGGCCGACATAGGTCGCGTCGCTGATGTAGCTGTGCGACTCGGCGGCATTGACGAAGGTCTGAACCAGGCGGTCCGAGGTGCCTGACTGCTGCATCAGGGTTCGGAAGTAGGCGTCGAGTTCCACGAAGGCGGTCGGATCGTCGATCCACTTGACCGTGATCACCGGCACTGGAATGCGCCCGGCGTAGTCGGTGTCCGCAGCGAAGTTCCGGAAGGCCGCGGGGTCGGCCCTGAAGCGCGGGACGGCGGCATTCAGTGCCGCGTCATTGGTAGTTCCCGTGTAGACGGCGCCGATGTTGCCGAACGGGCTGCCGCCATGGCGCTGGCTGATGTCCTGGAAATGCCGCGTGCCCCAGGCCAGGTGGCTGACGATCTGGTTCTCGGCAATCTTCACCGCCCCCAGGATCGTGGCGATCTTCGCGGCCTGTTCGGGCGTGCGCTGTGCAGGCGCCCGGTTCAGGGCCAGGCACTCGTTGACGCGTGCGGTGAGGTTGGCATTGGTCGGGGGGGTGACACCTGCTGGAAACCCGATGTTCAACGGGTACTGGGTTTCGGTGGGGCGCGGGTGGTTGTTGCACAGGTGCTGGTAGATCGCCCGCAGGTCCATCCGGAAGTCGTACGACCGGGTTCCGCCGGCCAGCACACCGGCGCTGAGCAACACGGCGTCGTAGGGTTGTTCCCCGACGGTGTTGCGGGTGTAGGTCTCCGCGGCTTTGGCCGCGACACTGCCACCCCACGACTGCCCGTGCAGGATGGTCATGCTGGGCTTCCCGATGTGATTGCGGAAGATGCCCCGCAGTCGCTCGGTGTCCTCGGCAGCGCGGCTGACCTCGACGCCGGGCCGGAAGGCGCTGCCCGCCAGGGCATACCCGGCCCGCACCATGATGTCCCAGCGGTCCAGGACTTCGGCGGCGCGGTCCGGGTTGGGGTTGAGGTCGGGTCCGCCGTGTGCGTGCAACAGCAGACGGCCGTTCCAGTTGGGCGGCACGGCAATGATGTAGGCCGAACCCTTCGAGTTCGTGCCGGTGTAGCAGGTGGTGTTGGCGGGCACGTTCAGCGCCAGCGCCGCGCCCGCCGAGTCCACGGTGGGGCAGGCCGTTCGCGTGGGCGCGGCTTCCGCGGCTGCTGCCGGGCCGGTGATCTCGTCGTCGCCACCGCCGCAGCCCACCAGGGCCGATGCGGCCGAGCTCAGCGCCAGCACGCGCAGCGCGCGCTGCATGTTCCATCGTGTCATCGTCATGTCTCCGGTCGTGTTTTTGGTGGTCACGATCTTCGGCAGGCACGGCGCAAAGATCAAATAGCCGGGGTGTCTGGGATCCATACACAGAGCGTATGGACATCGCCGGCAAGCCCGCTGTCCGACATGGCCTCGCATACCATCTCCCCATGGACATCAGGCAACTGCGCTATTTCGCGGCGGTGGCCCAGTCGGGGCATCTGACGCGTGCTGCGGTATCCCTGGGCATCCAGCAACCACCGCTCACCCAGCAGCTGCGTCGGCTCGAGGCGGAGATCGGCATGGCGCTCTTCGAACGCCACCCCAAGGGCATGCGGCTGACCGAGGCCGGGCAGGCCCTGCAGCAGGATGCAGAGCGGCTCCTGGCCGACTTCGACGCGCTGTGCCAGCGGCTGCGCGAGCGCGCCGACGGCGAGCGGGGCACACTGTCGGTCGCCTTCACCAGTTCTTCGGCGGCCCACGGTTTCACGCCCATGGCCCTGCGCGAAATGCGCCAGCACCACCCGCATGTGGATCTGCGTATCGTCGAAGACCATGCGGGCGCCGTGATCGAGGCCGTGGACTCGGCCCGTCTTCACGCCGGTCTCATTCGCTGGCCCGTCTCGCAGCCGCCGGGACTTCAGTTCGACACGCTGCTGCGCGAACCGGTGCTGTTGGCGTTCTCGGCCGACCATGCCCTGGCCAGGCTGCCTGCGGGCAAGGCGCTGCCGCTGCGCTGCCTGCACGATGAGCCCTTGATCCTGGTGCGCCGGCCCGGCGCTCCGGGCCTGTATGCCCGATTGCTGGAGATCTGCGAGCGCGCAGGCGTCAAGCCGCGTGTGGTGGCCGAGGTCGAACGCATGATGACCAACCTGAATCTGGTGGCTGCGGGAACCGGCCTGACGGTGGTGCCGGCCTCGATGAGCGGCCACCACCCGAACGCCATCCAGTACCGGCGGCTGCAGGCGTCGGTGCGGCTGGATGCGCCGCTGACCCTGGTCACGCGCAAGGCCGATGCGTCGCCGCTGACGCGGCTGTTCGGCAACCGCCTGCGCGCGCTGGCTCGCCAATGGCAGGCCTGACGCGGCGCGCGGCGCTGGGCTTCGCGCTGGCTGGCACCCTGCCTGCCAGGGGCACCGAGGCCACGGGCTGGCCGGTGCCACGCCTCACGCTGATGCTGGCATACCCGCCCGGCGGCATTTCTGACCGCCTGGGCCAGGATCTGGCTGCCCGCCTGCGCCGTATCTTCGGCCTGACCGTGTTCGCTGAATACCGGCCTGGCGCTGGCGGCGCATTGGCCATGGAGCGGCTGTCGCAGGCAGCCGGCGATGGCAGCGTGCTGCTGCTGAGCGCGGTGACACCGCTGACCCTGGCGCCCTGGCTGGGGCCCCTGCGCTACGACCCGGTCCATGGTGTCGTGCCCTTGCGCGCCCTGGCGGACACGCCCATGCTGGTGGTGGGTTCATCCAGGCTGCAGGCCCAGGACTGGGCCGGCATGGTCGAACAGGCCCGCGCCCAGGCCGGCGGCCTGCGCTGGGCGACCTCGGGGTTTGCCAGTACGGGACATCTGCTGATGGAGCAGGTGCGCCTGGACACCGGAGCGCCGTTCGTCCATGTGCCCTATGCCGGAGGTGGGCGGCAGCTGCAGGACGCGCTGGCCGGGCACTTCGAGCTGCTCAGCACGAACCTCGCGGCCGATCAGCTGGCCTGGGTGCAGCAGGGTCGGCTGAAAGCCCTGGCATTGGGTGCGCCGACGCGCCACCCCAGGCTCCCCGCGCTGCCCACGCTGAGCGAGCTGGGGCACCCTGAGGCCAACCGCTGGTCGACCTTCGGCCTGTTCGCGCCAGGCAGCCTGTCGCCCGCCTTGCGCCAGCGCCTGTCTGCGCGCCTTGCCGAAGCGCTGGACGATGACTGGCGCGACTTCGTGCGCAGCCAGCACAGCGAACCTGCCTCGATGGGTGGCGAACGCTTCGTGGCCTGGCTGGAAGAGTCGTCGCGCCGCAACCGGCAGCTCGTGAACGAGCCGGGCTTCGCCCGCTGAGGCGACCCGGCGGCGTTCACTTCGGCGCAGCCTTCGCCGCGGCCACCAGGCGCGCGAGCTCCTCGCCGCTCTTGTAGTGCGGCACGCGCAGCACCATGCGCTTGCTGCGTTGCCACAGGCTGTTGCTGCCGGCCACTTCGCTGGCCCAGTACTGGTCGGCCAGGCGCAGGTTGCCGGGCACGTCCAGTTCGAAGGCTTCTTGCGAGCTGCGTCCGCCGAAGATGTACAGCTTGCCGTCGATCAGCTTCCAGGCGTCGGCGTCGCCGCCCCAGGGAATGCCGTAGACGATGCCATTGGCGCAGTAGCCGCCGTACTGGGGCAGGTACTTCTGCGGCGCGGCGTCGAACAGCGCCTTGTGTTCGGCGCTGGCAAAGTGGAAGTCCACGCCCTGGTGCACGCTGCTGAAGCGTGCATCGCCCTGCACGTAGCGACCCTGGGTGAAGTAGGCCACCAGGTCGGCGCCTTTCAGCATCAGCCGGCCGGCGCTTTCGGTGGCCACGGCATTCACCGGGCGCAGGCTGCCCGCAGGGTTCTGTGCGGTCATGGCGCTGCAGCCGGCCAGCAGCGCGGCGGCCACGGTCAAGCTCAGGGTCAAGTTCAGGCGGCGGCTGCGGTTCGGGGTGTTCATGGCGTCAGTTCATGGGTTGCGGTCTGGCCGGCCCGGGCCGGCGATGGGCTGGCCGAGCCGCCTTGTGCGGGTTGGTCCAGGTAGGGCGGCGTCCAGCCGAACAGCGCGCTGGCCGCTTCGGCGCGCTCGCGCAGTTGCTGTCGGTCGCGCCCGTCCAGGTGAATGATGGCGTAGCGGTGGCTGCCCAGCCACTTGTAGTCTCGCGCCAGGCCGTGTCCTTGCTTGGGGAATGTGAACAGCAGCCCTTGCGGGTGTCGGGCTTCGAAGCGGGCGCGCGTGGCCGCATCTGGCTCGGGCGGGGGCAGGGTGGCGGGGTCGAAGTGGCGGTAGACCAGGCTGGCCGCGGCGCCAGCCGTGGGTTCGGCACGCGGCAGGGCCAGCGGGTCTTCGCCCAGCGCCAGCGCCACGGCCATGGCATGCGCGTCCAGGCCCTGCACCCGCCGGTACAGGTCGGCGAACTGCGAGGCCAGGCGCGGATTGCATTCGATCACGCTCAGCCGGTCGGTGGCCGCGTCGTGGAAGAACTCCAGGTTGAAGAAGCCGTGGTGGTAGCCGATGGCCGCCAGAAAACGCCGCGCCACGTCCAGCGCCCGCGCCTGCAGGCCGGCCGTGGCCCGGCCGGGGTGGTCCCAGCGCATGAAGGCCTGGGTGCCCGGGTACATGATGGCGTCGACCACGCCGAGCGCGTGCACTTGGCCGTTCTGGACCCATCCGTCCAGGTTGTACTGGGCCACGTGGGAAGGCACCGGCTCTTCCAGCAGCATGCGGTGGGCGCTGCCGGCCTGAGGCAGGCGTTCGCGGCAGATGCGCTCGAAGGGTTCGACCAGGCGGCGGATGACCCACAGCTCGCGCCGGCCGAAACGGGTGTGGGCCTGCAGTTCCTCGCGGCTGTCGACGCGACGCGCCAGCACCGAGAACGCCGCCTTCACCGGCTTGACGTAGCTGGGGTAGGGCAGGCCGGGCGGGATGTCCTGGCCGTAGGCCGCGGGCAGGGGCTGGCAGGGCAGGTTGGCCTCGGGTGCCACCTGCTGCAGCACGCTGCGCGCATGCAGCTTGTGCTGCGCGGCCAGCACCGATTCCGGCGTGGCGCCGGGCAGGCCCAGCTGTTCGGCCACCAGGGCCGCGGCCAGGGTGCCGAACTGTTCGTGGTGCGACAACACGCCGCGCCAGCCCAGTCGGCGCCCGCGCTCGGCCTGGCGCCGGGCGAAGCGGGCCAGGTCGAAGCCGACCAGCGCCGCGTTGCTGGGAAAGCTGAACAGGTCGAAACCCGCGTGGTCGAACTGCGCCATTCCGGCCTGGCCCTGCAAGCGTTCGAGCGCCTGCACGTCCCAGTCGTACGCGAAGAACCAGCCCAGGCGGGGCGGGGCGCTCATCGACGCAGCCGCCAGCCAGCGACTGCGGCCAGCGCCAGCAGCCCGGCAGCGGCCAGCGCGCCCCAGGCGAATTCACCGGTGCGCCAGAAGTCCATCAGGCTCAGGCCGGCCCAGACATAAGGCAGGCTGCCCAGCGTCAACCCGGCCAGGCTAGGCCAGAAGAAGTGGCGCAGGGGCATGCCGCTGAGGCCCAGCAGCGGGTTCAGCAGCGGAAACGGCACCACCGGCACCAGCCGCAGGCCCACCAGCCACATCCCCGAGCGGCGCCGCGTGAACGCCTCCAGCTGCTGCAGGCGGTGGCCCCAGCGGGTGTGCAGGCGCGCTTGCCAGGCCGCAGGCAGCAGGTGCCGCGCGGCCAGGAAGCTGAGCATGGCGCCCAGCGTGGACGCCAGGCCCACCACCAGGGTGCCGCCCAGCGCCCCGAACCAGGTGCCGGCCAGCAGCGACAGTGCCGCGCAGCCCGGCAGGGTGAAGGCCGACAGCAGCGTGAACAGGGCCAGGAAGCCCAGCAGGAACCAGCCCGGCTGCTCGTGCCGCCACTCAGACCACAGGCTCCATTGCGCCTGCCACCAGTCGCTGGCCAGGATGTCCGCACCGGCTTGCGCCAGCGCAGGGGCAGGCAGCAGGCTCAGCAGCAAGACGGTGGCAAGGGGCAGGAAACGGTGCACGGGCGGGTAAGTCGCAAACCCCCCACTTTATCTAACAACCCGTCTTCAATCATGGGAATGCGATGGGACGCCGGCGCGGCGACCGCTGCGGTGGCCTCGGCGGCGGCCCGGGCGGCGTCCGGGAGCCCCGGCCGCCAGCCCAGGTTCCTGGGGCTTCAGCTGTCGGCGGTGAAGCCGATGCGCTTGACCAGCGGGCCCCAGCGTTCGAACTCGGCGCGCTGGCTGCGCGCCATTTCTTCCTGTGTCGAGCCCTGGGCCAGCAGGCCCACGGTGCCCAGGCCGTCCACCAGCGCCTTGTCCTTCAGCGCCGCGTTGATGGCGGCGTTGGCAGCGGCCACCACCGCGGCGGGCGTGCGCGCCGGGGCATAGAAGCCGAACCATTCCTCGGTGGTCAGGTCGCCGAAGCCTTGTTCGGCGAAGGTGGCCACGTCCTGCGCAAAGGGCAGCCGCTTGCTGCCGCTGGTGGCCAGCAGGCGCAGCTTGCCGGCGCGGTGGTTGGGCAGCGGGTCGCCGGCGGGGCAGAACATGCTGGCGATCTGGCCGCCCATCACGTCGGTCAGGCCCGGCACGCTGCCACGGTAGGGAATGTGCTTGAGGTCGACGTTCTGGCTCAGGCCCAGCAGCGCGCCCAGGAAGTGGGGCGTGCTGCCGGCGGCCGGTGAACCGTAGTTCGCCTTGTCGGGGTTGGCCTTGGCCCAGGCAATGAAGCCTTTCACGTCCTTCACGGTGTCGGGCACCATCGGGCCCACGGAAAGACCGTGGTGCATGATGGCCGCGATACTGACGGGCATGAAGTCGGCCACCGGGTCGTAGCTCAGTTTCTTGTAGACGTGCGGGTAGATCGAGGTGCAGGAAAAAGGCGTCATCGCCAGCACCGATCCGTCGTTGGGCGAGGCCTTCAGCGTGTCCAGCGCGATGCGGCCGCCGGCACCGGGCTTGTTCTCGACGATGGCGGCGTTCTTGGCATAAGGCGTGCCGCCCACGCGCTCGGCGACGCGGCGGCAGGCGATGTCGCCGGAGCTGCCGGCGGGAAAGCCATACAGGAACTTCGGCTGCTCGAAGCCTAGTGCGCTGGCGCGCCAGGGCAGGCCGGCACCTGCGGCGATGGCGGCCAGGGCCAGGGTTTGGCGGCGGGTGATCGTCATTCTGTCGTCTCCATCGGGGGTTGATTCAGGGAATGGGTGCTGGTGTTCTCAGCTGCACAAGGCGCGAATGTCTTCAGGCACGGTGATGGCCTTGATGCGCTCGGGGTTCTCGGGGTTCTGGGGGTCGGCCACGCGCATGCAGAAGGCGCGCACTTCGGTGCCTTCGCACAGCACGGTGTCGCCGCGCCGCACCACGTGGCGGTGGGTGAAGGTCTTGGCCGCCCAGCTTTCCACCGTGGTGTGCACGGTGATGGTTTCGCCATAGGTGGCCGGTCGCAGGAACTTGGTGTGGATCTCGAGCAGCGGCGTGCCGATGATGCCGCGGGTCTTCACCAGCTCACGCCAGGGCGGTACGCCACAGGCCATGAAGAAGGCGAGCGAGGCCTCGTCCATCCAGCGGCTGAAGTTCGGGAAGAAGACGATGCCGGCGGGGTCGCAATCGCCGAACTGCACATGCACGGTGTAGGTGTGGGTTTTCATGGGTTGCCTGGTGTTCCTTCTTCAGGCCGCCGCGGTGTTTTCCACCAGCAGCGCAATGCCCTGGCCACCCCCCACGCAGGCCGAGGCCACGCCCCAGCGGGCGTTGATGTCCTTCAGCTGCCGCGCCACCGTCACGGTCAGCCGCACGCCGGTGGCCGCCAGCGGATGGCCCAATGCGATGGCGCCGCCCTTCACGTTCAGGCGCTCGGTGTCCAGCTGCAGTTCACGCGCCACGGCCAGGGTCTGCGCGCCCTGGGCCTCGTTGATCTCGAAGCGCGCGATGTCGGCGAGCTTCAGCCCGCTGCGCTGCAGCAGCAACTGGATCGCCGGCGCCGGGCCGATGCCCATGAATTCCGGCGCCACGCCCACCACCGCAGCCGCGGCCAGCCTGGCCAGCGGCTGCTGTCCGCTGGCAGCAGCCCAGTCGCGCGCCACCGCGCCACTGCCCACCAGCGCGGCGGCGGCGGCGTCGGTCAAGGCCGAGCTGTTGCCGCCGGTCTGCACGCCGTCCTTGAACACCGTGCGCAGCTTGGCAAGCACTTCGGGCGGGGTGGGCCGCGGGTGGGTGTCGCGGTCGGCCACGGCGACCTTGCCCGACAATTTCAGCGGGCGCGGCTTGTAGCCTGGCAGCTCGAACGTGCTGTTCGATACCGGCACCACCTCGCCTTCGAACCAGCCGGCTTCCTGCGCGGCCACGGCGCGTGCGAACGACAGCGCGGCAAAGGCATCGACCTCGGCGCGGCTGATGCCGTACTTCTGCGCCAGGTTCTCGGCGGTCTGGATCATCGAGACCGCCGCGGGGTCGCTGAGCGCTTCCCACATGTAGTCCTTGAAGCCGATGGGCGCGCCCAGGCGGAAGCCGCCGCGGTGGTCGAAGGCCGCAATCGGGTTGCGCGTCATGCTCTCGGTGCCCACCACCAGGGCCAGGCTGGCGCAGCCCGCGCCGATCTGTTCACCGGCCTGGCGGAACACTTCGAAGCCGGTGCCGCAGATGCGCTGCACGTTCAGCGCCGGCACCTGCTGGGGCACGCCGGCATACAGGCCGATGTGGCGCGCCACGTAGAACTGGTCGAAGCCGCCCGGGGCCATGTTGCCGCTGATCACGCTGTCCACGCGCGCAGCGTCCACGCCGGCGCGGGCGAGCAGGGCGCGGGCGGCGAAGATGCCCAGGTCGATGGGGTTGGCGTCGGCGAAGGCGCCCATGTAGTCCACCATCGGCGTGCGGCAGCCCGCCAGGATGTGGACGTCGTCGAAGGCCTGGTACATGGTCATCAGGCTTCCTTGGCAACCTTGTGGGCGCGCTTTTCCAGGAAGGCGCGCACCCGTTCCTTGGCGGCTTCGTCGCCCTGGGCGATGCTGCTCATCAGCGACTCCAGGAAAAGCCCTTCGGCCGGCGCCATCTCGGCGATGCGCGGCAGGGCCTGGGTGATGGCGTAGTTGCTCAGCGGCGCGTTGGCGGCGATCTTGTGCGCCAGCGCCATGGCCTTGTCGACGCCAGCGCCATTGGCAACGCGGTAGTTGCTGATGGCACAGGCCTGGCCTTCGTCGGCGTCGAAGACGCGGCCGGTCAGCATCATGTCGGTCATGCGCGCCACGCCGATGAGCCGGCTGATGCGAACCGAGCCGCCGCCGCCCACGAAGATGCCGCGCGTGCCCTCGGGCAGGCCGTAGAAGGCGCTGTCTTCGGCCACGCGCAGGTGGGCCGAACTGGCCAGTTCCAGGCCGCCGCCTACCACCGCGCCGTGCAGCACGGTGACGACCGGCACCGGGCCGTACTGGATGGCGTCGAAGCAGGCGTGCCAGGCGCGGCTGTGCTGCATGCCTTCGGTGACGTTGCGCTCGCTCACCTCGCTCAGGTCCAGGCCGGCGCAGAAGTGATCGCCTTCGCCGCTGATCACGGCCGCGCGCACGTCGGCCGGCAGGTTCACCCACACGGTGTGCAGTTCGGCCAGCAGTTCGTCGCTGATGGAGTTGCGCTTGGCCGGGCGGTTCAGGCGCACGTGCAGCACGGCGCCGTCGCGTTGCACGTGCAGCAGTTTCAGGTTCGACAACAGCGGGGGCAGGGTGGTCATGTCGGGGTCCGGGTTCAGGGTTGGATGACGCGGGCGTCGGCAGGCGTCGCGTACAGCGCTTCGACATCGGCGGCGCGGCGGGCCAGCACGGCGCGCTGGTTCACATAGCCCTTGTCGGTGATCTCGCCGGCCGCCGCACTGGGCGCGTCGGGCAGCAGCAGGGCGCGGGTGGGCGTCTGCGACGAGCCGCCACCTTCGGCCTTCAGCGCGCGCAGGCCGGCGCTGACGTGGCCGGCCAGTTCCGCCGTGGGCAGCTGGCGCGCGGCCTCGGACAGGAACACCAGCACGCCGATGTCGCTGCGGTCGTGCCCGGTGATGACCACGTCCTGCGCCCAGGGCGCCAGCGCGCTGACCACCTTCACGCGCAAGGTGCCCACGCTGACCCAGGTGCCGCTGGTGAGCTTGAAGTCCTCGGCCACGCGGCCGTTGAACACCACGCCTTGCGTCGGGTCGGCATCGTCGTGCAGGTAGCCGGCGTCGCCGATGCAGTAATAGCCTTCCTCGTCGAAGGCGGCAGTCGTCGCCTGTGGGTTGTTGCGATAGCCGGGAAAGATGTTGTCGCCCTTGACGCGCATCTCCAGCTTGCCGCCGTTGGGCACGAACTTCAGGGCCACCCCCGGCAGCGGCAGGCCGATCACGCCCGGGCCGTTCAGCCGCCAGGTGGGGAAGGTGACGGCGGGCGCGGTCTCGGTGCTGCCCCAGGAGGTGGTCAGCCACAGCGGTTCGCTGCGCACCTTCTCGGCCAGGGCCTGAAGGCGCTTCCAGGTCGACACCGGCATGCCGGCACCGGCATAGAACACCATGCGCAGGCGTTCGAGAAAGCGGCGCGCCAGGGCCAGGTCGGCTTCCAGTGCCGGCAGCATCATCTCGTAGCCGCGCGGCACGTTGAAGTAGATGGTGGGCTGCACGCTCTGCAGGTGCTTCAGCGTGCGGTCGATGGCGCGGGGCAGGGGCCGGCCGTCGTCCAGGTACATGGTGCCGCCGCTTCTGAGCACCAGGTTGGTGTTGTGGTTGCCGCCGAAGGTATGGCTCCAGGGCAGCCAGTCCAGCAGCACCGGCTTTTCATGGTCCAGGAAGCGCAGCGTCTGGGCCAGCTGCTGCTGGTTCGCGCACAGCATGCGGTGGGTGTTGATCACCACCTTCGGCTGGCCGGTGCTGCCGCTGGTGAGCAGGTACTTGGCGTGGGTGTCGGGGGTGATGCTGGCGAAGGCCTGCATCACCGCGGGCGTCTCGGCCGTGTCTTCCAGCTGCGCCAGGGCCAGGGCGCCCGGGTGGCCGGCGGCACCCCGGCTGAACACGGCCATGGCGCTGATGCCGGCGTCGAGCAGGGGCGGGCCGTAGACCGCGGCGTCGCTGGCATAGACCAGGGCCGGGTCCAGGGTCTGCAGGATGCCGTGGATGCGGCTGAAGTCGTTGCCCGCCAGGCGGCAGTAGGCGCTGCTGACGGTGCACACCGTGCGGCCTATGTGCATGCCGGCCAGCAGCAGCACCAGGTGGTCCAGGCTGTTGTCGGACAGCACGACGATGGGCTTGTCGGCCGGCAATGGAAGGTCCAGCAGCGCCTGCGCCAGGCGGCCGGTGCGCTGGCGCAGTGCCCGCCAGCTCAAGCCCTGCCACGCACCGGTCTCGTCGGGCTCGGCGAAGGCCAGCGCTTCGGGCGTGGTGCGGGCCCAGTGCTCCAGCCATTCGCCGATGCAGCGCACGTAGGGCTGCAGCGGCTCGGGCGAGCGCAGCAGGAAGGCACCGCCGCCGAGATCGACACGTTCGGTCATTGCCGGCGCCAACATGCGCGGGTCGTTGCAGAAGTCCGGCCCAGCGGTGGCATGCACCGATTCGATCGTCGCCAAGGGATTCATCCTGTCTCCATACACAACTGTATGTTCTTTGCCGCGATGCTAGGCGCCAGGGCCAAAGCTGGCATCCGGGTTTTTACGGATCTCCATACACCCCTGCATGGCATGATGACAAGCACCGATGGTTCAATTCCCCCTGTGATGACGACTTCAGACCTGCCCCGCACCAAGGCTGCGCCAGTGGCACGCAAGACTCGCCGCCAGGCTGCGCCAGAAGCCGCTGCTGCCGATGCGCGTGCGACGCTCACCCCCGAAACCTGGGTCGACGCGGCCACTGCGGTGCTGGTCGACCAGGGCATCGACCATGTGCGCGTCGACGTGCTGGCCACGCAGCTGGGTGTGACGCGTGGCAGTTTCTACTGGCACTTCCGCGACCGCCAGGACCTGCTGCGTCGGGTGCTGGCCGGCTGGCGCGAACAAAGCACGGTGCAACTGACGAACCGCCTGTCCAACCCGCGCAGCAGCGCCGCCGAGCAATTGCACGACGTGATCTCGCTGCCTTTCCGCGGCCGCGCAGCGCAGCGCGCGGCGCGCATCGAGCTGGCGATCCGCGCTTGGGCGCGGCGCGACGAGATGGCCCGCGCCGCCGTCGACGAAGCCGATGCCGCGCGCATCGGCTACCACGCCAGCCTGTTTGCAGCGCTTGGCTACGACGCCAACGAAGCGCAGCACCGGGCGTTTCTGCTCTACGGCTACGAAGTGGCCGAATCGCTGATGAGCGGGCAGGGCACGGCCGCGCAGAGGCAGGCGCGCCGGGCGTTCGTCGAACGCCTGGTGGTGCGCGGCACCGCTCCGGCATGACGGCGGCCGCCGTCAGGCTGGCCGGCCTGTGCCTGCACTACACCTTGCAGGGCGGTGGCCGTGCGGGCCAGCGCATCGACGTGCTGCGGGGCGTGGACCTGGACATCGCCCCTGGCGACAGCGTGGCCATCGTCGGGCCTTCGGGTTCGGGCAAGACATCGCTGCTGCTCCTGCTGTCGGGCCTGGAACGGCCGGCCGCGGGCGAGGTGCTGCTGGCCGGGCAGGCGCTGGGTGCGATGGACGCCGACGCGCTGGCCGACCTGCGTCGCGATCGCATCGGCATCGTCTTCCAGTCCTTCCACCTGCTGCCCAGCCTGAGCGCGCTGGACAACGTCGCGCTGCCGCTGCAGATGGCCGGCCATCGCGACGCCCATGCCCGTGCAACCACCCTGCTGCAGCGCGTGGGCCTGGGCGCGCGGCTGCACCAGCTGCCCGCCACCCTGTCTGGCGGTGAACAGCAGCGCGTGGCGATTGCCCGCGCCCTGGTGCACCGCCCGCAGCTGCTGCTGGCTGACGAGCCCACCGGCAACCTCGACGACGCCACCGGCGAGACCATCCGCGACCTGCTGTTCGAGATGAACCGCGAAGCCGGCACCACGCTGGTGCTGGTCACCCACGACATGGCCTTTGCGCGCCGTTGCAGCCGGGTGCTTCGGCTGCACGAAGGGCTGCTGCACGAAGGCCCGCCGCAGCAAGGTCCGGGCGACGACCGATCCCGTGAATTGCCAGCCAAGAACCCCCCGCAGCGGCCGCCCGGCCAGCGCCCCGGCGATGCCTTTCCTGCCTAGCCTGGCCTGGCGCGACCTGCGCGCCAGCGGCCGCCGCCTGTGGATCTTCGTCGCCTGCCTGGTGTTGGGCGTGACCCTGGTGTCGGCCGCTGGCGGCCTGCACACCCAGGTGGCGCAGGCCCTGCGTGCCGACGCGCGCGCCCTGATGGGCGGCGATGTCGAGGTGGAAAGCCGCAGCCTGCTGCCCGCCGAGGTGCTGGCCTGGATGGCGGAGCGTGGCGCCGTCTCGCGCGTGGTCGAACTTCGCAGCATGCTGCGCACGCAGGACGGCCAGGCGCAACTGATCTCGCTGCAAAGCGCCGACGCCGCCTACCCGCTGTTCGGCACGGTGGAACTGGCCCCGCCCGGCCCGCTGGAAGCCGCGCTGACACAGCAGGCCGGGCTGTGGGGCGCAGCCGTCGACGCTGCGCTGGCACAACGCCTGAACCTGAAGCCGGGCGATGCCGTCGACATCGGCGACCTGCGCCTGGTGGTGCGCGCCACCATCACGCGCCAGCCCGACCGCAGCCTGCGCGCCGACTGGAGTGGCGCACCGGTGCTGGTGGCCGAAGGCGCGCTCGCGGCCACCGGCCTGGTGCAGCCGCTGAGCCGGGTTGAGTATCTCTATCGCGTGCGCAGCAACCAGCCCGCCGCGGCCTGGAGCGAGGCGTTCGCAAAGGCCTTCCCGCAGCTGCCCGTGGAACTCCGCACCTTCGAACAGCGCAGCGCTCGGCTGGCCGAGGTGCTGGGCCAGATCGGTTCCGGCCTGATGCTGATCGGCTTTTCCGCGCTGTTCATCGGCGGACTGGGCGTGTTCAACAGCGTGCAGGCCTACCTGCAGGGCAAGCTGGCAACGCTGGCCACGCTGCGCGCCATCGGCATGCGCAGCGCGCGGCTGGCAGCGATGGTGCTGCTGCAGATCCTGATGCTGGCGCTGCTGGCCAGCGGCATGGGCGTGCTGCTGGGCAATGTGCTGGCGATTGGCGGCGCCTGGGCCATGGCGCAGCAGGTGCAGCAGGGCGCAGCGCCCGTGATCCATCTCGGCGCGCTGCTCTGGCCTTCGCTGGCTGCGGGGGCCTTTGGCGTGATGACGGCCCTGGCTTTCGCGTTGCCGGCGCTGGGCCGGGCGCTGTCGGTCAGCCCGGCGGTGCTGTTCCGGGGCGGTGAAGGCGACGGGCTGCACACGCCTGCCTGGGCCTGGGCCGCGGCCGGTGGGCTGGGCGCGGCCGTGGCCGTGGGCGTGGTGCTGGCCTTGCCCGACCCGCGTTTCGGCGCGGCGTTCGTGGCCGCCACCGCGCTGCTGCTGGTGCTGCTGGAAGGCATCGCCGCCGGCCTGCGCCGGGCCGCGGGGGCGCTGCTGGCCCGGCCAGGGCTCGTCCTGAAGTTCGAAGCCCGGCTGGCCCTGGCCGGGCTGCAACGCCCCGGCTCGCCCTTGCGCGCTGCCTTGCTCTCGCTGGGCGCCGCCTTGAGCCTGCTGGTGGCCTGCACGCTGGTGGTGGCGGCGTTGCTGCGCGTGGTCAACGAAACCGTGCCGCAGAACGCGCCCGGCCTGGTGTTCTACGACGTGCAGAGCGATCAGATCGACACCTTGCGCGAGGCGCTGGCCGCCGGCCCCGGCCTGCAGCGCCTGCAGACAGCGCCGCTGGTGCTGGGCCGCATCGTCGGCGTGAACGGTGAAGCCCTGCGCGAAAGCAGCGACGCCGCCCGCGCCAACGAGGCGCGCGACGAACAGAAGCTGAGCACGCGCGCCGGCAACGTCGACGACGTGGTGGTCGAGCGTGGCCAATGGTGGCCCGACGGCTACCAGGGCCCGCCCCTGGTGGCGATGGAAGACCGCGAGGCCGACCAGCTGGGCCTGCAGGTCGGCGACCAGCTGCGCTTCGAGCTCATGGGCAGCATCGTCGAGGCGAAGCTGGTGGCCATCTACGGCCAGCGCCGTACCCAGGCCCGCCTGTGGCTGGAAGCGATGTTCACCGACGGCGCGCTCGACGCCCACATCACCCGCCATGTGGGCGCCGCCTACCTGGCTCCTGGCGCGGCCGTGGCGGCGCAGCAGCGTGTCGCCCAGGCCCTGCCGGCCGTGGCCAGCGTGCGCACCGAGGCCGTGCTGCGCGAAACCCGCGCGCTGATGGCCCGAGCCACCGGCGGCCTGGTGGTGGTGGCTGCGGTGTGCCTGGTGGCCAGTCTGCTGGTGCTGGCCAGCGTGGTGGCGGCCAGCCGGGCGCGCCAGGTCTACGACGCCACCGTGATGCATGCCCTGGGCGCACGCCACGCCAGCCTGCGGCGTGTGCTGGTGTGGGAATACGCGCTGCTGGCGGTGGTGACCGGCGGCTTTGCCATGATGGCCGGCAGCGCGCTGGCCACCGGCTTGCTGCGCTGGCGGCTGGACATCGACCCCAGCGGCCTGTACTGGACGGCTGCGCTCACGGCGGTGGGCGTGAGCGTCTTCAGCCTGGGCGCGGGTGCGCGCTACCTGCTGCGGCAGATGCGGCTGAATCCGGCCATGCTCCTGCGCAGCGGGGCCTGACACTGCCGAAAAGGCCTGGGTCTACCGCAGGCAGTGCCGGCCCCGTGCCTTCAACCGGCCTGGCGCCGTGTGAACCCGGCCATCGCCTGCTTCAGCTTGCCGAAGGCCGGGCCGATCAAGCTGCGGGCCATGGGTGCCACCACGGCACCCACTGCCAGGCCGGCGACGGCATCGATGGCCGCGCGCACCACCCAGGCCACGAAGCCCTGGGCCACGGGTGCGGCTGCCCGGGCCTGCTCGGTGACGCCTTGCACCCACTGTTCGGGCGCCTTCAGGCCCAGTTCGTAGGCGCCGTGGATGACGATGTGGCCGCCCACCCAGAGCATGGCCACCATGCCCACCGTGCTCAGAAGCTTCAGGAACACAGGCATGCCCCGCACGATGCCGCGGCCCAGGGCGCGCACCGCGCCATGGCCGGTGGTGGCCAGCAGCGCACCGAAATCGTCGGCTTTCACGATCAGCGCCACCGCGCCATACACCGCCACCGTCATGCCCAGGCCCACCAGCCCCAGCACCAGGCCTTGCACCCACAGTGTCAGCCCGGTGAGCGTGGCCAGGGTGATGGCCATGATCTCGGCCGACAGGATGAAGTCGGTGCGCACGGCGCTGCCCACCCGTTCTTCTTCCAGCTGGGCCGGGGTCTTGGCTTCGTCGGCGTCGGAGACACCATCGCCGTCGGCGTCTGCGCTGGCGCCTTTGGCCCCCAGGCCCAGCAGGTCGGCCACCTTGTGCCAGCCCTCCAGGCACAGGAAGGCGCCGCCGAGCATCAGCAGCGGCGTGATGGCCCAGGGCGCGAAATAGCCCAGGAGCAATGCGCCCGGCAGCAGGAACAGGACCTTGTTCTTCAGCGAGCCGGCGGCGATCTTGCCGATGATCGGCAGCTCGCGTTCGGCCGCAAGCCCGACCACATAGCGCGGCGTGACGGCCGCGTCGTCGATGACGATGCCGGCCGCCTTCGACGCCGCCTTCGAGCCCGCCTTGGCGGCTTGTGCCGCGGCGTCGTCGAGCGAGGCCGCGGCCAGCTTGGCCAAAGCGGCGACATCGTCGAGCAAAGCGATCAGACCCGTGCTCATGTGCGTTCCTTCTTGCGCCTTCAGGACCCGGGATCATCGCCCAATGCCGGGCCGTGCCGGCCGGACTGTCGGCCGCACCCCTGGCGCCCGGCCGGCACCGCGGCCGCCTTTTGGCGTTTCTGTCCGGACTTTGCGCCTGTGCGCAGGCCGCGCCCTTGAACTGCGGCGCTTTGGCCCGACACTCCAGGCCCATGAAAGAACCCACCGCCCGAGCGCTCCGCATTTTCCTCACCGGCCTGCTGGCCGCCTTGCCCCTGGTGGCCACGGTGGCCGTGTTCTGGTGGCTGGCCAGCTTCGTGTTCCGCTGGCTGGGGCCCGAAAGCGCCGTCGGCCAGGTGCTGGTGGCCGTGGGCTTCGGCGTCAGCGGCTCGGAACTCATCGGCTACCTGATCGGCATGGGCGTGGTGCTGCTGGGCATCTTCGGCCTGGGCCTGGTGGTCACGAACGGCCTGCAGCGCGGCATGTCGCGCCTGCTGGAAAACGCGCTGCAGCGCATTCCGCTGGTGGGCAGCGTCTACGACCTGGCGCGCCGTCTGGTCGGCCTGTTCGCCCAGCGCAAGGACGGCGGCATGAACTCGATGAACGCCGTCTGGTGCCATTTCGGCGGGCCGCCTGACGATCGCGATGCCGATGCCGCGTCCAGCCAGGGTGTTGTCGTGCTGGCTTTGCTGTCCACGCCCGAACCGGTTCTGATCGACGGCCGGCCCTACATGGGACTGATCGTCCCCACGGCCCCGGTGCCCGTCGGCGGCGGCCTGCTGTACGTGCCCCAGAGCTGGGTGCGCCCTGCGGGCATGGGCATCGAGGCGGTGACGAGCATCTACGTGTCCATGGGCATCACTTCGAGCGAGCACCTGCCCAGCGTCAAGGTGGCAGGCGGATGAACACGCCGCTGCCGTCGTGCGCGTGGTGACGGACCGCGTGCCGGACATCGCGCCGCTGCGGCGGACCCCCGCGTGCCGGTGCCCGACCCGCGTGCGGCGGGCACCGGCATGAAGTTCAGCCGCCTGACCCGGCCCTGGGCACGCGCCTTCCAGCGCAGCCTGAAGGCCGCGCTGAAGCCGACACGCCAGACGGCCCGGCAGGCCGTCCGCCAGGCGTCGACCCTGGCCGCCGCGAAGCCCACCCGGCCGCGCCCACCGGCGCCTGCGCCCGGCGGCGCGGGCCCGGGCCTCTGGGCGCCGGGCCTGGCCGTGGGCGCGGCGGGCGCCCGCCCAGCCGCCGGGCACCCGGCCCGGGCATCCGTTGCCGCTGCTGGTGATGCTGCACGGTTGCGGGCAGGACGCGCAGGCCTTTGCCGACAGCACGCGGATGAACGTGCTGGCGCGGCGACAGGGTGTCGTGGTGCTCTACCCGGAGCAGGACCGGCTGGCCAACCCGCAGGGCTGCTGGAACTGGTTCGACACGCGCTCGGGCCGCGCGCAAAGGGAAGCGGCGTCGATCATGGCGGCCATCGACCAGACCTGTCTGCTGCACGGCGCCGACCGCACCCGTGTGGCCGTGGCGGGCCTGTCGGCCGGGGCCAGCATGGCGGCGCTGCTGGCCACGCGCCACCCCGATCGCTTCCGTGCCGTGGCCATGCACTCGGGCGTGGCCGCCGGCGCGGCCCATTCCGCGCTGACCGCGCTGGGTGCCATGCGTGGCCGGCGCGTCGGGCCGGCCTTGTCTGCAGCGGCCGCCGCACCGGGCTGCGCAGGTCTGCCGCCCTTGCTGGTCGTGCAGGGGCTGAACGACACCGTGGTGGTGCCGGCGAACGCCGAAGCCGCCGTCCGGCGCTGGGCCGAGGACTGCCAGGCCCAGCCGCTGCCGCGGCGCTATGCCCAGCGTGGCCAGCGCTACCCGGTGGCGATCACCGAGTACCGCCAGGGCAGGCGCACCCGCGCGAGCTTGGTGGAAGTGGCCGCGTTGGCCCACGCCTGGAGCGGCGGCGCCGCCGGGCTGGCCTTCAGCGATGCGAGGGGCCCTGATGCCAGCCGGATGATCCTGGCTTTTTTCCGCAAGGCGCTGGCGGACTGACCGGTGTTCAGCGGGGCTGACCGTACACCCGCTGCAGGAGCAGTTGGAGGGCGCCGTCGATGCGGGCCGCGCTTTCCGGTGTTTTCAGGTCCAGCCCGGCAAAGCTGCCCACCGACTCTGCACGCAGCGCCAGATGCTGCAGCCCGGCCATCAGCAGGGCGTTGACGGCCGGCGTGTCCAGGCCTGCGGGTGGCGTGCCGGCACGGGCGCGCAGGCCGTGGGCCCAGCCGACCATGGCGTCGCTGCGGGTGGTTTCCAGCAGCTCCAGAGTGGGGCTGGGTTGCACCAGTTCCCAGGCCAGCAGTCGCAGCACCAGCGTGTCCTGCCGCAGGACCCGGGCGTAAGCCAGCAGCATGCGCTGCATGGCCGCGGCGTAGGTCTCGCCGGCGCGGGCTGGCAGCGGTTCACCCAGCCAGCCTTGCAGCCGCGCGCTCAGCTCGCGCACCACGCCTTCCAGGCCGCCGAAGTGGTAGTAGATGAGTTGCTTGTCCACCCCCGCCGCCGCGGCCAGGCTGTTCACGCCCAGGCCGGGGAAGCCCTTGTCGGCCAGCAGGCGCACGGCGGCGTCGGTGATCAGGAGGCGGGTGGCTGCGGGGTCGTGCGGCCGCTGGGCGCGGGGCCGTCGCGGGGCGTCGGCTGTCGGGTTCGGTTCCATGGCGCCAGAGAGCGTTTGAGCAAGGCTTTCACCGAAGGGTGAACGTGCCGGCATTGTGCGCAGCCCGCGGCGTTGTCATGGTGCCGACATGAAACAGAACTAATATTCGATGAATATCGAAATGAAGGACTGCGCATGAAAGTTGGCATCAACGGCATGGGCCGCATCGGCCGTCTGGCCCTGCGCGCCGCGATGGGCGCGGCCGAGCGTCCGGGCGACGACCCGCGCGCAGGCAACCGACTGCAGGTGGTGCATGTCAACGAGATCAAGGGTGGTGCTGCCGCCACCGCCCATCTGCTCGCCTTCGACAGCGTACAGGGCCGCTGGCGCGCCAGCATCGAAGCCGAGGACGACGGCAGCCTGAACGTCGGCGGTCAGCAGATCGCCTTCAGCCAGCACGCGCGGCCGGCCGACATTCCCTGGGGCGACCTGGGCGTGGACCTGGTGCTGGAATGCACCGGCAGGTTCCTCACGCCCGACGTGCTCCAGGGCCACCTGGACCGGGGTGCGAAGCGCGTGATCGTGGCCGCGCCGGTGAAGACGGGTGGGGTGTTGAACATCGTCGTCGGCATCAACCAGCACCTGTACGACCCGGCCCGCGACCGCATCGTCACTGCGGCCAGTTGCACCACGAACTGCCTGGCACCGGTGGTGAAGGTGGTGCACGAGGCCATCGGCATCCGCCATGGGCAGATCACCACCATCCACGACCCGACCAACACCAACCTGGTGGTCGACGCCCCGCACAAGGACCTGCGCCGCGCCCGCAGCGCGATGCTCAGCCTGGCACCCACCACCACTGGCAGCGCCACCGCCATCGCGTTGATCTACCCCGAACTGAAAGGCAAGCTCGACGGCCATGCCGTGCGCGCCCCGGTGTTGAACGCCAGCCTGACCGACTGTGTGTTCGAACTGAAACGCGAGACCACCGCGGCCGAGGTCAACGCGCTGTTTGCCGCCGCAGCCGCCAGCGGGCCGCTGCAGGGCATCCTGGGCTTCGAAACGCGGCCGCTGGTCAGCGCCGATTACGCCCGCGACACCCGCAGCAGCATCGTCGACGGACCTTCCACGCTGGTCACCGACGGCACGCTGCTGAAGGTCTACGCCTGGTACGACAACGAGATGGGCTATGCCTGCCGCATGGTGGACCTGGCCTGCCATCTGGACAGCCATGGCCTCTGAAGGCGCGCCCGGGCCGAGCGCCGGGCCGCCCCAGGCCGGCCCGAATCCCTTTGGGGGATCGCCCGGCGTACCCGCCGGGCGAGGGGCGAGAGACTACGCGCTGGTGACTGCGGCCTACTGGGGCTTCACGCTCACCGACGGTGCGCTGCGCATGCTGGTGCTGCTGCACTTCTACCGGCTGGGCTATTCGCCTTTCACGCTGGCCTTCCTGTTCCTGCTGTACGAAGCCGCGGGTGTGCTGGCCAACCTGGTGGGCGGCTGGCTGGCCACGCGCCACGGCATCCAGCGCATGCTGGTGGTGGGGCTGACGACACAGATCCTGGGTTTCCTGCTGCTGTCGGCGCTGCAACCGGGCTGGACGGCGGTGATGTCGGTGGCGTGGGTGGTGCTGGCGCAGGGCGTTTGCGGTGTCGCCAAGGACCTGACCAAGACCGCCAGCAAGAGCGCCATCAAGCTGACCGCCGGCAATGCGCAAGGGCAGCTGTTCAAGTGGGTGGCGTTCTTCACCGGCAGCAAGAACGCGATGAAGGGCGTGGGCTTCTTCCTGGGTGGGCTGCTGCTGCAGACGCTGGGCTTCTCGGCTTCGCTGTGGCTGATGGCCGGCCTGCTGGCCGTGGTGCTGGTGGGTGTGATGGCTTTCGTGCCGCCGCTGATGGGCAAGGCCAAGGCCTCGAAGTCGGCGCGTGAGCTGTTTGCCAAGAACCGCGGCATCAACCTGCTGGCGGCTGCGCGTGTGATGCTCTTCGGCGCGCGTGACGTGTGGTTCGTGGTGGGTGTGCCGGTGTTCCTGTATTCGGTGGGCTGGACCTTCACGATGGTGGGCGCCTTCCTGGCGCTGTGGACCATCGGCTACGGCATCGTCCAGGGCCTGGCCCCGAACATCGTGCGCCGCAGTGTCGACGGTCTCAGCACCGAGGTGCCGGCGGCCCGGCTGTGGTCGGCACTGCTGGCGGCCGTGCCGGTGCTGCTGGCCGGCCTGGTATTGGCCGAGGTGCCGCATTTGGAATGGGTGGTGGTGGCGGGCCTGGCGGTGTTCGGCGTGGCCTTCGCCGTCAATTCGTCGGTGCACTCCTATCTGATCCTGGCCTATGCCGGCAGCGAGAAGGCGGCCGAGGACGTGGGCTTCTACTACGCTGCCAACGCGCTGGGCCGTTTCATCGGCACCCTGTTGTCGGGTCTGCTGTACCAGGGCTTCGGCCTGGTGGGTGCTCTGGCCGGGTCGGCCGTGATGCTGCTGCTGTGCTGGGCCATCACCCTGTACCTGCCGGTTCGAAAGGAACTTTCATGAACGAGAGAGAAGCCGTCACCGCACTGGCCGCACTGGCCCAAAGCATGCGCCTGCGCGTGTTTCGCGCCCTGGTGCAGGCCGGCCCGCAGGGGCTGACGCCAGGCGCGCTGAGCGCACTGCTGGGGGTGGCTGCCTCGACCTTGTCCTTCCACCTGAAGGAGCTGGCCCATGCCGGCCTGGTGACATCGCAGCGCGACGGCCGGCGCCTGATCTACCGCCCTGAACTGGCCCGCATGAACAGTCTGCTGGCCTACCTGACCGACGACTGCTGCCAGGGCCAGGCCTGCGAGCTGCGCCCGGTGCCAGCGGCCCAGCCTTGCTGTTGATTCACCGCTGCTGAACCTTCAACGTAAAAGGAGACCGCCATGAACACCCCCGCCGCCAGGCTCTACGAGGTCCTGTTTGTCTGCACCCACAATTCGGCACGCTCGGTCATGGCCGAAGGCATGCTCAACCATCTGGGCCGCGGTGGCTTCCGAGCCCATTCTGCCGGCAGCCAGCCCAGCGGCAAAGTGCACCCGCAGGCTTTGGCAACGCTGCAGCGCATGCACATTCCCACCGACGGCTTTCGCAGCAAGGACTGGGCGGAGTTTTCCGGACCAGGTGCGCCGGCATTGGGCTTCGTCTTCCTGGCCGCTGCCACCGTGCTCAGGCGCCGCATCGAACTGATGCTGGCCCTGCCGCTGGCTTCGCTGGACCCACTGGCGATCCAGCGCGAGATCAGCGCCATCGGCCAGCGATGAAGGCGGCCTCGCCGCTGGGCCTGTTCGAACGCTGGCTCAGCCTGTGGGTGGGGCTGGGCATGGCCGTCGGCGTGGGCCTGGGCTTGGCCGCGCCCGGTCTGTTCCAGGCCGTGGCCGCGCTGGAGTTTGCCCAGGTGAATCTGGTCGTGGCGCTGTTCATCTGGGTGATGATCTATCCGATGATGATCCAGATCGACTTCGCGTCGGTCCGCAGCGTCGGCCAGCGGCCCAGGGGGCTGATCCTCACCCTGGTCATCAACTGGCTGGTCAAGCCTTTCACGATGGCGGCGCTGGCGGTGTTCTTCTTCGAGCATGTGTTCGCACCCTGGGTCGACCCGCAGAGTGCCAGCGAATACATCGCCGGCATGATCCTGCTAGGGGTGGCGCCCTGCACCGCGATGGTCTTCGTCTGGAGCCAGCTCACGCGCGGCAACGCCGCCTACACGCTGGTGCAGGTGTCGGTGAACGACATCGTGATGGTGTTCGCCTTCGCGCCGATCGCGGCCTTCCTGCTGGGCGTGACCGACGTCACCGTGCCCTGGGAGACGCTGCTGCTGGCCACCGTGCTGTACGTGGTGTTGCCGCTGCTGGCTGGGGCTCTGACCCGCTGGCTGTGGCTGCGCAGCGGCGGCCCGGCGCGCCTGGCCAGGGGCGTGGCGGCGCTGAAGCCCTGGTCGGTGGCCGGGCTGGTGGCCACCGTGGTGCTGCTGTTCGGCCTGCAGGCGCCCACGCTGGTGTCCAAGCCGCTGGTGATTGCGATGATCGCCGTACCCCTGGTGCTGCAGAGCTACGGCATCTTTGCGCTGGCCTACGCCGCGGCCTGGCGCCTGAAGCTGCCCCACGACATCGCCGCGCCGGCGTGCATGATCGGCACCTCGAACTTCTTCGAATTGGCGGTGGCCGTGGCCATCTCGCTGTTCGGCCTGAATTCCGGCGCCGCCCTGGCCACCGTGGTGGGCGTGCTGGTGGAGGTGCCGGTGATGCTGTCGCTGGTGGCCTTCGCGAACCGCACCCGCCACTGGTTCCCACCCGCAACCGACACCGCATGACCGAGCCTTATCCCGCACCCGTTGCCGCCGACCTGAGCGACCTGCCCCAGGTCGACGCCGCGCACTTCCAACGGCCACAGCGTGGCTTGCTGCAGGCCACGCCCGCGGCCGTGCATGCACCGCGCTTCCTGCTGCTCTACGGTTCGCTGCGCGAGCGTTCCTACAGCAAGCTGCTGACAGAGGAAGCCGCCCGGCTGCTGCGCGCGATGGGCGGCGAGGTGAAGCTGTACGACCCCGCCGGCCTGCCGCTGCCCGACGCCGAACCCGCCACGCACCCGAAGGTGCAGGAACTGCGCGAACTGGCCGCCTGGGCCGAAGGCATGGTATGGACATCGCCCGAGCGGCATGGCGCCATGACCGGCATCCTGAAGGCGCAGATCGACTGGATTCCGCTCGAGCTGGGCGCGGTGCGGCCGACCCAGGGCAAGACGCTGGCGCTGATGCAGGTCTGCGGCGGTTCGCAATCGTTCAACGCCGTCAACCAGATGCGCGTGCTCGGCCGCTGGATGCGCATGCTGACCATCCCGAACCAGAGTTCGGTGGCCAAGGCCTACCAGGAATTCGACGAGGCCGGGCGCATGAAGGCTTCGCCGTTCTACGAACGTGTGGTCGACGTGATGGAAGAGCTGATGAAATTCACCCTGCTCACGCGCGAGCTCGCGCCTCATCTGGTGGACCGCTACAGCGAACGCCGCGAAAACGCCGCGGCCCTGGCCGCGCGCATGCAGCAGGTTTCGCTGTGAGCGGCAATGCGGCGGCGCCCGGCCAGGGCACGGCGCTGGAGGTGCTGCGCGTCTTCACGCGCCTGGGGCTCACGTCTTTCGGCGGGCCGGTGGCGCATCTGGGCTACTTCCGCACCGAGTTCGTCGAACGCCGGCGCTGGCTGGACGAGCCGGCCTACGCCGAACTGGTGGCGCTGTGCCAGTTCCTGCCCGGGCCGGCCAGCAGCCAGGTGGGCATGGCCATCGGCCTGGGCCGGGCCGGCTGGATGGGTGCGCTGGCGGCCTGGGTAGGCTTCACCCTGCCTTCGGCGCTGGCCTTGATCGTGTTCGCGCTGGGGGTGGCGCAATCGCAGGGGTTGGCCCAGTCGGGTGCGGTGCACGGACTGAAGCTGGCGGCGGTGGCGGTGGTGGCGCAGGCGGTGTGGGGCATGTCGCGCACGCTGTGTCCCGACCTGCCGCGTGCGCTGCTGGCCCTGGCCTGCGCGGCGCTGGTTCTCGCCGTTCCGGGCAGTGCAGGGCAGGTGGGGGCCATCGTGCTGGGGGCCGGGGTCGGCCGCTGGTTGCTGAAGCTGCCACCGCTGCCCGGCGGCGCCTCTTGGCCTTCGCCCGTTGGCAAGGCCGCTGGCGCCGCCTGTCTGGCCCTGTTTGCCGCACTGCTGCTGGCGCTGCCGCTGCTGGCCGCGGCCAGCGGCAGCCTGGCCATGCAGGCCGTGGCCGTGGTCTACCAGGCCGGTGCGCTGGTGTTCGGCGGTGGCCACGTGGTGCTGCCTTTGCTGCAGGCTGGCGTGGTGCCGCCGGGTTGGGTGAGTGCCGACGACTTCCTGGCCGGCTACGGTGCCGCCCAGGCCGTGCCGGGGCCGCTGTTCAGCTTCGCCGCCTATCTGGGGGCGCTGATGCCATCGCCGTTGGGGGGCTGGATCGGTGGGCTGGCGATGCTGGCGACGATCTTCCTGCCCGCGTTCCTGCTGGTGGCCGGCGCCCTGCCGTTCTGGGACGCGCTGCGCCAGCGCGCCGGTGCGCGCCAGGCCATGGCCGGGGTGAACGCGGCCGTGGTGGGCTTGCTGGGCGGGGCGCTGCTGGGGCCGGTGGGTGCGGGTGCCATCGGCTCGACGCCCGACCTGGTGCTGGTGCTGCTGGCCTTCGCGCTGCTGGTGTGGGCGCGGCTGCCCACGCTTGGCGTGCTGGCCCTGATGGCCGGGCTGTCGCAAGGCCTGGCCATGCTTGCGGCGGGCTGAACGCGGCCTGTCGGATCAGGGGTTGCCAGGCATGTCCTGCCGCCACTTCCGACAATCGGCATGCTGGCGGTTTTCGGCGCGCCAGCAAAGCCGTTCCATGCAGGCGAAGTAACGCACGTGGGGCCGGGTGCTGCAGACTTCTTCCGGGCTCTTGGCGACGGCTGGTTCTTGAGGCTCTGGTGCCAGCGCCTGGACAGCAGATGCGGCGCTGGCCGCGAAACCGCCCCTGGGGCCAGCTGGGTTCGCCACGGCGTCGGCGCGGGCTCGCACGAGCGCAGCCGGTGCGGCCGGTGCGGCTTCTGCGGGCCGTGCCGGCCTGGCTGTTGCCGCAGCGTCAGGCTTGGGCAAGGCCGCTGCCGCGTCGGCAGCGGCCGGGGGCGTCGGCACGGTGCTCGTGACCGCTTGTGCTGCATTCAGGGCCGCTGGTTCGGGCGCAGGCTCGACAGCGGGCGGTGCTGCGGGTTCGGATGCGGGCTGGGGCGCCGGAGCCACCACCGCGGCGACCGGGTTCGCGGGCAGGTCTGGCGGCGCCGCGGCGGGGCCCAGCAGCGCAAAGGCGGCCGCCGCCATGGCCAGCAAGGCGGCACCCCCACCCCATAACAGCGCTTTCGAGGAACGCGCCGGCGCGGCAGGCGTGGCGAGCAGGGTCGCCTTCAGCGGCGGTCTGGTCATCACCACCGTCTCGTCGGGGTCGGCAGCGGGGGTGGCCGTGGGCTTGAAGCCCGGGTGCGCTGGCGCGGCGCGGCGGCCTTGCAGCGCTTCCCTCAGCGCCGCCACGTTCTGCGGCCGGTCAGCGGGTTTCGGGGCCAGCATCCAGTCCACCAGGCTCAGGAATTCGACGCTGTAGCCCGGCGGCGCCTTCTGGACCAGGCTGGGTGCTTCGTCGTGCAGCGTGCGGGCCGTGGCCGGTGCCGGTGGCCGGCCCAGCAGCAGGAAGTGCAGGGTGGCGCCCAAGGCATAGAAGTCTGTCCACGGGCCCTGCTTGACCGAACCCGCCTCGCCGTACTGTTCGATCGGCGCGTAGGCCGGCTTGAGGATGGCCGTGAGCGTCTGGCTCTTGTCGCTGGCGACGCGGCGGGCCGCGCCGAAGTCCAGCAGCACGGCGCGGCCGTCGGGTTCGATCTGGATGTTGTCGGGCGCGATGTCGCGGTGGAAGACCTGGGCCCCGTGCAGGCGCTCCAGCGCGTCCAGCATCGACGCCAGCAGGCCGCGCATCCAGGCCTCATCAGGGGCCTGGCTGGCGGCCTGGCGCATCTGCTTGAGCGTCTGGCCGCGCAGCACCGGCATGGCCATGTAGGCCGTGCCGTTGTCTTCCCAGAAGCGCAGCACCTTCAGCAGCGACGGGTGGTCGAAGCTGGCCAGCAGGCGGGCTTCGTTGACGAAGGACCGCAAACCGATGTCGAAGGTCTCGGCGTCGGCCTGCGAACGCAGCGACACGTGCAGCGAAGCCGTGCGCCCGACCAGCGAGGAAGGCATGTATTCCTTGATCGCCACTTCGCGTTCGAGCGCATGGTCGAAGGCCAGGTAGACGATGCCGAAGCCGCCGATGCCCACGACACGGCGCACTTCGAATTCGGCCAGGCGCGTGCCCGGCGGCAAGGCGCTGGGGTTGCCCCCGCCTGGAGCGTCTGTGGCTGCGGTGGACATAGGACAACGAGCTTATCAGTGCCTTGCCGAAGACCCATCCCTTGGAGGAAGGAGCTTCGTGAACTAAGGTGCAGCACTGCGGTGTGGAGGCCGGTGCAGCTGGCAGCGCCGGCCAGCGCAGGGCTTACCGATGGGCCAGAAAGCGCAACATCAGGTTGTTCGCAGGCATGGCGCAGCGTTCGTCCAGCACCAGACCGGCCGCGCCAGCGGCGGCCTGCACCTGCTGCAGCGAACGCAGGCCCCAGCGGTCATCGCGCAGGCGCAGGTCGGTGTCGAACGCGGCATTGCTGGGCGCCAGGGTTTCGCCCGGCACCAGGAACGGGCCGTAGACCGCGAGCCACCCGCCAGGCTTCAGGCAACGCGCGGCGCCCTGCAGCAGGGCCGGCGTGGCATCCCAGGGCGAGATGTGCAGCAGGTTGGCCACGAAAACGGCGTCGAAGCAGGCCGCGGCCACGGGCCAGGGCGAGGCCTGCACGTCCAGCAGCAGGGGCGGGCGGATGTTGGCCAGGCCGGCGCCTCGGGCTGCCAGAACCGGCAGCGCTTCGCTGCGGGCCTCGCTGGGCTGCCAGTCCCAGCCGGGCTGCGCCGCGGCAAAGTGGCGGGCATGCTGCCCAGTGCCGCTGGCGATTTCCAGCACGCTGGCGTTCGCAGGCAGCCAAGTCTGCAACTGGGCCAGGATGGGCGCGGCATTGCGCTCGGCAGCGGGGCTGTAGGGCAGGTCGGCAGGGTTCATGAGCGGGTGGTTTACTGGGCGACGCGTGCGTGGAAACCGATTGTCGTCTGCCTGTCCCGGCCCGGCGGATTCTTGCCGACCACGCTCCTAGTGTGGTGCGCCGCTCTGTTCTGTACTTATCCATCGACATGCGCTGTGGTCACATGGTAGGCCGGATGACTGCTGTCGGGCGGCGACTTGAAGTTCTTTTCACGACCCCGTGCAGACGTAGAACCATTAAATCCGGCCGACGCAAACCGGCCGTTCGATGGGCATCTACATGAACACCATCGGCGAAATCACCAGATCCGTCGTGCCGTCGTGCCAAGCTCTCTTCCGCTTCAGAACCACGTGACCCGCAGCGTTGCGATGCCGGCGTTCGTTGGCTTGCGCCGGGCGGGTGATGTGACGGCAGAGTTGCTGCAGCGCTTCGCAGTCGTCGGCGTCTCGAAATACTCCCGCGTTCGGGCGGAAACCATGCTTGACGGCGCACAGGAACACCGCACGCCTGTGGCTACGCTCGCAAGCGAACTCGATCGAAGGCGGCACCAGCGAAGTGCAGCTGAATGTGGTCGCGAAGCAGGTATTGGGGTTGCACGGCTGAGCACCCCCCCATGCCGCTGTTTGGCAGACGGGAGCAGCTTGCACGCCGTCACTTCCTTGGCGCCCGGCGTAGAAGAACGCCTGCTCCGCCCCTACTTCACGACCAAGAATGACGGCAACGGCCTGGGCCTGCGGCTCAGCCAGGGCCTGGTGGAACGCTACGGCGGCGGCATCGGCACAGGCAACCGGACCGATCGCCAGAGCGGCGCGGTGTTCAGCGTGCGGCTGCTGACCGAGCCGCAAGCGCCAGAGGTGGTGAACACGCACGACGAGCGACCAGGGAACGTTGTGAACGCGTCACCGTGACTTGGCGAGGGCATGGGGCGATATCAACGCAGTTGGCGCGGTGAGAGTGGCCTCGGTCCCGACATGGGACCTGCCATGCACAAGGGCACGGTCAGGGACTGGCGGTCAAGCCCGCCAAAGAGAGCAGTTCGGTGGTCACCTGGGCGCCACCCCACCAGAGCAGCACCACCGAAGCAACCGCCACCAGCGTCACCAGATGTCCGGCCAGCAGCAGCAGACCATCACGCAAACGCAGTCCCCAGGCGATCAGGACAATGGCCAGCGCGGGCAAGACATTGTCAAAGCTGATGATGGGCACTGGCACCATCATGGACAGCCCGGCCGCGGACAGCATGAAACCGTTGAACACCCGGACTGACGGCTGCGACAACGACAGCAGGCGGGGATGCCCCATCCGAGCGATGACACCCACGACGCGGCCGACCACTCGGATGAGCAGCGCCTGAACGCGGCCATGAAGCTCCCGCCGACCCAGCCAGGCGGGCAAGGGCAGCGTCCGACCCCAGCCCAGGCCACACGCGACCAGCAAACAGAATGCACCCACGGCAGTGGCCATGCCGGGCAGCGCCACGGGAAACAGCAGCGGCATGGCCAGCAACGACAACCACACCAGCCGCTGCCGGTGTTGGGTACCCACGGTGTCGGCGAAAGTGCCCCCCAAGGCAGCCAGGTGGCCCGCAGCCATCCGCTCGACAGCGGCGCGCCGTCGGTCTTGGGGCAACCCGGTGGGGCGCTGGGGTGGGGGGCTGGTGTTTGACACGGTGTTCTTCAAGCGGGCGTTGCCGGAGAGGATGAAATCAGGCATCACTGTGATCGAACGGGCCGTTCTGATAAAGCCCCCTGCGGCGAACGCCGACATCGGAAAAAACTGAAAGCGCCAACGCCGTCCGGCTGGAAGGTGCGTGAGGATCTTCCGATCACCGGCTGCTCCAAGGCAGCATTGGTGTGCACGCGTTCTTTGTCCAGTGTCGGGCGAGTGATGCAGCGGCGCAGTTGGTCCAGCGCCTGGCGGTCGTCAGCCGCGCAGCGCACCGCGGCGTACAGGCTGAAGCCGTCGATATCTGCGCACAAGTTCTGCCTGAACTCCGCCTCCCTGGGCAATACGCCTTGGGCGGTTCAGTTCATGACTTTGCCGCCCTGCCCGGTCTATGACCGGGCACTCATCGGCCTTCCTGTGTCACTGCCTGGTTTGCGGGTGAGAGCGCGCGCCAGGTGTCACGAAACACCGCCTGCTCCACCGTGGCGCGCTGCCCGACCGGGCAGGCCACCCGGATCACCAGCACCAGGTGTTCAGGGTCTGAGAAATCCCACGACACTTTGGTTTTCCCGGAAGGAAGCGCGATGAAACTCTCTTCAGATGCCTTGAGAAAGTGGTTCACGGCCTCCTCACTCCAGGCTGCGGTCGCGCGGTCGGCAGCGGCCAGAGCGGCAGCTTCGAGGCGGTCCAGGTCATGTGACAGACGTTCGGGGATGGGAATCTGGATGGCGTGCAGCGCATAGGCCCCGTTGGGGGAAGCATTGATCAGCGGGTGGGTGAGCAACAGCCCGTTCGGAAACTCGGCCACTTTGCCGGTGCGCTGGCCGGTCTCGTCAAGCTCTACCAGCGTGGTGGCGAACATGTCGATATCGACCACACGGCCGTGGATCTGGTTGAACTCGATCACGTCGCCAATCTTGTAGGGCTGCACCAGGGCCACATACAGGTAACCGTGAACGCACATGACAAGCTCTTTGCTGACGATCAGCAGGGCACCCGCCACCGCCGCGACCGACAGCGCAAAACCCGCGATCGTGGACGCCCAGACCGACAGGATGACCAGCAACGCCGCAAACCAGATGATGTTGCGCGCCCAGACCAGATGGAGGCGGCGCTTCTCCGCCGAAATCGCGCCCCTCGACAGATAACGCGCCCAGAGGTGCGACGCGAGCAAGGCCACGCTGATCAGCAAGGCCGTAACAATGACCTTTTCCCACTGACCGGGAATCAGGGCGGTCAGGCGTTCAAACAAGGACATCGGGCACCTTCAGTGCGGCAAAGCCATTCGGGGATGGCGAAAGTCGGAGGATAGGCAGTTCAAACGCCCCTTTGCGCCCTCCTTCCTTGGCGACCAGGGCAATAGGCCCGTCAGTCGAGGCTCTGATCGGTGTCTTTGTGGTTCGATATCGAACACGTGCTTGAGCAGCCGGGTCCAACTCAGCAGCACCGAGCGGTGATCCGTACTCGCGCAGCAGGGGATGCTCCATACCGGCCTGTCGCCACCGTCGGCGGCCTGAATCGGGTGCCCCACAGCCGCCGTCGGGAAGCCCTGGCCGCGGCGTGCGGTCAGCCTGCTGGCCGGACATCGCCAGACGCGGGATCGCCAGGCTGCATCGCCCAGGGCCCGCGCGCTCGGTGCTGCCACCAGGCGAACGCCCGGCGCGCGACGAGCCACGCCGCAAGAAGCGAGGCAACGCCCAGCAGCAGTCCTCCCGCCCACACAAGGAAAAGCGCGATGCCCAGCAGCGTCAACGCCGAACCCAGCCAGGCACCAGGGCCACCGCCGAGGCCCTGCAGCCAGTCGAAGCCATCACGGAGCGCGTCGATCTCGTGTGGCTCCAGCCAGTGGCGCACCCAGGGACGCTCCGTCCATGCCATCACCGCCTGCAGGCTGACCGCGGTCGGCTGGGCCTCCAGCGCCGCCGCGCCGGCCTGCAGCAGCCACCACGCGCCTGCGGCCGTCAGCGTCCACAGGCTGGCCAGCACCCCGATGCCGGCCACCGCCGCCATGCGCACGGCGCGCTTCATCGCTGGGTCTCCTCGCGCAGGACCTCGCCGGTGCGGGCGTCCACGTAGAGTTCAACCCAGCGGTTCTGAGTGTTGCGGGCCTTGATCTCGTAGAGCTTGTCGCTCTTGCGCTCGACCTCTCGCACATCGCTGTAGCCTTGAGCCACGACGCGGTCGACAACCTGCTGGAAGTTCATGGCTGCGGGCGCCGGGGCCGGTGTCTGGGCGAAGGCAGCTGCGGTGGCGGTGGCCAGCACCAGGGCGGCCAGGGCTGGAGCCAGCCGTGAGGTCATGGATCGAAACATGGTGGTTCCTTGAAGTGAGTTGCGAACGGAATGGATGTTGCTCAACCCCGCATGAACGATCCATGAACGGCGCCCCAGGTCTTGTTCACGATCTGTTCATGCGGCAGCGGGCATGCTGCGTGGTGATGCCTAAGCCGAATCGAAGCCTTGTCGCGCCCGGGATCGGCTTGCGTCGCCGCAGGGCGGCCGGCCTGCTGGCCGCCTGCTGTGTCGGCCTCGGTCTGGCGTGGCCCTTGGCACAAGCCGGGGGCGACGATGGTCAACGTGCGCGTGCCGCCCGTGAGCAAGGCCGGATCGTGCCGCTGGAGCAGCTCATCGCACAGGTGAGCCAGATCGTCCCCGGGCGGCTCTTGCAGGCCGAGCTCGATGATGACGATGGCCTGCTGGTCTACGAGCTGCGTTGGCAACTGGCCGACGGCCGCCGGCTGGAGATTGAGCTCGATGCGCGGGACGGCCGCTGGCTCAAGCTGAAGGGCCCCCGTCTGGAAACCGTGTTCAGGCCCGCCCCGCGCGACGCGGCATCCGGCACCGCCAAACAGGGAACCCAACGATGAGGGTGCTGGTGGTCGAGGACGAGCGCCAGCTCGCTCTGCAACTGCAGGCTGCGCTGCAGGCCGCAGGCTTTGCGGTCGACCTGGCCGACAACGGCGTCGACGCCGAACACCTGGGCTCGGTCGAGACCTATGCGGCCGTCGTGCTGGACATCGGGCTGCCCCGGCGTGACGGCCTCACGGTGCTGGCGGCCTGGCGCCGCGCAGGAATGGACCGGCCCGTGCTGCTGCTGACAGCCCGGGCCAGCTGGCAGGAGAAGGTGCGCGGCATCGACGCGGGTGCCGACGACTACCTCGCCAAGCCCTTCCAGATGGAGGAACTGGTGTCGCGCCTGCGCGCCCTGATCCGTCGCAGCGCCGGCCTGGCCAGCCCGGTGCTGTTGCACGGTGCCGTCGTGCTGGACACCCGTGCCTGCACGCTGGCCGTCGACGGCCGTCCCGTGCCACTGACGGGCCACGAGTACCGAGTGCTGGCCTACCTGATGCACCACCGGGGCCGGACCGTCGAGCGGGCGGAACTGGCCGAGCACGTATACAGCCAGGACGCCGACCGCGACAGCAACACGCTCGACGTGTTCGTGGCACGGCTGCGGCGCAAGTTGCCGCCGGACTGCATCGTCACTGTGCGGGGCCTGGGCTGGCGCATCGACGGGACCGCGGCTTGAGCGAAGGGCCTCTCGTGCAGGGGTCGCTGCGCCGCCGCCTGCTGGCGGCAGCAGCGATGTGGATCACGCTGGCGCTGCTGCTGGTGGGGGTCCTGCTGGTGGTGCTGTTCCGGCATCACGCCGAGCAGGAGCTCGCCGCGCGGGCGGCCGGCCCGCTGGATGCCTTGGCGGCCGCACTGAGGGTCGCCCCTTCCACGCCGGCCGATGGGGGGCTCGCGCCCCGGTTGGGTTTGGCCGAGGAGCCCTCCGATGACGCCTTCAAGCGGCCCTACGGAGGCGCCTACTGGTGGGTCACCGAGGACCGGGCCACGCCGCTGCGGTCGAGATCCTGGTGGGATGCGGAGCCGGCACCACAGCTCGCGAACGAGTTCGGTCAGCTGGTGGATGCGCGCATCGGCCGCTTCGAGCTCGTCGGCCCGCAGGCGCAGCCCCTGATCGTGTGGGCGCGGCGTGTCGAGCTGGCTGACTGGGAGCGGCCGCTCGTGGTGGCGGTGGCCTACGACACCACGCGGCTCGAGGGCGTCACGCGTGACTTTGCGCGCACGGTGGCCTGGGCATTGGGCGCCCTGGCCGTGGCGCTGTGGGCAGCCTCGTGGTGGCAGGTGCGGCTGGGCCTGGCGCCGATGCGGCGCCTGCAGCAGGCGCTGGCGGGCCTGCGTGCAGGTCGATCGATCCAGCTGGAGGGCCGATTCCCCGCCGAAGTGCAGCCCCTGGTGAACGAGCTGAATGCCCTGCTCGACGACAACGACCGGCTCGTGAAGCAGGCGCGCGAGCAGACCGGCAACCTCGCCCATGCCCTGAAAACTCCCTTGGCCGTTCTGAGCAACGCGTCGGCAGGCTGGCAAGGCGACGAAGGTGAGCGGCTGCGGGAGCAGCTGGCACGCATCGACCGCCAGGTCGAGCTGCAGCTGGCCCGCGCACGGGCCACCGCGGCCGGCACCCTGACCGCGCGGGATGCCGACCGCCGCGCCGATGCCGCTGCCGTGGTCGACAGCCTGCTGCACACGCTGCAGCACCTGCATGGTGAACGCGGCATCCGCGCCGTGCGGGTGGGAGATCTCTCGCCAGTGAGCTTGGCTGTGGAGTCCGACGTGCTGTATGAGCTGCTCGGTAACCTGCTCGACAACGCCTTCCGCTGGGCGCGATCCGAGGTGCGCGTCGCACTGGCGGTGGATACACACGCGCAGCGGCTGCGACTGGATATCGACGACGATGGGCCGGGCATTCCCGAATTGCGGCGTGAAGAAGCCCTGCAGCGTGGTCGCCGGCTGGACGAGACGGAGCCGGGCAGCGGCCTGGGCCTGGCCATTGCCGACGAGTTGGTGCGGCTGGGTGGGGGCAACCTGCAGCTGGCCGAAGCGCCGATGGGCGGGCTTCGCGTTAGCTTGGTGCTGCCTCTGTAGGTCGTCAGCCCCGCGGCTGCATCCCATTGGAGCTCCGGCGGCCAAGGTCTGGTCGGGTCGGTCAGCGTCGACCGATCATGATTGCCCAGGCTTCTCAAGAGCGGTCGCCTCGCTTGGTCAGCTTCTGGCCGGGAGCGTGAGGCGGGTGAGCCGCGAAGCGGACGTTGCCTGGCCGATAGGTTCAAGGATTTCGAGCGCACCACACTAGGGTCGCGCCGCACCCGTCATCAAGTCCCCGATCGCCCGCACCGGCGCACTGCCGACGCTGAGGAACTGGTCATGGAAGGTCTTCAGGTCGAAGGCCGTGCCCAGCTGCGCCTGCCGCCTGGCGCGCAGGTCCAGGATGTCGGCGTAGCCCGAGAAGTAGGTCGTCAGCTGCACTTGCGACAGCCTGGCCCGGCGCCACTTGTTGGCCGCCTCGGCCGGTTCCTGGAAGGCTTCGCGCTGCATCAGGTCCATGGCCTGGGCCTCGGTCATGCCGCGGGTATGGATGGCGATGTCGAGCATGGCGTTGGTGACCACGCGCAGGTTCCACTTGCCATACATCAGCCACATCTCGGGCGCCTGGTCGCCCCAGCCCTGTTCCAGCATCATGCGTTCGGCGTACACCGCCCAGCCCTCGACCATGGCGCCGTTGCGCAGCAGGGTCTTGGCCAGGCTGGGGGCCTTGTTGGCGTGCAGCAGCTGGGTGTAGTGGCCGGGGATGGCTTCGTGGATGTTCAGGATCTGCAGCACCCAGTGGTTGTACTCGCGCAGCAGGCTGGCGGCCGCTTCGGCGCTGAAGTCGTCCAGCGGCGTGACGTTGTAATAGGTGTTGGCGGTGGGGTTGAACGGCCCTGGCGCACTGATCGATGCGATGGCGCCGCCGCCGCGCATGTAGGGCGGCGTCTCGCGCACCACCAGCGGCCGCGTTTCGTCCTGCTCCAGCAGATTCTTGCGGCGCACGAACTCGGCCAGCAGCGGGATCTGGCGTCTGATCTCGGCCACGAACTGTTCGCGCGGCACATGCTGCTGCGATAGATGCGCCACCATGCGGCCGATGCGTTCCAGCCGGTCGTCCGGCATCGGCTGGCCGGCAAGGTAGCGCGGCCAGAGTTCACGCGTGCGCAGGTCCATGTCGGCATGCAGGCGCTCCTTCTCGGCCGCGGCGCGGTCGTACAGCTGCGCGGCCGTCAGCGGCGACTGCACGTCGAAGCGGAACTTCTGTTCGTAGAGTTCCGCGCCGATGCGGAACGGGCGCTGCGCCGCCACCGTGCCCAACCAGGCCTGCCAGGATTCGATGGCAGCGCGTGCGGCGTCCAGGCGGGTGATGAACTCGGCCTGCTCGGCCGGGCTCAGGGCCGAGCCCGCCACGCGCGTGCGCAATGCCGGGCCCAGCAGCGTGAGCGCGCCGCGGCTTTGCGTCAGCGCCAGTTCCCGGTGCTCGGGCGTGGGGTTGTCGATGTTGCCGCGGGCTGCGGCGTAATAGGCCGGCACCCGGGCCAGCCGCGACGACACCGCGCGCAGGCGCTCGGCCTCGGGTGCATAGGGCGTGTTCAGCAACAGGCCGATGGGGCCGGCCACGCTGTAGCGCGCCGGGTTCCAGGCCCACTCGCGAAAGGTCTGCAACTGCCAGCGGGTGCTCTCGAAACGGTTCTTCAGCAGGCCGTGGTCGATGCGCTGTGCCGGGGGCAGCGTGGTGGGGTCGAAGCGCGCCAGCGTGGCCAGGCCGGCTTCGGCGAATGCCAGGTCGGCGGCGCGGCTGGCGGCGTCGGGCAGGGTGACTTCGCCAGCGCGGTCGTAGCGGCCGGCGCTGATGCTGGCCTCGGGCGACCGGTCCAGGCCGGCGAGCACGAGCCGCTCGGCGGTCTGTGCGAAACCTTCAGGGCTGCTGGACATCGGTGGCGATGTTGGGGTCTGGCAGGCCGCCAGCAGGCACACCAGTGCAAGTGCGGACAGTGGGCGCAGGAGCTTGCTCATCGGGTGGCCGTGGCTGTGGACATTCAGCCATGCTACCGGCAGGCGCGCCCCGCAAGCCCGCGCCAGCTTGCCGGTTGCATCGGCAAGGCCAGCAGGTCGGCGCCGGACACGGCATCATCCCGGCCTTTCCACGATCACGGAGTCAACATGACCGACGACCCGCGCTGCTGTGGCAGCGGCATGTGCATCATCGACGGGCAGGGGCGCTGCTGGTGCGGGCAACAGTGGGACGGGCAGAAGATGTGCAGGCCGCCACTGGTTTCGCCAGCGCCCGACGCGGCGGCCAGCTTGAGGACTGCCGACGGATCCGAGGGCCACTGGCAGCGGGCTGAAGCCGGATCATCTCCGCCGAAGACTGGCGGCTGAGCAGCGGCGGTGACTGCGCCAGCGTCGCGCCAGGCCGGAGGCCTTGCTAGGCCGCCTTTGGCTCGGGCAGGCCCGCCAGCCCGGCCAGGTAGATGTCCAGCACACGCGCGCCCACGCGCTTCAGGTCGAAGCTGTCGGGCTTGAGCAGCCAGTTCTGCAACAGGCCGTCGACCAGGGCGTGCAGGCCCAGGGCCACCTGTTTCACCGGAATCGTCGACCTGACCTGCCCGGCCCGGCGTGCTGCGGTCAGTGCCCGTTCGAGCATCGCGACATGGTCGGCCTGCCACTGCAGCCTGCGTTCACGCACCAAGGCCAGTTCGCCGTTGTATTCGATCATCTGCGTGGCGATGCTGAAGACGCGCCGAACCTGCTCGTCGCCTTGAGTGCGGTCCAGCAGGAAGGCCAGGTGCTCGCGCAGGCGCTGAACCGCCATTGCGGCAGGTGCGTTGTCCACGGCCTCGCTCGTCTCGTCGAAGGGCATGCGCACCCGTTCGATCATGGCGTTGAACAGGTCGGCCTTGCCCTCGAAGTGCCAGTAGACGGCGCCCCGGGTCACGCCTGCGGCTTCGGCAATGTCCTGCAACGAGGTGCCCGCGACGCCATGCAACTGGAACAGTCGCTCAGCCGCGTCGAGGATGCTGCTGCGGGTGAGCTCGGCTTCTTCCTTCGTTTTTCTGACCATACATACATTCTAGACTGTATGTATACTGTTTCGTATCGGTAGTGGCCCGATGCCGGCACATCGCGCCGTCAGGTCCACCCCAGAAAGTGCTCCATGATTCCCAGTCTGTTGTTCGGGTGCCGCCGGCCGGCCGCATCGTCGGTGGTGGTTGTTCTTGCAAGCCTGATGTTGCTGTCTGCCTGCAGCGACCCTGTATCTTCTGCAGGCGCCGCCGGTGCCGGGGCTGGTGGCAGCCCACCACCACCGCCGCCGGTCGGCGTGCTGACGATGGCGCCGCAGACCGTGAGCCTGCTGAGCGAATTGCCGGGTCGCGTCGAACCGCTTCGAACGGCACAGGTCAGGGCCCGCGTGAATGGCGTCGTCTTGAAGCGCCAGTTCGCCGAAGGGGCCGTCGTGCGCGCCGGCCAGCCGCTGTTCCTGATCGACCCGGCCCCCTATGTCGCCGCTGTCGACAGCGCACAGGCCCAGGTGGCGCGGGCTCAGGCCGGCCTGGCGCAGGCCAGTGCCACGGCCGAGCGCTACAAGCCGCTGGCCGAGGCCCGCGCCATCAGCCAGCAGGACTTCGTCAACGCCCAGGCCGCGGAAAAGGCCGCCGCAGCCGACGTCGCGGCCGCCCAGGCCGCGTTGCGCAGCGCCCGCATCAACCTGGGTTACGCACAGGTCACGGCACCGATTGCCGGCCGCATTGGCCGCGCACTCGTCACCGAAGGCGCCCTGGTGAGCGCGGCCGAAGCCACGCAGCTGGCGCTGATCCAGCAGACGAGCACCGTCTATGTCAACTTCACCCAGTCCAGCGGCGAGGTGCTGCGTCTGCGCCGGGCCGTGGCGAACAACGAGCTTCAACGTGTCGGTGGCCAGGCCGTGGCCGTGAGCGTGGTGCTCGAAGACGGCAGCGTGCTGCCGCAGCCTGGCAAGCTGCTGTTCAGCGACCTGAGTGTCGACCCGACCTCGGGCCAGGTCACGCTGCGGGCCGAGGTGCCCAATGCCGATGGCCTGCTGCTGCCAGGCCAGTTCGTGCGCGTGCGCCTGGCGCAGGCCGAACTGCCCGGTGGGTTCCTGGTGCCGCAGCAGGCGGTGACGCGTACCCAGCAGGGCGACACGGTGCTGGTGGTCGGCGAAGGCAACAAGCCTGCGCCGCGGCAGGTGAACATCCGGTCGGGCCAGAGTGGCCAATGGGTCGTCACCGGCGGCTTGAAGGCCGGCGACAAGGTCATCGTCGACGGCTTCCAGAAGATGTTCGTGCCGGGCGCACCGGTCACGCCCGTGCCCTGGCAGCCCGTGGCGGCGCAGGCGCCGGCTTCCGCGGCAGCAGCCAGTCCGGCAGCTTCGGTGGCTTCGGCCGTCGGCCGCTGAGCGGCGACCTCCATCATGGCCCGCTTCTTCATCGACCGCCCCATCTTCGCCTGGGTCATCGCGCTCTTCATCCTGGTGCTGGGTGGCGTGTCCATCACCCAGCTGCCGGTGTCGCAGTACCCGCCCGTGGCGCCGCCCTCCATCGTCATCACCGCGGTCTATCCGGGGGCCTCGGCCCGGGTGCTGGAAGACAGCGTGCTGGCCATCGTCGAACAGGAAATGAACGGTGCCCCGGGCCTGATCTACGTCGAAAGCGTGGCTCAGGCCAACGGCAGCGGCAGCATCACGCTGAGTTTCGAGCCCGGCACCAATGCCGACCTGGCCCAGGTGGAAGTGCAGAACCGCCTGGGCCGTGCCACGCCGCGCCTGCCGGCCGTGGTGCAGCAGCAAGGCGTGCGCGTCGACAAGGCGCGGGCCAACTTCCTGCTGTTCGCGATCCTCACCTCGACCGACCCGAACTACGACCCCATCGCCCTGGGCGACTACGCCGCGCGCAATGTGCTGCCCGAACTTCAGCGCGTTCCCGGCGTCGGACAGGCGCAGCTGTTCGGTACCGAACGTGCCATGCGCATCTGGATCGATCCGGCCAAGCTGCAGGGCTTCAGCCTGAGCGCAGCCGACGTCAACGCCGCCATACGCGCCCAGAACGCCCAGGTGCCGGCCGGCAGCATCGGTGAACTGCCCAACGTTGCCGGGCAGGGCATCGCGGCCACGGTGGTGGTGAATGGCCAGCTCGGCACGATCGAGGAGTTCGGCAACATCACGCTGCGCGCCAACACCGACGGGTCGACCGTGCGCCTGCGCGACGTTGCGCGCATCGAGCTGGGGGCGCAGAGCTATGCCACTTCGGCGCGCCTGAACGGCAAGCCTTCGACCGGCATCGGCGTGCAGTTGGCACCCACCGGCAATGCGCTGGCCACGGCCGGTGCGGTGAAGGCGAAGATGGAGGAGCTCGAGCGCTTCTTCCCCGCGGGCATGAGCTACGCCATTCCCTACGACAGCTCCCGCTTCGTGCAGATCTCGATCACCCAGGTCGTGATCACCCTGCTGGAGGCCGTGGCGCTGGTGTTCCTGGTGATGTACCTGTTCCTGCAGAACTTCCGCTACACCATCATTCCCACCATCGTCGTGCCGGTGGCCCTGCTGGGGACCTTTGGCGTGCTGCTGGCGCTGGGCTTCTCGATCAACGTGCTGACGATGTTCGGCATGGTGCTGGTCATCGGCATCGTCGTCGACGACGCCATCGTCGTGGTCGAGAACGTCGAGCGCATCATGTCCGAGGAGGGCTTGCCGCCGCTGGAAGCCACGAAGAAGGCGATGGGGCAGATTTCCGGGGCCATCATCGGCATCACGGTGGTGCTGATCGCGGTGTTCGTGCCGCTGGCCTTCTTCGCCGGGTCGGTGGGCAACATCTACCGTCAGTTCAGCGCGGTGATGGTGGCGTCGATCGCGCTGTCGGCGCTGATGGCGCTTTCATTGACGCCTGCGCTGTGCGCCACCCTGCTCAAGCCCATCCCGAAAGGCGAGCACCGCGAACGCAAGGGCTTCTTCGGCATGTTCAACCGCTTCTTCAAGCGCACGGCGCGCGGCTATGAAGGCGTGGTCGGGGGCATGCTGCAGCGAACCGGCCGCTATCTCGTCATTTACCTCGTGATCATCGGCGCCGTGGCCTGGGTCTACAACCGTCTGCCAGGCTCGTTCCTGCCGGCCGAAGACCAGGGCAACCTCATCGTCAGCATCCAGTTGCCACCCGGCGCGACGCAGGAACGCGCACGCGCGGTCATCGAGCAGGTCGAGGGCTTCATCCTGAAACAGCCCGAAGTGCAGAGCATGGTCGCCGTGCTGGGCTTCAGCTTCAGCGGTCAGGGTCAGAATGCCGCGCTGGCTTTCGTGACACTGAAGGACTGGGGCGAAAGGCCCGAGCCCGAGAACAGCGCCCAGGCGCTGGCCGGTCGCGCCTTCGGCGCGCTGTCGGGCATCCGCGACGCCTTCATCTTCCCGCTGAGCCCGCCCCCCATTCCCGAACTCGGCCAGGCCTCGGGCTTCAATTTCCGCCTGCAGGACCGCGCCGGCAAGGGCCGCGAAGCGCTGGTGGCGGCGCGCAACCAGATGCTGGGCATGGCGGCGCAGAGCAAGATCCTGGCGCAGGTGCGGCCCGATGGCCTGGAAGACGCACCGCAACTGCAGATCGACATCGACCGGGACAAGGCCGCTGCCCTGGGCGTGCCTTTCGAGAGCATCAGCGCGGCCATCGGCACGGCCCTGGGTTCCAGCTACATCAACGACTTTCCCAGCCAGGGCCGCCTGCAGCGGGTGGTGGTGCAGGCCGATGCACCGGCCCGCATGCAGGCCGAAGACCTGTTGCGCCTGAACGCCAGCAACAACCGGGGTCAGCCGGTGCCGCTGTCGGCCTTCGCCAGCACGCGCTGGGTCACGGGGGCGATGCAGACGGTGCGCTACAACGGCTACCCGGCGATGCGCATCGGTGGCAGTGCCGCGCCGGGCTACAGCACGGGCGACGCCATCGCCGAGATGGAACGCCTGGCAGCGCAGTTGCCCGCGGGCTTCGGCTACGAATGGACCGGCATCACGCGCGAGGAGAAGATCGCCGGCAACCAGGCCCTGGTACTGTACGGTTTCGCCATCCTGGCGGTGTTCCTGTGCCTGGCAGCGCTGTACGAGAGCTGGAGCGTCCCGGTTTCCGTGATCCTGGTCGTGCCGCTGGGCGTGCTGGGGGTGGTGCTGGCCACACTGATGCGCGGCTACAGCAACGATGTCTATTTCCAGGTGGGACTGATCACCATCATCGGCCTGTCCGCGAAGAACGCCATCCTGATCATCGAGTTCGCGAAAGACCTGCAGGCCCAGGGCCGGACCGCGGTCGAAGCGGCCCTGGAAGCCGCGCAGCTGCGCTTCCGCCCGATCGTGATGACCTCGCTGGCCTTCATCCTGGGCGTGCTGCCGCTGTTCTTCGCCAGCGGTGCCGGTTCGGCCAGCCAGCGCGCCATCGGCACCGGCGTGGTCGGCGGCATGATCACCGCCGTGGTGCTGGCCGTGTTCTTCGTGCCGCTGTTTTTCGTGGTGGTGCGGCGCTGGTTCAAGCCCAGTGAACGCCAGCGCCAGCGCGACGCGCACGAGACCCCCGCCATCAATCTCAACCCACCCGTGGAGGACCGCTGAGATGAGGCGCCCAAGATCGCCTGCGCTCGCTGCCGCCAGCGGGAACAGTTGGCCCGCGGGCCGCACGAGCCGCTTTCGGGGCTGGAAGCTGGGGCCTGCAGCAGCAGCCCTGTGGCTGGCCGGCTGCAGCTTCATTCCGGTCTATGAACGCCCCTCGGCGCCCGTGCCGGCTGTCTTCACCGACACGGCCAGGGCGGCGAGCGACGCCGTGCCTGCAGCCGACCTGGCCTGGGCCGACTTCCTGGGCGATGCCCGGCTGAGCCGGCTGGTCGAACTGGCCCTGCAGAACAACCGCGACCTGCGCATCGCCACGCTGAACGTCGAGCAGGTGCGGGCGCAGCTGGGCGTGCAACGCGCCGATCTCCTGCCCACGGTCGGCGCGGGCCTGCAGGCTGGCAGCACGCCAGTGGCAGGCAGCAACCAGCGCGTCTACACCGCGGGGCTGCAGGTCAGCGGTTTCGAGCTCGACCTGTTCGGGCGCGTGAAGAGCCTGACCGAGGCCGCAGCCGCGCGCTATCTCGCCAGCGAAGAAGGCCGCCGCGCGGCCCAGCTGGCGCTGGTGGCGGCGGTGGCCAATACCGAACTGGCGCTGCGTGCCGACGACGAACTGTTGCGCATCACGCAGCGCGCGCTGGCTTCGCGCGAGGAGGCGCTCAGGCTCACCCGCATCCGTTTCGACGGCGGCGTTGCAGCCGAACCCGAGCTGCAGGTGGCGAATTCCCTGCTGGCTGCCGCGCGGGCCAACCTGCTGGCGCTGCAGCGCCAGCGTGCGCAAAACCAGAACGCGCTGGCGCTGCTGCTGGGCCAGCCCGTGCCTGTGCCGGGCGAGCTGCCTGCAGCGCCGACGCTGGCAGCGGCCGGCCTGCGCAGCCTGCCTGCCGCGTTGCGAAGCGACGTGCTGCTGCAACGCCCCGATGTCCGGCAATCGGAACAAGCCTTGATCGCCGCCAACGCCAACATCGGTGCAGCCCGCGCCGCCTTTTTCCCGCGCATCGCGCTGACCGGCAGCGTGGGTGTGGCCAGCAGCGAACTGCAGGGCCTGTTCGACAACACCGCCTGGTCCTTCACCGGCCAGCTGCTTCAACCCTTGTTCGATGCCGGGCGCAACCAGGCCAACCTGGACAGCGCGAGGGCCGGGCGCGAACTGGCCGTGGCGCAGTACGAGAAGACCATCCAGGCTGCGTTTCGCGAGGTTGCCGATGCCCTGGCCGGGCGCGCCACGCTGGGCGAACAGCTGGCCGCGCTGCAGGCGCAGGCCGATGCCGAAACGCGGCGACTGGAGCTGGCCGACATGCTGTTCAGGGGCGGCGCGGCCAGCGCGCTGGACCGGCTGGACGCCGAGCGCTCGGCACTGGCGGCGCAGCAGGCCGTGGTGCAGCTGCAGCTGGCAGGTTTGCAGAATCAGGTGCTGCTGTACCGGGTGCTGGGCGGTGGCGCTGGCCCCGCGCAAGCTGCGCTGCGCTAGGTCCGGCATCGGCGCGGGGCCAAGGCCCCGGCACAATGCAGCCCGGTGCGGACAGGGAGCTCAGCATGCTGCAACGTGGTTTCGTCGCCCTCATGGCCAGGCGCATGTCGCAGCCTGCTTGGTCCGAAGCTTGAGATGGAACCCGCACGATGGCCAACACCGCGCGCCTGTACCGCATCGAAACGCTGATCCGCGCCCGCGGCCATGTCAGTTTCGCCACCCTGCTGGCCGAACTGGAGGTGTCGCCCGCCACCCTCAAGCGCGATCTCGAATACCTGCGCAGCCGCCTGGGCGCGCCGATCGAATACGACCGCGACCTGAACGCCTATCGTTTTGCCACCGGCAGCGCAACGCCGGCCGGCCCCCGCCACGAACTGCCCGGGCTCTGGTTCGACGAAGCCGAGCTGTATTCGCTGCTGATGGCACAGCAACTGCTGGCCAGCCTGGACAGCGACGGCCTCATCAGCCGCCACCTGCAGCCGCTGCTGGACCGCATCCAGCACCTGCTGGGCAGTGGCGAAGGCGAGGCCGCGGCAGCACGGCTGATGAAGCGCGTGAAGATCGCCAGCAGCCAGCGCCGGCCGGTCCCCAGTCGGTTCTTCGAACGTGTGAGCTCGGCGCTGCTGGCGCGTCGCCGCCTGCAGCTGCGTTACCTGACCCGCACCCGCGGTGAAGTGACCGAGCGCGAGGTCTCGCCCCAGCGCCTGGTGCATTACCGCCATACCTGGTATCTGGACGCCTGGTGTCATCGCGTCGGTGCGCTGCGCCGGTTTGCGCTGGACGCCGTCGAACAGGCCAGCGTCTTGCCGACCAAGGTGCGCGAGGTGCCGCTCAAGCAGGTGGCTGCAGCCATGGATGCCGGTTACGGCATCTTTGCCGGCAGCGCCACGGGCCAGGTGCAGTGGGCCGTGCTGCGCTTCGATGCCCGCGCCGCGCCCTGGGCCAGCCACGAGGAATGGCACCCTGACCAACGTTCGGCCTGGCATGACGACGGCAGCTATGAGCTGACGCTGCCCTACGTCGACGACACTGAATTGGTGATGGACATCCTGCGCCAGGGGCCGGAACTGCAAGTGCTGTCACCGCCCCCGCTGGTCGAGCGGGTGCGCCAGGCGCTGGCGACGGCCGGTGCCCGCTATAGCGGCGAAGCGCCTGGCCAGTGGCTGGCCTGATGGCGCGCTTTCAGGGCGTCGACGCCTTGCCGGCTCTTGCGAGCAAGGGCTTGCGGGTAAATTCAAAGGCAAGTCTGCAGCGTCTGGCAAGCCAGCGTTTGTCGGACACCCAGGCCCCTGGGCCCCGCCTGAATGGCAGGCGAGCCTCACCGTCCACTTGCCTCTTTTTTGCCAACACCGCTTTCGATGATCAAGATCCAGCACAGCACGATCCACGGCACCGGCGTCTTCGCCGCCGTCAACCTGAGCCAAGGCCAGCAGATCGGCACCTACCAGGGCAAGCGCTACACCGAACGCCAGGCTGCAAGGCGCGACTGGAACCAGGCTCTGACCTATGTTTTCGGCCTGTCTGACGGTTCGCTCATCGACGCGTCCGAAGGCGGCAACGAGACCCGCCACCTGAACCATTCCTGCGAACCGAACTGCGAAGCCCAGGAAGAAACCGGCCCCAGGGGCCGCTTGTCGATTGCCTTTTACGCCTTGCGAGATGTGCGCGCAGGCGACGAGCTGTTCATCGACTACAGCTTGATCGTGGATGAACCAGATTCGGAAGCGGCATTCCGCTGTGCCTGCGGCAGCCGCGTCTGCCGTGGCAGCATGTTGGCGCCAAGGGCTGCCCAAGGCTGAGCCGGCTGCTGCCAGGGCCTGAATTCAGAACCAGGCCCACAGGCGCCACACCCAGCGTGGCATTCGGTCGGGGCTGGGGCTGTAGACATGGCGGAATGTGTGGCGGGCGTTGGCCGTACTGCTGCGTCGTGACATGGCTGGCTCCAGGCATCGGAAGCCACGAACTGTATAGAACCACAGTATCAACCGCAAGTGCCCTAGCCGTCGGTCGTCTGTCGTCGGACGTCAGTCGTCAGGCTGGACAGAACGCTGCAGGCAGTGATCGACCAGCGCGTCGATCTCGCCCGATTTGTCGAAGACCTTGGCTGCGCCCAGCGCGAGACAGTGACGACGCACGTCTTCGGTGGCGTAGTTCGTGAGCACGACACGCTCGAACGAGCTGCCGGCCTCCAGCAAGGCCTTGAGCACGCCCATGCCCGAGCCCCGGGCGAGAAAGATGTCGATGATGGCTATGTCGACGGGCGGGTCCATGGACATCAGCCGGCTGACCGCCGTGGCCTCGTCTTCGGCCGTACCCACCACCCGCACCGATGTCATCTCCTCCAGCGCGGCGACCAGGTTCTCTCGAATGACCGGACTGTCTTCGACGATGAAGGCGCGCATCGATCTCATGGGTTGGAGTGACAGGGCTTCCAGGGCAAGCGAGTAAGCGACCGCCTGAGCGCCGAGGCTATCAGGGCCCATCGCCCCATGGTGTAGGACGTGGCCGACAGGGCGTCCATGCTGTGCATCCTGACCGCTTCCGGCGCTGCGCTGGTCAGATTCCGGCGCAATGCGCCTACTGCACCAGGCCGTTCTTCAATGCGTAATAGGTCAGGTCGCTGTTGCTCTGCAGGCTGAGCTTCTCCATCACCCGGCTGCGGTAGGTGCTGACGGTCTTCACGCTCAGGAACATGCTCTCGGCAATCGCGCCCACGGTTTCGCCCTTGGCCAGCCGGAGGAAGACCTGCAATTCGCGTTCTGACAGGCTGTCGTGCGGCGCTGCGCCGCTGCCGTTCAGCTGATCGGCCAGGAGTTCGGCCACCGCTGCGGTGACGTACTTGCGCCCGCGCACCACGGTGCGCACTGCGGTGGCGATCTCGGCCGGATCGCAGTCCTTGCCGAGGTAGGCGCTGGCGCCCTGCTTCAGCAGGGTGACCGCATAGGTCTGCTCCGGAAAGCCGCTGAGGATGATGATCGGGAGGTCTGGGAAGCGGGCCTTGATGGCCTGCAGCGCGTCGACACCGCCATGCTCGGGCATCGACAGGTCCATCAGCAGCACGTCCACCGTGCCGCTGCGAGCCAGTTCCAGCGCTTCGCGTCCGTTGGCGGCCTCGCCTGTCACGCGCAGGTCGACTTCCTCGCTGAGCACTTGCCGCAGGCCGGTCCGCACCAGGATGTGGTCGTCGACGATGCCGATATTGATCATGCGTGGGATGGAATGACGATGGAGACGACGTCGAGTATGCCCATCGCCGCAGGCGCTGTCTGACGGACGGCATGGTGCCAAGGCGTGGGACATGTCCTACACGTCCCAGGGGTCGCCCAGGGATCTTCCTCGCGGCTCAGGGGCCGTAACGCCAGCGGAAGGCACTGGGTGTGAGCCCGCCCAGGAAGCGCAGGTAGGCTGCGTCGAAGGCGTCCGCCAGCTCGACATGCGGCATCGAGCCGCCGTCGAACACCTCGCGCTGAAGGCGGAAGGTATGGCCGGCTGCCGCCGTGCCGGTGCGTTCCGGGCAGGAACCGAAGTCGGCGAAGGCACCGCGGCGCCCGTGCGCCACCCAGACCGGCACCGGCAGGGCGCGATAGCGTTCGACGATGCCCACCGTGGACAGCGCGCCCGCCAGGAAATCCAGGGGCGCGTACTCGGCGCCCGGCTGCCGGACACAACGGCGGGCGTGCTGCAGCAGGCGCGGGTCGTAGCCCCGGGCGCCCCAGCTGCGCGCCAGCGACCATTGCAGCATGGGGCCCATGGTCAGTGCACGATAGACCGATGGGCCCAGCCAGCCGTTGCGCAGCAGGCTGCGCCACCAAGGCTGCTCGCGGGTACCGCGGTCGTCGTACCGCTCGCCGATGCGCCGTGCCTCCATGCCGGTGGGGCTGACGAGCGCCAGCGAGCGTACGCGCCGGGGTTGCGCCAGCACGGCTTCGGTGGCGAACTCTGCGCCCAAGGACAGCGCCGCAAGGTCGATCTCGGCAGCGCCGATGTGGTCGATGGCGGCGGTGATGGCTGCAGCCATGCCGGCCGGGGAGTAGGCCCGGTCGGGCTTGTCCGACTGTCCGAAGCCCGGCAGGTCCAGGGCGACGACACGGCGCCGCACGGCCTGCCGCAGCACGAAGGGCTCCCACTCGAAGGCGCTGGCAGCGGCATTCACGCCGTGGACCACGAGCAGGGGCACGTCGTGGCCATGGCGGCTGCTGCGCAGCCCGGGCACGGGCGAGCCGGTGTCGTAGAGAGCCAGCCCTTGCCCCTGCACGTTCAGCCAGGTCACGGGCCAGGGCAGCGAGGGCACGGCCATGGGTCTGGCGCTCGCGGTGACCCCGGAGGCGGGCCCGGCTCGGGTCATCTCATGTTCCTGAGGACCGCAAATTCACCTGCCCTCAGCGCTTGGGCTGGATCGTCAGCTGGTTGTTGACGTCGACGACACCCTCGACGCTGCGGGTCAGCGTCGTGGCGCGGTCGCGCGATTCGGCGTCGGGTGCGTCGCCGCTCAATGCCACGCGGCCTGCGACGGTATCGACATTGATGCGCAGCGCGCTCAGTGTCGAATCAGCGGCCAGCTTGGCATTGACCTCGGTGGTGATGGCGGCGTCCCTCACGGCATTGCCAGCCGTGTCGGCGGCCTGGTTGCTGTTGGCGCGCATCTCGGCCGTGGCTTCCTTGACGTCGGCCTTGACTTCGGCGGCCTTGTCTTCGACCCGAGCCACTGCACCGTCGATCTTCTGGCCGACGGTGGGTTCGCCCTGGCTGTCGTTTGCTGGCTGGCAGGCGGCCAGCCCTGCGCCAAGAAAGAGTGCCAGCAGTGCTGTAGACAAGGCAGGGCGCGCAAGGGTGCGGCTGCGGGCAACGGAATGGTGGCCGGTGTTCATGGATGGACTCCTCGGATGGGGCCGCTGCGGCTGGGGCGTCGGGTCCGATGCAGCGAAGGACAGGCCCGATGCATCCGACGATAGGCAGGGCCTGGGCCGCAAAGGATCAGCGCATGGCGCCTGCTGCTGTCGGACTGCGCCGACAGCCTGGACCCAAGGCCGCGGTCGCGGTCGGGGTCAGGCGCGTGCGACCACGCTCACTTCGACATGCATGCCGACGTAGTCGTCCGGGTCGCCGAACCATTCTCCCGACAGCGGTGCCACTTCAGATGCCTCACGCCCGAAGGCGATGCGGATCAGGTCGCAGCCGCCGATCAGGTTGTTGGTGGGGTCGACGGGAAACCAGCCGCAGTCGGGCAGGTAGACCTGAACCCAGCCGTGGGTCGACCCGCCGCCCTTGTTGCTGCCTGAAGCCGGGGAATACAGATAGCCCGAAACGAAACGCGCGGCAATGCCCAGTTGACGCAAGGCATCGATCATCAGGGTGGCGAAGTCGCGGCAGGCCCCGGCTCGCAGGGCCAGCGTCTGCTGAGGCGACTGCACACCCTCCTCCACGCGCAGGGTGTAGCGGAAGTCGTCACGGATGGTCTTTGTCATGAGCGCAATGGCCTGGCGCGGCCCGCCTTCCTGGCTGCCCAGGTTGGCGAAAGGCTGCGCCCAGGCGCGCACCACATGCCCCGGGTCCTTGAACGATGGCACCATGAACGGGGTCAGCGCCAGCCGCTCGGCGGCGCTGTAGCTCGGCGGCATCCAGTTCGACTCGGTGGCTGCCGGCAACTCGAAGGCCGTTGAACCCAGATGGTCCACCGTGAAGCGGCTGGTGATGCGCAAGGTGCTCGCGCGCTCGCCAGGATGGATGAGCGCAACCGAGTTGCCGTACACGTCGTGAACCAGGTCGACCCGGGCGGCCGGCGGCGAGACGTCCAGTTCGGTGGCCAGGACGCGCATGTCGTGGCCGTCGCGTGGGCGGAAGCTCAGGCGGTGCAAGCCGAACTCGACCGCCTGCTTGAAGCGGTACTCGGTGGAGTGTTCTATGTCGTAGATCATGGCCAATGGAGGTGGAAGGCAGCATCCGGGTTCAGATCAGGTCCTCGACCGTGAATCTGCCATAGTGGACGGCCAGCGTAGCGCCCTGTGCCTTCGCCAGTTCGCCGACATGCTCGGCGTCTGAGTCGCTGTCGGTCTTCACGATGAGCCAGCGGGTACCCGAGCGGGCCAGATCCACGTAGCGACGCATCAGCGTGATTTCGTAGCCGAATCCGGCCAGCGCACTGGCATTGTCGATCAGCGCCTGCATCTCGTCGATGCTTTCGCTGGGGGTCAGTTCGTCGGCCGCCAGGCCTGGCACGTCCGGTGCGCGCAGCGCGTCCTTCAGTGCACGCAGTGCGGCCCGGTCGGGCAGGCCCACCATCACATGACCGACCGGCTTGAAGGTGCCGAAGGAGGTGGCACGGGCGGGATTGTCGTTTTCCTCTGCGGGGTCCTGCGCCTGACCGGCAGGGGTGGGCAGGTCGCTGTGTTCGATGATCGGCATGGGGGCGTCTTTCTGGCGGGTAGAGCGGTCTTTGACGATGATTCGCCCTTTGCACCGCGTCTGTAGGCGAGCAACGGCAGGCGACGTCGGTGCTTTCCGACACCGGGCCGGCGCCCGCACCGACGCCAGGGAATTCAAGTTGGGACGAGAGTCTTGGTATGAGCAAGAAACGACGATTCTCCTGGTGGCTGCTCATGACGGTGGCCGCCACGCTGCTGCTGGTGACCGGCTGCACCGTATGGCGTCTGGGCGAGGCTCGCTCGCTGGCGCGGGCCAGTGAACCCTTCCAGCAACAGCCCGCCGCGCCGGCATTGCACCTGCTGGTGCTGGGCGACAGCACCGGTGTCGGCACAGGTGCCAGCGCACCCGCCTTCAGCGTGGCTGGCTTGCTGGGTACTTCGTACCCGCGTCTGGCCATCGAAAACCGGTCGCGTGATGGCGCGCGCTTCGTCGAGCTTCCTTCGCAGTTGTCCGGCGCGGTGCAGCCTTCCGCAGGTTGGGATCTGATCCTGATCAGTGCCGGCGGCAACGACGTCATCCGCGGCACTGACAGCGCGGCGCTGGCGCAGGCCATCGACCGCAGTTTCGCCGAGGCACGGGCGCGCCTGGCCCCGGGCGGGCAGTTGCTGGTGCAGGCGCCGGGAAACGTGGGCCACGCACCGTTCTTCCTGGCGCCGGTGTCGATGCTGATGAATGGCCGGGCAGCAGAGCTGCACGCCATCGTGCGCACTGCAGCGGCACGACACGGCGTGACCGTGATCGACATGGCGCGCCCGCCCGAGCAGGACCCGTTTGTCCAGCGCCCCGAACTCAACGCCAGCGACGGCCTGCACCCCAGCGATGCGGGCTACCGGGTCTGGCACGACGAACTGCTGGCCCAGACCGACCTGCGTGCGCGGCTGGCCGTTGCGCGCTGAAGCAACCGACGGAGGGCCCCATAACGCACTTCTTTGTGACCCTCGTCGGTTCAGGTGAAACCCAACAGTCAGAGTCGCTCGTCGTCGTCGAGGGCTGGCTGAACGCGGACGTGCCGCGCGTGGCTGATGGGTTCTGGCATCGGCACCGGCCCTGGGCCGGGCGGCGAGACCCTGCCCAACATCACCGGCCCGATGCTGGCCAAGCTGGGTCTGCGCTTCGTCTCAGGTGGTTGCAGCTGGCCAGCCTGACGGCAGGATCCGTGGCACCGTGCGGGGGTTCCCGATCGCGGTGCAGCCGCTGCGTCAGCTGGCGTAGTTCAGGGGCAGGGCGGTGGTGAACTTCAGTTCTTCCATCGCGAAGCTGGAACTGACGTCGGACAGGCTCACGGTCCGGATCAGCCGTTGATAGACCGAATCGTAGCCGGCGATGTCGGGCACGACGACGCGCAGCAGGTAGTCGACGTCACCGCTCATCCGATAAAACTCGACGACCTCGGGGATGCTGCGCACGGCATCGCGGAAGGATTCGAACCAGGCGGTGTCGTGGCGATTGGTCTTCACCGAGACGAACACGGTGACCCCCAGGTTCACCTTGCGCGGGTCCACCAGCGCCACCTGCCGGCTGATCACGCCGCTGTCCTTGAGCCGCTGGACACGGCGCCAGCAGGGTGTCGACGACAGATGGACCGCCTCGGCCAAGTCGACCAGGGGCAATTCGGCGTCCTGCTGCAGCAGTTCGAGCAGCTTGCGGTCGATCGCATCCAGTTTCCTCGTCATCGCAGATTCGTAGAAGTTTTTTCCATTATCCAGCGTAGATGCGCACTGAAATGCAAGCGCATTTTCAGCTCGATCGCCAAGAATCGCCCTGGTCGGCCCGTCACGCCGCAGGAGAAGTACTTGAAGACCATCGGCTTGATCGGCGGCATGAGTTGGGAATCCACCGTGCTGTACTACCAGACCATCAACCGCGAAGTCGGGCGCCGCCTGGGGGGGCTGCACAGCGCGCCGCTGAACCTGGTGAGCCTGGACTTCCAGGCCATTGCCGACAAGCAGACGGCCGGCGACTGGGCCGGCATGGCAGGTGTCCTCAGCCAGGCCGCCACGCGCTTGGAACAGGGCGGCGCCGACTGCGTGCTCATCGGCACCAACACCATGCACCGCGTGGCACCCGAGGTGCAATCGGCCATCGGGATTCCGCTGCTGCACATCGCCGACGTCACGGCCGACGCGATCGAGCGTGCTGGCCTGAGCGAGGTCGGCCTGATGGGCACGCGCTTCACGATGGAGCAGTCGTTCTATGTGGACAGGCTGGCCGCGCGCGGCATTCGCTGTGTGATTCCCAGTCCCCCGGAACGTACGCTCGTCCACAACATCATCTTCGAGGAACTGTGCCGCGGCAGCTTCAGGGACGACTCGCGTGCCGCCCTCGTGAATGTCCTGGCGAGCCTGCAGGCGCGCGGGGCGCAGGGTGTCGTGCTCGGTTGCACCGAACTGCCCTTGCTGCTGCGTCCGGCCGACTGTCCGCTGCCCAGCTTCGATACGACCGAACTGCACGCCCTGGCGGCCGTCGACTTCTGCCTGGGCTGAAGCCCGAACCCGAGCGCAGGCCACCGCATGTGCCAACTGCTGGGCATGAACTGCAACACGGCCGCCACCATCGGCTTCTCGTTCACGGGCTTTGCCGAGCGTGGCGGCCGCACCGCCGACCATAAGGACGGCTGGGGCGTCGCCTTCTACGAGGGCCAGGGTTCACGGGTGTTCCACGACGACCAGCCTGCCAGCGACTCTGCCCTGGCCGATTTCCTGCGCCGCTACCCCTTCAAATCGCGCATCGTCATCGCCCACATCCGCAAGGCCACTCAGGGCGATGTCAGCCTGGCCAACTGCCATCCGTTCCAGCGCGAGTGGCTGGGTCAGACCTGGTTCTTTGCGACCAACGGCGACCTGCAACAGTTTCAGCCCGCGCTGGACGGCAGTTACCTGCCCGTGGGCAGCACCGACAGCGAGCGCGCCTTCTGTTTCATGATGCAGTCGCTGCGGGCGCGGTTCAGTGGCCGCAGGCACGCGCCCGACTGGCTGGAACTGGCCCCGGCGGTTGCCGAGATCAGCGCCGGCATCGCCGCCCACGGCAACTTCAACTTCCTGCTGTCCAACGGCCAGGCGCTGTTTGCGCATTGCTCCAGCCAGCTCCATGCCCTGCAGCGCCAGCACCCGTTTCCCACCGCGCGACTGGTGGACTACGACCTGAGCCTGGACCTGGGCGCGCTCAACCATCGCGACGACCGCATGGCCCTGATCGCCACCGAGCCGCTGACAGCCGACGAACACTGGCTGGCCTTCAGAACGGGCGAGCTCAAGGTCTTTGTCGACGGTACCCAGGCCTGGTCTGCAGTGAACGAAGCGACCCGATGCTTTCCGGTGGCCAGCACCTCCGGTGTGGGGCGCGGCGTGCGCGCACCAGCCGCGTTCGGAAATACCTGACCCGGCTCGGGTGGGTTCGCCGCCCGCGCCCGCGCGGCTTTTGCACGCGGGCGCGGGTGCGGGTGCGGGTCGGGCGAAGGCTGCTTCAGAAACCTGCCTGCACCGATGCCCTGAGCGTGCGCGGCGCCAGCGGGTACAGGTAGGCATGGCCGAACTGGTAGGGGGTTTCCTTCCAGGCGCGCCGATCGGTCACGTTGTCCAGGGCCACGCGCCACGTCAGGCTGGTGGGCCCGGCCTGCTGGCGCCAGCGCAGGCCCAGGTCGAGCCGGCTCCAGCCGCCAATGCGCAGGCTGCTGTCGTAGGGCAGAACCACGCGGTCGCCCTCGGCCGCCAGGCTGGCTTGCAGCGCCAGACCGGGCAGGCCGGGCGGGCGGTACTCGGTGCCCAGGCGCAGCGTGGCCTGGGGCACGTTCACCGGGCGCTGGCCGTTGATGGCGCTGGTCTGCGAGCCCTGACGTTCGGCCTTCAGCAGCATGGCGCTGCCCTGCAGCGTCCAGGCCGCGAAGCTCCGCGCCCAGGCGGCTTCGACGCCCCGGTGGCGGGCGCTGCCGTCGACCCGGCGCTCGCAGCTGTCGACGGCGCTGCAGGCGCCGATGTCGGCGGCCACGCCGCGGTCGATGTCGAACAGCGTCAGCGCGGCTTCGACCTGGTCGGTGCCGTGCTTCAGGCCAATCTCGATCTGGCTGCTGTCCAGCGCGAGCGAGGCACCGGCATTGCGGTAGCGCGGCCGGTTCGGTGCAACGTCGGTTTCCAGGCCCTGGCCCCAGCTGGCGTAGACCAGGGTCTTGGGCGTGAGCTGGGCCGAAGCCGCCAGCCAGGGCGTGGTTTCGGTGCGGTCGTAGTCGGTGGCACGCAGGCTGCCGCTGCTGTCGGCACTGGTGCGCACGCTGCTGCGGTCCATGCGGATATGGCGCAGGCCGGCCCACAGCTGCCAGGTGCTGCCGATGCGCATCGCGTCGCGCAGGAAGAGCTCGGTGCTCTGTTCGTCGCGATCGGTGTTGGCGTCGAGGAAGCGGCTGCTGGGCGGGGACTGCACGCTGCCGTCGATCCTGCCCGGCCCGGCGATGTCGAACACCTGGTCCTGCAGCCGGGCCAGGTAGCGCGTCTGCAGAATGCCGGTCTCGAAGGCATGGTCCACCGCGCCGGTGCGCAGTCGGCCGGCCAGTGTCAACGCCAGCGCACTGCTGCTGCGGCGTTCGTTCTCGCTGATGTATTCCCAGTAGGTGAAGCTGCCGTCGGGGGCGAAGCGGTCGCAGTAGGCGCTGCACTCGTAGTTCGCGTCGTACACGCCGTACGGGAACGCGGTGCGGTCGTCGTTCTTCAGCCGCTGCGTCATGGCCTGGGCGGTGATGCGCCAGCCTTCTCCCAGCGCCGGCAGTTGCTGCTGCCAGCGCAGCGATGCGGTGTCGCCCTGCAGTTCCACCGGCAGCGCCCAGGGCTGGGCATTCAGGTTGCGTCGCACGTCGACTTCATTGAAGCTGGGCACGCGATCACCGAGCAGGCTGTAGCCGGCCAGGCTGGGCTGGCGCTGGCGGCTGGTCTCGGCCTCGAACTGCAGCAGGCTGTCGGGGCTGAGCTGCCAGTCCACGGCCAGCGCCGCCAGGCTGCGCTGGCCACGGGTGTCGCGGTAGACCGGGTCCAGGCGTTCTGCCGACAGGTTCAGGCGCACGCCGATCAAACCGTCGGCGCCGAAGCTCTGGCCCAGGTCCACCGCACCGAGCACCGAACCCTTCTCGCGCCATTCCAGCTGGGCGTTGCGCAGCTGGCCGGCCGGGCGCTTGACCACCAGGTTGACTAGGCCGCCAGGCGCGCTGGTGCCAGCCTGGATGCCGCTGGTACCCTTGAGCAGTTCGATGCGGTCCTTGTTGGCCAGGCCGATGGCGGTCTCGGCGTTGATGGGCAGGCCGTCGCGGCGGTAATTGAAGCGGTTGTCCAGCGCATAGCCGCGCGATGACAGGTTGGCGATGTAGCCCTCGGCGTTGTAGGCGTCGCCCACGCTCGCATCCAGGCGCGTCAGCGCGCCCAGCGTGGCGATGCCCTGGTCGGCCAGCAACTGCGTGCTGAAGCTGCTGGCCTGCAGCGGCGACCTGGCCAGGGGCACGTCACCGAAGCCGGCCATGGCCGGCGTGGCGGCACTTCGGCCGGTGATGGTGACGGTGCTCGACGTCTGGGCCCAGGACGAGCCGCAGGCCAGGCAAAGCCCCAAGGCCAAGGCCAGGGCGCTGGGTCGCGGACGGGTATGACGGGAAGTGCGGAGAGAGCGGAAAGAATGAATTGCCATCGTGTGCCTTGTGCTTTGATGGCAGGAATGCACGTCAAAGACACAAGGCTGGCGATGACTGGGCGTCACCGGGCCACGGGCTGAAGACTGCTTCCCTGCGCGAGGATTACCTCAATCAGGTTCAAAGGGACTTTCTCAGTCGGCTTCGGCTTTGCAGCCGGGCCAACACCCCTAGCGTGTGCGCGACGACCAGGTCGCCGCGCAGCCGCATTATGCGGCGTAAACGAAGAACGGGTCAGTCGAAGACCGGCGACTCCACGCCCAGCACCTTGTGCAGCTTCGGGCTGGTGGTCGTGTACTGCAGCAGGATGCGCTTGTCGGGGAACACGATGGGCGCTGCGCCGAAGGCGGCCAGCGCGGCTTCGTGGAACCCCGACAGGATGAGTTTCTTCTTGCCTGGATAGGTGTTGATGTCGCCCACCGCAAAGATGCCGGGCACGGTGGTCTGGAATTTCTCGGTGTCCACGGTGATCTGCTTGCGGTCGATGCCCAGGCCCCATTCGGCTATCGGCCCCAGCTTGGGGCTCAGGCCGAAGAAGACCAGCAGCATGTCCAGCGGCACCAGGCGCGTCACGCCATCGGCACCGGTCACCTTCAGCTGGCTCAGGCGCTCGTTCTTCTCTTCGAAGCCCGTGACCTGCCCCACGATGAACTGCATCTCGTAGGCTTCGCACATCTGCCTCATCTTGGCCACGTTGGCCGGTGCGGCGCGAAAGCCGTCGCGGCGGTGGATGAGGATGACGCTCTCGGCCTTGTGCGGGCCTTCCTGCGCGAAGTTCAGTGCCCAGTCCAGGGCCGAGTCACCACCGCCGATGATGACCAGGTTCTTGCCCGCGAACTGCGCCGGGCTCTTCACGCGGTAGAACAACTGTGTTTCGTCGAACTTCTCCAGGCCGTCGACCTTGAGCGTGCGCGGCTGGAAGGAACCCACGCCGCCGGCAATGAAGATGGCCTTCGCCAGGAACCGCGTGCCCTTGCTGGTCTCGACGAAGAAGCGGCCGTCTTCCTGCTTCTCGACCTTCATCACCTCCTGGCCCAGGTGGAACGTGGCGCCGAAGGGTTCGATCTGCTTGAGCAGGCTGTCGGTCAGTTCCTTGCCCGTGCACACCGGCACGGCCGGGATGTCATAGATGGGCTTGTCAGGGTAGAGCTCGATGCACTGGCCACCGGGGTAGGCCAAGCTGTCGATGATGTGGGCCTTGATCTCGAGCAGGCCCAGTTCGAAGACCTGGAACAGGCCCACGGGGCCGGCCCCGATGATGACGGCGTCGGTCTGTATCGGTTCGGTGGACATGGCAGTGGCAGGCAGGGGAATCGATTGGGGTCAGGCCCGGCATCTCCGGCTCCTGGCGCGACCTCGCCGCGAAGGCCCCAGGCGAAGGCGCGGGGCGGCGTCCCGTTTCTAGCGGATCAACTGGTCCAGCTTGTCCTTGCGGTCTTTCCACTCGTCGGCTTCAGCCAGGGGCGCCTTGCGCTTGGTGATGCTGGGCCACTTGCGCGACAGGTCGGCGTTGATCTTGATGAACTGAAGCTGCTCGGTCGGCACGTCTTCCTCGGGGAGGATGGCGTTCACGGGGCATTCGGGGATGCACACCGCGCAGTCGATGCATTCGTCGGGGTCGATGACCAGCATGTTCGGGCCCTCGCGGAAGCAGTCGACGGGGCAGACGTCAACGCAATCGGTGTACTTGCACTTGATGCAGGATTCGAGGACGACGTGGGTCATGGAAAGGCGGCTCGGTAGTTGGACAGCACGACAATGTGCCCTGCAGGCGACGGCGGGCCGGGCTGGCCGTCGACTGAAAACCCTGATTTTAGGCTGCCGACATTGGCCGACTCGCCAGGCGGGCCTGCCCAGCCGCCCTGGTGGCCGGCAACTGAGGCGTCGGTGCCACATCGCAGACCTGCGCACCCGCACCCACGGTCACCACCGTCGGGCGGCCGGCATGCAGCAGCGCCGCCTGGCCCAGTTCGGCCAGCGGGTGCTGGCTGGACAGGCTGTCGGGCCAGCCGGCGCGAGAAACGACGCTGGTGGCGGTGTCGGCCGGCCAGCCCGCAGCCTGCAGGCGCCTGGCCAGCGCGCCCAGTTGCCGGCCAGCCATGTAGAACACTTCCGTGTCGGCATGGCGACCCACCTGGAGCTGGCCTTCCTGGGTCATGGCCGTGCTCAGGCTGACGCTGCGACCGCTGCCGCGGCGTGTGAGCGGGCGCTGCGTGTCGGCCGCCGCGGCCAGCGCGGCGGTCACGCCCGGCACCACTTCGCAGGCGATGCCGGCGCGCGCCAGCGCCTGCAGTTCTTCTTCGAGCCTGCCGAAGACGCTGGGGTCGCCGCCTTTGAGCCGCACCACGCGGTCGTGGCTGTAGGCATAGCGCACCAGCAGGGCGTCGATGGTGGCCTGGCCGGTGGCCTTGCAGAAGCCGCGCTTGCCCACGTCCACCCACAGTGCCTGTGGCGCCAGCAGGCGCAGGGCGGGGTCGGTCAGGGCGTCGAACAGAACGACGTCGGCCAGGCGCAGCCGCTCGGCGCCGCGCAGCGTGATCAGGTCCGCCGCTCCAGGGCCGGCCCCGATGAAGATCACCTGGCCTGGCAGGCGCGCGGCCATCAGGCGGCCTCGCCCTGCGCTGCCAGCACCAGCACCGCGCCGCTGGTGCGGTGGCTGGTCGGGTCGACGACGATCAGGGCGCCCGCTTCGCGATGCTGCGAAAAGGGCGCCAGCGGCAGCGGCTGCTGCAGCTCGAAAGTGACTTCGGCAATCTCGTTGACGTCCAGAGTCCGGGCCTCGGTGGGCTGCAGGCTGTGAATGTCCAGCCGGTGCTGGATGTCGGCCAGCCGCGCCTGCACCCAGCGATGGCCGTGGCGCAGCAGGTACTTGCGGCCTGGCGTGGCCGGTTCGGTGTCCAGCCAGGCCAGCTTGGCGGTGAAGCGGCGGCTGGGCTGCAGCGTGCCGGCTGCGGCCAGCCAATCGCCGCGCGAGATGTCGAGCTGGCGGTCCAGCACGACACCGGCCGACCTGCCCGCCGCCACGCGCGTGGCCGGGCCGTTCGCGTCCTGCAGCGCCGTCACCTTGGCCAGCTCACCGCTGGGAAAGACCTTCAGCGCGTCGCCCACGGCCACGCTGCCTTCGGCCACACGGCCCCAGAAGCTGCGCGGCTGCTCGCCCACGCCGGGCGTGCTGCGCTGCTGAGCCCGCGTCACGTACTGCACCGGCAGGCGCAGGGCCTGTCCATGGCCGGCAGAGGCCGCCGAGGCGTCGGCCTCGGTTAGGCCGGGCAGGGCGTGCAGAACCTGCAGCAGGCTGGGGCCCTGGTACCAGGGGGTGCGCAGCGGTTCGACGACGTTGTCGCCCCGCAGCGCCGACACCGGCACGATCGCCGCCACGTCGATGCCGGCGTCGCGGGCGAAGGCCTGCAGGCTGGCCTGCACGGCGGCGAAGGCCCGGCCCGGGTCGGCCACGGCGTCGATCTTGTTCACGGCAAACACGATGCCGGGCACACGCAGCAGGTGGGCCAGCAAGGCATGCCGGCGTGTCTGTGCCAGCAGCGACACGGTTGGGTTGCCGGGCTGGAGGTCGAGCTTGGTGATGTCGACCAGCACGACCACCGCGTCGCTGCCGGCAGCGGCGGTGACCATGTTGCGGGTGTACTGCTCGTGGCCGGGTGCGTCGGCAATGATGAACTTGCGCCGCGGCGTGGCGAAGTAGCGGTAGGCCACGTCGATGGTGATGCCTTGCTCGCGTTCGGCTTCGAGGCCGTCGGTCAGCAGCGACAGGTCGAAGTCGGGGCCGCCGGCAGCGCGGCTGGCGGCACTGCCGGCACGCGCCTGCAGGTTGCCGATCTGGTCGGCCAGCAGTGCCCGGCTGTCGTAAAGCAGCCTGCCGATGAGTGTGCTCTTGCCGTCGTCGACGCTGCCGGCCGTGAGGAAGCGCAGGGCCTGGGTGGACATCAGAAGTAGCCCTCTTTCTTGCGCCGCTCCATCGCGGCTTCGGAACTGCGGTCGTCCAGGCGCGTGGCGCCGCGTTCGCTCACCGTCACGGTCAAGGTCTCGGCCACCACTTCGGTGGCGTTGGCCGCCAGACTGGCCACCGGGCAGGTGCAGGTCATGTCTCCGACGGTGCGAAAACGCACTTGCGCCACTTCCACCGTTTCGCCCGGCAGGGCCGGGGTCACCTCGGTCAGCGGCACCAGCAGGCCCTTGCGGCGAATGACCTGACGGTCGTGGCTGTAGTACAGGCCGGGCAGGGGAATGCTTTCGCGGGCGATGTAGGTCCACACGTCCAGCTCGGTCCAGTTGCTGATGGGGAACACGCGAAAGTGCTCGCCAGGGCGCAGCCGGGTGTTGAACAACGTCCACAGCTCGGGCCGCTGTTCCTTCGGCTGCCATTGGCCGAAGCCGTCGCGGTGGCTGAAGATGCGTTCCTTGGCGCGGGCCTTCTCCTCGTCGCGCCGGGCGCCGCCGATGAGCGCATCGAAGCGGTGTTCCTCGATGGCTTCGAGCAGCGCCACGGTCTGGTGCGGGTTGCGCGATTCCAGCGCGCTGCCCAGGCGCACGGTGCCGCGGCGGATCGAGTCCTCGACATGCCCGACCAGGAGTTGCTCGCCCGTCTCGGCGATGCGCTGGTCGCGAAAAGCGATGACTTCGGGGAAGTTGTGTCCGGTGTCCACGTGCAGCAGCGGGAAAGGCAGCCGGCCCTGGAATCGGTTGCCGGCCACGCGCTGCTTGAAGGCCTTTTCGGCCAGGCGCAGGACGACGCAGCTGTCCTTCCCGCCGGAAAACAGCAGCGCAGGCCGCTCGAAGCTGGCCGCCACCTCGCGCAGGATGAAGATGGCTTCTTCTTCCAGGCCGTCCAGGTGGTGATGATCGACCTCAGGCAGCAGGCGGCTCGCGTCCAGGGGCTGGTTCATCGGCTGCTCTCCGTGGCTGTGGCGGCCGGCCCATGCAGGCCGCATTCTTTTGCGCTGTCCTCTTCCCACCACCAGCGGCCGGCGCGGAAGTCTTCGCCCTGGGCCACGGCGCGCGTGCAGGGCGCGCAACCGATGCTGGGGAAGAAGGCGTCGTGCAGCGGGTTGTAGGGCACGTCGAAGCGCTCGATGTAGCGCCAGACATCGCCCCAGGCCCAGTTGGCCAGCGGGTTGAACTTGCTGCGGCCGGGGCCGTCGGCCTCGACGAAGTCCACCGTGCCGCGGCCGCCGCTCTGGTCGCGGCGCAGGCCGGTGACCCAGGCGGTTTTCGGCGCCGGTCCGCCGAGCAGGCGCGACAGCGGTTCCAGCTTGCGCAGCGCGCAGCAGGCCTTGCGGCCTTCCAGGCTGCCATACATCACGCGGTCGCCGCGCTGGGCGACGAACTGCAGCACGGCTTCGGCCGGCGGGCCGAAGCCTTCGACGGCCAGGCCGTAACGCTGCCTGATGCGTGGCAGCAGCGCCAGGGTTTCGGCGTGCAGCATGCCGGTGTCCAGCGTGGCCAGCGGAATGGCCAGGTCGTGGCGGGCGATGAGGTCGGTGATGACCATGTCTTCGGCCCCCAGGCTGGTGGCCTGCACGATGGCGCCGGCGTGCCGTTCGGCCGCATCGCGCAGCACGGACAAGGCGTGGGCGAAGCGGTCATCGAAGCCGGGCAGGCTTCGGGCGTTGACCAGGACGGCCTGGTTCAGGGATCGCATCGGTTCAGGACCGGGCCAGCGGTGCATCGCCGGGTGCGGGCTGGTAGTGAAGCGGGCGCAGCGGCGCAGCCTGCTGCAGGGCCTGCTGCAAAGGCGGCTGACCCTGCACCGAGCCGTCGAACCAGCCCAGCGCACGCTGGGCGTCCTCGAGTTTCTGGCCGGCAGCCAGACGCACGGCCGTGAAGCCGCAGCGGCGCAGCAGCGGCATCATGTCGCTGAGCACTTCGCCCGTGGCGACGATGTCGCCGCGGTAGCGCAGGCGCTGGCGCAGCAGCACGGCCTGCGAATAGGCGCGGCCATCGGTCCACTTCGGAAAGCTCAGGGCGATGGCCGGCAAGGCGTGCACGGCCATGCCGTGGGCCAGCACGTCGTCGGTGTTCGGCCACTCGGCACTGCCGTCGGCCAGCGCTTCCCCGGTTGCGATGAACTTCATGCGGCAGTCTCCAAGGGCTGGGCCGTGCTGCGGCGCACGGCATTGGCGGCCGCGCGGAAAGGCGGCAGGCCCAGGCGGCGGGCGGTGTCGATGAAGCGCTCGCCCGGGCTGCGCGCCTCGCGGTAGGTGTCGATCAGGGCTTCGATGACATCGGGCACCTCGTCGGCGGCAAACGACGGGCCGATCACCTTGCCCGCCAGCGGCGCGCCGGAAAGCAGGCTGCCGTCGCTGCCGGCCAGCGTCACCTGGTACCACTCGCTGCCGTCCTTGTCGACGCCCAGGATGCCGATGTGGCCGCTGTGATGGTGGCCGCAGCTGTTGATGCAGCCGCTGATGTGCAGGTCGATGTCACCGATGTCGTGCTGTTCGTCCAGGTCGGCGAAGCGTTCGGTGATGGCCGCGGCCACCGGAATCGAGCGGGCATTGGCCAGGGCGCACAGGTCGCCGCCGGGGCAGGCGATCATGTCGGTGAGCAGGCCGATGTTGGGCGTGGCGAAACCGCCCTCGCGCGCGGCCAGCCACAGGCCGTGCAGGTCGGATTCGGCCACCCAGGGCAGCAACAGGTTCTGGTCATGGGTGACTCGGGCTTCGTTCAGGCTGTAGCGCTCGGCCAGCGCGGCGGCGCCTTCCAGCTGTTCTGCGGTGACGTCGCCAGGCGGCAGGCCGGCGCGCTTGAGAGACAGCGTCACCGCCCGGTAGCCCGGCAGCCGGTGGGCGTGCACGTTGCGCTGCAGCCAGCGCGTGTAGGCGGCCGGAACATCGCCCGCCGGGCTGCCCAGGGCGCTGCTCATGCGCAGCGCGGGCAGCTCGAAGCCGGCCGCCACGCGGTCGAACTCGGCCTGGGCGATGAACTGCGTGCCTGCGTCGGCGCACAGGGCTGCGAACTCGCTGTTCACCGCGTCGACGAAGCGCTGGCCCTCGGCTTTCACCAGGATCTTGATGCGCGCCTTGTACATGTTGTCGCGGCGGCCATACAGGTTGTAGACGCGCACGATGGCCTCGATGAAGACGAGGATCTGCTGCCAGGGCACGAAGTCGTTGATGGCCGTGGCGATGACCGGCGTGCGGCCCATGCCCCCACCCACGGCGACGCGGAAACCCACTTCCCCGGCGGCGTTGCGGTGCAGCTTCAGGCCGATGTCGTGCCAGTCGGTCGCGGCGCGGTCTTCGGCGGCGCCCGTCACGGCCAGCTTGAACTTGCGCGGCAGGAAGGCGAATTCAGGATGCAGCGTGCTCCATTGGCGCAGGATCTCGCAATAAGGGCGCGGGTCGACCTGCTCGTCGGGGGCGATGCCGGCCAGCGCGTCGCTGGTGATGTTGCGGATGCAGTTGCCGCTGGTCTGGATGCCGTGCATGTCGACGCTGGCCAGCAGGTCCATCACGTCGGCTGCCCGCGGCAGCGGGATCCAGTTGAACTGGATGTTCTGGCGCGTCGTGAAATGGCCGAAGCCGCCGCGCTGGCTTGGCTGGCCGGCGTCCTGGAGGTCGTATTCGCGGGCGATCTGCGCCAGCACGCGCAGTTGCGCCGCCGACAGTTCGCCATAGGGAACGGCCACCCGCAGCATCGGCGCGTGGCGCTGCACGTACCAGCCGTTCTGCAGGCGCAAAGGCCGGAAGTGCTCGTCCGGCAAGTCGCCGGCCAGGTGGCGGCGCAGCTGGTCGCGGAACTGCCCGGCCCTTTGGCGCAGGAACTGACGGTCAAAATCGTTGTAACGGTACATGGGCAGCGCGGTGCGGGCGGTACAGGCGCGGAACGCCAGAAGCCCGGAACTCTAGAGAACCCTGATATTCCATGGAACGACTTATTCGTTTTTTGCTTATGCGCATAGGTTCTATGACGTGGCGGCTGCTGGCGCTGTTGATGACGGTGGCGCTGACGGCCTGCCAGACAGCGCCGCGCCAGACAGCACCGGCCGTGCCCCCGCCGGCCGAGCCGCCGCCCGTGGTCGCGTCGCAGCCGGCACCGGCCGTGGCTCAGCCTGCGCCAACGCCGCAGCGGCCGCCGCGCATCGGCCTGGCGCTGGGCGGTGGCGCGGCGCGCGGCTTCGCCCACATTGGCGTGATCCAGGTGCTGGAAGAAAACGGCATCCGGCCCGACCTGGTGGTCGGCACCTCGGCCGGCAGCCTGGTGGCGGCGCTTTATGCATCGGGCAAGAGCGGGGCCGAGATGGGCGCGCTGGCGCAGGGCATGGACGAAGGCGCCATCACCGATTGGGCCTTTCCCGGCCGCGGCCTGATCCGCGGCGAAGCGCTGGCCCGCTGGGTGCGCGACAACACCGGCAGCCGGCCGATCGAGCGCATGGCGCTGCCCCTGGGCATCGTCGCCACCGACCTGGACACGGGCGAGGCCGTGCTCTTCCAGCGCGGTGACACCGGCCAGGCGGTGCGCGCGTCGAGCGCGGTGCCGGCGGTGTTCCAGCCAGTGCGCATCGGCACGCGTGAATATGTCGACGGCGGGCTGGTGTCGCCCGTGCCAGTGCGCTTTGCGCGCCAGATGGGGGCCGAACTGGTTCTGGCCGTGGACATTGGCGTGGTGCCAGAGGGCAACGCCACCGGCGACGCGATGAAGATGCTTCTTCAGACCTTCGCCATCATGGGCCGCAGCATCAGTCGCGTTGAACTGCGCGAAGCCGACGTGGTTCTGCGCCCGGCGCTGGACGGGATGTCTGGGGCCGACTTCACGTCCCGGGTCAGGGCCATCCTGGCGGGGCGTGAAGCGGCGAAGCAGCAGCTGCCGGCCTTGCGTGCGCGCATCGGCGCCATGAGCCGCCAGGCGCCAAGCCCATGAAAAAACCCCCGTGCGCCTTGCGGCGCCGGGGGCTCTTCAGATGACAGCGAGCTTCTGTGTTCAGGCAGCGCGCTTGCTGGTCTTGGCCGCTTGCTGCGTGGCCTTGACGGCGGTGTTGGTCATGGCCGTGAAGTTGGCTTCGGCCACTTCTGCGGCCTGCTTGCTGGCCTTCTGCACGCTTTCGAAGGCGTTGTTGGCAGCCGCGACAGCCGACTTCACCAGGGCCACGGCGTTCTCGCTGCCGGCCGGTGCGTTCTTGACGGCGTTGTCCACCATGGCCAGCACCTTCTTCTGGCCGTCGGCCATCGTGGCTTCGGCGGTCTTGGTGATCTCGGCGCCGGCACCCGACACGATGTCGTACACGTGGCGGCTGTAGGCGGCGGCCTTCTCGGCGCTGGGCTGCAGCAGGCTGGCCTGCAGGGCCATCAGCTCCTGCACGTCCTTGACGGACATGGCGGCGTGGGTGGTTTCGGCGGCTTCGGTCAGCGTGGTCTTGGCCACCTGCATGTTCAGCTCGACGAGCTTTTCGACGCTCTCGAAGGCCTTGTTGGTCAGGCCGAAAAGGGTGTCCATGTTGGCCTTGTGGGCGGCAACGAATTGTTCAGCGGTGAAGTTCATGAAAAGTCTCCTGAAAGCAGGTGTTGAGAAAACCTGATGCGGCGCGACTGATCTGGGAAAAGCTCTTTGCTGCGCTGCAACATGAAATGAAGTATAGGGGCTTGCCCGAGCATTGCAAGCACTTTTTGCTGCGGCGCAGCAAAGTAGGCTTGCCTTCCTAGAATCAGCCCGTGCTTGCCTTTCATTCCGATCAGTTCGTCCTGCCCCTGCCCCCGGGCCACAGCTTTCCAAAAGGCAAGTACCGCCTGCTGCGCGAGGCCGTGGAAAACACGCTGCCGGGCGTGAGGGTGAGCGAAGCAGCACCGGCCAGCGACGGCGAGCTGGCGCTGGCCCACGACCCGGCCTGGATCAGCGCGGTGCTGGAGGGCACCACCAGCGCGGCGCAGCAGCGCGAGATCGGTTTCCCATGGTCGCCGCGCATGGTGGAACGCTCGCGCCGTTCGGTGGGTGCCACCATCCAGGCGGCACGCACGGCCTTGCTGGGCGGCGAGGGCGTGGCGGCGAACCTGGCCGGCGGCACCCACCACGCCTACGCGCACAAGGGCTCGGGCTACTGTGTCTTCAACGACGTGGCGGTCGCCGCGCGCCTGATGCAGGCCGAGTGGCACCGCCACCACCGTCAACTGCTGCGCGTCTTCGTCGTCGACCTGGACGTGCACCAGGGCAACGGCACCGCGGCCATCTTTCGCGACGACCCCACGGTGTTCACCTTGTCGCTGCACGGCGCGAAGAACTTCCCGTTTCGAAAGGAAGCCAGCGACCTCGACGTGGAGCTGCCCGACGGCTGCACCGACACGCCCTACCTGGATGCACTGGACGCGGCCATGACCGAAGCCTGGTCGCGCCAGGCTGCGGCACCGCCCGCGCTGGCCTTCTACCTGGCCGGCGCCGATCCCCATGAAAACGACCGCCTGGGCCGGCTGAAGATCAGCAGCGCGGGCCTGGCCGAACGTGACCGGCGCGTGCTGCGGGCGTTGCGCGAACGCGGCGTTCCGGTGGCGCTGTCCATGGCCGGCGGTTATGGCCGCGACCTGGTCACCACGGTGGCGGTGCAACGGCAGACTTTGGCCGAGGCCCTGGCGTCCTGGCAGGCCTGGCAGGCATCGCGGGGAAGGCCTGGACACGCTGGCCACGAGGCCGGGCCACGCCCCACGGCAGAATCGCCCGCATGACTGCGCGCGCCAGCCCTCGACACCGTTCGCATTACCGCCACTTCACCAGCATCGACACCCGCTGGATGGACAACGACGTCTATGGCCACGTCAACAACGTCGTCTACTACAGCTACTTCGACACGGCGGTGAACCGCACCCTGATCCACGCCGGTGCGCTGGACATCCACGAAGGGGCGGTGATCGGCCTGGTGGTCGAGAACCAGTGCCACTACTTCGCGCCGCTGGCTTTTCCGCAGCGTGTCGAAGCCGGTCTGCGCGTGGCCCACCAGGGACGCAGCAGCGTGCGCTACGAGGTCGGCCTGTTTGCCGACGGCGCCGACACCACCGCGGCTGCTGGCCACCTCGTGCACGTTTATGTGGACCGAAGCACGCGCCGGCCTGTGGCGCTGCCAGATGCGCTGCTGCGAGCCCTGCAGGACCTGAGCCCCATCGCCTGAACACAAGCCCATGAGCACACCCGTTCCAGACTCTGCAGCCGTGGTCGACGCCGCCATCGGCAGCCGCCGTTCAATACGCGCCTTCCTGCCCACCCCGGTGGAACGCAGCACCGTCGAGGCCATCCTCCAGGTGGCCGCGCGCGCACCTTCCGGCACCAACACCCAGCCCTGGCAGGTGCATGTGCTGACGGGCGCCAGTCTCGCGCGATTGAAGGGCGCGCTGCGTGCCGCCTACGACGACCCGGCCGTGCGCGCCACGCACACCGAGGAGTACGCCTACTACCCCACGCAATGGCAGAGCCCCTTCGTCGAGCGCCGGCGCAAGGTCGGCTGGGACCTGTACTCGCTGCTGGGCATCGCCAAGACCGACAAGCAGCGCATGCACGAACAGCATGCCCGCAACTACGCTTTCTTCGACGCCCCTGTGGGGCTGATCTTCACCATCCACCGCGTGCTGCAGCAGGGCAGCTGGCTGGACTACGGCATGTTCCTGCAGAACGTGATGGTCGCGGCGCGCGCACGCGGCCTGGACACCTGCCCGCAAGCCTCGTTCACGCAGTTCCACCGCCTCATCGGCGCCGAACTGAACCTGCCGGCCGAGCAGATGCTGGTCTGCGGCATGGCGCTGGGCCATGCCGACCCCGCGGCCATTGAAAACACCCTGGTCACCGAGCGCGAGCCGGTGGCCGGTTTCACCACCTTCCACGACTGATTGCCGAAGCCACCCTCACCATGACTCGACCCGCCATCCTCGTTGCCCGTGCCGTCTTCCCCGAAGTTCTGGAGCACCTGGGCCAGCACTTCGACGTCGAATCGAACCAGGCCGACACCATCTTCGCCAAGCCCGAACTCATCGCCAGGCTGCAGGGCAAGCAGGGCGCCTTCACGACCGGCAGCGAACGCATCGACGCCGAAGTGCTGGCCGCCTGTCCGCAACTGCGCGTGGTGGCCAACATGGCCGTGGGCTACAACAACTTCGACATCCCGGCCTGCACAGCAGCCGGCGTGCTGGCCACGAACACGCCCGACGTGCTGACCGAGACCACCGCCGACTTCGGCTTCGCGCTGATGATGGCCACCGCGCGCCGCATGGCCGAGAGCGAACATTTCCTGCGCCGCGGCGAATGGACACGCTGGAGCTACGACATGTTTGCCGGCAGCGACGTGCACGGCAGCACCCTGGGCATCCTGGGCATGGGGCGCATCGGCCAGGCGATCGCGCGGCGCGGCGCGCTGGGCTTCGGCATGAAGGTGGTCTATCACAACCGCAGCCGCCTGCCCGCCGAACAGGAAGCGCCCATCGGCGCCCGCTACGTCGACAAGGCGACGCTGCTGCGCGAGGCCGACCACCTGGTGCTGGTGCTGCCCTACAGCGCCGGCGCCCACCACGCCATCGGCGCGGCCGAACTGGCGCTGATGAAGCCCACGGCCACGCTGACCAACATCGCCCGCGGCGGCATCGTCGACGATGCGGCGCTGGCCGCGGCGCTGCGCGAAGGCCGCATCGCCGCGGCCGGGCTGGATGTGTTCGAGGGCGAACCGGCCTTGAACCCGGCCCTGCTGACCGTGCCGAACGTGGTGCTGACCCCGCACATCGCCAGCAGCACGATGGCCACCCGGCGGGCCATGGCCGACCTGGCGGCGAAGAACCTGGTGGCGGCATTGACCGGCGGTGTGGCGCCAACGCCGATCAATCCCGAAGCATGGACTAAGGCCTGACCCTGGCCCAGGCGGCCGACACCGTGCTTCAGCGCGTCATCCAGCGCCTGGCGCTGTAGCTCAGCACGTCCACCAGGGCCACCATCAGCAGCATCGCGCCCAGGATGGTGGCCGTCTTGCCCATCTGGAACAGCCCCATGTGGAAGGCCAGCAGCTGGCCCAGGCCGCCGGCACCCACCACGCCCAGCACGGCCGCGGCGCGGATGTTGTTCTCCCAGCGGTACAGGGTGTAGCTCAGCAGCTGCGGCAGCACCTGGGGCAGGGTGGCATAAAGGAACACGCGCAGCGGACCCACGCCCTGGGCCCGCAGCGCGTCGCCCGGACCACTGGGGGCGTTTTCGATGGCTTCGGCAAACAGCCGGCCCAGTACGCCGGTGGTGTGCAAGGCCAGTGCCAGCGTGCCTGCGAACGGGCCCAGGCCGGCGCTGATCAGCAGCAAGGCGGCCCACACCAGTTCCGGAATCGAGCGCAGCGCATTCAAGACCAGCCGCGTCGGGGAACGTGCCAGCGCGCGGTCGCCGCCATGCAGCCGGCTGGCCGGCAGGGCCAGCGCCACGCCGGCGGCTGCGGCCAGCAACGTGCCCAGCAGCGACATCGCCAGCGTTTCCCAGGCCCCCACCATCACCTTGTACGAGAACTCGGGCGACAGGTCGGGCGGGAAGAACTCGCCCAGGAAGCGCCCCATGCTGCGCGCGGCGTCCAGCGACAGGAACTGCGCCCATTGCAGGTCCAGGCTCCAGAAGCTGGCCACCACCAGCACCACCAGACCGGCGCTGAACCAGCAGGCCTTGCAGCGCGCGTCGAACAGGCGCGGCGGCAGCTTGTAAGGCGGGTTGGCGGCTTGCGGCTTGTTCATCTGCCAGTCAACCCAGCGCCTTGCGCAGCCAGGCACTGACCCGGTCGGCCAGCGCCACCAGGGCGATGAAGACCAGCAGCATCGTCGCCACTTCGCCGCCGTTGAACATCTTCATGGAGTTGTCCAGCTGCTGGCCCAAACCACCAGCGCCGACGAAGCCCAGCACCACCGACGAGCGGATGGCGCATTCCCACCGGTACACGGTGTAGCTGCAGAGCTCGGCCGCGTTGGTGGGCAGCAAACCGAAGAAGAAGGCCTGCATCCGGCCACTGCCATTGCGCAGCAGGGTCTGGGTGGCATGGGTTTCGCCGCTTTCCAGAATCTCGCCGTAGACCTTGCCCAGCATGCCGCCGTAAGTCAACGCGATGGCCAGCACACCGGCGGTGGGGCCCAGGCCGACGACGCGGACGAACACCAGCGCCCAGACCAGTTCGGGCACGCTGCGCAGCACGATCAGCAGCCAGCGCACCACTTGCCGCAGCCCTGCTGGCAGCGGCGCCATCCGGCCGGAGAGTGCCGAGACCGACAGCACCCGGGTGGCCAGCAGCGCCAGCGGGATGGCCAGCACCAGCGCCAGCGTGACGCCAGCCGTGGCAATGGCCACGGTGCGCCAGGTCTCGCGCGCCACCATGGCCATGAATTCGCCATTCAGCGTCAGCGGAAAGAAGCTGCCGATGAACTGCGCAGTGATCTTCAGGTTCTCGCGTTCCAGCAGCACCCAGGGGCGGAATTCGGTCGCCACGCCCAGTGGCCACAGCAGAACCAGGGCCGTGCTGGCCCAGAACAGTCGCGACAGCCAGGCCGGGTCGCGCAGCGGAGTCGGGGCCGTGCTCACGGGCAGCGCTGCATCGAAAGTGCTTTCACCGGCAGCGCGTCACCGGCAGTGCATGACGACAGGCTGCGGACCGGCGGCGTCGGGCAGCAGTTCGGCCGGTGGTGCGCCCAGAAGTTCGTGTTCATGCTGAGCGTACAGCCGGGCCAGGCGCTCCGGTGTCACTTCGGCCGCGGGCAGGTCGAACGCGAGTTCGCCGTCGCGCAGGCCCACGATGCGCGGAAAGTTCGCCAGCGCCACGTCCACCTGGTGCAGCGTGGCCACCAGCGTGGCGCCGCGCTCGACTGCGCCGCCAATCAGCGTCGCCATGGCCTGGCGGCTGCGCGTGGGGTCCAGCGCCGACAGGGGTTCGTCGACGAGCCAGAGCGAGGCCGGCGCCACGAGCGCACGCGCCAGGCCCACGCGCTGGCGCTCCCCGCCCGACAGGCGGTCGACACGCTCGAAGAGCTTTTCAGCCAGGTCGAAACGGTCCAGCGCGGCGTGCGCCGCCGGAATGTCCGACGGGTAGAAGAGTGAACGAATGCTGGCCAGCAGGCTCATCGCCGGCAGTTGCCCAGCCAGCACGGCCGTGACCACGCGCTGCCTCGGCGGCAGCGGGGGCACCTGCGGCGCCATGAAGAGCCGTCCGCGCAGGGACTGCAGGGCGCTGCGCGACAACGTCCAGGGGTCCTGCCCGTCCAGCCGCACGCCGCCGCTGCCCGGCGGCAGGGCGCAGGCCAGCAGTTGCAGCAAGGTCGTCTTGCCGGCACCCGAAGGGCCGATCACCGCCAGCTGCTCGCCCTGCGCCACCTGCAGGCTCAGCGCCTTCAGCGCGGGCGCAGAGCCGGGCCGCGCAGCGGGGTGCCGCGCCGACGCCGACAGCAGTTCGAGCTTCAAGACCTTGCGCGCCGGAAACAGCCCACGCCGCCCGCAAAAGTCGTCGAGATCACAGCAGGCCGGCGCTGCGTGCCGCGCTTTCCAGGCCCTTGTAGTTCTCGGGGCTGGTACTGATGTAGCGCGTGGCGCGGTTCAGGCGCAGGATCTCGGCATGCTCGGGCTTGGCCGGGTCCAGCGCCAGCAGGGCGGCCTTCACCCGGTCCTGCAGCGGCTTGGGCATGTCGGCATGCACCGACCAGTTGTAGTTGAAGTACGGCGGCGTGGTGAAGAACACGTCCACGGCCTTGGTGTCGACGCGGTTCTCGGCAACGAACTTCCTCCACACCGTGATGTCGAGCGCCGCAGCGTCGACCTTGCCGCTGACGACGGAAGCGATGGTGGCGTCGTGTGCTCCGCTGTAGGCGATGCGCCTGAAGTCCTTCTCGGGGTTGATGTCGGCCTGCAGCAGGAAGCTGCGGGGCATCAGGTGGCCCGAGGTGCTGCTCTGCGAGCCGAACGAGATCTGCTTGCCCTTCATGTCGGCCAGGGTCTTGATGCCGGAATCGGTCTTGGCAATGAACACCGACTGGAAGCGCGTGTCTTCTTCGCGCTGGGCCAGAGGCACGATCTTGCCGCCCGAACGCAGGTTGGCCTGGACATGCGTGAAGCCGCCGAACCACACCACGTCGACTTTCTTGTTGACCAGGGCTTCGACCGCGGCCGGGTAGTCGCTGACGGGGGTGAACTCCACCTTCATGCCCAGCGCCTGTTCCAGGTAATTCGCCAGCGGCGTGAACTTGCGCACCTGTTCCGTGGCGGCTTCTTCGGGGATGGTGGTGACGCGCAAGACCTGCTGTGCCTGTGCCAGCGCGCACAGCGACAGCGCGGTGCAGGCCAGTGCGGCTTTCAGCCAGCGGGCAGGGCGGATGGTTTCAAAGGACATGCGGGGCTCCAGGCTGGGAATGAACTGAGGGAGACTGATTGGAACGCATTCCCGCCGTTCAGGCTGGGCAGGTGCGAAAGCCGGCAAAGATATCGGTGCGATCGGCGGGGAAGTAGTTGCGGTAGCGCGGGTGGCGCATGCGCGGCTGGGTGCCGAAGCTTGCGCCGCGCAGCACCGGCCGGCCGTCGAACCAGGGCAGTGAGTAGTCGCGGTAGGGATGGGGCTGAAACCCAGGATAAGGCGCGAACGGGCTGGCTGTCCATTCCCAGACGGTGCCCCATTCGAAGCGTTCGGGCTCGGTAAGCGCCGCGTACTCCCATTCGCTTTCGGTCGGCAGGCGACGGCCGGCCCAGCGGCACCAGGCCAGGGCCTCGCGCTGGCTCAGGTGGCAGGCAGGCAGGTTCAGTTCCAGCGGCTGCCAGCGGCCCCAGCGCTGCACTTGCCAATGGCCATCGCATTGGCGCAGGTAGCGCGGCGGGCCGATGTCGCTGCAGGACGCCAGCATCGGCAGGTACTCGTTCCAGGTGAGTACCCGGCTGTCGATGCTGAAGCCCGCCACGGACTGGGGATGCACGCCACACTCGTTGTCGAAAGCGAAGGCGATCTCGGGGTCGCTGCCTTGCTCCAGCGTGCCGCCCGCCAGTTGCAGTTGCTGGCGCGGGCCTTCCAGGGGCTGGGGTTGCCAGCGTGGGTCGGTCACGGGCAGGCCCAGAGCCTGTGCCATGTACAGCGCGGCTTCATGGTGCATGTCCTCGTGCAGCAGTGCCAGGCGGTGGAAATACAGCGCCTCGGGTTCTTCAGGGGTGTCGTCCAGCAGCGCCAGACAGGCCTCGAACTGCTGGGCCAGACCTGCCCGCAAGGCGTCGGGGCCGGGCAGCGGCAGCGACCAGCGCAGGGCGTGGGGGACGTTCGAGCTGTCGTACAAGGCATCGGCAGGCTGCGGCAGGCGCATCGCGGCCGGGTCGGCGCGAAGGCCGCGCAGGCGCTCGGGATTGCGCAGCGTCCACCAAGCCTGGAACCAGCCGATGTGACCCAGTTCCCACAAGGGCGGGTTCAAGCCCGGGTTGCAGGGCACCCTCAGGCCGGGGTCGGCCAGGCCGCGGGCATAGACCTCGAAGGTGGCCAGCGTGTCGGCTCGCGCTGAGCGCAGAGCCAGGATCAGATCGGCGGGACTGCCACTGCGAGCCTTCTGGCCGGGCGTGACCGGATCTGTCGAAGGTGTCAGAGGCATCTCGAAAGCAACAAGCTCGGCATTAAGCTACGGGCCATGACAAGACCGGACATCGTGCTGGTGACGCCAGCGCTGGCCGACGCCAACAATGGCAACTGGCGGACTGCCCAGCGCTGGGCCAGGCTGCTGAGCAACGATTATCGAGTCAGGCTGGCCGCCGCCTGGTCGCCGGGGACATCCGCCGGCCTGCCGCCACAAGCGATGATCGCACTGCACGCACGCCGCTCGGCCGCGGCCATCCAGGCCTGGCGCGCGAGGTTCCCGCAGCGCCCGCTGGTGGTGGTGCTGACGGGTACCGACCTGTACCGCGACATTGCCGTGGACCCGGACGCCCAGCGTTCGCTGCAATTGGCCGACCGACTGGTGGTGCTGAACGAACGGGGGCTGGATTCGCTGCCGCAGGCGCTGCATCGCAAGACCGTGATCTGCCTCCAGTCCAGCCCGTCACGCCAGACCCTGTCGAAGACCCCACGCCATCTTCGCGCGCTGATGGTCGGTCATCTGCGCGAGGAAAAATGCCCCGAGACCTACCAGCAGGCTTCAGCCCTGCTGGCAGGCAGCCACGACATCCTGCTGGACCACATCGGCGAAGCGCTCGACCCGGCGCTGGCGGCCGCAGCGCGGGCCTGTGTCCAGAACCAGCCGCATTACCGCTGGCTCGGAGGCGTGCCGCACGCTGTGGTGCGGCGGCACATCCAGCGCGCCCATGTGCTGGTGCACGCCAGCCGGATGGAAGGCGGGGCGCAGGTCGTGATCGAGGCCATCACCAGCGGCACGCCGGTGCTGGCTTCGCGCATCGACGGCAACCTGGGGCTGCTGGGCGACGCCTACGACGGCGTCTTCGAGGTCGGCGACAGCGCGGGTTTGGCGGCGCTGTTGCAGCAGTGCCGGAGCGATGCAGCTATGCTTGCCGGCCTTCAGGCGCAGTGTGCCGCGAGAGCGCATCTCTTCAGTCCTGCACACGAACGGCAGACCCTGCTGGACACGCTGAAGCCGCTGCTGGCGTGAATGCCCCCCAACTGGAAACAACGACGATGAACGCACCCCTTTCGCCCACCGAACCCCGCCTGACCAGCCTGTCCCACGGTGGCGGCTGTGGCTGCAAGATTGCCCCGGGCGTGCTCAGCGAGATCCTGAAGGGCACGGCGGCGATGCCCATCCCCAAGGAACTGCTGGTCGGCATCGAGACCGCCGACGACGCCGCGGTCTACCAGCTCAACGACGAACAGGCGCTGATCGCCACCACCGACTTCTTCATGCCCATCGTCGACAACCCCTTCGACTTCGGCCGCATCGCCGCCACCAACGCCATCAGCGACGTCTACGCCATGGGTGGCAAGCCCATCCTGGCGCTGGCGCTGGTGGGCATGCCGATCAACGTGCTGTCGACGCAGACCATCGGCCGCGTGCTCGAAGGTGGCGCCAGTGTCTGCCGTGCCGCGGGCATCCCGATCGCCGGGGGCCACACCATCGATTCTGTCGAAGCCATCTACGGCCTGGTCGCGCTCGGCCTGGTGCATCCCAAGCGGGTGAAGCGCAATGCCGACGCTCAGGCCGGCGACCTGCTGGTGTTGGGCAAGCCGCTGGGCGTGGGCGTGATGAGCGCGGCCCTGAAGAAGGGCGAGCTGGGCGAGGCCGGCTATGCGCAGATGATCGCCAACACGACCCAGCTCAACACCCCTGGACCCGATCTTGCTGCCATCGACGGCGTGCACGCGCTGACCGACGTCACCGGCTTCGGCCTGGGCGGGCACGCACTGGAACTGGCCCGGGGCTCGAAGCTGCAGGTGCAGCTGGACTGGGCTGGCGTACCGCTGCTGACGGGCGTGCGCGACCTGGCGGCCAGGGGTTTCATCACCGGTGCATCAGGTCGCAACTGGATCGGCTACGGCAGCGACATCGCGCTGCCCTCGGGCTTTGCCGATGTCGACCAGGCCCTGCTCACCGACCCGCAGACCAGCGGCGGCCTGCTGGTCAGCTGCACGCCGCAGGCGCTGGACGCGGTGATGGCGGTGTTCCGCAGCCACGGCTTCGCGCAGGCCGCGGTGGTCGGGCGGCTGGCCGAACGGCCGTCAGGCGGGGTGCCGTTGACGGTGGCCTGAGTGGCGAAGGTCTGCCGCCGTTCGGTCCGGCGTCGGTGCGCGGCGCTGCACATGTCCATGCAGCAAGCCTGGGCGGACCTTCAGTGACCCGGGCGCCCTTGGGCCATGCGGCGCAGCGCCAGGGCGGCCAGGCCGATGCCGAACAACCAGAAGGCACCGGGCTCTGGAACGGCGGTCAGGCTGAGGTTGTCGAATCCGCGCGGGTCTCCGCTGCCGGCACCGAAGAGCAGCCACGACACATGGGTCCAGTCCGGACCGCTGAACGAGGCCAGCCCGCTGGCGCTGGAGCCCCAGCCGCCACCATTCGATGAGCTCACCCCCCAGAGCACACCGACGGCCGTCAGGCTGTCCAGCGAAAACGGCTGGTTGTCCAACCGGCTGACGTGAAGCAGCCCGTTGTCGCCGGGAGAGCCGCGATACAGAGGGTTCGGGCTTCCCCCCAGCGAGTCACTCAAGGTGATGCCGAGGAAGTTGCTCGCGCTCACATGAGGGAGCGTGCCGGGTGGAACGATGCGGAACTGGTAACGCGGGGAAAACACATAGCCCTGGTAGACCAGGTTCGACCCGAATTGCTGCGGCGTCAGATCGTCGAAGGCCAGCACGGTGGTCTGTGCCTGAGCCGTGGCGGCCATCGTCGTCAACAAGGCACTGACGGCAGCGGCAAGGGCGAGATGTTTCACGTGAGGCTCCCGAATCGACGGTCATGAAGGGTAAAGCCACACTCCGTCTGACGCTTAGGCGAACAGCACCTTCATTTGAGGGGGGGCGGAAGACCGGCTGACCGATCTGGCCAGGTCGCCAGCAGCAAGCCGGTCAATGCCAGGGCCAGGGCGGCCACATGCGCACTGCCGAAGTGCTCTCCCAGCGCAAACACCCCCACCAGCGCCGCGCTCACCGGCAACAGCACCGAAAACACGCCGGCCTTGGACGAAGGCACATGGCGCAAACCGCGCATCCACAGCCATACCGTCAGCATGCTGGCCGCCAGCGCGTAGAACACCAGGAGCAGCCAGCTGGCCGCTGGCACGCTGCCGAAGTCGAACCGGCTGGCCTGCCACAGACCGAAAGGCGTGACCAGGGCCAGGCCCCACAGGTTGATGAGCGCGCTGATGCGCTTGGGCGAGACGGTGCCTGTGAGCCGCTTGCCGATGACGACATAGCTGGCCTCGCACACCACCGCGGCCAGCAGCAGCGCGTAGCCCAGCGGCGAGGCGGCCAGCGCTGACGGGCCATCGCCGCCATCCAGCATGCCGTCGCTGCGCGCCAAGGCCAGTACGGCGATGCCCAGTGCTGCGCAGGCAATGGCCGCGATCACGCGCGGCCGGATGGTCTCACCCAGGAACAGCCGCGACAGGATCGCCACGGCCGCAGGAATGGCTGCCATTACCACGCCAGCAGCCAGGGCCGAGGTCATGGCCACACCGTAAAGCATGCAGATGCTGAACAGGAAGTTGCCAAGAAAGCTCTCCCAGAACAGCAGCCGGCGGTCGGATGGCGACAGCGGCGCCTCGCCCGGGCCGCGCTTGACCCAGGAGGCCATGGCCAGCGCGGCGATGCCGAAGCGCAACCAGGCCAGCAGCAGCACGGGAAACACCGCCACCAGCAGCTTCGACAGGCCGACATAGCCGCCCACCAGCGCCATGCTGGCGGCCAGGCTGAGGTAGGCGCCGACCGGGACCGCGCTCACGCAGCGTCGATCCGCAGCCAGGTCGTCTTCAGTTCGCTGTACTTGTCGAAGGCGTGCAGGCTCTTGTCGCGGCCATTGCCGCTTTGCTTGAAGCCGCCGAAGGGCACGGTGATGTCGTCCTCGTCGTACTGGTTCACGTGCACGGTGCCGGCGCGCAGCGCGCGCGCCATGCGGTGGGCACGGCTGAGGTTCTCGGTCCAGACACTGGCCTGCAGCCCGTAGGGGCTGGCGTTGGCGATGGCGATCGCCTCGGCTTCGTCCTTGAAGCGCAGCACGCTCATCACCGGGCCGAAGATCTCTTCTGCCGCGATCTTCATCGAGTTCGTGACGCCATCGAAGACCGTGGGCTCGACATAGAAGCCGCCGGTCTCGGTGCGCACCTGCCGCCCACCGGTCACGCAGCGCGCGCCCTCGGCCATGCCGGCTTCGATGTAGCCCAGCACGGTACGCAACTGTCCGGCGTCGACCAGTGCGCCCATGGCCGTGCTTTCGTCGAGCGGGTCGCCTGGCGCATGCCGGGGGGCGTGCGCGGCCACCATGGCGACGAAGTCGGCGACCAGTGTTTCATGCACCAGCACACGGCTGGGGGCGTTGCAGCTTTCGCCCTGGTTGTAGAACAGGCTGCCGGCCACGGTGGCCGCAGCGCGTTCCAGGCTGCCCACGTCGTCCATCACGACGAAGGCCGACTTGCCGCCCAGTTCGTTGAACACCCGCTTGAGGTTGCTGCGCCCGGCGTATTCGAGCATGCGCCTGCCGGTGCGGGTGCTGCCGGTGAAGCCCAGCGCGTCCACGTCCATGTGCAGCGCCAGCGCCTCGCCGGCTTCGTGCCCGAAGCCGGGCACGACGTTGAACACGCCCGGCGGGATGCCCGCGTCCACCGCCAGTTCGGCCAGCCGCAGCGCCGTGAACGGACTCTTCTCGCTGGGCTTGAGCACCACCGAATTGCCCGCTGCCAGCGCCGGCCCCAGCTTCCACGCGGCCATGATCATCGGGTAGTTCCAGGGCACGATGGCGCCGACCACGCCCACCGGTTCGCGCGTGATGAGTGCCAGCGCGTTGCGCGCGGTGGGGGCGATCTCGTCGTAGACCTTGTCCACCGCCTCGGCATACCAGGCGATGCAGCGCGCTGTGCTGGGCACGTCCACGGCCAGCGCGTCGCGGATCGGCTTGCCCATGTCCAGCGTTTCCAGCAGGGCCAGCTCCTCGCGCGCGGCCAGGATCTTCTCGGCAAAGCGCAGCAGCAGCTTCTTGCGCACGGCCGGCGGCATGCCGGCCCAGCGGGCGCTGTCGAAGGCGGCACGCGCGCTGCGCACGGCGGCATCCACGTCGGCGGCATCACAGCGCGCCACCGCGCCCAGCGCGCGCCCGTCGATGGGTGAATGCTTGGCGAAGCTGGCACCGCTGGCCGCTGCCACGCGGCGGCCGTCGATCAGGGCGCGGCCGTCGATGGCCAGACCGCCGGCCCGGGCGCGCCAGTCCGGCGCAGAGGTCTGGGTCATGCTCAGAAGCTCACGACCACGGAAGCGCCGAAGAGGTGGTTGTTCTTGCTGTAGGTGCCCGACTTCACGCCCAGGAACACGGGCTGGCTGGCGCCGTCATAGCGGTATTCCAGCTTGAACACGGTGCTCTCGTCGAACAGGTAGTTCATGCCGGCGCTCAGTGCGTAACGATTGCTGCCGGTGGCTTCGCCCTTGGCGAAGTTGCCCTCGGCGTCGAGGCCGCGGCCGATGCCGTTGATGTTGTCGTCGAAGCTGTAGCCGAGCAGGCCGCCGCCGTTCTTCGTGTTCCTGACGTAGTCGGCGCGCAGCACGGCTTCCAGGCGCGGCGTGAGCTTGTAGCCGGCCAGGCCCGACACCCCCCACCATTGCGCGTCACGCAGCTTCCCGTCGCTGTTGAAGATGGCAGAACCCTTCTGCTGTCCGTAACTGAACTGGCCGAACAGCGACAGGTCGCCGCGGGTGAAGAAGCCGTCCACCTCGAGCAAGTGGATGTCGGTGTACTTGCCGGCGCTGGCGAATCCCTGTTCCACGCCGTTGGCGTCGAGGTAAGTGCCGTCGGCCGCGAAGTTCGCGGCCTTGCCGTGCAGGCCGGTGAAGCCCCAGCCGCTGAATTCGCCGCGCGAATAGTCCACGCGGTAGATCAGTACCGGCTGCTTCTCGCCGCTGGGCGTTCGCGCCGTGTTCATGTTGGCCAGGCCACCGCGCACCCACCACTTGCCGCGGGTGATGTCGAGCACCGCGCCGGTGTAGGCGGTGGGCGCCATGGTGTCGAACAGCAGGTTGTGGGTGATGAGCTTGTTGCCGGCGGGCAGGGTGATCTCGTAGCCCGTCCAGTCGGGGATCTGGCCCACCCAAAGCCGCGTGTTCAGGTCGGTCAGGGGAATCGAGACCGAGGCCTCGTGGACGATGGAGCCGCCGTTGGCCAGCGCACCGGTGCCGCGTTCCGGGGCCAGGGTCAGCTTCCACAGCGAGCCGCCTTCGGTTTCCTTGGCGAAGTCGATCACGGCCATGCCGAAGTAGCTGTTGTCGTAGCTGTAGCGGGCGCCGCCGTTGTTCAGCAGCACGAAGCTGGCGTTGTCCTGGCGGCGGTTGTAGATGAAGGTAGGGTCGATCTGGCCGCTGATCTTCAGGCCCTTGAAGCCCTGGTCGGCGAAGTTGTCCTGCAGCGATTCGGTCTTCACCGCGATGCGGTTGAGTTCACGCACCTGCTCGGGCGTCATGCCCCACTGGCCTGCCGGCGGGGTGGTGGCTGCCGCGGGTGCGGCCTGGAGCTTCTTCTCGAGTTCGGTGACGCGGTCGCGCAGCGCCCGCAATTCCTTCAGCAGGTCGTCATTGCCCTGGGCATGGGCGGGCAGGCAGGCACCAGCGGTCAAGGCCAGGACCAGGGCTGTCGGAGCGGGTAGCTTCATCGGGTGCTCTCCTCAGGGCAGGTTGTGTGGGGTGTTTCAGCCGCGGCGGGCGGCGGCCAGGTCGCGCGCGCGCTGGCGTTCGGCACGTGCGATCCAGTAACTCGCCAGCACCACGCCGATGGCCACGATGACGATGGTGATGGTGGCCACCGCGTTCACGCTGGGGTTCAACCCCAGCCGCGCCCGCGAGAAGATGACCAGCGGCATGGTTGTGGAGCCCGGACCCGAAAGGAAGGCCGACAGCACGACGTCGTCCAGGCTGATGGTGAAGGTCAGCAGCCAGGCCGAGACCAGGCTCTGCGCGATCATCGGCAGCGTCACCAGCCAGAACACCTGGTGAGGGCGGGCGCCCAGGTCCATGGCGGCTTCTTCCAACTGCGGGTTCAGGTCCTGCAGGCGCGACTGGATGACGACGGTGGCGTAGGCCATGCCCAGCAGCAGGTGGCCCAGCCAGATGGTCATCATGCCGCGTTCGGGAAAGCCGAGTGCGCGCTGCACGCTCACCAGCATCAGCAGCAGCGACAGGCCCACCACCACCTCCGGCATCACCAGCGGCGCGGTCGTCATGCCCGCGAACAGCGTGCGGCCGCGGAAGCGCCTGTACTTGGTCAGCGCGAAGGCGGCCAGGGTGCCCAGCACCACCGAGCCGCAGGCGGTGAGGAAGGCCCCCGACAGCAGTTCCTGGTCTGACGCCAAGGCCACGTACCACTTCAGCGTGAAGCCGCGCCAGACGTTCGGGATGGCCGAATCGTTGAAGGAGTAGACCACCAGCGCCACGATCGGCAGGTAGAGAAAGGCGTAGCCCAGGCTGAGCCAGCCGCGGCCGAACCACAGGCCCGTCCTGGATGCTTTCATCGGCCCTTCTCCTGGGATTCGGCCTGGTACTTGCTGAAGATGGCAATCGGCACGATGACCAGCAGCACCATCACCACCGCCACGGTGCTGGCCATAGGCCAGTCGTTGTTGCTGAAGAACTCGTCCCAGAGCACGCGGCCGATCATCAGCGTCTCGGG
>LNET01000097.1 GCA_001464055.1 Burkholderiales bacterium Ga0077543
GCAAGGTTCTCGACGGCGGCCTGAAGGAAGTGGCCTTCCACATCGACGCGATGCGCGACGGCGACCTGACCACCCGGCCGCGGGCCTGGGGTGCTGACGAAGCGGCGCGGCTGATGATCACGCTCAGCGAGATGCAGGCTTCGCTGCGCCGCATCGTCAGCCAGGTGCGCACTGCCTCCGACAACATCGTGCATGCCAGCAGTGAAATCAGCGGCGCGTCGATGGACCTGTCGGGCCGGACCGAGCAGTCGGCGGCGAACCTGGAAGAAACCGCCGCGGCGATGGAGCAGATTGCGTCCACGGTGCGCAACAACGAATCGACCGTGGGCGAGGCCACGCGGCTGGCCGACACGAATGCCCAGACCGCGCAGCGCGGCGGGGAGATCATCGGGCAGGTGGTGCAGACGATGCAGGCCATCAACGGCTCGTCCAGCCGCATCGGCGACATCATCGGCACGATCGACGGCATCGCCTTCCAGACCAACATCCTGGCGCTGAACGCGGCGGTGGAAGCCGCCCGTGCCGGTGAACAGGGCCGCGGCTTCGCGGTGGTGGCTTCCGAGGTGCGGGCATTGGCCGGGCGTTCGGCCGCTGCCGCGCGCGAGATCAAGACCCTGATCACCACCAGCATGGAGCAGGTCGAGAACGGCACCCGTGTCGTGCGCGAGGCCGGCAGCACCATCGACGAGATCGTCAGCAGCGCCGGCCGGGTGCGCGAACTGCTGGCCGAAGTGGCCAACGGTGCGCGCGAGCAGACCACCGGCATCGCGCAGAGTGCGAAGGCCGTGCAGGAACTGGACACCGTGACGCAGCAGAACGCTGCGCTGGTGGAGCAGACGGCGGCTGCGGCCGGCTCGCTGAACGACCAGGCCGTGGGCCTGGCCGGGGAAGTGGCGCAGTTCAAGCTGCCGGCCTGAAGCCCCGCCCCGCCTGTTGACCTGACGCGCCGGGCCTGCCGGCTTCGGCAGCCGCGGCCGGTCTGCAGTTCGTCGCCAGCAAACCGCGCTTCGTCGCACACGGTCTGGCGCCAGCGGCGCCCTTCGCCAAGACTCCCGCCTGTCGCTGCACCCTGGTGTGGCCGAAGCAGGCAGGAGCACAGGCATGAAGGCGATCGACAATTTGAACCGGAGCCCCTGGCTCTGGCTGGCCGTGGGCGTTGGCGCGCTGGTCGTGGCCGGGGCTGCATCGATGGCCACGGGGCTGGTCAGGCTGCCGGGCATGGCCGCCCAGGCCAAGGCCACCGATGGGTCGAAGGCCCAGGCCGGCAAGGACGCCAAGCCTGTCGTACCGCTGGAGTTTGCTGCCCGTGAAGTGGTGCAGCCCAGCCTGGCGGCGCTGGCCACCACGATCGAGTTCAGCGGCCCGCTGGTCGCACCGCAGACCGCGATGGTGCGCGCCAAGGCCGGTGGCACGCTGCTGGCATTGAACGTCGCCGAGGGCGACCGCGTTCGCGCCGGCCAGCCGCTGGGACGCATCGAGCTGGCCGACATCGGCAGCCGCCTGGCCGAGCGCAGTGCCCTCGTCGAGTCGGCCCGCGCCAGCGTCGCCCAGGCCGAACGCACACACGCGAACAACGAGCGGCTGGCGCAGCAGCAGTTCATCAGTGCCACGGCACTGGAAAGCTCGCGCTCGGCGCTCGACGGTGCGCGCGCCCAGCTGGCCGCTGCCGCGGCTGCGCTGGACACCACGCGCACCGGTCTGCGCGACGGCCTGCTCACCGCGCCCATCGGCGGCATCGTCGCCAGGCGCCATGTGCTGCCGGGTGAGAAGGTCAGTCCGGAACAGCAGGTGCTGACGCTGGTGGACCTGGCCCGCCTGGAACTGGCCGGCACGGTGGGCACGCACCAGGTCCCGTACCTGGCTGCCGGCATGGCGGTGCAGGTGCAGGTGGAAGGCCTGGCGCAGCAGCGCACCGGGCACATTGCGCGCATTGCCCCGGCTGCCGAGCCCGGCACGCGCGCCATCGGCGTGACGATCGCGCTGGACAACCCCAAGGAAACGCTGCGGGCTGGCCAGTACGCGCTGGCCCGGGCCGTGTTCAACGACACCACCGAGCGTCTGACCCTGCCGGTCACCGCGGTGGGCCAGCACAGTGGCCAGGACCATGTCTGGGTCATCGACGGCGGCGTGCTCGCGCGCCGTGCCGTGCAACTGGGCCGGCTGGACGCCGCCAGCGGCCGCGTCGAAGTGCTGCAGGGCCTGAAGCCCGACAGCCAGGTGCTGGCGGCGCGCTTCGACAACCTGCGCGAAGGCGCCAAGGCGCTGGTCGTGGCCGGCAAGGCCGCCGCCGTGGCTTCGGCCGCTGTGGCGCAGACCGCGCAGACCGCGCCGGCCAACTGAAACCGGCCGAGGCGACATCATGTGGATCACTCGCGTCTCGATCCAGAACCCGGTCTTCGCCACGATGGTGATGGTCGCCATCTGCGTGCTCGGCCTGTTCAGCTACAACAAGCTGGGCGTGGAGCAGATGCCCGACATCAGCTTCCCGGGCGCCTGGATGGAAGTGCGCTACCCCGGCGCCAGCGCCGAAGCGATCGAGCGCGAGGTCATCAAGCCGCTCGAAGAATCCGTCAACAGCATCGCAGGCGTCAAGCGCATCAGCTCGCGGGCGATGGAAGGCCGCGGCGACATGAGCATCGAGTTCAGCCTGGACGCGGACATGGACCGCGCGATGCAGGACATCCGCGACCGCGTGGCCACCGCGCAATCCGCGTTTCCGAAGGACGTGAAGGCGCCGACCATCGCGCGCTGGAACAATGACAACAGCCAGCCCGTCGTCAACATGGCGCTGCTGTCGGCCAGCCGTTCCAGCCGTGAACTGTCGGTCCTGGGCGAACAGCTGGTGGGCAAACGCCTGCAGCGGGTGGAAGGCGTGGCCCGCGTCGAGATCAATGGCCTGACCGTGCGCGAGGTGCGCATCGACCTCGACGCGACGCGACTGCGGGCCTATGGCGTGACGCCGGCCGACATTGCCACCGCACTGCGCGAGGCCAACGCCGACCAGCCCGTGGGCCTGCTCAGCGACGGCACGCAGGACGCGCTGCTGCGCGTCGAAGGCCGGGTGCGCGACCCGCGCCAGTTCGAGAACGTCGTCGTGGCCCACCGCAACGGCCTGCCGCTGCGCCTGGCCGACCTGGGGCAGCTGGTCGAACGCGAGGCCGAACCCGACAGTACCGCGCGCATCAACGGCCAGCCCGGCATCAACTTCAACATCTACAAGCAGCAGGACGCCAACATCGTGGCCACCGGCGAGGCGGTGAAGAAGGCGATGGAAGAGATCCGCAAGCAGCTGCCGCCCGACACCGAGTTGCGCCTGATCCGCGCCGACAGCGACTGGGTCAAGGGCAGCCTGGACGGCCTGAAGATGACCCTGATCGAAGGCGCACTGCTGACCATCGCCATCGTCTTCCTGTTCCTGCACAGCTGGCGCAGCACCGTCATCACCGGCCTGACGCTGCCCATCGCCGTGATCAGCAGCTTCATCGCGGTGTATGCATTCGGCTTCACGCTGAACTTCATGACGATGATGGCGCTCAGCCTGTGCATCGGGCTGCTCATCGACGACGCCATCGTCGTGCGCGAGAACATCGTGCGCCATGTCGGCATGGGCAAGGACCATGTCACCGCGTCGCACGACGGCACCAACGAGATCGGGCTGGCGGTGATGGCCACCACCTTCGCCATCGTCGCGGTGTTCGCGCCGGTGGCCTTCATGGGCGGGATCATCGGCAAGTTCTTCTACCCTTTCGGCATCACCGTGGTGGTGGCGGTGCTGGTGAGCCTGTTCGTGAGCTTCACGCTCGATCCGATGCTGTCGTCGGTGTGGCATGACCCGCCCTCGACGAAGCTGAAGAAGTGGCCCGTCATCGGCCACGCCATCCGCGCCACCGACGGGATGATGGACGGCCTGCACCGGGCCTACGAAAGGTCTCTGCGCTGGATCTTCAGCGAACGCCGCTGGCGGCTGTGGCTGCCGGCCTATGGCCGCGGCTTCGGCAGCGATGGCTTGCGCGACAAGGCCAGCCGCCGGCACCTGCGCCGCGCCACCCTCACGCCGCGTGGCGTGGTCGTGGGCGCGGGCGTGCTGAGCTTCGTCGGGGCGCTGCTGCTGGCGCCGCTGGTGGGCAGCGAATTTGCACCCGAGACCGACCAGGGCTACACCCAGTTGCAGTTGCGCATGCCGGTGGGCAGCAGCCTGGAACGCACCGACGCGAAGGCGCGCCAGGTCGAAGCGATGATCGCGGAGATGCCCGAAGTGGAGAACATTTCCACCTGGGTCGGTGGCGCCGGCCAGCGCAACCAGGCCTGGCTGAACATCAGCCTGGTCGACAAGAATCAGCGCAGCCGCAGCCAGAAGGACGTGGAGAACGCCATCCGCGAGATGATCGCGCCGATACCGGGCACCGACGCCAGCGTCGGCTTCAACCGGCCGATCTACGTCGCCATCCTGGGCGACGACAGCGAAGGCCTGGCCAAGGTGGCCACCGAGTTCAGCGAGAAGGTCAAGAAGATTCCGGGCATCGTCGACGTGGAACTGTCGGTCAAGCCCGGCTTGCCGGCCTATGCGGTGCGCCTGAAGCCCGGTGCCATCCGCGAACTGGGGTTGACTGCGCCGCAGGTGGCAAGCAGCCTGCGCGCCTACGTCAATGGCGAAGCCGCGACGCAGTGGACCACGCCAGACGGCAACCAGGTCGACGTGGTGCTGCGCCTGAACGAGACCCAGCGCGAGCGGGTCGAGCAGCTGCGCAGCCTGCCCGTGGCCTTCGCCAAGGACGGCACGCCGATCCCGCTGGACAGCGTGGCCACGATCGAGACCGTGTTCAACCCCGAGATCATCCGCCGCCAGAACCTGCAGCGCCGCGAGGCCGTGTTCGCCGGGGTGAAGGATCGCAGCGTCGGCGAGGTCAGCGCCGATGTGCAGAAGCTCATCAAGGAGACCAACCTGCCGCCAGGCTACAGCTTCGACGTCGGCGGCCAGATGCAGCAGCAGGCCGAGGCCTTCAGCGGCCTGCTGGCGGCGATGGCGCTGGCCGTCATCTTCATCTACATCGTGCTGGCCAGCCAGTTCGGCAGCTTCCTGCAGCCGCTGGCCATCATGGCCAGCCTGCCGCTGGCGCTGATCGGCGTGATGCTGGCCCTGCTGTTGTGGGGCAGCACGCTGAACGTCTTCAGCATGATCGGCCTGGTGATGCTGATGGGCCTGGTGACGAAGAACGCCATCCTGCTGGTGGACTTCGCCAACCAGGCGCGCAAGGCCGGCGCCAGCGTGCCCGAGGCGCTGCTGGCTGCGGGCTTGACACGCATGCGGCCGATCGTGATGACGACGATGGCCATGGTCTTCGGCATGCTGCCGCTGGCCCTGGCCCTGAACGACGGTGGCGAAATCCAGGCGCCGATGGGCCGGGCCATCATCGGTGGCGTCATCACCAGCACCTTGCTGACACTGGTGGTCGTGCCTGTGCTCTACAGCTACCTGGTGCGCAAGGCCCCGGCGCAGGCGGTTTCGGCGGGGTTGCAGCCAGGGGGGTCGGCCGGGCCGTTGCCGATGCCGGCCGACCGCGAATGACACGGGTCCGCTTCATGGCGCCGACGAGGCGGCTTGTCCGGCCGGTGGCGGTGGTCCGGCTGATCGTCAACCGCCGCCCAGGCTAGGCCGCGGGCAGGGTGACCTGGAAGCAGCTGCCCTGGCCCAGGCTGCTCTGCACGGCCATGCTGCCGCCCATGGTCTGCAGCAATGAGCGCATCAAGGCCAGTCCCAGGCCCACGCTGTCGGGCATGGCGCCTGGGCTGCGACCGTGACGGTTGAAGGGCTCGAAGAGATGGGCCAGCTGCTCGGGCGCCATGCCCGGGCCGGTGTCGCGCACGCTGATCGTCCAATGGCCCTCCTGCAAGGCCGATGCGGGCTGCGCCTGAACCGTCACGCTGACCTCGCCGCCAGGGTGATTGTGGCGAATGGCGTTGTGCAGCAGGTGGGTCAGCACCTGCTGCAGGCGCATGGCGTCGGCGCGCACGCGGGCTGCCATGGGCACGGTCGCTGCGCGCAGCTGCACGCCGCCCAGCGCGGCCGTGGTGGAGACTTCGAACAGGGCCGAACGCAGTGCGGCTTCCAGCGCCAAAGGCTCCAGCGTCAGGTTCAGGCGGCCGGCTTCGAGGCTGGCCAGGTCCAGGGCGTCGTCGACCAGGCGCAGCAGCTGCCAGCCTGCGAGTTCGATGTGGTGGGCATATCGGCGTTGTTCTTCCGGAGGCAGCCTGGAGCCCGGGTTGGCCAGCAGCTGTGCGAAGCCGAGCACGGCATTCAGCGGCGTGCGCAGCTCGTGGCTCATGCGCGAAAGAAACTCGGTCTTGGCCTGGCTGCCGGCCTCGGCCCGGTCGCGTTCGATGCGCAGGCTTTCGGCCTGTTGCCGGTCGGTCATGTCGGTCAGCGTGCCGACGGCGCGCAGCGCTTCGCCGCAAGGAGCACGTTCCACCACCCGGCCGCGCGACAGCACCCAGCGCCAGCTGCCGTCGGCCGCGCGCAAGCGGAACTCATGTTCGTAGTGCGGGGTTTCGCCCCTCAGGTGCTGCGACAGGGCCTGAAGCATCGGCGACAGGTCATCGGAGTACACACGCGAACGCCAGGTCGAGGTGGGGTCGGGCGCGTCGTCGCTGCCGTAGCCGAGCATCTGCTTCCACTGTGGCGAATAGCGCACCAGATGCGCAGGAACGTCCAGGTCCCAGACACCGAAGCTGGCGCTCTGCAGCGCGAGGCCCCAGCGTTTTTCCAGGTTTTCGAGATCACGCTGCATGTCCGGCCTGTCGGATGGGATGTCTTTTTTCCCGCTTCATTCCTGGTCGGCCTGCTCGGGCTGGCAGTCGTCGGGCGGCTGGCAGGCCAGCGTCCAGACGATGAGCAAGCTGCCGTCTTCCTCGATCACCGGATGCCCCGGCACAAAACCCAGGCTGAGCGCCAGGGCATTGGAGCCGGCGTTGTCGGGCTCGATGCATGCCCGCACCCAGCGAATGCGGCCGCTCTCGAAGGCCAGCGTGCACAGTGCCGCTACCGCACGTGCGCCCAGCCCCTTGCGCTGGTAGTCGGAGCCCACGCCGTAGCCGATCTCGACCCAGCCGTCCCGGGCTGCGTCCTTGAAGCCGCAGCTGCCCACGACATGGTCGTCCTGGACAATGTAGTACAGCGCCCCTGCAACGCCCAGGGCGTCGCTGCAGCTGGCGGCTTCATGCTGCAGCTTGAGTGCCCGCACGGCGACGAAGTCGGGTGGCAGCGAGCCGGTGGCGTGGCGGCCCCGCACGCCGGGTGGTACCCGGCCGCGGGCCAGTTCTCGAAGGTCGTCAGTCTGGATGCACTGAAGACCGACGGCCGTCAATGTGCCGGCTTCAGCCATCCAGCCGCGCCGCGTCCCAGGCGTGTACCACCTGGCGTTGTTCACCCAGCCCGTCGATGCCGAGTGCCATGACGTCGCCAGGCTTCAGGAACACGGGATGCGGCTTGGCACCCAGGCCGACGCCGGGCGGTGTGCCGGTGGTGATCAGGTCGCCGGGGTAGAGCGTCATGAAGCGGCTGATGTAGGCCACCAGGCTGGCCACGCCGAAGATCATGGTGCGGGTGTTTCCCTGCTGCCAGCGGCGGCCGTTGACGTCCAGCCACAGGCCCAGGGCCTGCGGGTCGGGCACTTCGTCGGCTGTCACCAGCCAGGGGCCGACCGGGCCAAAGGTGTCGCAGCCCTTGCCCTTATCCCAGGTGCCGCCGCGTTCGAGCTGGTATTCACGTTCCGACAGGTCATTGACGACGCAATAGCCGGCGACATGCTGCAGGGCATCGGCCTCGGCGACGTAGCGGGCCTTGCTGCCGATGACGATGCCGAGTTCGACTTCCCAGTCGCTTTTCGTGCTGCCCTGCGGCAGCACGACGGCGTCGTGGGCGCCGACCATGCAGCTGGTGGGTTTGGTGAACAGCACGGGTTCGGCGGGCACGGGCAGCCCGGCTTCGGCCGCGTGGTCGGCGTAGTTCAGGCCCACGGCCACGAACTTGCCGCAGCCAACATAGGGCAGGCCGATGCGGCCGGGCTGGGGCACGACCGGCAGTTCAGCCACATCCAGCGCCCGCAGTCGGGCCAGGCTGGCGGGCGTGAGGCTCTCCGAGCGCAGGTCGGTGATGACACCGGAAAGGTCGCGGACCTGGCCCTCGGCGTCGATCAGGGCGGGGCGTTCATGGCCTTTGGGGCCGTGGCGGAGCAGTTTCATGGTGGCGCTGAGGTCACGGGCTGTGGGTGATGCGTGATTCTGGCAGGCTGTCTGCCGACAATCGGGTCCGGATCCCTGACCCCGAACTTCTACCCGGCAGCCGCCATGACCCACCTGATCAAGACCGTGCTCTTCACCGACACCGACGGCCGCGCCCGTTTTCGCGAGGAAACCGTGGCCCTGACCGAAGGCAAGCCGCAGGCCCTGCTGTCGCCGCTGGCCCCCAGCAGCGGCTGGCAGCTGCGCATGAGCCCGCCGGGCTTTCGCAGCAGCTTCCACTGCACCGGCGACCCGCAGTGGGTGTTCATCCTGCAGGGGCAGATGGAAATCGGCCTGCAGGATGGCAGTTCACGCGTGTTCGGCCCCGGCCAGCATTTCTATTCGGCCGACGTGCTGCCCGCCGGCGCTTCGTTCGACGATCAGGTCCACGGCCACTGGAGCCGGCAGCTGGGGCCAGACCCGCTGGTCACGCTGTTCCTGCGCGCCTGAGCCGCCGCAGCGGCGTTCAAGGTTCGCGCTGCGGTTCGGTGGGCTGTTCCAGGCGCGGGGCTGCAGGCGCGGGCTGGCGCAGCCGTTGCAGCAGGCTCTGGCGAGTGCTGCGAAGGTCCTGCTGTCCGTCGGCCCGAGTCTGTGGCCACCCAGTCGCAGTGCCCTCGTCTTCAGGCCCTGCAGATGGATGCAGCTGGCGGCGTCGCACCGCCAGCAGCCAGCCCAGCAGCCCGACGATGCCCGCCACCAGGCTCAGCAAGGTCGCAGCCGCAGTCGTGCGCAGGGCCTGGTGGAGCGCCAGGCGCTGGGCCTGGGCTTCCTGCACCGCAGCCTGGGCCGCGGCCAGCGTGGCCGCGGCTGCAGGCCAGGCCGGCGGCTCGGCCTGCAGGTGCGTGCGCACCTGCAGCACTGCCTGCAGCAGCTGGCTGGCATCTGGCGTCGAAGCCGTCGCCGTCGTCACGTTGTCGATGACCTGCAGCGCCTGCTCCACCAGCAGGCGGTGCGCGCCGTCGCTGTCGGCGACGCTGCAGCGCTGGTCCACGACCTGCTGCACCAGCTGCAGCCAGTCGCCGCGCATGGCGCGGACCTCGCTCTGCGCAGCCAGGTGGTCGGTGGGTTCCAGTCGATGGTCCAGCATTGCCAGGCGGGCGTCGACCACGGCCTGGTCCTGGCGTCGCTGCGCATCGACCTCGCGCTGACCGCGCAGCCATTGCGCTGCACTGGCGCGGTGCTCGACCAGGCCCCGCTGCAGTTCCACGGCCAGCACGGCCGGTTCGAGCTGGTCATGGGCAGCACGGGCCCATTGCAGTTCCAGGCCCTGATAGCGAAGCACCTGGATCAGCGGCAGCGTGCACAGCGCCATGCCCACCACCCCCAGGGCGGCGATCTTGTGGCGCAGCTTCAGACGCTGCAGCAGGCTGATGATGGGCAAGGTGGCCGGGGCAGCAAGGAGGCGGGGGCACCCCTGTGCCCCACATCACCTGCTTATCGGCCATTGCGCCGGCCGATTGAGGGGGCCCGCGGCCCGCCCGGCCCGTCAGCACTCGACGATGTTCACGGCCAGGCCGCCGCGCGCAGTTTCCTTGTACTTCGTCATCATGTCGGCGCCGGTCTCGCGCATGGTCTTGATGACCTTGTCCAGGCTGACGAAGTGCGTGCCGTCGCCGCGCAGTGCCATGCGCGCGGCGTTGATGGCCTTCACGCTGGCAATCGCGTTGCGTTCGATGCAGGGGATCTGCACCAGCCCGCCCACCGGGTCGCAGGTCAGGCCCAGGTGGTGTTCCATGCCGATCTCGGCGGCGTTTTCCACCTGTTCCGGGCTGCCGCCCATCACCGCGCACAGCGCGGCTGCGGCCATGCTGCAGGCCACGCCCACTTCGCCCTGGCAGCCGACTTCGGCACCGCTGATGCTGGCGTTTTCCTTGTACAGGATGCCGATGGCCGCGGCCGTGAGCAGGAAGTCGACGACGCCCTTTTCGCTGGCGCCCGGCACGAAGCGCGTGTAGTAGTGCAGCACCGCCGGCACGATGCCGGCTGCGCCGTTGGTGGGCGCGGTGACGACGCGGCCGCCGGCGGCGTTTTCCTCGTTCACGGCCAGCGCATACAGGTTCACCCAGTCCAGCACCTGAAGCGGGTCGCTCAGGGCTTGTTCGGGGTGGGCGACCAGCTGTTCACGCAGCGCCTTGGCGCGGCGCTTGACCTGGAAGCCGCCGGGCAGCACGCCGTCGGTGGCACAGCCACGCTTCACGCAGTCCTGCATCACGCGCCAGATCTTCAGCAGGCCGGCGTCGATCTCGGCGTCGCTGTGCCCGCCCTTGCCCAGGACGCGTTCGTTGATGCGCATCACCGCGGCGATGCCGCCGCCGCCCTGCGCCTGGACCTCGCGGCAGCGCAGCAGGAGTTCGTCGCCGCTGCGAAAAGGCAGGGGCAGGGTGGTGCTGTCGGGTGCGATGACCTTCTGCCGCGCGCCGTCGGCCGCCACCTCGTCGCTGACGACGAAGCCGCCGCCCACCGAGTAGTAGCTGCGGGTGACGATTTCGGAGCCCGCCGCGTCGAAGGCCGTGAAGCGCATGCCGTTGGCGTGGAAGGGCAAGGTTTCACGCCGGTGAAACTTCAGGTCGTCCTTCTCGCTGAAGGCCACTTGATGGCTGCCCAGCAGCGCGATGCGCTTGTTCGCACGCATCGTGGCCAGCAGCCCCGGCACGGCGTCGACGTCGACGGTGTCGGGTTCATGCCCGGCCAGGCCCAGCAGCACCGCCTTGTCGCTGCCGTGGCCCTTGCCGGTGGCCCCCAGGCTTCCGTACAGCTGCGACAGCACGCGCGCCGTCGCCGGCAGCTGGCCGTCGTGCGCCAGCCGGGCCGCGAACAGCCGGGCCGCGCGCATCGGGCCCACGGTGTGGCTGCTGCTGGGCCCGATGCCGATCTTGAACAGGTCGAAGACGCTGACGGCCATGGCTTGCCTTGTTCAGCCGGGCTGGCTGGCGCCCGCGTAGTCTGACACCGGCAGGCAGCTGCAGAACAGGTTGCGGTCGCCGTGCACGTTGTCGACCCGGCCCACCGGCGCCCAGTACTTCTGGCGGCGCAGCACGGGCAGCGGGTAGGCGGCCTGCTCGCGGGTGTAGGGGCGGGCCCAGTCGGCCTTCAGCAGCGAAGCCGCGGTGTGCGGGGCGTTCTTCAGCGGGTTGTCGTCCTGCGGCCATTCACCGGCTTCCACGCGCGCGATCTCGGCCCGGATGGCGATCATCGCTTCGATGAAGCGGTCGAGTTCGGCCAGTGGTTCGCTTTCTGTCGGCTCGATCATCAGCGTGCCGGCCACCGGGAAGCTGAGCGTCGGCGCATGGAAACCATAGTCGATCAGGCGTTTGGCCACGTCTTCGGCGCCCACGCCCGTGGTCTTGGCCAGCGGGCGGATGTCGATGATGCATTCGTGCGCCACGCCGCCGCCCTGCAGGCCTTCGACGTCGCCGCTGTAAAGCACCGGGTAGTGCGGCGACAGGCGCGCGGCGATGTAGTTGGCGCTGAGGATGGCGACCTCGGTGGCGTCGCGCAGGCCCTCGGCGCCCATCATGCGGCAGTACATCCAGCTGATGGGCAGCACCGCGGCATTGCCCAGCGGGGCCGCGCTGACCGCGCCGACACTGTGCTCGCCGCCAATGCCCGCGGTTCGGTGGGCAGGCAGAAAGGGCACCAGGTCTTCGACCACGGCCACCGGGCCCACGCCCGGGCCGCCGCCGCCGTGCGGGATGCAGAAGGTCTTGTGCAGGTTCAGGTGGCTCACGTCGCCGCCGAATTCACCCGGGGCGGCCACGCCCACCAGCGCGTTCATGTTCGCGCCGTCGACGTACACGCGCCCGCCATGCTGGTGCACCAGGGCGCAGAGTTCCTTGACGCGCACCTCGAACACGCCGTGCGTGCTGGGGTAGGTGATCATCACCGCCGCCAGGTTCGCGCTGTGCTTCTCGCACTTGGCCTGCAGGTCGTCCATGTCGACGTTGCCCATCGCGTCGCACTTCGTCACCACCACCGTCATGCCGGCCATCTGCGCGCTGGCGGGGTTGGTGCCATGCGCGCTTTCGGGGATGAGACAGATGTTGCGGTGGCCTTCGCCGCGGCTTTGGTGCCAGGCCTGGATCACCAGCAAGCCGGCATATTCGCCCTGGCTGCCGGCATTGGGTTGCAGGCTGACCCCGGCATAGCCGGTGGCCTGGCTCAGCCAGGCGCAGAGCTGGTCGTTCATTTGCCAGTAGCCGGCCAGCTGTTCGCGCGGGGCAAAGGGGTGGACGTTGGCAAATTCTGGCCAGGTGATGGGGATCATCTCGCTGGTGGCGTTCAGCTTCATGGTGCAGCTGCCCAGCGGGATCATGCTGCGGTCCAGTGCCAGGTCCTTGTCGCTCAAGGACCGGATGTAGCGCAGCATCTGGGTTTCGCTGTGGTGGCTGTTGAACACCGGGTGCGTGAGGAAAGCGCTGGTACGGCGCAGCGCGGTGGGAATCTGCGGCTCGATGCCCTTCTCGAAGCCGTCGAACACCGGCAGGGCCTGGCCGGGGGCCGCGAACACACGCCAGAGCGCCTGCACGTCTTCACGTGTGGTGGTTTCGTCCAGCGTCATGCTGACGAAAGCATCGCCCCATTCGCGGTAGCGGCGGATGTTCATGCCCGCGGCCAATGCACGGTCGACGAATTCGCCGGTGCGCGCGTCGGTCTTCAGCGACACGGTGTCGAAGGCTGAATCGCCGTGCGGGTGCAAGCCCATTTCTTTCAGCCCCGCGGCCAGGATGGCGGTGAAGCTGGCCACGCGCTGGGCGATGCGCTTCAGGCCGGCCGGGCCGTGGTAGACCGCGTACATGCTGGCGATCACGGCCAGCAGCACCTGCGCCGTGCAGATGTTGCTGGTGGCCTTCTCACGGCGGATGTGTTGTTCACGCGTCTGCAGCGCCAGCCGGTAGGCCGGTGCGCCGTGGCTGTCGATGCTGACGCCCACCAGCCGCCCGGGCAGGCTGCGCTTCCATTCATCGCGGCAGGCCATGTAGGCGGCGTGCGGGCCGCCGGCGCCCATGGGCACGCCGAAGCGCTGGGTGTTGCCCACCACGATGTCGGCACCCCATTCGCCGGGCGGGGCCAGCAGGGTCAGGGCCAGCAGGTCGGCGCAGACGATGAAGGCCGCGGCGGCGGCATGCACGCGCACGACGTCGGCGCGCCAGTCGGTGATGCCGCCATGGGTGCTGGGGTAGCCCACGACGACGGCGAAGAAGTCGCCGCTGCCGACCAGGGTTTCCCATTCGGCGTGCGAATTCGCCAGCTTCACCTGCAGGCCCAGCGGCTTCGCGCGGGTCTGGATGACTTCGATGGTCTGTGGGTGGCAGTCGCCTGCGACGATGATCGTGTCGCTCTTGCTCTTCACGCTGCGCTTGGCCAGGGTCATGGCTTCGGCGGCGGCAGTGGCCTCGTCAAGCATGCTGGCGTTGGCAATGGCCATGCCGGTGAGGTCGCAGACCATGGTCTGGAAGTTCACCAGCGCTTCCATCCGGCCCTGGCTGATTTCGGCCTGGTAGGGCGTGTAGGCGGTGTACCACGCCGGGTTCTCGAGGATGTTGCGCAGGATGACGCCTGGCGTGTGCGTGCCATGGTAGCCCTGGCCGATGAAGTTCTTCAGCACCTGGTTGCGGCTGGCGATGGCCTTCATTTCAGCCAGCGCCTGGGCTTCGGTCACAGGCGCCGGCAGCAGCATCGGCTTGCTGCGGGCAATGGCGCGCGGCACGATGGCGTCGATGAGCGCCCGGCGCGTGAAGTTCGGCAGCAGGGGTGCGATCGTGCGCAGCATGTGCTGTTCGTCGGCTTCGTGCGGCCCGATGTGGCGGGCGCTGAACTCGGTGGCGTTTTCCAGCTCGCCGAGCGGCTTCAGGGCAGACATCAACATGGCAGGCTTTCGGGTCGGGGTGGGTTACAGCGTCTTCAGCAGGGCGTCGTAGGCCGGCGGGTCCATCAGCGCGTCGAAGTCGCCCCGGCTGGCCAGCTTCATCCTGAAGAACCAGCCTGCACCCTGAGGGTCGCTGTTGGCCAGGGCCGGGTCGGCACGCAGGGCTTCGTTGACTTCGGTCACTTCGCCGGTGATGGGCATGTAGACATCGGCCGCGGCCTTGACCGATTCGACGACGCCGGCCACTTCGCCGGCGTTGTAGCTGCGGCCGACTTCGGGCAGGTCGACGAAGACGACGTCACCCAGCGCGTCCTGCGCATGCAGGGTGATGCCGACAGTGGCGACGTCGCCCCCTGCATCGGCGTTCGTCAGGGTGATCCATTCGTGGTCGGCGGTGAACTTGGTGGTCATCTCGAAGGCTTTCGAAAAAAGTGTTCGGCTTTCAGCCGCGGTGGTAGCGATGGGGGTGGAAAGGCATGGGCACCACGTGCATGGGCAGGCGCTTGCCGCGCACTTCGGCGTAGACCAGGGTCTGCGGGGCGGTGTGGGTCAGCGGCAGGTAGGCCATGGCCACGGGCTGGTTGACGCTGGGGCCCAGCGTGCCGCTGGTGACGGTGCCCAGCGGCGTGCCCGCGGCGTCGACGATGGCGCAGCCTTCACGCACCGGCACACGTTCCTGGCCGAGCAGGCCCACGCGCTTGCGCGCCGCCGAACCCGAGAGGTGACGTTCGACCACCGGCGTGCCCAGGTAGCCGCCTTCGCGCGCACCGCCGGGGCGGCGCACTTTCTGGATGGCCCAGCTCAGGCCGGCTTCGACGGGGCTGGTCTGTTCGTTGATGTCGTGGCCATACAGGCACAGGCCGGCTTCCAGGCGCAGTGTGTCGCGTGCGCCCAGGCCGGCGGGCTTGACCTCGGGCTGGGCCAGGAGGGCCTCGGCCAGGGCTTCGGCATGGCTGGCCGGAACGCTGATCTCGAAGCCGTCTTCACCGGTGTAGCCGGACCGCGTGACGAAACAGCGGCTGCCCACCAGGTCGAAGGCACCGCCGGTCATGAACACGAGCTGGGTCACGGCCGGGTTCAGCCGCGCCAGCGCGGCCACGGCCTGCGGGCCCTGCAGGGCCAGCAGGGCGCGGTCGGGCAGGGGCTGCACGCGGCAGCGGCGGCCGATGCGGGTTTGCAGGTGGCGGATGTCGGCGTCCTTGCAGCCGGCGTTCACCACCAGGAACAGGTCGCCGAAGCCGTTTTCGGCGTCGCCTGCATCGGCACGCGCGGGGCGCGTGACCATCAGGTCGTCCATCAGGCCGCCCGCGGTGTTGGTGAAAAAGGCGTAGCGCTGCTTGCCTTCGCCCAGGCCGATGATGTCCATCGGCACCAGGGTCTCCAGGGCGGCGGCGGCGTCCACGCCGAACAGCTTCACCTGACCCATGTGCGAGACGTCGAACAGCGCCGCCGCCTCGCGGCAGTGCTTGTGTTCGGCCATCAGGCCGCTGGGGTACTGCACCGGCATGGCGTAGCCGGCGAAGGGCACCATGCGTGCGCCCAGGCGCAGGTGCAGGTCGTGCAGGGGGGTGTGCTGGAGCGGAGCGGTGGGGGCGGTGTCAGACAAGGCAGATTCCTTCGAGGGCGGCTTGGCCATCCACCACGGGTGTGATGGCTGGGGCCCTCTCTGTCCGCTTTACCTGAGAGATTCGGCACGTGCGCACCCGTTTGGCGGGTCGCCCGGCCTTGCCCCTTCGGTGGGCTGCTTCATCCGGTGTCAGCCCGGGTGGGCAGCCTCTCTCCAGTGAGGAAGGAAGTCAGTCCTTTTGCCTGAGCGTTCGGGCGGTTTCTTCAACGGCCCTGCGCCTTCGGCGGCTTTCCACGTTCGAAAGCTCTCTCCTGACGGCGCGCAGTCTACCAGCGGTGCCGGGCTGGCGGCGGTGAAATGTTGCGTTGCAAGATATGGTCTTTGCAAGCTGCCGACCGCCCACCCGGCTCCAGCCACGCCGTGATGTCCATCATGAAGATCCAGAACGAATTCGCCTCCGCCTTTTCTCAGCTGATGCTGCGCCACCGCTCTATCCGGCAGTACAAGCCCGATGCCCCGGTGGACAGTGCTTTCGTCGACGATGTGCTGGTGCAGGCCCTGGCAGGCAGTTCTTCCAGCGGCAACCTGAACATGGTGTCGGTGGTGAAGAGCTTCGACCCGGAGCGCCGGGCCCGCCTGTGCGAACTGCACTCGGGCCAGCCGATGGTGCTGCAGGCGCCCCTGGTGCTGACCTTCTGCGCCGACAGCCAGCGCACCCGCGACTGGCTGGGCCAGCGCCAGGCGCGGCTGGGCTTCGGCGACTTCCTGGCCTGGCACGTGGCCAGCTTCGACGCCGTGATCCTGGCGCAGACCACGGCACTGGCGCTGGAAAGCCACGGCCTGGGCATCTGCTACATGGGCACCACGCTGCAGAGCATGGGGGCGATTGCCGAGCTGCTGGAACTGCCCGGCTATTGCCTGCCCGTGACCAGCCTGGTGGTGGGCTGGCCCGACGAAACGCCGGCCCAGCGCGACCGCCTGCCGGGCCGCGCCTGGATCCACGAAGAACGCTACCGGCCATCCACCCCGGAAAGTATCGACCGCGACTTCGGTGAACGTGAACGCCGCGGCTGGGACCGCTACCGGTCCATGGGCCCGGAGATGGCCGCACAGATGGACGCCCACGGCATCACCTCGCTGGCCCAGTTCTACACCAGCAAGATCAAGTACGACCCCGACCGCCAGGCCGTCACGTCCGAGGCGCTGGCCGCGCTGCTGCGACAGCGCGGGTTCCTGGGCTGAAGCGGCCGCTGTGCACAATCGAGCCATGGCCGACGACATCAGCACCCTGCGCCGCATCCTGCGTGGCAACCACACCATCGCCATCGTCGGCCTGTCGGCCGAATGGCACCGGCCCAGCTTCTTCGTGGGCAAGTACCTGCAGAGCCACGGCTACCGCATCGTGCCGGTGAACCCGAAATACCCCGAGATCCTGGGCGAGACCAGCTACGCGCGGCTCGAGGACATCCCGTTCCCGGTGGACATGGTCGATGTCTTCCGCAAGCCGGCCGACGTGCTGCCGATTGCGCAGAGCGCGGTGGCCATCGGTGCCAAGTGCCTTTGGCAGCAGCTGGGCGTTGCCAACGCCGAGGCCGATGCACTGGCGCGTGCGGCGGGCATGGATTCGGTGATGGACCGTTGCCCGAAGATCGAGCACGCCCGACTGTTCGGCGGCCTGAACTGGGTGGGTGTGGACACCCAGGTGATCAGCGCGCGCCGGCCGCAGTAGCGTTCTTCGGAGGCTTGTGCGTTTGCGGGCGTGGCCTGCGAATGTCGGTTGACGCAACAACTCTACATATGTAGAGTTAATTCATGAGCCGCACCCGTGCCCTGTCTCCACAAGCCTTGGCCGTCGTCGCCGCATTGGCCGGTACCGAAGCCTGGTGTCACGGCTACGACATCATGGCGCAGGCCGGGGTGAAGTCGGGCACCCTGTATCCGCTGTTGATGCGCCTGGAGGCTCAGGGCCTGCTGGAGGCGCGCTGGGTGGATTCGCCCCAGCCTGGGCGGCCGCCGCGCCATGTCTACAGGCTGACGGCGGCCGGTCGCGGCTGGGTGGCGTCGCTGGCAGAACCCCTGGCCGCGGTTCGAATCCAGTCCACGCCCTTGCGTGCTGCAAAGGTGCGCCCGTGAATCGGTCATTGTCCGCGCGGGTGCTGGACCTGGTCAGCCGGCTGCTGATGCGCGTGACCGCCCAGCTTCTGGGCGACCAGCGCGCGGCCTGGGCCTGCGCCATGCAGGCCGAGATGCAGGCCGCCGGCAATGAACGCGAGGCCCTCTCATTTGCCTGGGGTTGCTTTCGTGCAGCGACCGGCCTGGTGCTGACGGAGACCTTCGTCGGCCTGTCGCAAGTCCACCAGGCCGGCCTTTGGGCCTGCTCGATTGCGGTGCTGATGGGTTGCGCCTTCATGCACAGCGCGGGCGCCCCGGGTCACTACGCGGTGATGAACCTGTTGTCGCTGGCATGGGCGCTTGCAACTTTTCGTCTGCTGCCGCTGCGGCGTTTGCAAGCGGACGAACTGCTGCGCGCCAGGCTGTCTTTCGCCTTGGGTGCAGTGCTGCTCGTCGCCAGCCTCGGCCAGGCGTCCACGGGGGCCACCGCCTGGCTGCGGGTCGGGCCGGTTCACGTGAACCTGCTTTGGCTGTTGCTGCCTGCGCTGCTGGTGGCCTCCGACGTGCGCTCGCTGCCCACGGCCCGACCGTGGGCGCTGGTCGGTCTTCTGATGGCGTGTGTTGCACTCGCCCTGCAAGCCGACGCCCTGCTGGCGGGTTGGGTCTCGGCTGTGCTCAGCGTGCGTGCATGCACCAGCCGCAGTGGCGCAGTGGCTCTACTGGCAGGGGCGGCTGGGGCCACAGCGCTGCACTTCGGTCATGCATGGCAGGTGCCGCAGGCCCTGCCCTTTGTCGATCGGGTGTTGCAGGGCGGTTTCGAACAGGGCCTGAGCATCGGTCTTGCCCTGTTGCTGCTGCAGATGCTGCCCTTGTGGCCGGCACTTCGTCACCGCCAGGCGCGTCTGCACGGCCTCGTCTGGGGGCTGCTGGTGGTGGCGTCTTTGCCCGGCTGGTTGCCTTCTCCACTCGTGGGCTTCGGCGGCAGTTTCATCGTCGGCTATCTGCTGAGCCTGGCATTGCTGCCGGGTGAAGCTGCCAAGCAGCCTTGCGCAAGCCCGGCGCCCGCCGCGCCCCGCAGCCTGCGGGACCCACCGAGCTGGCCCCGCTCGGGCCTGACCTGAGCCTCAACAGCCTTCCCGGCCACCGGCGCACGCGGTGGAGGCCGCTGCATGCCGAAACCTTGGACAGGAGATTCCGAACATGATCACCCGCAAGCTGCCGCGCAAGGCTGCAGCGCTCATGCTGATGCTGCTGCTGCTGCTGATGGTTTTTGCCGCCTGGTGGGCCTGGCAGCACATCAGCCGCCCTTGGGGCGCGCAAGCCGTGAACTTCACGCCCGCCCACCAGCAATGTGGCCAGGAAGGTCGCTTGCGCTACTGCGTGCATCGCGCTGCAGGCGGTGTGAACGGTGACCTGCTCTATCACCTGCACGGCCGCAATCTCGAGGCCGAGATATGGAACGACCCGACTTACTACACCGCCATGGTCCAGGGGTACTGGCAGAGCGCTGGCCTGCTGCCGCCCACGGTCGTTTCGCTGTCCTACGGGCCGGTGTGGCTGCTGGCGCCGAAAGGTCAGGCGCCGCACAGCGGCCTGCTGGACACCATCGGGCCCGACATCGCTGCGATCGAGGCCCGCCTGGGCCAGCCGCGGCGCCGGCTGCTGGTGGGTGAATCGATGGGCGGGCTGAACAGCCTGGTGCTGGGCCTGAGCCAGCCCCGGCTTTTCGACAAGGTGGCTGCCCTGTGCCCCAACGTCTACCTGAACTCGCCTTTTGCCCCCCTGGGCGAGATCCGCGCGGCGATCAAGCGCACGGGTGCCGATCCCCGCATCATCTTCGGCATCTGGAAATTGGCCCGCGGCTATGTCTCCAACGAGCAAGAGTGGCGCCACCTTTCGCCGCTGGCGCTGATCGAGGCAGCCGCCTTGCCCGATGCGCGTCCCAGCCTGTATCTGTCGGGCGGCCTCTACGACCGCTATGGCCTTTACGAAGGCGTGGAGCGCCTGGCGCAACGGGCTGTGCAGCGCGGATTGCCGACCGAATGGCACCCGCTCTACGGCGGCCACTGCGCGATCGACGTGGCTTCGCTGGGGGCTTTCCTGGCGCGTTGACCCGAGCACCACGAAGCGCGAGCGACTGCGGCTTGCCCCCATCACCCACCCCCCAACGCCGCGGCATGATGCGCGCATGCCCAGCCTCGTCGCACCCCGCTACCCCGCCCCGCTGCGAGCCTGCAGCGGCATCGTCGTCACCGCGCCCAGCTCGGGCGTGGAGCCGCACCTGCATCGCCGCCTGGACATCGTCATCGCGCAGCTGCAGGCGCTGGGCTTCGTCGTCGAAGAAGGGGATCTGGCCCCGGGCCAGGACGATCCGCTCACCGCTGGCGTGATGCCGGCGCTGGCGTTGCCGGCGGGCAGCCGCTTCACGCAGCGCCAGAGCACGCACTGGCAGAAGCAGTGGACCGACTTCGCCCAGGCGCACCACACCGTCCATGCGCTGACCGAACCCACGCGCTGGTGGGCGCTGGACGGTACCGATGCCGTGCACTTCCAGGGCCGGCTGCTGGGTGGCTGTCTCGACACGCTGATGCACCTGGCTGGCAGCATGCATGGCGATGTGGCCGGCTACATCGCCCGCTGCCACGCCGCCGGCGACAGCGTGGTGCTGTACCTGGAGAACGCCGAGCAGTCACCCGCGGCCACGCTCCGCGCCTTGCATCGGCTGCGCTGGAGCGGCTGGCTGGACGGCCTGGCTGGCGTGCTGATCGGCCGCTCCGCGGCCCCCGACACCACCGGTGCCCACGCGCTGCGCTGGGCAGACGCCCTGCGCAGCACGCTCGGCAGCCTGCCCTGCCCGGTGCTGGTCGATGTCGACATCGGACACCGGCCGCCGCAACTGCTGCTGGTCAACGGCGCACGGGCCGTGGTGCGATGGAGCACGGCGGCGGGTAGCGAGGTGGTGCAGTGGCTGACCTGACCGCCATCGCTCAGACGCGGAAGCCAGCCTCGCGCTGCGCGCGCAGCGCGGTGACGACGACCAAGTCGTCGCCCATGTCGTAGGCGTAGCGGGCAACGTAGCCGCGCGTGCCACGGCCGATCACAAGCTCTCGCTGGCGCAGTCCGCTTGGGCGTCCGATCAGGGGGTGGCGCGTCAGGATACGCAACGCCTCGATGATCTCCTGCACGCGCACATCGACATCGGTGGCCTCGTGCGTGACCAGATGGTCCCGGATGCGCTGCAGATCAGTCCCGATGCCCGGGGCCAGCAGCAGGGTCGCCACGCTCAGCGAGCGCGTCGCATCGCGCTGCGAAAGCGCGCCAACTCGTCGGGGGCCATGCGTCGTGGCGTCGCGGGGCCAGGCAACGCGCCACTGGTCAAGGTGGCCATGTGCTCGCTCAGATCGTCCAGCGTGATGTATTCGCCCGTTTCCTCCATGTGCCGAAGGCGCTGCTCCGCCTCGGCCTCGAAGGCCTGCTGGCGCTCGGCACGATCGGTCACCTCGGCGATGGCTTCGATCATGAAAGCATGCATCGTCGACCCGCGCACCGCCGTCAGACGCTCGATGCGTGCGCGCAACTCCTCGGGCAGTCGCAGCGTGGTCGTGCTCATGGCGCTCTCCATGGTTGAGGGTGCGGGCAATGTAGCACTGTTGTGCTACACACCCGCCAGCAGCACCTCGAACCGCGTCACCTTGCGCGGCCGCAGGAACACCCGGCTGCCGCGCTCCAGTTTCAGCCGGTCGCGCAGCGCCGTGTAGTCGCTGCGCAGCAGTTCCACGTCGAGGTAACCGCCGTCTTCGCCGTTCACGTTGTCGCGCTTGAATTCGATGCGGGTGTGCGGGCCCACCGTCAGCGTCTGCGACAGCGTCACCGGCCAGGCCTCGGGCGTGGCTTCGGCCAGGATCTCGAGTTCGTGCGGGCGCACGTAGACCGTGCCGCCCGGCACCGTACCGCCGCCCGGGGTGTGGCTGCTGCGGCCGTGGAACAGGTTCACGTCGCCCAGGAACTGCAGCACGAAGGGGCTGGCGGGGTGGTCGTAGACCTGGTCGGGCGTGCCCACCTGTTCGATGCGGCCTTCGTTCATCACGACGATGCGGTCGGCCACTTCCATGGCCTCTTCCTGGTCGTGGGTGACGAAGACGCTGGTGACCTGCACTTCGTCGTGCAGCCGGCGCAACCAGCGCCGCAGCTCCTTGCGCACCTTGGCGTCCAGCGCACCGAAGGGTTCGTCGAGCAGCAGCACCTTGGGTTCGACCGCCAGCGCGCGGGCCAGGGCAATGCGTTGGCGCTGGCCGCCGCTCAGCTGGTGCGGGTAGCGGTCGGCCAGCCAGTCCAGCTGCACCAGCTTCAGCAGCTGCGTCACCTTCTTCCTGATCTCGGCTTCGTTCGGGCGCGTGCGTTCGTTCGAGCCCGGCTTCGCCGTGCGGGGCCGCACACGCAGGCCGAAGGCCACGTTCTCGAAGATCGACATGTGGCCGAACAGTGCGTAGTGCTGGAACACGAAGCCGACCTTGCGGTCGCGCACATCGACTTCGGTGGCGTCCTCGCCGTGGAACAGCACGCTGCCGGCGTCGGGCACTTCCAGCCCGGCCATGATGCGCAGCAGGCTGGTCTTGCCCGAACCCGAAGGCCCCAGCAGGGCCACCAGCTCGCCGGCCGGGATGTCCAGGTTCAGGTGGTCGCAGACGACCGTGGGGCCGAAGGACTTGCGCAGGTTTCTGACTTCGATGCCCATGGCGTGTTCTTTCTGCTCGGTGTCCGGTTCAGACCGCGTCGGCGCCGCGCTTCTGGTGCTTCACGCGCTGTTCCACCACGTACTTCAGCAGCAGCGTCAGCAGCGCCAGAAGCGCCAGCAGCGAGGCCACGGCAAAGGCGGCCGCGAACTGGTATTCGTTGTAGACGATCTCGATGTGCAGCGGCATGGTGTTGGTCTGCCCGCGGATGTGGCCGCTGACCACGCTGACGGCACCGAACTCGCCCATCGCCCGGGCGTTGCACAGGATCACGCCGTACAGCAGCGCCCATTTCACGTTCGGCAGCGTCACGCGCATGAACATCTGCCAGCCGTTGGCCCCCAGCACACGCGCGGCTTCCTCCTGTTCGATGCCCTGGGCCTGCATCAGCGGGATGAGTTCACGCGCGACGAAGGGGAAGGTCACGAACACGGTGGCCAGCACGATGCCGGGCACGGCGAAGATGATCTTCAGGTCGTTGTCGATGAACCAGCTGCCGAACCAGCCCTGCAGGCCGAACACCAGCACGTAGATCAGGCCGGCGATGACCGGGCTGACCGAGAACGGCAGGTCGATCAGGGTCAGCAGCAGGTTCTTGCCGTGGAATTCGAACTTCGCGATCGCCCAGGCCGCGGCCACGCCGAACGCCAGGTTCAGCGGCACGCTGATGGCGGCGGCGATCAGCGTCAGCTGGATGGCCGACACTGCGTCGGGCTCGGTGATGGCAGCCAGGTACACATCCCAGCCCTTCTTGAAGGCCTCGTAGAACACGGTGGCCAGCGGCACGAACAGGAACAGCGTCATGAAGGCCAGGGCCGTGCCGATGAGCACGACGCGGACCCAGGGCTTCTCGGCCGTGGCCGCGCGCATGCGGCGGGGCGCCGCGCCGGCCGCAATCGGGGCGGGTGTTGACAGCACCGCGCTCATGCCAGGCCCCCCTGGCGCTTGCGCGCCCAGCTTTGCAGCAGGTTGATGACCAGCAGCATGGCGAAAGCCGCCACCAGCATCACCACCGCGATGGCGGTGGCTCCGGCGTAGTCGTACTGTTCGAGCTTGGTGATGATCAGCAGCGGCGTGATCTCGCTGACCATCGGCATGTTGCCGGCAATGAAGATGACGCTGCCGTATTCACCCAGGGCGCGCGCAAAGGCCAGCGCAAAGCCGGTCAGCAGCGCCGGAATCACGATGGGGAAGATCACCTTGCCGAAGGTCTGCCAGCGGCTGGCGCCCAGCGTCGCGGCGGCTTCCTCCAGTTCGCGGTTCACGTCTTCCAGCACCGGCTGCACCGTGCGCACCACGAAGGGCAGGCCGATGAACACCAGCGCCACCCACACGCCCACGGACGTGAAGCTCACCTTGAACGGCAGGAACTGGCCGATCAGGCCGTTCTGCGCGTAGATGGCGGTCAGCGCGATGCCGGCCACGGCGGTGGGCAGCGCAAACGGCAGGTCGACCAAGGCGTCGATCAGGCGCTTGAAGGGGAAGGTGTAGCGCACCAGCACCCAGGCGATGATCAGGCCGAACACCGTGTTCAGCGCTGCGGCCAGGAAGCTGGCGCCGAAGGTCAGCCGGTAGCTGGCCATCACGCGTGGCGTGGTGGTGGCGTCCAGGAACTGCTGCCAGGTCAGCGTGAAGGTCTTCAGGAACGCCGCCGACAGCGGGATCAGCACGATCAGGCTGATGTACAGCAGCGCGAAGCCCAGGGCCAGGTCGAAACCGGGCAGCACGCTGTGGCGCTGGAGCAGCGTCTTGCGCAGGAACATGACGCCGCTGCCTCAGCGAGCTTTGGCCACAGAGATGATCTGGTCGTACAGCGCACCGTCGTTGAAGTGGTGCCGCCGAAGACTTCGTCGACGGTGAAGCTGTCCACTTTCGGGAAGGCCTTGGCGTACTTCGCCAGTACCTTGGCGTGGCGCGGACGCAGGTTGTGCCGGGCCGCGATGTCCTGCCCTTCGTCGCTGTAGAGGTACTGCAGGTAGGCCTCGGCCTGCTTGCGCGTGCCGCGCTTGTCGACCACCCTGTCGACCACGCTCACCGGGTTCTCGGCCAGGATGGTGCGCGAGGGGTAGACGACGCTGAAGTGGTCGCCGAATTCGCGCTGGATCAGCGGCACTTCGCTTTCGAAGGTGACGAGCGCGTCGCCCATGTTGCGCTGGGCGAAGGTGCTGGTGGCGCCGCGGCCACCGCCGTCGAGCACCGGCACGTTGGCGAAGATGCGGGTCATCAGGGCCTTGGCCGCGTCGGGGCTGACGCCGCCCTTCACGGCCGCACCCCAGGCCGCCAGATAGGTGTAGCGGCCGTTGCCGCTGGTCTTGGGGTTGGGGATGATCACCTGCAGCCCGGCGCGGCCCAGGTCGGTCCATTCACGGATGTTCTTCGGGTTCCCCTTGCGCACCAGGATGACGCTGACGCTGACCGTGGGCGAGGCGTTGTTCGGCAGCCGCTGCGCCCAGTTGGCCGGCACCAGGCCGCCGCGGGTGTGAAGGATGTCGATGTCGTTGTGCTGGTTCATGGTGATGACGTCGGCTTCCAGCCCGTCGGCCACGCTGCGCGCCTGGCGGCTGCTGCCGCCGTGGCTTTGCTTGAGTTCCACCACCTCGCCGGTGGTCTTCTTCCAGTGCGCCGCGAAGGCGGTGTTGTAGTCCTTGTAGAACTCGCGGCTGACGTCGTAGCTGACATTCAGCAGGCTGGTGGCGGCCCGGGCCGGAACACCCAGGCCCGCCAGCGCCAGGGCGGGCAGGGTGGAAACGAGTTGGCGACGGGACAGGGACATGTGAACACTCCAGAGCAACAGCCAGGGCTGCGGACTCTAGGCAGCGGCCTGCACGCTGCCAACGAAGCAATTCGACGATGCAAACGCGGAAACTGCATATCCGCGCCGGCCTGCGTGGTTTGGGCGATCGGCCCCGGGCGCGCATCAGGCCGACCCGGACAAGGCATACCATGTCGCCATGCCCGACCATCGCTTCCGCCCCGAGACCCTGGCCATCCATGCTGGCCAGATCCCCGACGCCGCCACCGGTGCGCGCGCCCTGCCCATCTACCAGACGACCAGCTTCGTCTTCGACAGCGCCGACCACGCCGCCAGCCTGTTCAACCTGCAGACCTTCGGCAACGTCTATTCACGCCTGAGCAACCCCACCGTCGCTGCCCTGGAAGAACGTGTGGCGGCGCTGGAAGGCGGCCGCGCGGCGGTGGCTTCGGCCAGCGGCATGGCTGCCGAGGCCACGGCCCTGATGACCATCCTGCAGGCCGGCGACCACGTGGTGGCGGCCGGCGCGCTGTACGGGGGCAGCGTGACCATGCTGGCGGTGAACCTGAAGAAGTTCGGTGTCGAGACCAGCTTCGTCGACGCCACCGACCCCGCCGCCTTCGCCGCCGCCATGCGCCCGAACACGCGTGCGGTGTTTGCCGAAAGCCTGGGCAACCCCAGCCTGGTGGTGCTGGACATCGCCGCCATCGCCGACGTGGCCCACGCCCACGGCGTGCCGCTGATCATCGACAACACCGTGCCCAGCCCCTTCCTGTGCAACCCGGTGGCGCTGGGGGCCGACATCGTCGTGCACAGCGCCACCAAGTACCTGGCCGGCCACGGCACCACGCTGGGCGGCGTGCTCGTGGAGGGCGGGCGCTTTCCCTGGGACAACGGCAAGTTCCCGGGCATGACCGACCCCAGCCCGGGCTACCACGGCGTGAAGTTCTACGAGAACTTCGGCAACTTCGCCTTCACCATGCGCTGCCGCATGGAGACCCTGCGCGTCTACGGCGCGGCCCTGTCGCCGATGAGCGCCTGGCAGATCCTGCAGGGCGTGGAAACGCTGCCGCTGCGCATGGAAAGGCATTGCAGCAACGCCCAGCGTGTGGCCGAACACCTGCAGGCGCACCCGCGGGTGAACTGGGTCAGCTACCCCGGCCTTCCCAGCCACCCGCAACACGCGCTGATGAAGCGGCAGATGCGCGGCGCCTCCGGCCTGCTGGCCTTCGGCGTGAAGGGGGGCGTTCAGGCCGGCGTGAAGTTCATCGAAAGCGCGCAGTTCATGAGCCACCTGGTGAACATCGGCGACACGCGCACGCTCATCAGCCACCCCGCCAGCACCACCCACCGCCAGCTCGACGCCGCGCAGCAGCTGGCCGCCGGGGTGAAGCCCGACATGGTGCGCATCTCGGTCGGGTTGGAGCACATCGACGACATCCTCTGGGACATCGACCAGGCGCTGGCCCAGGTCGAGGCCTGAGCCACTTGCGGGTACGGATGCCCCGCCTGTCGCTGCCAGGCTTGCTGCCGCCGCTTGCACCAACCACACGATCGGCGTGCTTGCCGGCGCCATCGTCGAGGCGCTGAAAACCGTCTACCGGCCCGACGCCCTGTTGGCCGACTTGTTGCCTAAACCCGGAGCCCAGCGACAGCTTCGAACAATCGTGGAACCCGGCTTGCGCGCGGCGACGGTGCAGCGTCCAATCCAGCGATGAACACCACCCAGGCCACACCCACCCTGCGCTTCGAGCAGCTGCCCGGCCCGCGCGGCCTGCCCGTGTTCGGCAACTTGCTGCAGATCGACAGCAGCCGCATGCACCTGCAGCTGGAAGCCTGGCGGGCGCGCTACGGCCCGGTCTACCGGCTGAAGCTGGCCCACCGCAGGCTGGTGGTGGTGTCCGACTACACGCTGATCGCCGCGGCGCTGCGCGACCGGCCCGAAGGCTTCCGCCGCACCACCCGGCTGGAAGAAATCTGGACGGAAATGGGCCTGCTCGGTGGCGTGTTCGGTGCCAACGGTGACACCTGGCGCCGCCAGCGCCGCATGGTCATGGCCAGCTTCGACCCGGCCCATGTGAAGAACTACTACCCGGCGATGCAGGGCGTGGCGCAGCGCCTGGTCGGCCGCTGGCAGGCCGCCGCCGCCACGGGCCAGGCGGTGGAGCTGCTGCCCGAGCTGATGCGCTACACCGTCGACACCATCGCCGGCCTGGCCTTCGGGGCCGAAGTGAACACGTTGCAGAGCGACGACGACGTCATCCAGGTGCACCTGAACCGGCTGTTCCCGACGCTGTTCACGCGCATGTTCAAGCCCGTGCCCACCTGGCGCTGGTGGCCCAGCGCCGAAGACCGCGCCGTGCAGCGCAGCGTGGCGGCGGTGAACGCCGCGGTCGACGACTTCGTGGCCCAGGCCCGGGCCCGGCTGGCGGCCGACCCGGCGCTGCGCGCCCAGCCGCGAAACCTGCTCGAAGCGATGCTGGTGGCCGCCGACGAACCCGGCAGCGGCATCGACGACGTCCAGGTGGCCGGCAACGTGCTGACGATGCTGCTGGCCGGCGAAGACACCACCGCCAACACCCTGGCCTGGCTGTTGCACCTGCTGTGGCAACACCCCGAAGCGCTGGCCCAGGCCACAGCCGAAGTGCGCAGCCGCTGCAGCTGGCCGCCGAGCCTGGAAGAACTGGCGCAGCTCGACTTCGTCGAGGCCTGCATCCACGAGACCATGCGCCTGAAGCCCGTGGCGCCACAGAACGGACTGGAGGCGCTGCGCCCGACCAGCGTGGCCGGCGTGCAGATCGACCCCGGCATGATCGTGATGGCCTTGATGCGCTGGGACGCGGTCAGCAACGAGTTGATGCCAGACGCCGCGACCTTTCTCCCGCAGCGCTGGCTGGCGGATGGCCTGCCCGACGGCCCGCCCGGCATGCAGGCGGACGGCCGGGCGGGCGCCCCCGCACGGCACGGGCACAACGCCCGGCGGGTGTCCATGCCCTTCGGTGCCGGCCCGCGCATCTGCCCCGGGCGCTACCTGGCCATGCTGGAGATGAAGCTGGCCACGGCCACGCTGCTGCTGCAGTTCGACCTGGCCGGCGTGCACACGCCCGATGGCCAGGCCCCGCGCGAAAGGCTGCACCTGGCCATGGCGCCGGTGGGCCTGTCGATGCGGCTGCGGCGCCGTGCCGCGTGACACCCCAGCCCTGCCGCCCGACCCACGAACCCCGACCCCGTCGCCTTCGCCCCCCCAGCAGACCGAACCACGATGAACATCTACGACCAGCACCTGGACAAGAACGCTGCCAACTTCGCCGCCCTGTCGCCGGTGAGCTTCCTCGAACGCAGCGCCGAGGTCTTCGGCGACCTGCCCGCCGTGGTGCACGGCGCGCGCCGGTACAGCTGGGCGCAGACGCGTGAACGCAGCGCGCGTCTGGCCGCGGCGCTGAGGGCCGCCGGCGTGGGCCGGGGCACCACCGTCAGCGTGATGCTGCCGAACACCCCCGAGATGGTGGAAGCGCACTACGCCGTGCCCGCGCTGGGCGCCGTGCTGAACACGCTGAACACGCGGCTGGACGCGCCCTTGCTGGCCTGGCAGATGAACCACTGCGAAGCTGAGGTGCTGATCACCGACCTTGAGTTCGCGCCTGTGATGGCACGAGCGCTGGACCTGCTGCGCAGCGAACACGGCCGCGAGCTGCTCGTCGTCGACGTCTGCGACAGCGAATTCACCGGCCCGGGCGAGCATCTCGGCACAGTCGAGTACGAAGCCTGGCTGGCCGCGCACGCGCCGCTGCCGCGGCTGGAAGGCCCGGCTGACGAGTGGGACGCGATCGCCATCAGCTACACCAGCGGCACCACCGGCGACCCCAAGGGCGTGGTCACCCACCACCGGGGTGCCTACCTGAATGCGGTGTGCAATGCGGCCACCTGGACCATGCCGCACTTTCCGAAGTACCTGTGGACGCTGCCCATGTTCCATTGCAACGGCTGGTGCTTCCCCTGGACGGTGGCCATGCTGGGCGGCACCCATGTCTGCCTGCGCCGGGTCGAGGCTGGAGCCATCCTGCAGGCCATGCGGGAACACGGCGTGGATCACTACTGCGCGGCGCCCATCGTGCACAGCCTGATCATCAACGCACCGGCCGAACTGCGCAGCGGCATCGGCCAGCAGGTGCGCGGCATGGTCGCCGGCGCTGCGCCGCCAGCGTCGATGATCGAGGGCATGGCGAAGATCGGCTTCGACATCACCCACGTGTACGGGTTGACCGAGGTCTACGGCCCGGCCAGCGTGGCCGTGAAGCGCGACAGCTGGGCGGGTGAGTCCCTGAGCGAACAGACCCGCCTGAACGGCCGCCAGGGCGTGCGCTACGCCTTGCAGGACGGCATGAGCGTGATGGACCCGCAGGCGATGACTGAAGTGCCCGCCGACGGCCAGACCATGGGCGAGATCATGTTCCGCGGCAACATCGTGATGAAGGGCTACCTGAAGAACCCGGCCGCCACCGACAAGGCCTTCGAAGGCGGCTGGTTCCACACCGGCGACCTGGCCGTGCTGGAGCCCGACCGTTACGTGAAGATCAAGGACCGCAGCAAGGACATCATCATCAGCGGCGGCGAGAACATCAGCAGCATCGAAGTGGAAGACGCGCTCTACCGCCACCCCGCGGTGCTGGCCTGCGCGGTGGTCGCCCGGCCCGACCCGAAGTGGGGCGAGACCCCGGTGGCCTATGTCGAGACCCAGCCCGGCAGCAGCGTCACCGCCGCCGAACTGGTGGCGCACTGCAAGACCCTGCTGGCCGGCTACAAGGTGCCGCGCGAAGTGCGCTTCGAGCCGATTCCCAAGACCAGCACCGGCAAGATCCAGAAGTTCGAACTGCGCCAGCGGGCGCAGGAGCCTTCAGAGCCCGGCGGGCGTTGACGCGGGGCTGGCGGCCTGCGGCGCGTCGCGCGCCACGCGGCCGTCCAGCATCTCCACCACACGGTCGCAGCGCGCCGCCAGCCGCGGGTCGTGCGTGACCACCAGGAACGAAGTGCCGTCCTGCACGTGCATGCGCCGCAGCAGCGCGAAGGCGGCGTCGGCCGAGACCGTGTCCAGGTTGCCGGTGGGTTCGTCGGCCAGCACCAGGGCCGGCCGCAGCACCAGGGCCCGGGCAATGGCCACGCGCTGCTGCATGCCGCCGCTCAGTTCCTGCGGCATGCGGTCCATGGCCGCAGCCAGGCCCACGCTGTCCAGCAGCTGGCGGCCGCGTTCGCGCACCGCGGCGGTGACGCGGCCGTCGCGCGCCAATGCGGGCAGGGTGACGTTTTCCAGTGCCGTCAAGGCCGGCAGCAGGTGGTGGAACTGGAACACGAAGCCCAGGGTCTCGCGGCGCATGCGGGTCAGGCCGTCGTCGTCCAGGTCCTGCACGGGCGTGCCGGCCAGGGTGTAGGTGCCGGCGCTGGGCCGCTCCAGCAGGCCCAGCAGGTTCAGCAGGGTGCTCTTGCCCGAACCCGAGGGGCCGATCAGCGCCGCGAACTCGCCGCGCGCCAGGTTCAGGTCGATGCCGTGCAGCACCTCGGCTTCGTTCGGCCGCCCGGCGTTGTAGGTCTTGCGGATGCCGCGCAGCGTGACCAGCGCGGTGCCCGCGCCAGGCTGGGTGCCGGCCGTCGTCATGTGCGGATGGCCTGCGCCGGGTCCATGCGCGAAGCCCGGCGCGCCGGCGCCACGGCGGCCAGCACACCGGCCACGGCGGCGATGACGGCGATCTGCACGGCCATCGCCGGCTGCAGCGTGATGTCGAACAGCGGCCCGCCGTCGGCGCCGCGCACGAAGCGCGTGAACGCCGACACCAGCGCCACCGCCAGCCCCACGCCGGCGACGCTGCCCAGCCCGCCCACCAGCGCGCCTTGCAGCAGGAAGATGCGCAGCACCTGCCCGCGCGTGGCGCCCATCGCCCGCAGGATGCCGATCTCGCGCTGCTTCTGTACCACCGACACCACCAGCACGCTGGCGATGCCCAGCACCACCACCACCATCACCACGGCGCGGATGATGGTGGTGCTGACGCTCTGCGCGTTCAGCGCCGAGACCAGCTGGCCATTGGTGTCCTGCCAGCTCTCCACCTTGTAGGGCAGCTGCTGCGCCAAACGACGCGCCAGGCCTTGCGCTGCCCAGACGTCGTCCAGCGTCACGTCGATCTGGGTGGCGCCACCGGGCAGGTCGAACAGCGTCTGCCCGGTGCGCAGCGGCACCAGCAGCGTGCGCCGGTTCAGTTCGCGCACGCCCAGGTCCACCAGGCCGGTCAGGCGCAGCACTTCGCTGCGTGTCCCGGTCGTCAGGGTGATGCGGTCGCCCACGCGCACGCCCAGGTCGGCGGCCAGGGTGACACCGACGATGGTCTCGCTGGGGGCCAGCCGCAGCGTACCCGCGACCAGCTTGTCGCGCAGGCCCACCACACGTTCATAGCGGACGATGTCGACGCCGGCCACCGTCACCGCGCGCGTGGCCTCGCCGCGCTGCGCCAGGCCCGAGCCGGCCACCAGCGGCGACACCGCGGCCACGCCGGGCTGCGTTTCCAGGCTGGCCACCACCAGCGGCCAGTTCGACAGGCTGCGCAGGCGTTGCGCACGCGGCTGCAGGTCGCTGAACGGGGTGTCGCCCGTGGCGCGCGGCAGCACCGGCGTCACGCGTTCGTCCAGCGGCGTCAGCACCACGTGCGCCTGCGCACCCAGGGTCTTGTTCAGCGTGTTCTGCTGCAGGCCCACCACCAGGGCCGAGATGTAGGCCACCACCGCCACGCCGGCGGCAACGCCGACGATGATCAGCAGGCTCTGGAAGCGGCCTTCGCGCAGGAAGCGCACGGCCACGGTGAATTCGAAACCGATGCCGCGCATGCTGTGCTGGCCCGGGCTCGCGATCCGGCTCAGGGCGCCGCGCGCACTGTGACGCGGGTGCCGAGAGGCAACTGCGGCGCCAGCAGCAGCGTCTCGCCAGCGGCCAGGCCCTGCGTCACCTCGGCCCGGTCCAGCGTGCGCAGGCCCAGCGCGACGCGGCGTTCGGCGGCGCGGCCGCCTTCCAGCACCAGCACGCTGGCGCCGCCGTCGGGCAGGGTCGGGCGCAAGGCGCTCAGCGGCAGCACCAGGGCTGCGCCACGTTCGCCGGTGATGGCTTCGACCGACAGCGTCATGTCTTCGCGCAGGAAGGCCGGTGCTGCACCGGTGGGCGTGAAGATGACCTCGACCGCGCCGCGCGCCGGGTCGACACCGGGAGCGATGCGTGCGAGCACGGCGTCGAAGGCTTGCAGCGGGTAGGCGTCGGCCAGCACCTGCGCCTGCTGGCCCACGCGCAGCTGGCCCAGGAAGCGTTCGTCGACCTGGGCCACCAGTTCGGTGGGGCCGTTCACCGCCAGCGTCAGCAGCACCCGGCCGGGCTGCACGATCTGCCCGGGCTCCACGCTGCGTGCGATCACGCGGCCCGCCGCGGGCGAGCGCAGCGTGGCCTGGGCCAGGCGGGCGGCGGCGGCCTGCACGGCGGCGTCGGCGGCCTGGCGCTGCGCTTCGATGCCGGCCAGCTCCGGGCCGTCGGCGCGGTTGGCCTGCGCCTGCGCGCGGGCAGCGTCGCGCTGGGCCCGGGCCACGGCCACGCTGCGCTGTACCTCGTCGAGCCGGGCGCTGCTGACGAAGCCCTGGGCCACCAGGTCCCGGGTGCGGCCCAGTTCACGTTCGGCCGCGGTCAGCGTCGCCTCGGTCTGCAGCAAGGCCGCGTCGGCCCCGGGGCGGGCCACGGCGCGTTGGCTGGCGCTGCGCGCCTGGGCCTGGCGCAGCGCGGCCTGGGCCTGGGCCAGGGCGGCGGCCAGTTCCTCGGGCTCCAGCTGCACCAGCACGGCACCGGCTGCCACTGCGTCGCCTTCACGCACCGGCACGCTGGCCGCCCGGCCGGTCAGGGTGCTGCCCACTTCCACGCGCGCCGGGGTCAGCACGCGGGCGCTGAATTGCAGCGTGCGCTGCAGCGCTTGTTCGCGCAGCACCAGGCCATCGACAGCCACCGGCCGGGCCTGCCAGGTGAACCAGGCTGCTGCTGCCAAGGCCAGCACCACGGCGGCTCCGAGAACCTTGCGCCAGGGCGGCCGGCGGCTGGGCAGTGGCGTGGCCGGCGCTGCGGCGAGGGTGGTTGTCGGCGCCGCCGCCTGGGGCGTGCTCGGGGACGGAGAGGTTTCTGCGGGCAAAGTGACGGCTGGCGGTTGGGCGGTTCGGGCGGTGTCGGAAGGCGCGGCCTGATCATCGCACCCCGGCCCGCGCCGAAGCTTGCACAATGTCAAGGCCGACCGGAGACCCCGATGACCACCGAACCCCTGGTGCTGAGCAGCACCGACGCCCGTGGCGTCGTCACGCTCACGCTCAACCGCCCGCAAGCCTTCAATGCGCTGAGCGAATCGATGCTGGAAGCCCTGCAGGAAGCACTGGATAAGCTCGCCCGCGACGACAGCGCCCGCGTGCTGGTGCTGGCCGCGAATGGCCGCGCCTTCTGTGCCGGCCACGACTTGAAGGAAATGCGTGCCGAACCGGCCCAGGCCCTGTACGAACGCCTGTTCGCCCAGTGCGGCCGGGTGATGATGTCGCTGCAGCGGCTGCCAGTGCCGGTGGTGGCGCGGGTGCAGGGCATCGCCACCGCCGCCGGCTGCCAGCTGGTGGCAATGTGCGACCTGGCGGTGGCGTCCATGGATGCGCGCTTTGCCGTCAGCGGCGTCAACCTGGGGCTGTTCTGCAGCACGCCCAGCGTGGCGTTGTCGCGCAACCTGCCGCGCAAGGCAGCCTTCGAAATGCTGGTAACGGGCGACTTCGTCAGCGCCGAACGGGCGCAGGCGCTGGGGCTGGTCAACCACGTGGTGCCACCGGCCGAACTCGACGCCGCGGTGGCGGCGCTCGTCGACCGCATCGCCGCCAAGCCGCGCGTGGCGCTGGCCATGGGCAAGGCGCTGTTCTACCGCCAGCTGGAAACCGGCATCGACGCCGCCTATGCCGACGCGGCCCACACCATGGCCTGCAACATGATGGACGCCAACGCGCTGGAAGGCGTGCAGGCCTTCATCGACAAGCGGCCGCCGCAGTGGCCGGGCTGAATGCCTTGCCGCCGGCAGGCACCGCCAGATCGACCGGCTTCCTGGCGCAGCGCTGGCGCGGGCAGAGGCCGCTGCCCGCGCTGTTGTGGCGCGACATGCTGGGCTGGGGCACGGCCATCAACCTGGCCTGCAGCGGTCTGGCGCTGGGCTTGCTGGCGGCTGGCGTGCCCGCCGTCCTGGCGGTGGCCGTGCACTTCGCGCCCTTGCCCTGGAACCTGTTCCTGGCCGGTTCGGTGTGGCGGCATCCCCAGGCCGGTCCGGGCAGCCGGGCCCTGGCAGCGGCCTGGCTGGGCCTGATGCTGGTGGTCTGATCCGCAGGCATTCGCAGGCAGCGCGCAAACCTTCGGGCGCACAGCCTCGCGATGGCATCCCATAGCATCGGGCAATGAGCGACTTCTTCCATCTCGACGCCCGCGTGCCGGGCCGCCGGCTGCTGCAAAGCCCCGGCCCCACGCCCATCCCCGAAGCCGTGCTGCACGCGCTGATGGGCCAGCCCATGGACATGGGCGACCCGCGCGTGGACGAGACCATCGCGGCCTGCGAGGCTGGCCTGAAGCAGCTGCTGCAGACCGCTCAGGGCAACGTGTTCTTCTTCATCAGCAACGGCCACGGCGCGTGGGAAGCGGCCATCGAGAACCTCGTGCCCCCGGGCGGCAAGGTGCTGGTCGCCGGCACCGGCCACTTCAGCGAAAGCTGGGCGGTGCAAGCCGAGGCCCTGGGCCGGCGCGTCGTGCGCACGCCCTGGATCGAAGGCCTGGCGATCGACCCGCAGGCGGTGGCGCAGGCGCTGCACGACGACCCGCAGCACAGCATCGCTGCGGTCTTCGTCGTGCACACCGACACCAGCAGCGGCATCACCAGCGACCTGGCCGCCATCGGCGCGGCGATGCGTGCCACCGGCCACCCGGCGCTGTTCGTCGCCGATGTCGTGGCCTCGCTCGGGGCCGAGCCTTTCGACATGGACACGCTGGGCGTGGACATGGCCGTGGGGGCCTCGCAGAAAGGCCTGATGTGCCCGCCCGGCGTGGGCTTCGTCGCCACCAGCGCGCGTGCCTTCGCCGCGGCCCAGGCCAACCCGGCGCCGCGCTATTACTGGGACATCGTGGCGCGCAAGAGTGAACTGTCCTACCGCAAGTTCTGCGGCACGTCGCCGCAAAACCTGCTGGCCGCGCTGCGCGTGGCCCTGGGTCTGCTGCAGCAGGAAGGCCTGCCGCAAGTACTGGCGCGGCACCGGCTGCTGGCCGGCCTGGTGCACGCGGCGGTGCAAGGCTGGGCCGAAGGCGGGACGCTGGGCTTCTTCGCGCAGCAGCCGGCGCGGCGTTCGAACGCGGTGACCACCGTCACGGTGCCGCCAGGTACCGACGTGGACGCGCTGCGCACGCTGGCGCGCGAGCACTACCAGGTCGCTTTTGCCGGCGCCCTGGGCCCGCTGCAGGGCCGCGGTTTCCGCATCGGCCATCTGGGCGACCAGAACCCGGCGTTGATGCTGGGCGCCATCGGCGCGATCGAGGCCGCCTTGCGTGCGCAGGGGCTGCCGCTGGGCGATGGCGTGGGGCGGGCAGTGCGGCGCCTGGCCGCCGGCGAATGAGCGGCCTCGCCGCACGCTTCGACAATCAGGCGCTGCAGGCCTTCGAACTGCACCCTGCCGACCAGCTGGCCGGCCGTTGGGCCGCGTTGCGATCCTGGTGCCTGGCGAAGCCGTCCGTGCGCATGGAGATTGCGGTGCCGGCACCCGACATCGGCCTGCCCGACGCCGCGAAGCAGGCGCAGGCCCTGGGCCTGGAACTCGACGGCAGCCATGCCTTGCAGGCCTGCCGCGGCACTGCAGCGCGGCTGCGGCTGCGGCTGGCCGTGAAGTGGCAGGACCTGCTGGCCAGCGACGCCCGTGCCAGCACGCTGCCGGCCTCGCGCATCTGGGACAGCGGGCGGGTGCGCGGCGACGCGGCGGCGCTGGCGCGCTTCGTGCCCCGCCGTCCCAGCTTCATCGTCGTCGACCAGGGGCCGGAAGAGGACATGAGGATGGCCATCGCCGCGATGGCCCCTCGCGCCGCGACCTGGCGGCACCCGGTGCGGGTGCTCTGGCTGTTGCCAGAACAGGCGCCGCCGGGCGCGGTGTTTCTGGCGGGACCCTGAACGAGTCGTTCAGCCCAGCTTGACTGCGGGGCCGGCCGCACGAACGCTGGTCCGGACGCCCGGCCGCAGCGGCAGCACCGGTGCCTTGGCAGGGGCTGCATCGGTCGGCGCGGGAAGCGGCAAGCCCGCTTCGGCCCAGGCGCGTTGCAGCACACGCGGCGGCGCCACTTCCTCGGGCGTCAGCAGCAGGCCCAGGCGGCGCAGCCCGCGGCCCAGTTCTGGCCGGCCACACCACACCACCAGGGGCACGGCCAGCAGCAGCGGCAGCGTCATCGGTGCCAGCCACAGGGCCATGCCGGGGTTGGCGACGAAGGCAGCGGCCAGGGCCAGTGCGGCCAGCAGCGACAGCGCACCCAGCGACCGGCCGGCGTCGGTCCAGGCCAGGCGCTCGGCCTGCCGCGGCGGCGACTTCCACTGCAGGTTCAGGCCGGTCAGCGCGCCCAGCACGAACAGCGTGTGCGCCGCCATGCGCAGGGGGGCCTGCAGCGCCGACAGCAGCGCTTCCAGCAGCGCGCTCAGCACCAGGCCGGAGATGCCGCCGTACAGGTGCTGCTGGTTCTGCTGGATGACCAGGGCCACGCCCAGGGCTCGCGGCAGCAGCAGCATGCCCAGCGTGGCCGCCCACAGGCCGGCGATGGCCGGGGCCAGCAGCGGGTTGGCCGCCTGCAGCGCGTGGCCGCCTTCCAGCCACAAGCCCACGCCCACGCCCACGAAGGCCAGCCACAGTGGCGCCGACAGGTAGCTCATCGCGCCCGTGCCCAGCATGGCGCGGTGCACGCGGTGCAGGCCGGGTTCGGCGATCAGGCGGGCGTTCTGCAGGTTGCCCTGGCACCAGCGGCGGTCGCGCTGCAGTTCGGCCAGCAGGTGCGGGGGCTGCTGTTCGTAGCTGCCGGGCAGGTCGGGCACCAGCCACACCTGCCAGCCGGCGCGGCGCATCAGCGCGGCTTCGACGAAGTCGTGCGAGAGGATGTCGCCCGACAGTCCGCCGCGCCCCTTCACCGGCGCCAGCGCGCAGTGCTGCATGAAAGGCTCGATGCGGATGATGGCGTTGTGGCCCCAGTAATGCGATTCGCCCAGTTGCCAGTACTGCATGCCGGCGCCGAACAGGCGGCCAGTGACACGCCCGGCGAACTGCTGTGAGCGGGCGTGCACGGTGTCCAGCCCGCAAGCCACCGGCGCCGACTGGATGATGCCGGCCTGCGGCTGCGACTCCATCAGTCGCACCAGGCCCAGAATGGACTCGCCGCTCATCACGCTGTCGGCGTCCAGCACCACCATGTAGCGGTGCTTGCGGCCCCAGCGGCGGCAGAAGTCGGCCACGTTGCCGGCCTTGCGGTGGGTGCGGCGCAGGCGCCAGCGGTAGTGCACACGCAGGCCGCTGGCCTCGAAGCGCTCGCGCAGCGCCGCCCAGGCCTGGCGTTCGGCAATGCGCGTGGGCACGTCGGAAGTGTCGGACAGCACGTAGACCTCGCACAGGCGTGCGCCGCCGGCGGCCACCAGAGATTCAGCCGTCGCAGCCAGCCCGGCGAAGACCGTGGGCACGTGTTCGTTGCAGATGGGCATGATGACGGCGGTGCGCGCCTCGGCACTGATGGCCTGGCCGGCCACTTGGGCGTGGCTCAGCCCGCGAACGTCGCCGCGGCGCAGCACGCGGTAGCCCATCAGCGCCGTGACGAAGCCAGCCGCCACCCAGGCGAACAGCAGGGTGAACAAGCCCACCTGCGCGATGCGCGCCAGGCCCGGCGCGTCCAGCGGTTGTGTCACCACCAGCAGCGTGGCGGCGAGCAGCGCCGACAGCAGCACCAGCACCAGCAGCATGTTGCGGCGCCGTTGCGCGGCCTCTTGCCAGACCTGCAGCGGGCCGGTATCGGCGGCGCCGGCGAAAGCTCCTGGCGCTGCCTGACCACCCAGCACCGCGCGCACGCTGGCCACGAAGCCCCGCCAGGGCACCGGCGTCATGCTGCCGCGCAGCAGCGGTGGCGCTGCGCCATGGGTATAGCGGCGCAGGGCGGCGTGGTTCAGGCGTTGTGGCATCGGGGGCGTGGTCATGGGCTTGGATCGGGTAGAAATCGTCATGGCTGCTCCTGCGGAATCAAGGCGGTCCAGGTCTCGGTCAGGGCTCCGCCGGCATGGCGCAGGTAGGCGCGCAGTTCGACGGGTTGTGTGGGGTCGGTGCGCAGCACGCGCAGGTGCATGCGCCAGCCGCCCAGCGGGTGCGGGTAGGCCCGGGCTTCGAGGACTCGCGCGACCTCACGCCCGCCCACGGGCGGGGCGGTGACGACGGCGTCGACGTTGGTGCCGGGTGGCAGGGCGCGCAGCGCCGGGCCATCGAAGTCCAGTTGCCACTGCATCTCGCCGGCAGGCGGCGCGGGTTTCGCCGCGTCCAGCCAGCCGAAGCCGCGACGCGACTGCACGGTGTGGCCGGTGGGCGGTGCGGTGGGCTGGTCGCCCTGCCAGTGCAGCCGCCAGGCCAGTTCCAGTGCCTGGCCGGGGGCGGGCAGGGCAGCGGGCACCCAGTAGGCAGCGATGTTGTCGTGGGTCTCGTCGGGGGTGGGCAGCAGCAGCAGTTCGACCCGGCCCGGGCCCCAGTCGCCCAGCGGTTCGACCCAGGTGCTGGGGCGGCGGTCGTAGCGGGCTTCGGTGTCTTCGTAGGCCGCGAATCGGCGCTCGCGCTGCAGCAGGCCGAAACCGCGCAGGCGCTGCAGCGCGAAGCTGCTGGCCAGCGGACGGGCGGGGTTGAACAGCGGGCGCCACAGCCATTCTTCGGCGCTGGCGCCGGCAGGCACACCGGCTACCAGCAAGCCGTCGGAGTCGTGAACCTGCGGCCGGAAGTCGCTGGCGCGCGGTTGGTTCTCGCCGTGCTGGAACATGCTGGTCAGCGGTGCAATGCCCAGGGTGTTCACGGAGGCCGCGCCGGCACGCATGAACAGCCGGGCCTGCACGTCCATCTGCGTGACTTCGCCCGGGCGCAGCACGAAGCGGTAGGCACCTGTGGCGCGCGGCGAGTCCAGCAGCGCATGGATCGTCAGCGTCGTGGCGTCGGCGGCCGGGCGTTCGATCCAGAAGGCCTTGAAGCGCGGGAATTCCTCGGCAGCGCCGGCGGGTGCCCCCACCGTGTCGATGGCCAGGCCACGCGCCGAAAGCCCGTACTGCTGGCCCCGGCCCAGCGCGCGGAAGTAGCTCGCGCCCAGGAAGACGACCAGTTCGTCCTTGTAGGCCGGGTTGTTCAGCGCATGGTGCACCCGGAAACCGGCATAGCCCAGTTCGCCGAAGCTGCCGGCGTCCAGCTTCTGCTGGCCGTAGTTCCAGGCCTTGGCGTCGTAGTGCAGCGCCCGCGCCTGGCCCTGGTGGATTTCGTGCACCGCCACCGGCACGCGGTTGCCGCCGCCCAGATGGAAGAACTGCAGTTCGAAAGGCAGGCCTTCGGCCCGCCAGATGGCGCGTTCGGGGCGGTAACGGATGTCGCGCAGAGCGTCGTAGTCAAGTGACGACAAGGCCGCCGGCAGGCGTTCGTCAGGGGCCTGCCAAGGCTGCGCGGCCTGGCGGCGCGCGATCTCGGCCACGTCGTCGAAACCGAAGGCCTGTGCCGGGCTGGCGCCCAGGAACAGGCTGCTGGCCAGGGCGATGAGCAGGGTGGCGAAGAAGCGGCGTTGCATGCCCGGGGTGTCGTCCTCGAGCGCACGAAACGGCGCTCTCGAGGGGATCTAGGGCAAACCCCGGGCCACGCGATCAAAAGCGATCTGAATCAACAAGTTAGCTGTGTCGTCCACCTTGTTCCGATGCCCGAAACCGAGGAAAGCGTCGCCATTTGGCGACAGCCACGGGGGGCCCGGCCAGGTGGTCACGACCATCCCCCAGGGAAACCCGGGGTGTGGGGGGCGTCGCTATTCGGCGACAGCCTCGTCGCCGGCCGCGACATCGCCACCGTCGCTGCGGAAGCGCCCTGGCGTCAGCCCGTGCTTCTGCAGCAGCCGGTAGAACTCGGTGCGGTTGCGTTCGGCCAGGCGTGCCGCGTCTGCCACGTTGCCGTCGCTCAGCTTCAGCAGGCCGACCAGATAGTCGCGTTCGAAGCGGCGGCGGGCCTCGGAATAGCTCAGCACTTCCAGGCTGGGCACGCGCAGCGCGCGTTGCACCAGCGCCAGCGGCACGATCGGCGTGGTCGCCAGCGCGCACACCTGTTCGACGACGTTGTGCAGTTGGCGCACGTTGCCCGGCCAGGCGGCGGTGGCCAGCAGGCGCAGCGCCTCGGGGGCGAACGCGTTCACGCGCTTGCCCTGGCGCGCGGCCAGCGTTGCCAGGAAATGCTGGGCCAGCAGCGGGATGTCTTCGCGCCGCTCGGCCAGCCTGGGCAGGGTCAGCGTGACGACGTTCAGGCGGTAGAACAGGTCTTCGCGGAAGCTGCCGTCGGCCAGCAAGGCGTCCAGGTCGCGGTGCGTGGCCGACAGCACGCGCACGTCGATCGGCACTGGCTGGCTGGCCCCCACCGGCCGCACCGAACGTTCCTGCAGCACACGCAGCAGCTTGACTTGCAATGCCGGCGGCATATCGCCGATCTCGTCGAGGAACAGGGTGCCGCCGTCGGCCACCTGGAACAGGCCGCGGTGGTTCTGCAGCGCCCCGGTGAACGCGCCCTTGACATGGCCGAAGAGTTCGCTTTCCAGCAGCGCTTCCGGGATGGCGCTGCAGTTCACCGCGACGAAGGGCTTGGCCGCGCGCGGGCTGGCCTGGTGAATGGCCTGGGCCAGCACTTCCTTGCCGGTGCCGCTTTCGCCGCGGATCAGCACGCTGGCGCCGCTTTGCGCCACCAGCAGGGCTTCGGCCAGCAGCTCTTCCATGCACGCGCTGCGGCTGACCACGGCGGCTCGCCAGGCCGCCGGAGCCTGGCTGTTGCTGGCCGGCACCGGCGACAGCGCCAGCGCCCGCGCTACCAGGTCGAGCAGCGCCTTGCCATCAAAAGGCTTGGTCAGGTAGCTGAACACGCCGCGGGCGGTGGCGTCCACGGCGTCGGGGATGCTGCCATGCGCGGTGAGCAGGATCACCGGCAAAGAAGGGTGGCGTTCGCGGATGCGCTCGAACAGCGCCAGCCCGTCGTCGCCGGGCAACTGCACGTCGCTGATGACGAGTTGGGGCCGCTCCTGCACCAGTTGCGCCATCGCGGCCTCGGCGGAATCGGCGCTGCTGACGCGGTAACCGGCAGCAGCCAGGCGCATGCCAAGCAGGCGCAGCAGGTCGGCGTCGTCGTCGACCAGGAGCACATGGGCGGCGGTGGCCGCAGCGTTCATCGCGGTGCGGCGCCGGGCGCCGCTGGCGGTGCTGCAGGCCGCATCGTCAGGCTGCGTTCGATGGCGCGCAGGGCCTCGATCTGGCTCGTCAGCTGGTCCAGCCTGCGCTGCTGCTCCCGCAACTGCTGGTTCTGGCGTTCCAGCTGTTCTTCGAGCCGGCGCTGCTCCAGCAGGCGGGCCTGCAGCAGCCTGGCGAACTTTTGCAGCGGGCCGGGCGGGGTGGCCTTGGTCACCGGTTCGATCAGCGCCAGCGCCCGCCCGAGGTCGCCGTTCTGGCGCGTCTGGGCCAGCACCAGGGCCAGTTCCAGGCGGGCGACGGGCTCGGCTGGCTCGCCCAGCCGGGCGACTTCTCGGGCCAGGTCGGCCGGGCTCAGTTCGCGCAGGCGTTCGTGGAATGCCAGCAGCCGGCGGGCCGCGGTGTCGGCTTCGGTCTGGGCCGGGTCGACCGCCGGAGCCGGCTGTGGCGCGGGTGCCGGCGTCGGCTCGGGTGCGGGCTGCGGCGCTGGCGCCGGGGCCGGCGCGGGTTGCTCGGGCGGTGGCACCGGCGCCGGCGCCGGCGTGGTGCAGCCGGCAGCCAGCCACAAGGCTGCAGCGCAGCCGGCAATGAAGGCGCGTGGTGATGGCGGCGGGGGATCAGTCGGGAAAGACATGCGGAAGTTCAATGCGAAAGCGGGCGCCAGGGCCTGCATCATGCGGCAAGCCGATGGCCGTGTTCGCGGGCATGCAGCTGATGCGCCCGCCGTGGGCGGCCACGGTCTCGGCGACGATGGACAGGCCGATGCCGGTGCCGGCCAGGCCCTGGCCCGTAGGATCGACCGGCTGGACCTGGCCGCGGAAGAACGGCTCGAAGATGCGGCCACGTTCGGCCTCGGGAACGCCCGGGCCTTCGTCGGTGATCTCGATGGCCAGGCCGTCGCCTTCACGTGCCAGGGTCACGACGATGGCACCGCCTTTCGGGCTGTAGCGGATCGCGTTGGACAGCAGGTTCGACAGCGCCGTGCCCAGCAGTTCGGCGTCGACCTCGGCCACCATGGCGGTATCGGCCGGTTGCCGCTGCAACGCCACTTCGAGCCCGCGCGCACGCCATTGCAGCTGCTGCTCGTCGACCAGGCGCTGCACCAGGGCCGGCAGGTCGGCCGGCCGGCGCACCACGCGCTGCGCCGCGAAGGCTGCGGCATTGAAGCGCAGCAGGTCCTCGATGCGGCGCTGCAGGGTGGCGGTGTTGTCGGCCAGGATGTGCGCCACTTCCTGCTGGTTCGGCGACAGCGGGCCGGTGACGCCGTCGTTCAGCAGGGCCACGCCTTCACGCAGCGCCGCCAGCGGCGTCTTCAGCTCGTGCGAGACATGGCGCAGGAAGCGCGCCTTGTCGGCGTCGGCCTCGGCCAGGCGCTGGCGCAGCGCGTCCAGTCGGCGGCCGATCTGACGCACGTCCGAAGGGCCCTGGATGTCGATGCGCTCGTCCAGCCGGTTCTCGCCCAGGCCGACGATGGCCTGTTCCACCCGCCGCAGTGGCCGCGCCAGGCCGAAGGCCAGGGCCAGGGCCAGGGCCAGGGCGAAGCCGATGGCACCGGCCACCTGCCGCCCCCAGGCGGTGCGGCCCTGGTCCAGTTCGGCCTGCAGCGCATCGTTGCGGGCCTCGGCCAGGCGGCGCACCTGCTCGGCCATCTGGTCGACCAGCGTGTCGAGTTCGCGAAAGTCCTGCGAGACCTGGTCGTCGCGCGGCGACGCAGCCGCGCCACTGCCGTCCAGGCTGCGGCCGATGTCGTTGACCTGGGCCCGCCAGCGCCGGCCCAGTCCTGCGGGCACGTCGGCGCGTTCCAGTGCCCGCACCTGGGCTGCAGCGTCGTCGGCGGCGCGTTCGAAGGTCTGGCGCAGGGCCCGGTCGCCCAGCACCAGGTACTGACGCGCGGCGCGTTCCATCGTCAGCCGGTGCTCGCCCAGCCGCTCGACGTGCGCCCGCAGCTGCACCGCCTGGCGCGCGCCTTCCTGGCTGCGGTCGAGCAGGCCCTGCAACGTGAACAGCCCGCGCAGAGACACCGCCGCCAGCAGCAGCGCCACGAGCAGGAAAGCCACCAGCAGCAGCTGGCGAAAGGAAGGACGCGGCAGGAAATTCAGCAATGCGGTCCGGAATGGCCAGCGGCAGCCGCCTTACATGCCGGCGTAGTTGGGGCCGCCGCCGCCTTCGGGGGTGACCCAGACGATGTTCTGGGTCGGGTCCTTGATGTCGCAGGTCTTGCAGTGCACGCAGTTCTGGGCGTTGATGACGAGTTCGTCGGCCCCCTTCTTCTGCACGTACTCGTACACCGCGGCCGGGCAATAACGCGCCTCGGGGCCGGCGAACTTCGCCAGGTTCACGGCCACCGGCACGCTGGCGTCCTTCAGCGTCAGGTGCGCCGGCTGGTTTTCTTCGTGGTTGGTGTTGCTGATGAACACGCTGCTCAGGCGGTCGAAGGTCAACTGGCCGTCGGGCTTGGGGTAGACGATGCGCTCCACCTGCCCGGCGGCATGCATCCGGGCGTGGTCGGGCGTGCGACGGTGGATGGTCCAGGGCGGGCTCTTCATGCCCAGCTTGGGCAGCAGCCACTGCTCGACGCCGGTCATCAGGGTGCCGACCGTGTTGCCTTGCTTGAACCACTGCTTGAAGTTGCGCGTGGCGTTCAGTTCGGCAAACAGCCAGCTGGCTTCGAAAGCTTCAGGGTAGGCGGACAACTCGTCGTGGCTGCGTCCGGCCTTCAGCGCCGGGGCGATGGCTTCGGCCACCAGCATGCCGCTCTTGATGGCCGCATGGCTGCCCTTGATGCGCGCGGCGTTCAGCATCCCGGCCTCGCAGCCCACCAGGGCCCCGCCGGGGAACACCAGCTTGGGCAGGCTCAGCAGACCGCCTGCAGTGATGGCGCGGGCGCCGTAGCCGATGCGCTTGCCGCCTTCGATGTGGGCGCGGATGGCTGGGTGCGTCTTCCAGCGCTGCATTTCCTCGAACGGGCTCAGCCAGGGGTTCTGGTAGTCCAGGCCGGTGACGAAGCCCAGCGTGACCTTGTTGCCTTCCAGGTGGTAGAGGAAGCCGCCGCCATAGGTGCTCTCGTCCATCGGCCAGCCGGCGCTGTGCACGACCAGGCCTGGCCTGGCCTTGTCGGCCGGAATCTCCCACAGTTCCTTCACGCCCAGCGCGTAACTTTGCGGGTCGCGGCCTTCATCCAGCGCGAACTTCGTGATCAGCTGCCGGCCCAGGTGGCCGCGCGAGCCTTCGGCGAATACCGTGTACTTCGCGGTCAGCTCCATGCCGAGCTGGAAGCCCTCGTGCGGCTGGCCGTCCTTGCCGACGCCCAGGTTGCCGGTGGCCACGCCGCGCACGTTGCCGGCCTCGTCGAACAGCACTTCCGCGGCCGTGAAGCCGGGAAAGATCTCCACGCCCAGTGCCTCGGCCTGTTCGCCCAGCCACTTCGTCACTGCGCCCAGGCTGATGACGAAGTTGCCGTGGTTGTGCAGGCAGTCGGGAATCAGCCAGGCCGGCGTGCGGCTGGCGTGATTCGCCCCCAGGAACAAGACCTCGTCACCGGTGACGGGCTGGTTCAAGGGCGCGCCACGGTCTTTCCAGTCGGGGAACAGCTCGGTCAGGGCACGTGGGTCCATCACCGCGCCGCTCAGGGTGTGAGCGCCGGGCTCGCTGCCCTTTTCCAGCACGACGACGTTGATCGCGGCGTCCAGCTGCTTCAGGCGGATGGCGGTGGCCAGGCCGGCCGGGCCACCACCGACGACGACGACGTCGTAGTCCATGGCTTCGCGGGGGCCGTGCTGGGCCAGGATCTCGGCAGGTGTCATGTGCAGGGGGTCTAGCGGGGTGGTTGCTTGGGGCTGCCGCGCCGGGCCGGGAAGGCGCCGTTCATGGAGGAGCCAGAGGTCACGATTCTAGGTTCGCACCCCATCTCGGCCTGGGCCTCAGGCCCTAAATGCCGCGCTCGTGGCGAGGCCGGCGAAGGTCAGTGCCACCGAGCCTGCCAGGTGCAGCGCCATGGTGGCTGCGGCCCAGCCCAGGCGACCCTGCTGCACGGCGTGCACGACTTCGGCGGAAAAGGTCGAGAAGGTGGTCAGCCCGCCCAGGAATCCGGTAATGACGAACAGGCGCCATTCGGGCGCAAGCTCGGTGTGCAGGCTGAACAGGCCCACCGCCAGGCCGACCAGATAGCCCCCCAGCAGATTGGCCGTCAGCGTGCCCAGCGGCAAGGCCGGAAACGCTGCATTCAGGCCCAGGCCCAGAACCCAGCGCAGCAGGGCGCCCAAGGCGGCACCCAGGCTGACGGCAACAACGGCGAGCATGCGCGGATTATCAGCATGCGGTCAGTCCCAGCCGCTGGCTTTCGTGGAACACGGGCCGAGCCTCGTCGCCTTCGGCCGCGACCGCGCGCGACCGCCCCTGGCGCTTGGCTTCGTACAAGGCCTGGTCGGCACGGCGCAAGGCGTCGGGCAGGGTCTCTTCGGGCGCGACCTGAACCACCCCGAAGCTCAAGGTGATGGTGGGAAGCAGGTTGGCACCAGCGCGCTTTTGCACCTCGTAGACGATGCGCGAGGCCACTGCCATGGCGTGCTGCAGGTTGGCGCGGCGAAGCAGCAGTACGAATTCGTCGCCGCCGTGGCGGCCGGCCACGTCCTGCGCCCGCAGATGCTCCAGGACGCTCCCCGACACCAGGCACAGGGCGCGGTCGCCGGCGGCGTGGCCCAGGTGGTCGTTGATGTGCTTGAAGTGGTCGATGTCGAAGATGAGCAGAACCGCGCTGCCTTCGGGGTCGGTGCGCAGGACGCGGTGGGCCAGGTCCTGGAAGTGGCGGCGGTTGGGCACCTGGGTCAGCGGGTCCAGGTTGGCCAGCACGCGCAGACGCCTGCGCGACGCGCGAAGTTGTTTTTCGGTGCGTTCGTACAGCAGGGTCAGCACGACGAAGGCCATGACCACGGCGGCCAGCCCGGCGGCCAGCGCCTGGGCCCCCAGCCAGGCCGACGCGTCACCCGTGGGCAGCACCGCCAGCGCCGGCGCCAGGCCAGCCAGTGCCGTGGCGGCACCCAGGGCCTGCAGTGGCGTGCCGTCGCGGCCACCGTCGCCCATGAACACCAGCGCAGCCACGTACAGGTGAAGGCCGGCCGTGGCGCCGGCAGCGGCCCAGGCCAGCACTGCGGTGTCGTGCCAGATGGCGGCCAGGGTGTGCACGAAGGCGGCAGCGATGAGCACGCCCCAGTCGCGCGCACCGTCGGCGGGCAGGCCCTGGCGGCCGTTGAAGCGACGCAGGCCGGCCAGCAGCAGTATCGGCCACTGCAGCAGCAGCAGGTGCACCAGCCAGCCGATGACCGCCTCGCCCAGAGCGCCTGCCGGCCAAAGGGCCGCCAGCGTGGTGCCACCGGCGGCGAGCCAGAGCGCAGCCTGCCACCACAGCAGCCCGCGGTGCTGCGGGTGGCGCACCGCAGCCCCACTGAGTGCCAGGGCCGAAATGAGCATCAGCACGGCGGCGGCCGACAGTGCGTCCAGCGTCAACGGGGCAACGAGTGATCCAAAGCCGTTTTGCATATGTCCGGGAATTTTGCGCAGCCGCTGGTGTTTAGGCCATCGTCAAAACCGTCGGCTGTGCAACGGCATGCAACAGCAGCCGGGTGCGGGCACCGCGTGCGCCCCAGCCTTTGGTTACCATTCCCAGGTGTCTGGTTATTCAGGCTAACCCCGGGAGAAAAAGCGTGGGCATGGACGTGGTGGACTACGAGATCAAGGGCGCCGAGATGCAGTTCGTCGAGGTCGAACTCGACCCAGGCGAGGCCGCCGTCGGCGAAGCCGGCAGCATGTTCTTCATGGATCCGGCGATCACCATGGACACGGTTTTCGGCGACGGCCGGCAAAACGCCGGCGGTGGCCTGTTCGGCAAGCTGCTGGGTGCCGGCAAGCGCCTGGTGACAGGCGAGTCGCTGTTCACGACGGTTTACACCAACGCCAGTGCCGGCAAGGCGCGCATTGCCTTCGGCGCGCCCTACCCGGGGAAGATCCTGCCGATGGACCTGCGCCAGCTGGGCGGCCTGCTCATCTGCCAGAAGGACGCGTTCCTGTGCGCCGCGCGCGGTGTCTCGCTGGGCATTGCGCTGCAGCAGAAGCTGGGTGTCGGCTTCTTCGGTGGCGAGGGCTTCATCATGCAGAAGCTCGAAGGCGACGGCCTGGCCTTCGTGCACGCCGGCGGCACCGTCGTCAGGCGCGAACTTCGCGCCGGTGAGTCCTTGCTGGTCGACACGGGCTGCGTGGTCGCCTACACCGGCACGGTGGACTTCGAGATCCAATACGTGGGCAAGATCAAGACGGCGCTGTTCGGCGGCGAAGGCCTGTTCTTTGCCAAGCTCAGCGGCCCGGGCACGATCTGGCTGCAGAGCCTGCCGTTCTCGCGCCTGGCCTCGCGCGTGTTTGCCGCGGCCCCGCAGAACGGCGGCTCGCGCGAACAAGGCGGCATGCTCGGTGGCCTGGCCGGTGGCGGCCTGCTGGGCGGCGTGTTCGGCGGCGGCGACGACAGGTGATCGCGCGTCGCGGCCTGCTGGCACTGCCCCTGGCCGCCGCGCTGCCTGCCGCCCGGGCCGGGTTCGGGTCGCCGGGCTGGTCAGGCCGGCCAGGCCCGCCGATCTTCGTGCTGAATTCGCAGGACGCCGACCTCAGCCTGATCGAGCCGGCCAGCCTCGGCGTGTTGCGTCGCACGCCCACCGGCAAGGAGCCGCACCATCTGTACATGACGCCCGACGAGCGCAGTCTCATCGTGGCCAACGCCGGCAGCAATTCGCTGACGTTCCTGGACCCTGCCACGGGCCTCGTCCAGCGCACGCTCACCGACATCGTCGACCCCTACCACCTGCGCTTGAGCCCCGACCTGCGCTGGTTCGTGACCGCTGCCAACCGGCTGGACCATGTCGACATCTACCACTGGCGACCAGCAGACGCGGCGCCCCTGCGGCTGGCCAAGCGCCTGCCGGCGCCGAAGACACCCAGCCACCTGGCCATCGACAGCCGCAGCACCGTGGTCTATGCCTCGCTCCAGGACAGCGACGAGGTGCTGGCCATCGACCTGGCGACCCAGTTGCCGCGCTGGAAGCGGGCTGTCGGCCGCATGCCGGCCGACATCTTCCTGCTGGCCGATGACCGCACCCTGCTGGTGGCCTTGACCGGCGACCGCTTCGTCCAGGCCTGGGACGTCGGCGGTGCGGCGCCGAAGCTCCTGGGCCGCATCGAGACCGGGGCCGGTGCACATGCGTTCCGCGCACGGGGGGACGGGCGTCATGTCTTCGTCAGCAACCGCGTGGCCAACAGCATCAGCCAGGTCGACACGCGCACGATGACCGTGGTGTCGCAGCTGCCCGCACCCGGTGGCCCGGACTGCATGGAAGTCACGCGCGACGGCCGTACCCTGCTTGTGACCTCGCGCTGGGCGCGCAAGCTCACCGTCATCGACATCGAATCCCGCCAGGTGGTGCGCCAGGTGGCGGTGGGCCGCTCGCCCCATGGCGTGTGGACCCTGGACCATGCGCCCCGGCTCTGAAGGCGGCCGCCGGCATTCCCCGGCCGTGGCGGCGGCGGCCCTGGTCCTGGCTGCTTCGGCGGCGGCCGCCCCGTCGCCGCCGGCCTGCGAACGCCCCGTCTACCTCAGCTTCGACACCGGCCACATGGCCGTGGCGCCGCTCGTGGCCGACGTGCTCAAGCGCCACGCGGTGCGTGTCACTTTCTTCCTGGCCAACGAGCGCACGAAGACCGGCGGCACCAGCCTGGACGAGGGCTGGGCGGCCTGGTGGCGGGACCGCGCCGACGAGGGCCACGCCTTCGGCTCCCACACCTGGGACCACGACGTCTGGCAGGCCGACGTGGCCGGCGGCCTTCGGGTGCGGCCCACCGCCGGGCCGCAGGCAAGACGCCCGCGCGTGCTGGACGCGGCGGGCTATTGCGCCGAGCTGGCACGGCCGGCGCAGCGCCTGGCCGCGATGACCGGCCAGGCGATGGGCGCCATCTTCAGGGCGCCGGGTGGCAAGACCTCGCCGGCCCTGCTGCAGGCGGCGCAGGCCTGCGGCTGGACCCATGTCGGCTGGTCGGCGGCAGGTTTCCTGGGCGACGAGCTGCCCAGCGACAGGTACCCGAATGCCCAGCTGCTGCAGCAGGCACTGCGTGACATTCGTGAAGGCGATGTGCTGCTGGCCCACCTGGGCATCTGGTCGCGCCAGGACGCCTGGGCGCCGGCCGTGCTGGAGCCCCTGATCACCGGCCTGAAGGCGCGCGGCCTGTGCTTCGCCACCCTGCGCGAGCACCCGCGATACGGCGCTGCCGCCCGGCGTGCCGTGCTGCCGTGAACGCGCTGTCCGACGCGTTCGGCCAGGTTCAGCAGTGGCTGTTCGAAGGCGCCGTGCAGCCCCTGGTGTTTGAGCTGGGCTGGGGCAACCTGCTCGAGGATGCCTTCGTCGCCACCGGCTGGCTGCTGGTGGGCCTGCTGCAGATCGGGGTGATGCTCACGCTGTGGCGCACGCTCGAGCGCTGGCGCCCGGCCGAAGCCGTGGTCGACCGCGCCGCGGTGCGCGTGGACGTGCTCTACACCCTGATCCACCGGCTGGGCCTGCTTCGCCTGGCGCTGTTCTTCGCCGTGCAGCCGCTGTGGGATGGCTTGGTCGGGCAGCTGCGCCTGGCCGGCCTGCCGGCCTGGTCGGTGGACGGTCTGTGGCCTGGCGTCACCGACCTGGCCTGGGTGAGCTTCCTCGTCTACCTGCTGCTGTTCGACCTGATCGACTACGCCGTCCACCGGGGCCAGCACAGCCTGGGCTGGTGGTGGAAGCTGCACGCGCTGCACCACAGCCAGCGCCAGATGACGATGTGGACGGACAGCCGCAACCACCTGCTGGACGACCTGCTGCGCGACGGCATCTTCGTGCTGGCCGGGCTGCTGCTGGGCGTGCCGCCGGCACAGTTCGTGGCGCTGGTGGCCTGCAAGAAGCTGTTGGAGAGCCTGGCCCACGCGAACGTGCGCCTCTCGTTCGGCCCGGTGCTGGGGCGGCTGCTGGTCAGCCCGCAGTTCCACCGCGTGCACCATGCCATCGGCGTGGGTCATGAGTCGGCCGGCGCAGGCAGCCTGGGGGGCTGCAACTATGCCGTGCTGTTCCCGGTGTGGGACCAGTGGTTCGGCAGCGCCCGCTGGGACGACGCCTACCCGGCCACCGGCATCCGCGACCAACTCGAGGGCCGCGACTACGGTCGCGGTTTCTGGGCCCAGCAGTGGCTGGGCCTGAAGCGGCTGGCGGGTTGGTGAGGGCGATCTTCGACGCGCTGGCCCGGGCCGCAGGCTACTGCCTGCACCCCAGGTTGATGCTCTGGTCGCTGGGGCCGCTGCTGCTGGGTGGCGTGGCGCTGGCGCTGCTGGGCTGGCTGTACTGGGAAAGCGCCGTGGCCGGCACCCGCGCCGTACTCGACGGCTGGGCGCTGCTGCAGGTGCTGCTGGGCTGGCTGGACCGGCTGGGGCTGCAGGCGTTTCGCAGCGTGCTGGCGCCGTTGATCGTGGTGGCCCTGATGGTGCCGCTGGTGGTGCTGGGCACCCTGCTGCTGGTGGCCACGATGATGACGCCGGCCATCGTGCGTCAGGTCCTTGCCAGGCGCTTTCCGGACCTGCAGGCACGCCAGGGCGCGGGCTGGATGCAATGCCTGGGTCGAACCCTGGTTGCGGCCGCGCTGGCCCTGGTGGTGCTGGTGCTGAGCGTGCCGCTGTGGCTGGTGCCGCCCCTGGTGCTGCTGCTGCCACCCTTGGTGTGGGGCTGGCTCACCCAGCAGGTACTGGCCTTCGGCGTTCTGGCACGGCATGCCAGCGTCGAAGAGCGCCGGCTGCTGCTGCAGCGCCACCGCCTGCAGTTGCTGGCGATGGGCGTGGCCTGCGGTTTCCTGGGCGCCGCGCCATCGCTGATCTGGGCGCTGGGCGCGATGGCGCTGGTGCTGGCGCCGCTGCTGGCACTGCTGTCGCTGTGGCTCTACACCCTCGTATTCGTTTTCGCCGCGGCCTGGTTCGCGCACTTCCTGCTGGCCGAACTGCAGGCCCTGCGGGCATCGGTTCCAATCGCTGCCGCGGTCGACACCCCCCGCGCCCTGCCTGCACCCCCCTGAGACTGCCCCATGGACATCGGACTCATCATCGTCGGCGACGAGATCCTCTCTGGCAAGCGCCTGGACAAGCATCTGTCCAAGTGCATCGAACTGCTGTCGGCGCGCGGGCTGATGCTGTCCTGGGCGCGTTATGTCGGCGACGACCGGCCGCGCATCACCCGCGCCGTGGCCGACGCGCTGGGCAGCGGCGACCTGGTGTTTTCCTGCGGCGGCATCGGCGCCACGCCCGACGACCACACCCGCCAGTGCGCCGCCGAAGCGGCCGGCCTGCCGCTGGAACTGCACCCGATGGCCCGCGACCTGATCCTGGAGCGCATGCGCGATGTCGCTGCCGAGCAGGGCCAGCCCTTCGAGCCCGACCGCCCCGACAACCTGCATCGCATGAACATGGGTACCTTCCCGGCCGGTGCGCAGATCGTGCCCAATCCGTACAACAAGATTCCTGGCTTCAGCCTCGGTCACGTGCACTTCCTGCCGGGTTTCCCGGTGATGGCCTGGCCGATGATCGAGTGGCTGCTGGACACCCGCTATCCCCACCTGCACGGCGGGGCGCGGCAGGTCGAGCGTTCGGTCATCGTCTATGGCGCGATGGAGGCGAGCCTGACGCCGCTGATGGAAGCCATCGAGGCCCGTTTCGACGGCGTCAAGGTCTTCAGCCTGCCCAGCGTGGACCACCCGCAACACGGTCGGCACATTGAACTGGGCGTGAAATCGGCCGTCGACCCTTTGCACGCTTTTGCAGCACTGCGTGACGGACTTCTCGCCCATGGGGCCCGACTCGGCCCGGAGATGGTGCGATAGCGCCGCCAGGCCGGGCCAAGCTGGTGCCTGGCCATGCACCAAGGTTGTGCGCACTTGCCGGTCGCCCCAGCCGGCCATGGGCATGCTTTCTGCTAGATTCCCTGGCGCCTGATCGCTGCCTTGGTTCCAGGGTGTCCGACGGCCCACCAGAAACAATCAACCCAAACCCCGCGCCCCGCTAGGAGAGATCTGCATGGCAAAAACTGTTGCCGACGTGATGAAGTTGGTGAAGGAAAGCGAAGCCAAATTCGTCGACTTCCGCTTCACCGACACCCGCGGCAAGGAACAGCACGTGTCCGTGCCTGTTTCGCACTTCGATGAAGACAAGTTCACCTCCGGCCATGCCTTCGATGGTTCGTCGATCGCCGGCTGGAAGGGCATCGAAGCATCCGACATGCTGCTGATGCCGGACCCGAACACCGCCAACGTCGACCCGTTCTTCGAGGAACCGACCGTCATCCTCACCTGCGACGTGGTCGACCCGGCCGACGGCAAGCCCTACGAACGCGACCCGCGTTCTCTGGCCAAGCGCGCCGAGGCCTACATGAAGAGCAGCGGCCTGGGCGACGCCGCCTACTTTGGCCCCGAGCCCGAGTTCTTCGTGTTCGACAGCGTGCGCTGGTCGAACGACATGTCGGGCTGCTTCAGCAAGATCGAAAGTGAAGAAGCCGCCTGGAACACCGGCAAGGAATACGAGCACGGCAACAGCGGCTTCCGCCCTGCGGTGAAGGGTGGCTACTTCCCCGTGCCCCCGGTCGACAGCGGCCAGGACCTGCGTTCGGAGATGTGTCTCATCCTGGAAAGCCTGGGCATCCCTGTCGAAGTGCACCACCACGAAGTGGCCAATGCCGGCCAGATGGAGATCGGCACCAAGTTCAGCACGCTGATCCAGCGCGCCGACTGGGTGCAGCTCCAGAAGTACGTCATCCACAACGTGGCCGCCGCATACGGCAAGACCGCCACTTTCATGCCCAAGCCCATCGTGGGCGACAACGGCAGCGGC